>CBEUVQ010000007.1:0-83334 GCA_965546615.1 uncultured Peptococcaceae bacterium
CAATATGAGATACTTTTCTCGGCTTATTCCACCACTCGGTATCTTCATAATAAGAACCACCATAATGGCCCTTGCCGTCTGCTTCTTTTGGGACAGGATACAATTCCCAGCGTCCGTGCATCGGCATTTTTGCAAATTGATGCGCTTTGTACAGGGACAGCCCAATAAAAGCAGCAACAGAAAGATAAGCAAAGACTGTCAAAAACACTAATGATACCCCCTTGATTTAATATTAATTAAAGTGTTTATATTTAACCCTGACGGGATAAATATCGGGTAATGCTTGTCCCCATGATTGTGAATTAATTGTTTAATTTGTCCGACAAATTAAACAATAATTCGACATTAATTATAGATGAGATTAATTAATTAATCAATATACATAGGTTAACAAATATAATAAAAATAACGGCATTTAATGCCGTTATCAGCTTTTTAACTTGTAACTCACCGACAATCCATCACCCATTGGCAGAATAACCGTTTCTAATTGGGGATGATTAGTCACTGCCTTTAAGTAATTGCGCAGCCTGTTCACTGCTGTTTTATTTCTTCTTTTGTCTGCTTCACCTGAAACAACCATGCCCTTCATTAACACGTCATCTGCCACCAGCAGGCCACCGGGATTTAAAAGTTCTACACATTTATCCAGAAATTCCGGATATTTTCCTTTAGCGGCATCTAAAAAAATCATGTCATAAGGTCCGTTTAATTCATATATTAATTCCCTGGCATCGCCAAAAATCAAATTAATATCTTTTTCCACACCTGCTGCCTTAAAATTTTTAAGTGCCGCCAAATACCGCGGTCGGTTGATTTCTAAAGTAGTAATTTTACCGCCCCGCGGCAGTACCGCCTTGGCAATTGATAATGTTGAGTATCCAATGGCAGTTCCAATTTCCAGCACCCGAACAGCACCGTGTGATAATGCCAGCCAGTATAATAGCTGCGCCACTTCAGGCTCAACTATAGGTACAATTTTTTCCCGCGCCTCCTGCTCCATCGCGGCAAATATTCCTTCCCTTGCCGGTAAAAGGTCCCGCAGGTAATTTTCAACCTCACTGTAGACAATACCGCTCATACTTTTGCTTCTTCAATCCACTTTTTGATCTCATCTTTTTTCGGCACCCGACCGGAAACCTTAACTTTGCCGTCGATTACCAAGCCCGGTGTCAGCATTACACCATAACCGACAATATCTTTAATATCTTCCACTTTTTCTAATACCGCTTCAGTACCTTCTTCTTTAACGACACTTTGCACTGTTTCGTAAAGCTCTTTGCATTTTTTACAACCGCTTCCTAATATTTTAATTTCCATAAAAAATTCCTCCTTATTACAGGATTTTTACAATCTATAGCAAAGTGTAATAACCAGGAGGTGCGTAATGAAAAAAATTAATGTTGATCTAACCTGTCCCGACTGCGGTCATCAATTTAAACTGGATCCACAAGACATCTTAAAAACAGACTCAATCAGCTGCCCTCATTGTCAGTGCTTGGTTACTGAAGAGGAGTTAACTGATTTAAAGCAGGCAATCAACTACATGCTGAATGCTAACTAGTTTTTGATTTCAATTTAATTTCAAACAATAAGCCCTGGGGGTTTCTGATTGCGGTAATAATTCCCCGGTCATACAGTTCATTTAATTTATCTATAATTTGCTGTTTAGTGTATTCTTTTATAAACAGATCAACAAAATGCAGGTAATCAACTTCAATTTTGCTGAAATACTTGTCATCTGCAACTGTTTCACGGAAAGCTTTTAAGTCTTTTAGTTCCTGCATAATCATTTCTTCTAGTTTAGTTGTTGTCATTATCAGATCACCCCTTCACTTCTAATACTTTAAACCCGGAGCTAAAAACTCCTTCTTTCAATGGGCTTATATTTTCCAGCAATGGCTTCGGCAACCTGAATGCCGTCTACTGCGGCCGACATAATTCCACCGGCGTAGCCGGGGCCCTCACCTGCTGGATACAAACCGGCAATATTGGTTTCAAAATTTTCGTTCCGCTGAATTTTAATTGGTGAAGAACTTCTGGTTTCTACCCCGGTCAATACCGCCTCAGGCATGGCGAAGCCTTTTACCCGTTTATCAAATGCCGCTATTGCTTCTTTTAATGTTTCAATTACATAAGCAGGTAAGGTTTGTCTTAAGTCGGTGAGCAGCACTCCCGGACGATATGTAGGATTCACCCCTCCCAATGTGCCTGACGGCCTGCCCAGCAAAAAATCACCTACTAATTGTGCGGGAGCGTGAAAATTCCTGCCCCCCAGTTCATAGGCTTTTTTCTCCCACTGCCGCTGAAACTCCATCCCGGCCAATGGATGTGTGCTGCCAAAATCGTCCGGTTTTACACCCACCAGCAGAGCGCTGTTGGCATTTTCCCCATCTCGGGCATACTCACTCATGCCATTGGTGACTACCCCTCCGGGTTCAGACGCCGCAGCCACTACCAACCCGCCGGGACACATGCAAAAGGTATACGCTGAACGGCCGCTGGGTGAGTGATAAGACAGCTTATAATCAGCCGCCCCTAAGAGGTGATGGCCGGAAAATCCTTTATACTGTGCATTATTAATAATCTCCTGCGGATGTTCAATCCGCACGCCGATAGAAAACGGCTTTGGCAAAATATTTATTCCCCGCCGATGCAGCATTTCAAATGTATCCCGCGCACTGTGACCGACTGCCAGCACAACCGCCTGACAGGCAATATATTCTTCATTGTTAATTACTAATCCGGCTACAGCACCGTCGGTTACCTTAATATCTGTAACTTGACTGTTAAATTTTACTTCACCGTGCAGTTCAATAATTTTTTGACGAATATTTTTAACTACTTTTTTTAGAACATCGGTACCGATGTGCGGTTTATAAGAGTAGGCAATTTCCGGCGGTGCACCTGCTAAAACCAGCTCTTCCAGCACTTTACGGCAGCGCTTGTTCTTAATTAAAGTAGTTAATTTTCCGTCGGAAAAAGTGCCTGCCCCACCCTCCCCAAACTGCACGTTGCAGTGCGGATCAAAGTCGCCTTTTTGCCAAAACCGCTGCACAATTTCACTTCGCCGGTCCACATCGGCACCCCTTTCAAAAAGCAGCGGTTGATAACCCATTTGAGCTAAAATTAATGCGCAAAACAGCCCTGCAGGTCCTGAACCAACAATTACCGGACGATATTTAAGCGGTTGATCACCGGGCTCTGCATATTGGTAATTTAGATTGGGAGAGGAAGTAATTTTTTTATCCTTATTCCTTTTTAATATTGCTTGTTCATCAGCAGCTTCCACATCCACTGTATATACGTAATAAATCATGTTTTTTTTGCGCGCATCAATCGACTGCTTAAAAATATGATAATTAACCAAATCATCAAACTTAATATGCAGCCTCTTTAAAATGGCGTTAACCAAATCTTCGTTTCGGTGTTCGATTGGCAGTTTTATCTCCGATATTCTTATCAAAACAGCTCACCCCTGCTTAGAAATTTCTTTTCTGTATATTGTTGTCAAACTAATTATTTTTTGTACATTTATCTAAAAACCAATTGCTAATTGATTATATATTTTGATAATATTAAATAAGGAAGAAATCTTTGGTATCTTCAACAGTTATTGAAGGAGGGGATTGTTTTGTATAACACGATAGCAATAATTTTAGGAGCCGTTGTTTTAGCAATATTAATTGGCTTACATGGTAAATACAATAAAAATCGCGAGACAAGTTTCCCGGTTGCCGAACTGGAAAAATTTAATGATAAGTAAAAAGATGCTACCCCAAGGTTTAAATCCTTGGGGTTTTTACTATATCTCTTTTATGATAATTTCGTCAAGCGATACGCGCGGACGGGGAGCGGGATTTTGATCCGGATAGCCTACCGGCAGCAGGGCAACAACATTATAGTTATCTTCCAACTGCAGTACTTCTTTAGCTTTTTGCTGATCAAACATCATCACCCAGCAGGTTCCCAGGCCTAAATCCACTGCCCGCAGTGTAATATGGTCAATAGCAATGGCAGCGTTTAAACCTAAATAAGCCATCATCGCTGTTTCATCCTGCGGTCTCCTCTTTGCATACTCATTCAGCTTAATATTCTCCAGCGAAGTACCTAAAAACGCCCCTGCTTCTTTTAATTCGCGTGCTCTTTGTTGAACATTGTTAAGCGCTGTTTTATCCACGCAGCAGGCCAATACTACCGGCGCTTTAGGAACAAAAGTGAGCGGAGTGGCCTGCTTCAACTTTTCTCTGGCCTCTGCACTTTTCACCACTACAAAGCGCCAAGGCTGCAGGTTTGATCCGGACGGAGCAAGTCTCGCCGCTTCCAATAGTTCCTTAATCAATTCATCCGGCACCGGATCCGGTTTAAATTTACGTATACTCCTTCTTGCTTTGATTGCTTCCAACAAATTCATTAGAATTCACCTCATTTTTTTTTTTGTACATTCCGGAGAAAGCAAAAAACAAAATCAACTGCTTTTCATTCTGCATTTGTTTGTTGTTTATTTTATTTAATTTTACAAATTACCATTAATTTATTAAATAATTTTTGGTACATAAAAAATTCACAATTTGGCAGACTTATAGTTGTAATAACACTAATCTTCGTTAAGAAATAGGGGTGAAGAAATGCGCGGAACCCTGCTAAAAGGTTTGTTAGCTTTATCGATTATCGGTTTGTTTGGTATATTTTCGCTAAAAATACCCTTCATTTCAAAAAAGTTAGACGGGCCACAATTTTGCGGCAGCTGCCATTTAATGAAGCCCTGGGTTGATACTTACATGCAGTCCACTCATGCTGCGGAAGCCACTTGCGGCGGCTGCCACATTCCCCACAATATTGTCAGTGGGTCTTTTTACAAAGCTTTTACCGGAACGCGGGACGGAGTTTACATGCTGATCGGCAACGTTCCCGATCGCATTCACATCAGCGGTCACGGCGCAACTGTGGTCAATGATAACTGCTACAGCTGCCACCAAGACGTAATGGAAACAGTTGGCTATCCTTTTGCCGAACGTGATAAAAACTGCTTTGACTGCCACCGTGACTCACCGCACAATCGCCGGGATCTACAGGAAGGGGGGAAACCTAAATGAAAAATAAAGGACTTTTAATTGCGTTAAGCGCTGTTGTTGCCGTGCTGGTACTGGGGGCGATGTACACTGTATTTTCCATTAATAACCGGGATATCAGTGAAGCAGCAAAGAAAGTAAATCCCGAAGAAATTCAAAAAAACTACACCGCTAATGAAGTGTGGGGAAAATATTATCCCCGACACTGGGAGAGTTATCAAAAAGGGCTGCAGAGCGATACCGAAACTAAGTACGGCGGTAATACACGTGAATCCAAATTGGAAACATTCCCATATTTAAGGACGCTGTATGCCGGTTTAGGTTATTCCGAAGAGTTTTGGGAACCCCGCGGTCACCCCTACGCTTTAGATGACATTACCAGCGTACCGGCATCACGCAAAAAAACCGGGGGAGCATGCTTAACCTGTAAATCACCTGAAGTGCCGGATTTAATTAAAAAATTTGGCGATGCATTTTACAGCGCTCCTTTTAATGAGATGGCTAAAAATGTCAAACACCCAATCGGTTGTTCAGACTGCCACGACCCGAAGACAAATGAGCTGCGCATCACCCGTCCGGCATTAATTAAGGCCTATGAGCGGATGGGCAAAGATATAACCAAAGCTTCACAGCAAGAAATGCGCAGTTTGGTATGTGCTCAGTGCCATGTTACTTATTACTTCCTGCCGGATAGCAAAGAAACCACTTTCCCGTGGGACAACGGGGTGAAGGTTGATGAAACCTATCAATATTATCAAGACAAAAATTACTCTGAATGGACGCACCCAATTGTTCAAACAGGACTGGTTAAAGCGCGGCATCCGGATTATGAGCTGTTCGTCGGCAGTACTCACCATTCAGCAGGTGTAGCCTGCGCCGACTGCCATATGCCATATATTAAAGAAGGCGACAGCAAAATCAGTTCGCACTGGTGGGTAAGTCCGCTGATAACTGCAGAAAAATCATGCACCCCGTGCCATACCCAAAGCACAGATTATCTGAAAAAACGTGTTTACGCTATTCAAGACCATCACAACGAATTTTTAGATATAGCTTCTAAGGCTGTCGAAAATGCGGTCAATGCCATTGATCAAGCCCTAAAGACACCTGACGCAGATCAGGAGTTGATTAAAAAAGCTCAAGCAAAATACCGCGAAGCTTTCTGGTATTTTGACTGGATTTCAACGGCCAACAGTATGGGTTTCCACAACCCGCAGGAAGCAGAAAAAGTTTTAGGTATTTCAGTGCAGTATGCCAATGAAGCAATTCAAACTGCTCAGGAGGCAGTAGCAAAAAATAATTAAACAATAAAATGCAGGCAGCTCAGCCTGCATTTTATTAAAAGGAGGTTAAAAAGTGAGCACAAAAAGAATTTCTATTTTAGTTCTGACGCTGTTGGTACTGGCGGGTTTATTGCTCAGCGGCTGCAGCACCGCTAAAAAACCGGTTCCCAGCCAAGATCCCGCTCCCGACCCGGGCATTACCCGCAGTGAAGATGTCGCCGATCCGGAAAACAATAAGTACCAAAGTCAACCGGCTGACAGCGATCAAGCAGTGAAAATCGCCAACGAAGCAGACGATGTATCCGGGGTAGCAAAGGCAAAGGTAGTTGTTTCCGGCAGCACTGCTTACATCGGCTTATATTTAGATTCCAATGAACCGGTAGACGCTCAGACAGTAGAAGAAAACGTTCGCGAAAAAATAACCGAAGAAAACGCCAATATCAAGTCTGTTTACGTCAGCACTGACAGCGAAGTGGTTGAACGAATCAGCAAAGTAGCCAACGGCATCGCTGATGGTAAACCCAGTTCAACTTCCAAAGAGTTGGGGGAATTAGAAGATTTTTTTAGAAACAGTAATCAGCGCTAAACAAAAAGGGTGTGTCGCAAAACTACTTTTTAGCAGCTAGCGACACGCCCTTTTTACCTTTTTTAGGTTTAAAATTAGGCTGTTTTTAGTTCGTAAAGCAGTTTACCAACTCGTTCATTTTGTATTTTTGCATGCAATTTATTTATGTTGTAGCACAAACACAGTAGAATAAATTCATTTTTTACACTGCTTTTCCTACGGGTCAAAAATCTTTTGAAGTTGTAATCGTTTTTTAATATTCCAAAAGCTCGCCAATGCTATGTAGGTAATCAACCATTTGATAGAAAATATCTTCTGCTGCGCCAGACAAGTATTCTTTTCGAAGTCTGGCAGTGGTCTGTGATCAGGGGCTTTGTGCCCTTCCAGCAACCACATAAAATTGATATCTCTTTTACAGGCGTTTTCTATCTTTCTGCTGGAATAAATATTATTCATGTAAGCATAAATCAATACCTTAAACATAATTCTTGGTTCGACAGCAGGTTTTCTTCCGGTGGAAGAGTATGTCTGGTTCGGCTTTTCGTAATTTAATCCCTCCAATAATTGGCTTAGCAGTCGAACAGAATCATTTTGGGGTATTAACACTTCATAATTTAATGGAAGAACTAATTGATATCATTCATTAGATTGTGTATAATTTTTTTGTTGGCATAATTAAATTATACGCTAACTGCAGGATCTTTGGGTCCTGCAGTTCTATTGTTTGCAAAAAAAGGGGCTGTTTACACAAGAACCTATTGGTTCATTGTGCAACAGCCCCTTATATTTGCTTAATTTTAAATACCCAGCGCCTTTCTTTTTTTATTAATGTGTTCTTCAATTCCATTGGCAATTTCCACCGGATCGTCATTTAAAAACACCCGGGAACCAACAATACCTTCTAAGTCTTGGGTTAAAAACTTCGCTAATTCCGGACCGCCGGTAACATACAGCGGCGGAGATAAGTGAGTAAATAAGCCGTAAGCCAGAGCAAAAAGACCGTCAATCGTTGCTTTTTGCTCCATCCATTCCGGTGCGCTCACCGCTACCGGAAGCTGTGATGTGTCGACCTCAAGTGCATCGGCAATCGCCGTTACCAGTGTGGTAATCCGACCGGTATCGGTGCAGGTGCCAAAGCTCAATACCGGGGGAATTCCCAATGCCTGGCATACCTCCTTCAACCCGCTGCCGGCATATTTAAGCGCTTCCATATTAGCCATACCGGCTACCTCTAACCCATGATTGCCGCAGCCGCCGGCAACAACTAAGATATCCCTTTTCACCAGTTCTTTAGCGAGGTTTACCGTTACCCAGTCATGCGGACCGTTCTTTAAGGTTGTACAGTTGACAATTGCAACAACACCTTTAACTTTGCCGGATTTAATGACATCCAAAAACGGATCAAGACTGCCGCCAAGCGCCCCTAATACCGCCTCGGTAGAAAAGCCCGCCATCGCTTTCGTCGTTCTTTGCGGTACATATGGTTTTACCTGCTCTTTTCTCACCCGAAAATTAGCAATTCCCCACTCTAAAAGCTGCTTGGAAATCCCTAATACTTCCGTCGGTTTATAGTCCAGATTTTTTTCCACTTTCGGGATGCGTACAAGGTCATTTACCGAAACTAAAGTTACTTTATATTTTTCGGCGTAAGGATGTAAATTAGGCGGTGAACAGTTTTCATCCATCGCAAAAACATCTACCGTACCGGTTGCCAACAGCGGTTCAATAGCCAGCCAGTTTCCGGTGTGACCAACAAATACATCATCCATTTCAAAACGCTGCAGCAGTTCCTGCCCGGTTTCAATACTGCCAAGCACTCTAATACCTTTAGCTCCGGCCTGCTTGGCCTTTTCCTGCCATTCCTGTTTGCGGGCCTCCATAATGGTAGTGGCACCTACCCAAGGTTCATGACCGTTAAAGACGATATTTACATAATCCGGGTCCATTACTCCCAAATCCATGTTTACCTCATGGGGCTTAGGTGTACCAAACAAGATATCCTGCACCATTTCCAACGGCAGCTGGGCGTCATAAATACATGCAATAGCCAGCCGCAATGCCTTCCGAGCCAATGATATGTAATCTCCGTCAACATTTGTCAGACAGCTTGCTGTTGCATCTTTAATCTCGTGCAGCACACCGGCAGGGTAAATCGCTAAGTCCTGCCACACTTTTTGCCTTTTTTTCGGAGCATAGATCTGTATAATTTTACTTGGTTCCCGATAGTTGTTGGCCATATTGTCTATCAGAAAGTCAGCCAGTCTTTCAGCAACCTGCTCCAGTGAACCGGAAGTATCCAGCTGCAAATCATTAGCCATTTGGTACAGCTTATCCTTATCGGTGATTTGAAACGGTGTTTTACCCTGAGCAGTTGATTTCAAAGTGCTGAAAGCATTAAAAGCGTGGTGGGCATATGTCGATGTACCCATCACATTTCTGAGCAGCATATCGCGCATTGCCATTGCATCCGGACTGATGCCGCAGGTACCTAATTCGGCACCGCTTTTTTCAGAAATCCGGCAGGGACCGTTGCTGCAAAGCTGGCAGCTTATTCCTTCCGAGCAAAAATTGCAGCGGATTTTTTCCTGCGGATCCACGCGGTCAAAAACATTGCTCATGCCGTCCGGAACCAACCGCTTTTCATACATTTCCTGCACCGAGTCGTGATAACTGATGCGCCCGTTCATTCGGTGCTTAGTTTCTCTGGCCATAGATAATTCCCTCCAATTCATCATATTTACACTTTAGTAATTCCCCATTGGAGGAAAATAATACAAAAAACAGCGTGCATTCGCACGCTGTTAGCTGTTGTTTGCTTTGCTGGCATCTTCCATATAATAAATCACGTAAGCCCGATCAATATCAGTTCTGATCTTTTCCATTACCGGAGGACCAACCGATACTTCACCAAAAAGATTGAAGTCCGATTCCGGATCAAAATCCTCTTCTTCAGTAACTTTATGTACTTCAATGCGAGGGTTGGGGTCGTGATCGGGTTCAATTCCTAAAGCCCGGTATTTCTTTTCCGCCTCTTCAGCGTTATCGGCAAAAATAATTTGAGTATGAGTTGGATGTTCCATTTTTACCTCCTATTCCAAAACTTCGACATTATGTTTAATTATACCACCAAGTGCTATATACATCAATATAATTTAGTTAAATTTAATTCTTTAAGTATCTACAAAAAGAAATTCATAATATCTGCAATAAAATAGAACACTAACGTTATGAAGACAAGATTTTTTATCTACGGTTTGTTGGGTTGGGGGTTGGAAGTCTTTTGGACCGGTTTTGAATCTGCCCTGCACGGTGACCCTCGCTTATCATCTCACACTTATTTATGGATGTTTCCCATTTATGGCTTAGCGGTATTTTTAGAGCCGCTGCACAATGCCGTGCGACAGCAGCCATGGTTTATACGCGGATTATTGTGGACAGTGGTAATTTTTGCTTTAGAATATTCAACAGGAGGGATAATCAGAGAGATAACAGGGTACAGCCCTTGGAATTATTCCGGTCTTTCACGCTGGGAAATTCACGGCTTAATCCGCTTAGATATGGCTCCGCTGTGGTTTATCACCGGTTTAATTTTTGAACAAGTTCATGATTTTTTAACTCACCGCATAGTTATTAAAAGTTAACCCCCGACACATATGCCGGGGGCACTTTACTCATTCGCAATTGATAAATGCGGTTTGAGCTGTTTTTTTGAAATTATTTCTAATATGTTCGCAGACCAATTCCCAGTCGTCATTGCTTTTAGTGGCCTCAATCAAGGCGTTAATCACAAAGGAATCAGTCATCATTTCAACCATATTATGCAGCTTGATTTCACAATCGCCGCGTAAGCGAGCCTTAACGAAATACTTATTGATTTGTTTGATTGCCCAATCTGACAGCACGTGATCAGGAAGAACAAAAGGCAAAAATTTTTGTGCTTGATCAGCAAGACGCAGCATAAATTTTTGATCTTCCTGCGGTGTTAAATGACGAACAGCTGCGGCTAAACGCTCCGGACCTTCTCCCAATGCTTTTCTCAGCAATCTATATTCAAAATCAGATGCCTTGAAAACACCTTTTTCCCTCGCTCGGCAGGCCATCTGACGGAATTTTTCCACTTCCTCTGTCAAAATATCTTCGTTGTCAATAAATGCATCTGCGGAAGAATTATAATCATTATATCGGTCTTCTATTTCCATACAGGTACCTCCTCATCACTTGCTAATAGTGTACCCTGGAGATAAAATTTCTAACCTTTATAACTCGCTGTGCAGCCTGCTGATCTCTTCAAACGGAATTACATAATCCAAATACTGCCTAATTACTCCCGCTTTTTTAACTGTCGGCTTTTTGACTTTTTCTTTCAATATTTCAGACCTTATTAACAGTTCAGCTTCATTAATTCCCAGCGCAATTCTCATGCCGGTAGAGCTGGAAAAGCGAGGGTTGATTTCAAAAATATAAGGATTTTTTTCTTTTAGACGCAGCTGCAGATTAATGGAACCGTAAGCATTAAGTTTGGTGGCAACCCGCTCGCAATAGCTGCAGATGTCCGGATAAAGGTCAGCTAAGGCAGACATTGTCATGCCGTCCTGCAAATTGCGCTTTAAAGCAATGGCGGAAAGTACTTTTTTATCTGCGCCTACACAAACCCCGACGGTAAATTCGCCGCTGTCTGCCGGAAGACACTCTTGAATGATATAATTTCGTTTGCCCTTCATAAAGCTTTCAAGCTCCGTCATACTGTTTAAAAACGCCAAACCTTGTGAACCGGCACCGTACCGCGGCTTAGCTACCAACGGAAAGGCATTTTCTTTGATAAAATCTGCCAGCACAGCGCTGTCTTCGGGATAGCGAATTGTTTTAGGATAATAAAATCCGTTTTCTTTTAAGAAAACCATTGTCTGCCATTTATCTAAACAAGCATCAATAACTTCCTGCGGATGCACAAATACTTTGGCGCCGGTTAAAAGGAAAATGTAATCACTGTAACGGGCATAAGTTTCAATTTCATGTGACGAACCGGTAAAAACAGCGTGAATATTTTCCTGATTACAGATTGAAACTATTTTCCTTAACCAAGCCTTCGTTTGATCCGCACGCGGCATCAGGTACTTTTGATGAGCCAAATAAAGCCCCAATGTCATCGGATTGGTATCAGCTGCAACGACGTAACAATTAAGCGCACTTTTCACCAGCGACTGAATAACAGCCACACCATACAACGACCCTGAACCGGTTACAAGCACATTGACTCGTTCCATTAACAACCCTCCAGGATTTTTCTGCTTTCAGGTCCACAGTTAAAAATCAAATCCACAATTGACAGCTTATCTACAAATTCACCCCACAGCTGAGGGTAAACCGGGTGGTGAAAATTTTGATACCTCAGCTCTATGTTATCTCTTTTAAAAGCTGCTTCATCATTATAAACCCTGGCACCTTCACCGGATAAATAAACATCTCCCCCCAGCTTGCTGCAGATATCTAAAATGCGCTCTGTTTTTCGGCCCTGCAGATTCGGTATATCGGAAGAAAAAATTGTTTTAGTTTTGATATCTAAAATTTCTCGGATTAAATTAAGAAAAGCCAGATTTAAATCCAGCAGCTTTTCCCACTTTTTGCTGTAGATGTCGCGGAATTTTTCTCGATAGTCAGCCCAATATCTTGAACGGGCATAGCAGTGCTGCATTGATTGAAAATGTTTTTCCGCCCAGTCTATTTCATTAAAAATCAACACATCTTTTATTAAAATTCTCTTGGTAGCCAGCGGTACACTCAGCAAAAGCGGACCGTTGGCACATTTAATTTTGTTGCGGTGCGTAACTGATTTATTAGATAACTGCACATCCTCAGCATAAACAAAAACATCACAGTTAATCATTTTATGAAAGAAGCCAATCCAAGGTAAATAGTTGGGTTGATGAATGGCAATAACTTTAGACATAACTGTTCACCGCCTCAGCAATATATTGAAGCTGCTGCTCACTTAACCCCGGATGCACCGGAATAGAAACGCAGTGTTTGCACAACGCCTCCGCTGTCGGCCATGACAGCCGGTCACGCTGATACTCCGCATACAGTTTTTGATTTGGTATTAACAAAGGGTAATGTACTGCACAGCCAATTTGCTTGTTCTGCATGTAAGAGATAAATTTCTCCCGCTCTTCTACTTGTATAGTAAATTGATGATAAACATGGGTGCAGCTCGGAGGGGTGTACGGCAGCAGCACTTTCGGGTTATCAATGTTATTTAAATAGTAATTGGCATTGGCGATACGTTTGCAGTTAAATTTATCCAATTTTTTTAACTGCTCAATGCCGATAGCAGCATGAATGTTTGTCATTCGGAAGTTATAACCCAAAAAATCATGATGATAGCGGCATGATTGTCCGTGATTAATAAATCGGCGCACCTGTTCAGCCAACTGCTGATTATTGGTAAGTACCATGCCGCCTTCACCGGAAGTAATATTCTTAGTAGGATAAAAGCTAAAAGCAGCGGCAGTGCCAAATGTGCCTACTTTTTCCCCCTTATATACAGCACCATGACTCTGAGCACAATCCTCCAATAACAGCAGATTATTTTCAGAGGCTAAAGCAGCAATCTCATCCATGTCGGCCGGCAGTCCAAAAATATGAACAACCAGCACCGCTTTAGCGTCAGGATGCTCTTTTATCGCTTCAGCCAATGCAGCGGAAGAAATATTATAGGTCTTCGGGTCGATATCTACAAACACCGGTACCAACCCACAGTAAAGCAGCGCATTTGCCGAAGCAACAAAAGAAAACGGGGTAGTAAAAACTTTATCTCCCGGTTCGACAGGCAGAGCATTAATCATTGCATGCAGTGCTGTTGTGCCGGAAGAAGTAGCTACAGCATGCTGCATATTGTGATAAGCGGCAAATTCTTTTTCAAATTGTTTAACATATTCACCGCTTGCTAACATCTTACTGTTTAGTACTTCCAAAACTCTTTCTTTTTCTTCTATTCCCAATTGGGGTTCTGCAATGTTAATCATTTCCATCATCTTCACATCCAGATAAAATTTTAATCATTTCAATATTTAATTTATGACCGCTGCGAAAGCCAATAAACTTACCTTTTATGTCGCAGCCCACCGTACTGAGGTCACCCAGCAAATCTACCAGTTTATGTCTTGCCGGCTCGTTAAACCATCTTAAACCCTGGGCACGTCCCTCTGAAAAGACCAGCACCGAATCTATCCCCTGGCCGATAAGCGGGGCAACTTGTTGATACTCTTCCTGAGTAATATAAGAACGTGCGTCTGCTAATTGCACGCGAAAAGTTTCTGGATCAAGAATAAAATCAGCAATCTGTACCGGCAAAGACCGATCGGGATAATCGAGAATATAAATTAACTCCAAATTTTCCGCAGGAAGCGCAGCAATGTACTTATCATAGCGTCGGCCTAAACAGTAAAACTCATCTGCAACAATCACCGGGGCTTTTACCGTTAAATAGCTGCGCGGGGCCTGCTGGTACAATATTCCGGCATTTTGCAGTGCAGTCACAAAATCACGGCAGCTGTAACCGTCCACCACCGGAACGCTGGAGCCGTTCAAGCGGATAATTAAGTTGGTGATTCCCAGTCCCTTAACCGCCGCCAAGATGTGTTCTGTATGCTCAATCCGTACACCCTGCTCTACTAACGAAGTCCAGCGGCTGTCAACCACAGCATTTTCACTGCTGCAGCGCACTGTTGGGCTGCCAGGCAGATCATCACGCACAAAGATAATGCCGGTATTTTCCGCCGCCGGTTCGAAAACAGCCTTTGTCAGGCATGTGCCGTTAATATTGATTCCGCTCACTGTCACTGATTTTTTGACGGTAGTCTGCATCAGCTTACCTCCGGCCAAGAACTTCCAGCACTTGTTTTGCCCGCTCATAATAGGTGTGTTTTTTAGTCACCAGTTTACGCCCCTGATGGGCAATTTTTCGGCGCAGCTCGTCATTTTTCAAGTAATAATCCACTACTTTAACAGTTTCTTTTTCCGAAGACGAAACCGCCAAATGATGACCCGGTTTAAAAATTTTTCTTATTGCTTCGGTGTCAGGAGCAAGCATAAACCCACCCGCTGACATAATTTCAAAAGTACGGGAATTAAGCTCATCAGTGCGGTTTTGAATACCCAAAACTATTTTGGCTGAACTGTATACTGCATTTGTTTCCTCATAAGGAAGTTTGCCGCAAAGGCAGTGATCAGGAACGGTGAAGCCTACTAAGCCGCTGTTTAATTTGTCCCAACGCTTACCCCAAATTTTAATATTGTAACCCTTTTCCACCAAAGGTTTTACCAGCATGCGCACCGCTTTGCGCCTAAAGCCCTGCCAAGTGACGCCTGCAGTTGCTACCAGCGCAATATCACAACGGTACTCCTCTTTGGGCTGTACCGGACGGTGATATTCCGGGTTGCAAGCCCAAGGAAGATAAGCAGAAACCAAACCACGCCGCTGATAGATAGAAACGGAATCCGGGTCGATGGTAAATACATGGCTTGGTTGAGCCGTCTCAATATAAGGAATTGACCATTCATTCGTCCATCTGGGATCTTCTGTCGCCCAGTAACAATGCAGCAGGTTGTATTTCTTAACAAACTTACCAATTAATTTCAAGTTATCACGCTTGTGTAATTTAGTCCAACCGGCGGTAAAAATGACATCCGGCCGAAACAACTCATAATTAATTTCCAAATCTTCTTCATTTAACGACTGCATTATTAAAACATCACAGCCAAGTTTTCTGAAGCCATACGGCAGGCTGTTGATATACTGAGGGTCACAATCAATAAACAATATGCGCACTAACTATCCCTCCACAGCAAAATTTAAACGGTAAATCTCGCGCAGCACACCCCGGCCGCCAAATCCTTCTTTAAAGTTAAAAAGCCCGGCATTTATTTTTTTACCTCCGTCTTCTGTGGAAATTCCCCAATCTAAATATTGATACCCTTGTTTAATTCCCCATTTAATCAGCTGGTAAAATAACAAATTCAACGGGCGCAGCTGCTGGTAATTTTCATCATGAGCAATGTAAAAGCAGTTTAACACGCGTTCATTAAGGATAAACACCAGTGTCCCGGCAATTAAATTCTCCTGCCGGTAAACTCCAAACAGTTTAACCTTATCCGGAAAACGGTTAGACAAATCCACAATTTCTTCATAAGTGTGCGTTGGTTTAGCGTGATGACGACTGGCTAAATTGTTCCTTAGAATAACCCAATATTTTTGCAGCTCACTGCTTTCTCTTACTGTTAACTGATTTTTCACAGCCTTGCGCGCACTTCTTAAAGTCGAACTGTCTGATTTTTTTTCATGATAACGGCCTAACGGCACTGCGGTAGCCAGTTCAGTCCGGGCAACAATAAAGCCGTGGTAGCGCAAGGCATAATCTATTTCATCACAGGGCCATTTATAATAAATGCGTGGTACATTTTTAATTTCAATGCCTGTAAAACCATGACTTCTGACAAAGTCTTTAATTTTTTCCACAGCTGTTAAAGCGGCGGCAGTTTTTATATTGTGCCCAACAATTATTCCACCGTGTGAAGCTCCCGGATGAGAGCAAAGCACTTTTTTCCCTTCTTCATGCTTCACTGCCGCCGGGACTACCGCCACTAAATCACCCTTTTGATCTAAAACCATCAGTGAAGCATCCTCAAAACGATCCTTGGGATGATAATTTAAAAAGCTGCGCAGCTGCATAAGCGTACCGTTGCGGGAACTTTTGACAAACCTTTCCCACAAAGGGGTATCTTCTTCAGAAAAAAATCTTATCTTCATAATTCCTCCTTAAAGATAGATCACTTGGTTGTTATGAAGTGACTTTTCCGTCAGTTCTATCATATTCATGATTTTCAAAGCATTTCTTCCCGCGGAAAGCGGCAGCTTATTACTGCGTACACAGTCAATAAAATGACTGCACTGCAGGTAAAGCGGCTCAGTACACGGCACCTGCAGATAGCACCGCTTGCTGTTTGATTCAATTAACAGCAGTTTATGTTCGTAATCCTCAGTGTCATCAAACACTGCTGTCATTTTTGTGCCGACAACTGCGAAATGCCTTGATTTTTTATAATAATGCCAATCAGCATGGATCTGAGCCAGCAAACCATTTTCAAAACCCAGGCTTACTAAGGCTGTTCCCAACGGCAAATCCTGCCGCCAGCTGTTTCCTTTTGCCCAAAGCCAATTTGGGTCACTTTCTATGAGATAATTAAGCACCGTCAAATCATGAACCGCTAAATCCCACAGCACGTTAACATCTTGACGATAATAATTAAAGTTTGTCCTTTCAAAGTTTAGAAATCTAATCTCACCAAATCTGCCCTGTGCGATATATTCCTTTAACACTTTAACCGCCGGGTGATATTTCATTAAATGACCGGTCATTAAAACCTGGCCTTTTTTTTCGCCAAGCCGCACCAACTTTTCAGCATCCTCCAGATTGGTAGTCATCGGCTTTTCAATCAAGACCGCTTTACCGCACATTAAGCAATCAGCTGCTATTTGATAATGCGACGGCGGCGGGGTAGCAATAATCACCGCGTTTAGTCTTTTATCGTCAAGCAGCGCGTGATAATCTTCAACCACTTTAATTTGCGAACTTAAGCTGTTAACTTTTTGTAAAACATGCTGGTTTAAGTCACAGACATATGTCAATTTGATATCCGGTATTGTGATGAGAGTTCGCAGATAACTCTCACCCCATGCTCCACAGCCAATCAAACCTACTTCTAACATTTCATCACCACTTTGTTTTTAATTAATGTAGTATATTGGCGAACTTTAATAATGGTGAAGTAAAAACAAAAATTTTCCATAACGGATATTTTTTATGAATATTTGCCCGCATTAATCATTATTTATAGTGAAAGGAGTGTGTTGCTGATGGGAAGCGTTAAAAAGAGCAGAAAGCGTAGAAAGCGCAGGAAAATAAGAAACAATAAGAAAAAAACACAATGCCGGGTAATTGCAAATTGCACCTTTTCACTGAACACCGGCAATACCGGCCATCATAGAAGAAAAAGATTCAAAGGTACTGTGCCCTTTGTATCTGCCGATTGCATTATTAAACAACAATCGGTTGATCAAAAAAAACCGGCAGAAAACATGCCGATCAAAAGACAGGTCAAAAAACGCTACAAACCTAACAGCAGTATTGCATTTGTCCCCACATCGTGTATTATTAAACCGAGTCCGGTAAATATCAAAGCAAATATCGAACGGACTGATATCAAAAAGAATTTAACTCCGAACATTTACGGACCATATTCAAAAGACAGAAGAATGCACAAATTCACCAAAAGCTCCGGCTCTTTCGTCCCTCCGTCATGCATTATTAATCAATCACATACCGTCACCGCCAATGCTAATGAAATTTCCAAACTTATCACACCTCCGATAATCAACACCACCCACATAATTTACGGACCGGAGGCAAATAGAAAACGACGCAAAAAAACAGCCGGTGTTGTCAAATTTATATCAACCGGCTGCATTGCTGACATTAAAGACACCTCTCCTGACGTTGCAAAGCATTCTGCCTGCCAACCTCCGACAAAACAAGGGCTGAGCCCGGCAATTACCGAACCGAAAGGGATTTTAAAACGAAATCAAAAAGCATTTGGTGATAACAATGTAATTGTGCCGCCCAGCTGCATTATTGAAGAAGCAAAATTCCACTCTAAAAAGACCGTTGGCACCTGGCAGTTAAAAATTCCCAAAGCTGTCTTGTTAGAAAAACCGGCAGAGATAGTTGGCCCGTCCCCAAGAATTCGCCGTGTTAAGAAGCAGCAAACCGCAGCATTTGTCTCGGAAAGCTGTATTGTAAAAGAAAAGCGCTTTGAAGTGGTTAAGAACAAAGTTGAGCAAAATAAAGAAAATGAAAGCAGTAGGAGTAAAATCAACGAAAACCGGCCAAGTGAGCCGGCGGATGAGCAAACAGCGGTTGAGGCTTTAGTTATGCGGGCAAAAGAAGAAGAAAAAAACAGGCTTATGTCGGCAAAATTTAACAACATTTACCTGCTTGCTGCAGTAATTATTATTGCAATTGTTATAGCGATTTTTACCTTCAACGGATAAAGGGCGCTGCTTATTGCGCCCTTTATCTGATTTGTGTTTTCGCCAAACATATGCAACTGCTAAGAAAGGCAAAGAATACTCTGAGTGGTATCATTTGCTGCTGAAGATGTTTTTACTTCAGCGCACTTAAGACGGTCTTTTTAATCTCTACAAATTCACTGCCGGTAATCAATTCCGGATAGCGCGGGCGGGGCAGCGGTACATCCGTTTCTAACTTTATCCTGCCCGGCCGTTCAGTAAGTACATAAATTTTATCCGATAAATAAATTGCTTCGTCTACATCGTGGGTAATAAATAAAATGGTGCGGCAGAAACGCTGCCAAATCTTTAAAAGCCATGTCTGCATTTTAAAACGGGTAATGGCATCCAATGCTCCAAAAGGCTCATCAAGGAGCATAATTTCTTTTTTTGTTAAAAAGGTACGCATTAAAGCGGCCCGCTGACGCATGCCGCCCGACAACTCCGTCGGGTAATGGTTTTCAAAACCTTTAAGACCAAAGATATCCATTAATGCCAAAGCTTCTTCAACAGCGGCACATCGCTTTACACCCGCTAGCTGCAGCGGCAATATGACATTATCTATAATCCGCCGCCAGGGCAGCAGCAGGTCTTTTTGCGGCATATAGCTCAGCAGTTCACGTGTTCGTCCTTGTTGGCCGGCCAGTAAAATTCGGCCGCTGTCTACAGGAACCAAGCCGCAGATCATATTAAATAAAGTACTTTTGCCGCAGCCGCTGGGACCAAGCACACTGACAAATTGATTGGTCTGCACCTGCAGCGAAACATCCTGCAGTACCGCAGTTGTTTGGTTTTTAACGGTAAAACTTTTACTGACGTGTTCAATTTCAATTTGATTCATCATCATATCCTAAGGTAAAAAATCATTAGTAAATGCTTTGGTCACATCAACATCATTCGGAAGCAGCCCTTGATTCCGCATCCACTCAGCATAGTTTTTCCACACCTGCAGCTTCTGCTCTCCCCAACGTTCGGCATCATCTTGATATTTCGAGCTGAGCCATTTCTGACTGGCTGCAACAAGCTCTTTGTCCAGCTCCGGTGCATATTTTAACAGTATATCAGCAGCATCTTCCGGATTTTCAATGGCATATTGATATCCTTTGGCAGTCGCTTTCATAAATTTTTCAACTAATTCCGGATTATCAGATATCTTCTGCTCATTAGTGATCAACACCGGGGTGTAGTAATCCAATGCCGGATCAAGATCTTTTAACATCATCACATTAAGCGGAAAATTCCTTCTTTCTGCTTCCACACCGTCCCAACCGTAATAAATCCAAGTAAAATCAATGTCCCGCTCTAAAGCGGTGAAAAAATCAGATTGGCCGAGATTGACCAAATCAACTTTAGAAAAGTCTGCCCCGTTTTTCTCCATCACTGCTTTGATGGTCGCTTCTTCAGAAGGTGAACCCCAACCACCGTAGCGTTTTCCTTCCAGATCTTTGGGGGTGGTGATATTATCTTCCTTTTTGGAGGCAAAAGCAGAAGTGTTGTGTTGGATTACCGCTGCAATTGATACCACCGGCACATCATTCGCCCGGGCCATGGTAACATCTTCTTGATAACTTACCCCAAAATCAGCTTTACCGGAAGCCACCAATTGAGCAGTTCCCCCTTCACTGGGCTGAACAATTTCTACATCTAACCCCTGCTCTTGATACCATCCCTTTTCTTTGGCCACGTATAAACCGGTGTGATTGGTGTTCGCATACCAATCCAGCATTACTGTTACTTTTTGCGGTGCTGCGCTTTGATCGGCCGCCTGCTTTTGGGCACAAGCAGTTAAGCCAACAATCATCATTATGCTGAGCAGCATTGTAAAAAACTTTTTCAAAAAAATTCACTCCTTATTTTGTTTCTTTATAATACCAAGGCATTACCACCCTGCCGAGCAATTCGATGAAAATAAACAGCATCACACTCAGCAGCGCAATTACTAAAACAGCGGCAAAAATGCGATCCATTTGGAAAGAATGCAGTGCCCTGGTCATAAATACGCCCAGCCCTCTGGTTGACCCCAGCCATTCTCCGATAACCGCCCCCATGATACTGTAGGTAGCGGCAATTTTTAAGCCGGCAAAAAAGGCGGGCAGTGCTGCGGGCAGCCGTACTTGCGTAATTACCTGCCAGGTATTGGCACCCATCACTTTAACCAAATTGACCATATCATGATCAGCAGCTTCCATCCCTTGAGTTAAGCTAACTACCACCGGAAAGAAACAAACTAAAGCTACCACAACCACTTTAGGCAGCAGTCCGTAACCAAACCAAATGATAAACAACGGTGCCACTGCAATAATCGGCACAGTTTGGGAGATTACTAACAATGGGTAAATGCCTTGACGCAGCATCGGTGACAAATCCATCACTACCGCCAGCACCAGCGCCAACACAACTGCCAACAAAAATCCCACCAATGCAGCCAGTAAAGTATAGCGACCGTGCATAAAAAGTATTGGCAGCATTTCCGGCAGTGCCGCGGCAATGTCGCTTGGTGCAGGCAGCAGGTACTTCGGATACCTGGCAATGGTTACAAACAGCTGCCAAACAAGCAGCATCCCGAGGATAAACAGAAGCGGATAGCGATATTTCATTCCGACCATTGGCGTTACTTTTGCACCCGATACTTGGCCGTTTTTTCTTCCATTGTTACCCCATCAGGCACATAATCAATTTTCACCATTGAAATCACCCGGGAAGCACCGGCGTCAACACAAGCCTGCTGAGCTTTTTTTACTATCTCCAGCAGCTCGTCCAATTCTCCTTCCATCGTTGTTTCCATTGGTCCGACTTCGTACTTTACGCCGGACTGCTGAATAACTTCAATTGCTTTGTCCACTACAGCATAAGTATCTTCATCTTTAACTTTCGGTATCACCTGCAAACTGACATTGATGTTGGCCATAAAACCATCTCCTCTGTTATTCAATAGAAATGCAAAGCAAAACACCTTTTTTTACACTGACGTCAGCAATGTCAGCGGTAAATTCATTACTAACGCCAAACGGCTGCCCTATCATAAATGTGCGGTCGTTAAGATCCCACTTTAAACCATGACTGGTGACACCCACTACCTCGGTGGTAAGCGGAATCAGCGAAAGCAATTTTCCCGGCCGCCCCGTTAATTCCGCCGGCATTTCCGGCGTAATCAAACTCAACCGGTGGTATTCATCGATCATCTCTGCTCTTACACCCAGGTTAACCGCTTTAACCAGCAGGTGAATGTTGGCTAATGTGTGATCAATGCGGCCACCGGTTGCTCCAACAAGGGTGATCTGACGCTGCCCGCAGTCCACTGCTTGCTGAATGGCCAGCTCGGTATCAACCTCATCTTTTTCGCGGGAGTATCGGCGAACAACAGCCCCCTGCCGCTGATAATGCTGCAGCAATTCAGGCGAAACGGAATCCATATCTCCGACAATCAACTGAGGAACAAAGCCTAAAACCTGCGCATGACGCAGTCCTCCGTCGGCACAGATAATGTATTCGTCCGCAGGCAGCAGCTGTTTGATTTTTTTATAGTCCGTTATTTCCCCACCGGCAAAAATAACTGCCATTACACATTCTCCTTCTGTCAATAAAAAAAGCACACTGTAGTTCAGGTGTGCTTTAACATTTAACCTTCCCTACGCGGGCATTACCCCGATCAGGTGATTGGGTCTGGTGCTCACTGGCCCACTCTCAGCCTAAAACATAGGCTCCCCCGGTTTTATTCATTTCTATGCAAATTTTACTACATCAATCGTTATTTGGCAATAGGCCGCCGTGACAGACCGGCATTTAATGCCTAATTGCTTTAGTATAATATCAAAAGTTTTGCCCATCAATCCACCGCAAAGCAATCATTTATTACTGTATTTCACCTCATTATTCTTGACGGGCAAATTCTAACTCTTTATCTTCAATTGTCCGGGATACTTCCCCACCGCTGATCGCTTCCTCATATTCAATTTGGTCTATATTTTCACCAATGAGAAATTTAATATCTACGCCGCAGACATCAGCAATAAAGTTTAACGCATCCCAGTCGGGGTAAAATTCACCATGTTCCAGCTTTTTAACCCACTTGGTAGTTTCACCGATTTTAACTGCCAACTGCTTTTGCGTAAATTCTATACCGCTTCGAGTACTACGGTGCTGTCTGGCTTTTTTTACTCTCATCCCCAACTCTTTGCTGCTGTACACTTTTTCCACTCCTTTCAATAATATTATCTTCAATTTATGAAATCACCATGTCTGGTACTTTTGAGAAACAGCGCATTGATTTTCCAAAAAGTTGCTACATTTATTGGCAGTGATTATAATATATTTGGAATGAGGTGTTATAAATGACAAATTCTTCATCAATCGGAATTTTTGATTCCGGCGTAGGTGGACTGTCGATTGCCAAAGAAATTCGGAAGCTATTGCCTCACGAGGATTTAATATATTATGCCGATTCTTATTACTGCCCCTATGGCGAAAAAGCTCCGGCAGTAATTAAAGACCGAGTATTCTCGATATGTGATTTCCTTATTTCACAAGGTGCAAAACTTTTAGTGGTGGCCTGCAATACCGCCTCTATTGTTTCACTTGATGATCTGCGCCGGCATTACCAAGTGCCGACAGTTGGCGTTGAACCGGCGGTAAAACCGGCGGTTCACGCGACAAAAACCGGCACCATCGGCGTGCTGGCCACCAGCGTCACCCTTTCCGGCGACCGTTTTTCATCGTTGGTAAATCGTTTCTGCACTAAAACCAAGGTAGTAACTCAACCATGTCCCGGTTTGGTGGAATTGGTCGAGGCCGGCAAAACAGATGGCACCAAAGTAAAAGAAATGCTGCTGCAATACATACAGCCTTTACTAAGTCAAAATGCCGACACCATTGTATTAGGCTGTACCCACTATCCGTTTTTACGTCCGCTGATTGAAAAAATGGCAGGACCGAATGTAACAGTAATTGATACCGGCGAAGCAGTAGCCCGGCAGACCTCCCGGATGCTTAATGAGCTGAACTTAAAATCTGACAAAACAGCTCCGGGAAAGGAAACATTTTTTACCAGCGGCAGCGTGGAAAAAGTTGGCCCGGTAATTAAACTGTTGTGGAATAATCAAAACTTAAATGTAAACCATTTGATGTTAGGAGGACAAACCCAATGCGGTTAATTGACAGTCATGTTCATGTTACAACCATGCCATATGAAGGCCTGATGGCAATGGCCAAAGGTGGAATAACCAAAATCATCAGCTGCGCGGTAGTAGCAGGGGCACAGCATGCAGAAAGCTATTTTGACCATTTTAGGCAAAATTATGTATTTTACCGCAGCATTTGTGCCAAATTAGGAATTGAACTTTACACCGCCGTCGGCGTACACCCCGCCGGCATCCCCCACGACTGGACAAGGGTTGTAGACCGCCTGCCGGAATTTTTAAACGAGCCGACGGTAGTAGCGTTAGGTGAAATCGGCATGAATAATAACAGCCAATTAGAGCGCGATGTACTGAAAGCACAACTGGAAGTGGCCAAAGAACATAATAAACCCTGCATTTTACACACACCATTCCAGCATCGTGAAAAGACAGTTGATGCTTACTTTGAAACAGCAGTGCAAGTAGGAATCAGCCCTGAGCTGCTGATTGTCGATCACACCATGACAGATATTATCGATCAAATTGACGCATTTGGTGCAGTTCCCGCAATTACAATTCGCAAACAGCACGTACTGCCGGAAGCACTGCTGGAAAATTTAGACCGTTATGCTCACGGCATGCTAAACTGTGATTACAGCAATTTCTTTGAAAATGACTCTACCGGCGTAATTAAAGCGGTAAATTATCTGAAAGAAAACGGTGTAGATTCCGCTGTCATCGAAAACTTGGCGTACAACAAAGCAGCAGCGGTATTTGGTATTGGTGATTAATCGATACCGACATGAAATAAAACCCGGATGTTATTCCGGGTTTTATTTCATGCGCTTATCTTCTTCCTGCCAATATATCTCTAACTCATCACCCTCCTGCAGCGGGTGAACGTAACCAACCTCCTGCCCGTTAACTTTAAGAACAACCTTTCCTTTTGCTTCGTTAATATTGAAATCAATATAGTTAAATACATCAACAAAAACAGGTTTTTTGACACCATGCAGCTTTACCCGTTCACCGTTTACGGTAACGGTAACGGCCTGATCATTTGACGGAGGCTTGACTTTTTTCGGTGGCTTGGCCTCACATTCCGCTCTGCTTTTAATCTCCAGCACATCACCGTTATTAATTAAATAATCTTCCTCAGCAGTGTGTCCGTTAACCAATATATCTTGATACCCTACTCCGTAAGATTTGGCTAGTTCTTTTAGCGTCAGCTCGGCATCTTTTCCCGGCACCGCTTTAACCACTTCAATACAGTCCCCGTCATTTATTTTTGTCTGCAGGTGCGCAGGTTGGTCGTTAACGGTAATTTGGGCGGGCCTGCCTAATTCTCCGTATACCTGCCTAAGTGCACCGTTTAAATAAAAAGACAGGTTTTTTCCGTTTAAAGCTATTAAATCCCGCGGGTTATAGTTAACTTGACCTAAAACATTAGCTACCGTCAGCTTTTGGAAATTAAACAACTTACACTCGCTTCCGTTAACGGTAACTGAAATAAAGTCATGCCCAATTTGTTTTAAGGCAATGCTGGCAATACCAAGCACCGTAACCCCTTCCGGACCGCCGATAACATCCCGTTTGGGTGTGACAATATTAGCCAGCACACTCCGATCACGCACCGCCACTCTTTGTTTGGGCAGCTGCAGGCGCTCAGCTATTTTCTCATCTAACAGAGGCAGTTGAGAACCTCCACCGATACAAAAAACCGTTTTAGGAGACCTGTCGCCGTTTAAACGCCGGATTTCGTCTGTAATTTTATCAGCCAACGCCTCTAATTCTTTTTCCACTATACCGGCCAATTCGCGTGATGAAATTTTATTTTCAATACCTAAAATATCTTTATAAACAACATCTTTACCCGTCACCAGTTGTCGTTTAATTTCTTCGGCAGTGTTAAAATCAACCAGAAGCTTATCTACAATCGCCTCGGTAATTTCATCACCGGCCATTGGCACCATGCCGTAAGCAGTGATTGCCCCTCCACTGGTAATGGCAATATCAGAGGTACCTGCACCGATATCCACTAAAGCAAGGTTGAGCATGCGAATATCTTCAGGAATGGCAACATCTATTGCCGCGATCGGTTCCAAAGTCAGGCTTACCGGTTCTAAACCTGACCGCTCCAGTACGGCATATAAGCTGTTTACAACTGAATCCGGTAAAAATGTAGCCAAAATATCCGCACCGATGCTTTCACCGCGATGGCCGATGAGGTTGGCAATAACATAATCATTAAGGTAGTAGGTAACTACACTGTGTCCGACACAGTAAAACTTAGCATTACCGGTTTGCTCCGCTTCCAATAACTTATAAGATTTCTGCAAACCGCTCATCTCTAAACTGCGCACTAAATTTGCATCTATTTCAACGGTGTTGTCAATATCTTGATCCACCCGGCAGAGCACAGTTTTTAATGAGCGTCCGGCCGCAGCAATAGCAACCTTGTCTAATTTATCTCCGGTCTTTTTCTCCAGCTGGGTTTTCACTTGAACTACCGCTGCCGCCACTTTGGGAATGTCATGGATTTGCCCGTCATACATCGACCTGCTTTGATGTTCTAACTTATACTGGGCTTTGATTTTTAATTTTTCTCCCACCTGTTCCGCTACTATTCCTTTAATGCTGCGCGTACCAATATCCAAGGCAAAAATGATGCCGCTTTGCATATCAACACTTCCCAAATTATTTAAATTATGTGTTTTTTTTAAAAACATGCTATTATTTGAAGCCCCGATTTTTCTTGTTCTTTCGTAAAGCCTTATATTTATTGATATTACGACAGAGGAAGCAGCCATTCCTTTTTTATTTTTACAAATAAAATAGCACTTGACTTTATCACTTTAGTTAGTTAAACTGTTACCAGAATAGATTTTTCGGACAATAAGGGGGAGAAAAATGAAAAAGACTAAACTTGCCTGCCTGCTCGTGCTGATGCTGGCTTTAGCAATTTCAGCAGTTGGCTGTGGCGGGGACAAACCAGCAGCAGACGACCAAAATGAAGCTGCAAACGGACAAACTGAAAAAACTACATGGCAAACCATTCAAGAAACTAAAGTGATGAAAGTCGGTCTGGATGATACTTTCCGGCCAATGGGCTTTCGCGACGAGAACAATCAATTAGTTGGCTTTGACATTGATATGGGTGCCGAACTGGGCAAACGCCTGGGTTTTGAAATTGAATGGATTCCCACTGATTGGAACGGTGTTACCGGAGCGTTAAATGCTAAAAAATTTGATGCCATTATCAACGGTATGAGCGTTACTGAAGAACGCATGCAGGTAATTGACTTCTCTATTCCGTATGTCAATGCCAGCATCGGTATGGCAGTAAAGAAAGATAACACCGACATTAAAACCGGTGAAGATTTGAAGGGTAAGGTTGTCGCTACCCAAGCCGGCAGCTCCGGCTATGAAGCCTGCAAATCCTTGATTGAAGACGGTGTTATCGAAGAATCCAGCTTAAAACTCTACAACCAGTATCCCGAAGCTTTCCAAGAATTAGCTCTTGGTCGTGTGGATGCAGTCGTTGTTGACGTAACTACTGCAATAGACTTTATTAAAAAACAGCCGGACGATTTTAAACTAGTTGAAGAGCCGCTGGTTGCCGATCTGTACGCTATTGGTTTGCGTAAAGAAGACAAAGATTTAAGAGAAGCATTAAACAAAACACTTAAAGAAATGATGGAAGACGGAACTCTTACCGAAATTTCCAAGAAATGGTTTGATGGTAAAGATATGATTGCCAAGCCAGAATAAAAAACCGGATTTTTACCCACGTAAACTAATACTTCTGCTATAATAAAGGGGCGCGATTATTTCGCGCCCTAATAAACTTTAGGGAACAGGTGGGAAAAGTATGCAAATCGGTCCAATTGACCTGGAATTTTTAATAAAAATTGTACCCCCTCTGCTGCAGGCAGCGCTGATTACTATTGAGCTAACAGTACAAGCGGTATTTTTCGGTACAATAATCGGCCTATTTATAGCACTGTTAAAAATATCTCATTTTAAAGTTCTTCAGTTAGTGGGAAGCTTTTATACTTGGGTAATCCGGGGCATCCCTCTTTTAGTGCAGCTGTACATTATCTACTACGGACTTCCGCTGGTTGGAATTCAGCTTGATGCCAAACCTGCCGCTATATTGGGATTAAGTATCTGCGGCGGTGCTTATATAGCGGAGATTATTCGGGCAGGCATTCAATCAATTGACAAAGGGCAAACCGAAGCTGCACTTTCGCTCGGCATGTCTTACACTCAAGCAATGCGGCGTATTATTTTGCCGCAGACTTATAAACGTCTTATCCCTCCGATGGGTAATGAATTTATTGCACTAATGAAAGATACATCGCTGGTTTCCATCATCAGCATGATTGAATTAACCCGGCAGGGGCAGTTGTTTAACACCACTTACGCCCGCTCGTTAGAAATTTACGTTACCGTTGGAATTATATATTTGCTGATGACTACTTTATTTATCTTTATTTTGAATAGTTTAGAAAAACGTCTGGCAATATCCGAAAAAAGTTAACGGGAGGTGCTGATGCATTGATAGTCGCTGAAAATATATACAAAAGCTTTGGTAAACTTCAAGTACTGAAAGATGTCAGCCTTACCGTTAAAGAAGGCGAAGTAGTGGTCATTATCGGTCCCAGCGGATCCGGCAAAAGCACATTTTTACGCTGTCTAAACTATCTTGAAACCATTGACAGCGGTTATATTACCGTCGACAAACAGCCTGTCGGCAAAGTCAAACTGCCGGATGGCCGAATAGTAAATGACAAAAGAAAAAACATTTACAGACTGCGCAGTCAAATCGGTATGGTGTTTCAACGTTTTAACCTTTTTCCGCATTTAACGGTATTAAAAAATGTTATGGAAGGGCCGATAACGGTTAGCAAGGTCGCTCCGGAAGAAGCAAAAACCAGAGCAGAAGAACTGCTGGCTAAAGTAGGGTTAGCAGATAAAGCTAATAATTATCCTGCCCAACTTTCCGGTGGACAGCAGCAGCGGGTGGCTATTGCGCGTGCACTGGCGATGCAGCCGAAAGCAATGCTTTTTGATGAGCCCACCAGTGCCTTAGATCCCGAACTGGTGGGCGAAGTATTGGAAGTTATTAAAGATTTAGCACGCGACGGTATGACAATGGTGGTTGTAACTCATGAAATGAGCTTTGCCCGCGAAGTTGCTGATCGCGTAGTGTTTATGGACGACGGCAGAATTGTAGAAGAAGCAACTCCAAAAGTTATTTTCTCCAACCCCCGTCACCCCCGCACACGCGAATTTTTAAGTAAAATACTTTAACGCCTTGAATTTTTTCAAGGCGTTAATTTCAGATGCATTTTGGAATTAACTACAACCGTTTTTCCAATTCTTCTTTTCTCTCTTCATATCCCGGTTTACCCAACAGAGCAAACATATTGCGTTTGTATGCTTCTACGCCCGGTTGGTTAAACGGGTTTACCCCCAACAAATATCCGCTGATGCCGCAGGCTTTTTCAAAGAAGTACACCATTTGCCCGTAATGGTATTCATCAATGCGGGGAACATGCACAACCAGATTAGGCACCCCTCCGTCAGCATGAGCAAGCATTGTCCCTTCAAAGGCTTTTCGGTTGATATAATTAACAGTCTTACCGCTTAAGAAATTTAAACCGTCAATATTATCTTGATCTTCGATAATGGTTATATCCCGATCAGGGTTTTCAATATAAATGCAGGTTTCAAAAATATCGCGCCGTCCGTCTTGAATATATTGACCAAGAGAATGTAAATCGGTAGTAAAATTTACTGCTGTCGGAAAAATACCTTTGTGGTCTTTACCTTCACTTTCTCCAAACAATTGTTTCCACCATTCAGCAAAATAATGCAGTGCCGGTTCATAATTAACCAGTATTTCGGTAGTTTTGCCTTTGTTGTAAAGAATATTGCGTACTGCTGCATATTGATAACAGTGGTTTTGGGCAATATCGGCATTTTGATAATCACTGCAGGCATCCGCTGCACCGGCCATAATGCGGTCAATATCAAAACCGGCAGCGGCAATTGGCAAAAGCCCAACGGCGGTTAAGACAGAATATCTTCCGCCGATATCATCAGGTATAACAAAACTTTGATAACCTTCGTCATCAGCTAACTTTTTTAATGCCCCTTTTTTTTGATCAGTAGTGGCGTAAATTCTTTTCCGAGCACCTTTTTTCTGATATTTTTTCTCCAGCAGTTCTCGAAAAATGCGAAAGGCCACCGCCGGTTCAGTTGTTGTACCTGATTTTGAAACAACATTGATACAAATATCTTTATCTGCCAATACCTCTAGCAGCTGAGAGTGATAAGCTGCGCTCATGCTGTTGCCGGCAAAGTAGATTTCCGGGCCGCTGCGCCGCGATTTAGGCAGCAGGTTGTGAAAGGAGTGACCCAGCAGCTCAATCGCAGAACGTGCTCCTAAATAAGAACCACCAATGCCAATTACCACCAACGCGTCACAATCTGACTTTATCTGAGCTGCAGCTTGTTTAATTCGGCTGAATTCACCCCGGTCATAGCGCTGCGGCCAATCCACCCAACCGCTGTAATCACAGCCCAAACCTGTTTTTTGATGCAGCATTTCATGGGCAGTTTTCACCATCGGCTCAATACCGGCAAGCTCATGCTCTTGAATTAAACCCAATGCTTTAGTGTAATTAAATTTTAGCCCCGTCACTTTTTCGCCTCCCATAACACTACTTATGAATATATCCTGGAAATTAGCTGCTATACCCTATTTATATATTTTAACACCGTGAACAAATATTACTTTGCAAAAGTTAAGAAAAATTAATATAAATCTAATTACATTTTACTGTTAAGTGTAGTATAATAACACAACATAAAAGGAGGTGAAGCTATGCGCAGAGAACTGATTGAAGAAATTTTAAGAGATATTGGGCTGGAAAAATTAGAAGATGAAAGCGACAATTATGTTTCCAAAGAAAAAAAAGAGTAAGGAGGATTCCTTAATTGTCTAATTTCATATCTTTAGACGACTAAGCCGGAGGTTGAATGCTAAGTTTTTCACCTCCGGCTTAGTTGTTTTTAATAATAAAATTAGTGTTTTTTAATAATAAATATGTTAGAATACTCTTCATGTCAGAGAAATATTGAAAGGATTGATTGACAGATGAACAATCAAAAACCGCAAGTTAATACTCCTTATGAGGTAGGAGATTTAGTAGTCTACTTGGTATCAGAAAATCTGGCCAATGTAATCGACTACGATTGCCGCTATGAGTTGACTACTACGCCAACCAGCTGTGACTGCTGTACGTTTAACTTCTATTCCCGACGCGATCCGGATTTTCAGTGCCGGCACATTAAAGCATTACGCAGCGTGCTTGGGTTGGATTAGTTAAGTTTTAACTCATCAATTAACCGCTGTAATTTTTCTCTAAATTTTTTGTCGTCGTGATCTGTTCTTTTACGCGGGCCTTTTGTCCGTACACCGGCCCGCCTCAGCTTTGCTTTTATTTCCCGTTCTTCCAACAAAAAATTAATTTTATCCACCTGAAAAATTCTGCCTCCGGGTGATATTGCTGCCGCACCTTTGGCTAAAACTAATGCTGCCAGCCCCCAATCTTGGGTAACCACAATATCCCCTTTGGCGCACAGGTTGACAATCTGTATATCTGCTTCTTGAGATTCATTGCCCACCATGATATGGTTTTCAGAAGCAATATGATGATTAAAATTTGCCACCGTCCACAACTCACAGCTGTTTTCTCTCGCCAACTGCTTGCATATTTTAAGCACATTTTTCGGACAGGCATCAGCATCAACAATAATTTTCAAGACATCCATAATACTTTAGGCCGAACGATTGGATTTTTTAGCTTTTTCGCGCTGTTGTTTTGTTAGGTGTTTTTTTCGCAGCCGCAGGCTTTTTGGTGTTACTTCCAGCAGTTCATCGTCAGCTAAATATTCCAATGCTTCTTCTAAACTAAATCTGCGCGGTTCTTCTAAGCGCAGTGCTGCCTCTGCGGTACTGGAACGCATGTTGGTAAGGTGTTTTTTCTTACAAACATTAACCTCTAAATCCTGTTCACGGGCGTTTTCACCGACTATCATTCCCTCATATACTTTAGTACCCGGCTCAATAAACAATGTACCCCGATCTTGAACGGAATGCAAACCATAAATGGTTGCATCCCCTGTTTCGAAGGCAATCAGCACACCTTGATAACGGCGCTGAATATCTCCTTTATAAGGCTCATAACCGTGAAAAACGTGGTTCATCACCGCATGACCCCTGGTTTCAGTAAGCAATTGAGTGCGAAAACCAATTAATCCCCGCGCCGGCACTTTGAATTCCAAGCGCAACTGACCTCCGCCTATATTGGTCATGTTTTGCATTTCTGCCCGTCGATTTCCCAATATCTCCATTACCGGTCCCATTTTGTCTTCCGGTATATCGACGTACAGCATTTCTATCGGCTCTAAAACGGTGTTTCCCTGCTTTTTGAAAATTACCTCCGGCTTAGAAACAGCCAGTTCATAACCTTCCCGCCGCATTGTTTCAATTAAAATAGACAAATGCAGTTCGCCGCGACCGGCCACTTCAAATGAATCGGGGTTTGCGGTATCCTTTACCCGCAAACTCATATTTTTTTCTGCTTCTTTATACAATCTGGCACGCAGTTCTCGGGAAGTAACAAACTTACCTTCCGTACCGGCAAAAGGACTGTCGTTGACGATAAAATTCATTTTTAATGTCGGTTCATCGATTGAAATTGGCGGCAATTGCTCCGGATTATCTTTATCAGCAACGGTGTCACCGATTCGAACATCTTCCAATCCGGCAAAAGCCACAATTTCTCCGCACGGTGCTTCTTCAATCTCCACCCGTTTTAAGCCTTCAAAAGCATACAGCCGCCCTAAGCGGGACGGTACCACCGTGCCGTCGTGATGAATTAGTGCTACCTGCTGTCCGGTTTTGATTACACCGCGCTGCACCCGACCTACCGCCATGCGGCCTTGATAAGAATCGTACTCTGTGTTGTTTACCAACAGCTGCAGCGGGCCGTTAGAATCACCTTCCGGTGCCGGTACATGATTAATAATCATTTCAAAAAGCGGACGCAAATCCCGCCCCGGTATATTTATATCCTGAGTGGCAACTCCGTCACGAGCAGATGCATAACACACCGGAAAATCAATCTGCTCATCATTAGCATCCAGCTCAATAAACAGTTCCAATATCTCATCCAGGACTTCCTCAATCCGGGCATCAGGACGATCTATTTTATTCACAACAACAATGGGCTTTAGATTGATTTCCAATGCTTTGCGCAGCACATAGCGAGTTTGCGGCATCGGCCCTTCAAAGGCATCTACCAACAGCAAAACGCCGTCTACCATTTTTAATACCCGCTCTACTTCGCCACCAAAATCAGAGTGTCCGGGGGTATCTACAATGTTAATTTTCGTGCTGCCGTAACGCACAGAAGTGTTTTTGGCTAAAATAGTAATGCCCCGTTCCCGTTCCAAATCATTGGAATCCATAACTCTTTCCGCTACCTGCTGATTTTCTCTAAAAATACCGCTTTGCCTAAACATACTGTCCACCAGCGTAGTTTTGCCGTGGTCAACATGCGCAATAATTGCTATATTGCGAATATCCTGCCTGTTACTCATTTTATGTTCCTCCCCTAATAGCAAACCATGCATAGTATAACAAGTTTTTTTTCAGACCACAACTTAAAAAACAAAGGAGTACTTATTAATAGTACTCCCGGCAGAACAATTTTTTATTCAGCCATTAAAAATTTGCAGCCCAACTTACCAGCGGCAGTTCAAATTTATTGGCAAAATACGGGCTGTACGGTCTTACCCTGACGGTATAACCGTAAGTTCCTTGAGGTAAATCCACACTTGCACGGTAGCGGTGCAGCCCTTCTGAAAGCTGCTCAACATATTCCATAGAAAGCAATTGAATATCTTCCAATAAATTATTAACTTCCCTGCCGCAAACAATTTCTACGCAGACATCTTTATGCCAAATTGGTCCAAGCTTAACCACCGCTTCTATCTCCAGTTGTTCTCCGACCGGCATGTCATCATTCCCTTTAATATCTACCGACTGAATTACAACATGATGCCAATTCTCTTGTATAAATCGTTTAAAACCTTTCATTTTGGCAGCAATCTCACAGTTATTCAGGCTATATTCTTCCCAACGCTGAATACAATTTACATAATATTGGGTTGTATAATCTTTCACCATGCGTTCGGTGCTGAACTCCCAGGATATACTTGCCAAACAAGACTTTACTCGTTTGAGCCACTTAGGAGAATAACCACCGTTGCAATCATAATAATCAGGAATTACCAAATCCTCTAAGACCGAATATAGATAATATGCATCATCACGATCCTGTTCTTCTTCGCTGGAGTACTCCTTCTCTTCACCGATGACAAAACCGTTTTCACCATTATATCCCTCCGGCCACCAGCCATCCAATACACTGCAGTTCAAAACGCCGTTAACCCCTGCTTTCATTCCACTGGTGCCGCTGGCTTCCATTGGCCAACGCGGATTATTCAGCCATAAATCTACCCCCTGTACTAAATAGCGGGCTATATTAATATCATAATTTTCCAAAAAGATAATTTTACCTTTGAACGCTTCTTCATTGGCGGCCTCATAAATTTGTTTGATTAACTCTTTACCCGCTTGGTCTGCAGGGTGGGCTTTGCCGGCAAAAATAATTTGCACCGGTCGTTCAGGATCATTAATCAGCCTAATCAGGCGTTGTTTGTCTTTAAACAATAATGTTGCCCGCTTATAAGTGGCAAAGCGTCTGGCAAACCCAATAGTTAAAACATCAGGACTTAAGTAATTGTCAACTTCCATAATTTTTTTAATTGGTTCGCGATTACGTTTCTTTTGTTCTTTTATGTTTTGTCTGACAAATTCAATCATTTTTGTCTTTAAGTGTCTATGCACTTCCCACAAGGTGTCATCAGGAATATTAGCCACATTATTCCAGGTATCCTCTTCTGAGATATGTTCCTGCCAATTATCACCAAGATGTTGACTATAAAGCGCAGCCAGCTCCGGTGCCAGCCAGCTTTTAGTATGAACCCCGTTGGTAATAGCACCGATCGGCACTTCTTCCAGTGGGATCGGTTTGTAGATATGATGAAACATTTTTCTGGATACACAACCGTGCAATTTACTAACACCATTGGTATATGCCGAAAAATTCATCGCTAAAAGCGTCATATTAAAGCCTTGACTGCCGGCGGCTGTACCCAGTTTCATGAAATCATCTTTGCTCATACCCATATCAGTATACAGATTATGCAGATACCGCTCAACCATTTCATAGTCAAAAACATCGTGACCGGCGGGCACCGGAGTATGAGTAGTAAATAATGTATTCGACTTAACTGCTTCCCGGGCAGTGGCCAGCGGTATTCCTTGAGATACCAATTCGCGAACGCGCTCCACACTTAACAGAGCGGCATGACCTTCATTAATATGCCAGGCATACGGATTAATCCCTAATGCCCGCAGCGCTCGAACACCACCAATCCCTAAAATTATTTCTTGAGAAATACGCATATCTTTACCGCCGCCATAAAGCTGAGCGGTAAGCATGCGATCCTGCTGATTGTTTATTTTAATATCGGCATCCAGCAAATAAATGCTGATAACCCCAACATTAACCTTCCATACTTTTAAGTACACCTTTCGGCCGGGAAAATCCATTGGAATAATCACATCTTTACCATGAGCATCAACAGCCGGTTTAATCGGCATCTCAGCAAAATTTAGGCTTGGGTATTCTGCCTGCTGCCATCCTTCATTATTCAGTCTTTGAGTAAAATACCCATGTTTATATAAAAGTCCAACCCCAACAAACGGCAGACCTAAGTCGCTGGCAGCCTTGCTGTGATCACCGGACAGCAGCCCTAAGCCGCCGGAATAAATTGGCAGCGATTCGTGCAGCCCAAATTCTGCCGAAAAATAAGCAATAGTTTTGCTGCTGTGATTGGGAAACTCTTTTTGAAACCATTTAGCCTGCTGCATATATTTATCAAATTCAGCAATGACAGCATCATATTCTGCTAAAAAGTTAGGGTCATTAGCAGCCGCATCTAATTCTTCTTGCTGCACATTAATCAAAAATCGCACCGGGTTATGATACATTGCTTCCCATAATGTTTTATTTATCATCGCATACAAATCCGCAGCCTTTGAATTCCAGCTAAACCAAAAGTTATAAGCCAGCTCCTGCAGCCTGCTTACTCTTTCAGGCAGTTTTGGATTTACAGTCACCGTTCGATAATAATACATCAGTTCCCCTCCAGCCTCTAAATATCCATAGCTATATATATACGCTGTTTTACCAAGTTATATTCCGAATATGTATTTTTTCTGCTGTATTATTTTTAAATAAATAACAAGGATTATATTAAAAAATGACGAAGTTTTCTTTAAAGAAGTTGGAGGTGCTGCAAATGTCTACTTCCGGTGTTAAATATGATAAAAGAAAAAAAATCAAATTATTGTTATTTATTGATTATGCTTTGCAGGTTAAAAACAATGAGATAACTATCGGCAATAACTCTAAAAAAATTAAAGTTACCGCTGCTAACGGTAAATTTTTTACCTATGATTCAAGCAGCGGCATTCAAAAAGAATACACTCGTTTAAAAGATTTGGTTAACGATATCGATTTGGATATATTAGAACACTATGATCAAAATATTTTCAAGCAATATAACACTTTATAGCAGAGGTCATTTAATTATTGCTTCCAGTTTTTTTTCTACTTCACCTTCTTCCGGGAATCGCCCCAGTTCTTTTTTACTAAAGACTGGTTGATCATCAATTTTGATCTCAAAAACACCCCCGCCAGAAGGTATAAGCTCTAAGCCCGATAACTTGGTCTTATGCATTCGCAGCAATTTTTCTGCCAAACTGACAGCCCTGGGTAAATAACCTCAGGCAATACAATACTCAATCGTGATTTTAAATTCCATATTATAGACACCTCCACCTTTATATTATCTGTCAATATTATACATATATATTGCCTGTTAGGATATCACAAATTGCGGGGGGATATTCATTGGTTGAAAAAGCCTATATTCTCGGTATCAGCGGGACACTACGCCAAGGCGGCAATACTGAAATTTTGATGAATAAAATTATGGAAGGTGCCAAATCTCAAGGTGCCGTCACAGAAACAATTTACCTGCGCAATCTGCGGCTTCGGCAGTGTATCGCCTGCGAAGGCTGCCGCACAGCAAGGGTGTGCCGGGCACACAAAGACGATATGCAGCTTCTTTATCCAAAAATAAAAGCGGCTCAAGGATTGGTATTAGGCTCACCCACGCACAACTATAATATTAGCGCCCGAATGAAAATATTTATTGACAGGTTGTATCCATTTTATTATTTTAATCCGGAAAACCGCCGTAATTGGCACAGTCTGCTCTCTCCCGGGAAAATGGCGTTAGTATATACAGTGTGCGACCAAAAAAGCCCACCAAACATCGGGGTGACTGTTCCCGCAATGCGCCTGCCGCTGGAAGCTCTGGGTTATCAAATTGTCGATGAACTTACCGCCGAAGGGTTCTTTGAAGCTGGTGCGGTACTAAAAGATGCCGATATCCTAGCAAAAGCATACAACTGCGGTGCAGCTTTAGCCAAAAAGATTTTGCAGGCTGATTGAATTTGCTGCGGGACGACCGGCCGCATTACGCAGTATGCCGGCTGAAAAACAAAGGACAAAACTGTCTTTCTTACCCCAATGGCCATGTAATTTTGCTTAATTATTAAGAAAACCTTGAGTATTAGCAGGAATTTTAAAGTTTACACAGTATACAATAATTATGTGCAACGACATTTGGTATTTAGGACAAGGAAATTGGGCTGTTTACACCGAAGACAGCACGGTGGCAGAGCAGCTCTGCAAATTGGACGGCATCAAAATGGTTGCTGTCTACCGCCGCATCAAACAACGCGGTGTTATTGCCATGCAGTTTAATTTTTGTGAGCAAAACAGCCTGTATAACAGTCAATCTTTACTGGCTGAAGTATGCTCAATTATCGAATTGGATTTAAAGCGGGTATCAGCAATGGCAAAGCGAAGTGAATACATTCCTTATTCACGAAAGTATTATCCGGACGGCAGCAGATTACAGTTGGCTTCATGTGAAGAAAAAAAGCAGCAAAAAAACTGAGGGGGGCGTTAACCGCTCCCCCTTTTAATCGCCTGCCTTTTTTATTCCTCAACAACTGTTACTTTATTCATCTTTGTGCCCGGTTTAATCTTGTCCACTGCGTCCATACCTTCTATAACTTGACCAAATACTGTATGCACTCCGTCTAAGTGCGGAAAGGAATCATAGCAAATAAAAAACTGACTGCCGCCGGTATCTTTTCCGGCATGAGCCATCGACAGCGCACCGCGCACGTGTTTGTTGGGATTTCCTTCAGTCTCACATTTGATGGTGTAACCCGGGCCACCGGTACCGGTACCGTAAGGGCAGCCGCCTTGAGCCACGAACCCAGGAATTACTCTGTGAAAAGTAAGTCCGTCATAAAAACCTTTTTTAATCAAAGATACAAAATTTTCTACTGTGCCGGGTGCATCTTTTTCAAAAAGCTCAAGTACAATGTTCCCATGATCAGTTTCAATAATTGCTTTTTTCAACAAAACCCCTCCTTTTTTGTAACAAATACATTATAAACTTTTATTTTTACAAATACTACCGCAAAAGTAATATTGACAGTCATATTTAACTAAGTTAAACTTTAGTCATTAACTGTTATAGAGCAAATGAGGTGCTGAAAATGAACCAAGATATGCAACAAGCTTGTAATTTAGCAGAACTTTTTGTACGGATGTTTAATCGTATCAAAGCCGACTCCTGCAGACATATTAATAAACAAGTCGATATAACACCTTCTCAGTTTACAGCACTGCGCTATCTCAACCACCACAAACGCAATCTGTTAAGTGATCTTGCCGAAGGATTAAATATCAGCAATGCAGCGGTTACGAAAATGACCGACCGTTTGGAAAAAAAAGGGCTGGTAGAACGAGTGAATTTTGCGGAAGACAGGCGGGCAATAACGCTGCAGTTAACTGAGCTGGGCAAAGAATTAATTCAAAAAGCCGACCAAGCAGAAATAAACTCTTGGAAGGCAGTAATTGAGCGCATGGATGATCAAAAAAGAGACGCCTTTATTCGCGGTATGATTGCTTTCATCGAGGCCGGCCTGGTTGACATCGAAGATTACAATGAAATTTGCTTAAAATGCGGTATTAAGCATAACGAAAATTGTCCGATTGAAACCGCAAAAAAAGAAAATACCGGAACAAAAAACAAACCGTTTACTCGTTAAGGAAACTTAGCTTTTAGCTAAGTTTCCTTAATTTAATTTTCAGTCCCGGTTTAAGGCATAAATTGCCGTTAAACAGCTTTTATTATGCCCCGCTTTAAAGCCATTGATTCTTCGCCGACTGTATAAGAAATTCCGCCGGTATAACAGTGGGTTTTTTGGCTTTGCGAACCTTATTTTTTTTAGTATGATAAATATCATCACAATAAAAAACAAACTTGGTTATAATCTTTGTAATTACTCGTACAAAAAGGAGTGAAAATTATGTCGTTGAATAAAGTTTCCTCTTTAGAAAACTGGGGTGTAAACGTAAATTCCTTGCCGGGTTTTTACATAGAAGAGGAAAAACTGCAGGTAATTCAAGACCTGATGTTTTCCAAATTAAATGTTATGTTAACCGGCGATCCGGGTACAGGCAAAACCGAGCTGTGCCGCAGATTGGCTTTAGCTCATAATTTGCCCTTTCACCGGGTAAACGTTGGCGCCATTCGCACACCTCGTGATTGGTTTGGTCATTGGGAATTTGTCGGCGGCCAAACTGTGTTTGTTAAATCAGAATTTGTTGACGCCATTCAGCGTCCCGGAATTATTGCTCTGGATGAGTTTAACCGTGTTACCCCCGACATTCATAATTCTATCTATACCATTTTGGATCACAACCGGGAGGTTTTTGTAGAAGAAACTAAAGAAACCATTCATGTGCATCCCCAATGCATTTTTATCGCCACAGAAAACCGCGGACGCAGCCATACCGGTATTTTTATGGAAGATGCCGCTGTTGAGGATCGCTTTGAGCTGATTCGTCTGGAACTGCCGCCGATAGATGTGATGACCAACTTACTGGTGAAATATCACGGCATTGAATTAGAACAAGCGTCACTGCTTGCCCGGATCACTCATAAGTTAAACGATTTGTACCATGAAGAAAGCATCAGTAAAGCAACCGGTTTTCGTCCGGCAATTGCCGCCGCTGCGCTGCTGCGCCGCAACCAACCGCTTAAAACGGCACTAAAGTATGCCTTTGTGCACCGCTTTTCGCCGGACGGCGGTGTTGACAGTGAACAAACCACTGTACTGCAAGTTATTCAAGCTTATTTGCCTGAAGCTTAACCGGGAGGTATGCAGAGATGCCCAGCTTATCTGATTTCTGGCTCACCGGAACCGGTTTGGATGACACACCTTCCCGCACCACAGGTGATGCTAAAATATTTTCCGCTTCAACCGGACAATCCGCAGATGATGATGAAGCAAAAGCTTACTTGTTAGTAGCGGTGCTAAATGCTGTGGCCAGAGTAGTTGACATTGTTCATGGCCGGCAGCGCTTCCAAGTAAACTTTGCTTCTAAAAATATCACCACTGATTATGCACAAGGAATAATCACTTTAGATGCCGGACCGATTATGAACCCTCCGGCCGGTTTTTCATTGGCTGATTCCGTCGATGTGCTGACCGGCATGGCACTGCATGAAGCCGCTCACGCCCAATATACCAACCAGGAATTTTACACCGAAATTCCCGGCAACCCTTTTGCGGGGGCGGTGCGCAATTTAGTGGAAGATATTTACGTGGAAAGGTTAACCACTCTTTTGTACCCCGGCTACAAAGGATATTTTGAAAAGTACCGCTATTATCAGTTTGATTTAGGAAAGAAACATCCGCCAGAAATCGGCGGCGAAAATCTCATGGACATTGAGTTAAATACCCGCACTATTGATTTGATTTTAATGCTGCGTTCCACTACCGGGTATCGCTCAGCTGTCCCCCGGGTGCGAAAAGCTGCGGAAACGATTGACCGCGCTTTAACAAAAGATAAATTTGACGATTTAAAAAGAGTAAATCCCAAAACACTGGCATTAAGAGTGTACAATGAGCTGTTCGGCAACATTATTCAGCATGACGTTGCCTATGTAAAACCGGTGAGCTTTATAGATAATTTTAACAGTGAACAACCGGCATCCGGCAATCAAAGGGATAACGGTAAAACCTCTATTTCTGAAAACATGCAGCAAATGGTGCAAAATTTACGCCAAGAAGAAGTCAGTGTCGCCAACATGGGTGAGTTAAGTGCCGCCGCTCAAATGGAACCGGATGTGCCGCCGCCGACAATGGTAACATTTCGCAAACCGGTAATAACCGATGAAGCACCGGAAATATATGCGCAGGCCAAGCAGCAAATACTGCCTCATATCATCCGGCTGCGCAACAAGCTGAGTTGGGCCAATACCCGTCAGGTGATCAACCAATACGGACTGCCCAGCGGCGAATTAGATCAGGATGCTTTGTACCAAGCCCCTTTTTCCAACAAAATTTTCAGTCGTTCGCAGATTGTTGAAACGCGTACGCGAAATTTAGATATTGCTTTGCTGCTCGACTGCAGTTCTTCAATGACGTCAAAAATTGATGATCAAATGACCAGATTAGACCTGGCGCGCAGCTTAACCGCTTTGTTTGTAGAAGCAATGGAGCCAATTAATTCGGTGCAGACCTGGGTTTTTGGCTTCAGTCAAAAGGTACTGGTAGACATTACCGAACTGTATTCTCCTTCTTTAAATGTTAAAGCCAGGCTGGGCACCGTTACTGCCGACGGCACAACACCGGAGGGAAGTGCTTTGAAACACTGCGCTGCCCGCTTAATTAGTGAAGGACGGCATTTAGTACCGAAAGTACTGATTGTTCTCGCCGACGGCAATCCTAACCCCGGCCGGGAGAAAAACATGGTAAAAGAGCAGGCCCGCAAGCTGCAGAATATGGGCTGTAAATTAATTCATATCTCCGTCAGCAGCCAAGTGCAGCCTTACGGCTACCAGCACAGCATCCCGTGGAGCGATTACTACACAGTAATTAACCAGTTTGGCCGGTTGTTGAGAAAACTGGTAAGTGAGTAACTGCACCGCTACCGTTTGCTTCGGTAAATGCGTTGGCTGCAAAACGCAAAACTGTTTTACTTTTAATACTTTTGTAATTTTTAGTCGATATAATTTCAGGCAGAGGTGATGTTAATGAAAAAAAGCGCCCTGATAATTGGTGCTTTCGTTTTAGCGGCGCTGGCCTTTCTTAATCAAACTTTTTCTTTAAACAACCAGCTGCCTGAAGTAAACGGCGAACAAAAAGCCAAAGAACAAATTTCCACCAAGCAGCCTGCTGCTCAACCCGAGCAGCAGCAAGAGCCAGAAAAAACGATTGAAGTTCAGCCGAGTAATTCCAACCAAACCGCTGCGGAAAAACCGGCTGAAGTTCCATCAGCTGAGCCCGCCGGGTCCTATGCTGATTATGATAATACCAAGCATGGCTGGGGATTTACACGCAACAGCCAACACCTTCCTCCTGCTGTAGGCTGGGTAGGACCGGTAGTGGAAAAATACGGCGGGATATATACTGTACATACAGATGAAAAGGTAGTGTACTTAACCTTTGATGAAGGCTACGAAAACGGATACACCACTGATATTTTAGATACTTTAAAAGCAAATAATGTTAAAGCCCACTTCTTTATCACTTCCGGATATTTAAAGTCCAACCCGGAACTGGTGGAGCGTATCGTCAATGAAGGACATGTGCTGGGCAACCATTCGGTAAATCACCCCAGCCTGCCTACTTTATCTGATGAGCAAGTAGTTCAAGAAATTAAAGGTTTAGAAAGCCAGCTTAAAAAAATAGTTAATTATGATATGTATTTGTTCCGCCCTCCAATGGGAGAATGGAGCGAGCGGACATTAAAAATCACAGAGGATTTAGGCTATAGAACAGTTTTTTGGAGCATGGCCTACCAAGATTGGCAGGTAGACCAGCAGCAGGGTTGGGAACGGGCTTACAATCATGTTATGACCAATGTGCACAATGGAGCGGTAATTTTACTGCATGCCGTTTCTTCAGATAATGCTGCCGCATTAGACAAAATTATTAAAGATTTAAAAGCCCAAGGCTACCGTTTTGAGCTGCTTTAAACAGTTAAAAGCTTTTTTAACCGCACCGTCTACATTAAGCGAACGACCACTTCTGTCACATTTTCTTCTGCATAACCCCGCCAATCTACTTTGTCGGGGTTATTTTTTCTGCTGATTAACCGGTATATTCTCCCCTCGGCTGCCAACATATATGATATCATTGATGTAATATTATCTTCTAACTGCCGGGCTTTAATTTACCCAAAACGGATATGCTAAGAATTAAAGGAGTTTAGCAAATGGTTGAACAAAAATCACGTTATCGCATTTATTCAGAACACTTACAAAAAAAATTTGGAGCGAAAGTTTACAAACTGCCCGTCAACCTCCCCGGTGACTGCCCCAATCGTGACGGAACGCTGAGCATCGGAGGCTGCATTTTTTGCGATGAAGAAGGTGCCGGGTTTCAGTGTCTGCCGAATACACTGCCGGTGCAGGATCAAATAGCAGCAAATAAGGAATTTTTTCAGCAGCGCTTTAATGCAGATAAGTTTATCGCTTACTTTCAAGCTTTTACCAATACCTACCTGCCGTTGGAACAATTTAAAGAAAACATTACTGCTGCGGCATCCGACCCGGATGTAGTGGGAATTTCTGTATCCACCCGACCGGACTGCATTAATGATCGCTATCTCGACTTTTTACAGCAATTGCAGCAAAATTTATCTCGACCGTTGGCTATCGATATTGAGTTGGGCCTGCAAACCGTAAATTATCATACGCTGCATAAGGTTAACCGCGGCCATACTTTAGCAGAATTTGTAGACGCAGTACAGCGTATTAAAGCCAGGAATTTTGAAATTTGTACCCATATCATCTTAAATCTTCCCTGGGATGACAACATTGACGTGATCGAAAACGCCAAACTGCTGTCAGCCCTAAAGATAGATTACGTAAAATTACATTCACTGTATGTAGTGGAAAAAACAGTATTAGGCGAAATGTATAAACGAGGCGAGTTCAGCATTATCACTTTAGATGAGTATATCAACCGGGTGGTTTGCTTTCTCGAGTATTTAGACCCAAACATAGTAATTCAGCGCTTGGTGGGCAAAGGACCGCAGGAAAAAAATCTTTTTTCTAACTGGGGAACAAGTTGGTGGCTGATTAAAAAAGGTATTGAAAACCGACTTGCAGAACTGGATACCTTCCAAGGAAAAAAATTTGATTATTTAAACGGCACAGCTGTGCGCAAACGATTTGAATAGCAGCGCTTGCAGTACTGCTGTAATAATGTTAGCATAAAATTAATCTCCGTTAATTATGTAAGTGATTTACAACCATATAAAGGAGGTAAAGCTCAAACATGTCTGACAATAAAATAAAAAGTGCATTAGAAAAAGCACTGGAACGTGCTGCTGCAATACCCCAAGTTTCCAAAGAAGAGCTAAATCGCCTGGAATATAAACCTCAAGGCAGTCATTTGGCAGGCAAATATTTAAACAGCGGAGCAGATCTGGTTTCAGAACTGACCAATATATCCCCGGATATCTATCCTTATGTTTTAGAGGGCATTGAAGAAACGCTTCTAAAAAACATTACTCTGCCCGCTGATGAAGATACCAAGCAATTAAACCAAAAAGCACTTGCCGGCCTTTTTCAAATAAAGCAGGACAAAGATCGCTTAACTGAAATTGCGAATGAATTGGATTATCTTTTTAACTATTACTTGCAAATGGTGGAGCAGGCAAAAGCGTCGGTTTCTGCTAAATTAAATCAAAAGTATCAGCAGGCCATTCAAGAGATGGAAGCACGCTACGGCAGCAGCGTACAAGTAGATTTGGAAAATCAGCCGGAATTTCAAAAAGAGTTTCAACAGCTGATCCGTGATGTAACAGAAAAATTTGCCGGTGCGTTAAATTCTGCCAAACAAAAAATAAAGGCTTTATGCTGATTTTCTACCAAAGCTGAAGGAAAACAAAAAAGATATCAAGGGGGCGGTATTGATGAAAGCTATGCGGCAATTGTTAAGTATTGCCGAGGTCTGCAAAACTCTTGGTATTACCCCCTCAAAAGTGCATCAATTAACCAATGAAGGCTATCTAGAGGTTATTGATACAGCACAGCTAAAAAATGGCAAAATATATCTTTTTCAACCCGCTCAAGTGGAAAGCCTTATTGATCAAATGCCTCGCATTATCCGTAAGTGGGAGTCAGAAGAAAATGCCCGCCTCGGTGCAAAAAAAGCTGCACATTTAAGGGTCAACCGGCGCAGCGCTGCCCAGAATATAAAATCACAAAAAGAAAAATTTTTAGCTTCAATTGACTTGGCATCAGAAAGAATTTACCGCCTACTGCGCGCATCATATTTTTTATTTCATCTTAACCATTACGCCAAAACCGGAAACGAGTATCTTTATGATTTAAAAGAAAAGGTTTTATATGCTTTTTATCAGAAATACCGGTGTGAAGACAGTTTAAACATCTTCCTTATTCATGGTGAACAGCACGTTAAACTGTGTTCAGAATGCAAAAGAAAAGCACGCAAACAAAATGTCAGTTACAGTGATTATGCCCGTCTAACCGGTGGATGTAACTGGTGCATTAAAGATGACCGCCACTACAACCTGTACGAGTTTGTCATCACCTATGCTGATTACCGCTTTTGCTTCCATATACCTTATAAAGCGGCCAGAAAATGGTTTAAAAATCAAGTCGTTCCCACTAAATTTAGCACTCATCGTTATGAAATGGGTACTAATTTCGGACGTTCTATTTTTGAATTGGAGGCAAAAGCAATTCCACTGGATGAGGTTATCGAAGAGCTAAATGATTTTCTTAGTTATGTTAACCTCTCTGATTAGTGCTAATAACATGCTGTTACAAAAACTAATAATTACATTGTTTAGCTGAAGATTATTAATATAGTAAACATATTTAACACAGCCTGCTTTAAAACAGTATGGCTGATTTTTTTTGCATTTTTTGACTATTTAGACTTTTGTATATTGTATACAAAAGTCTTGAACTTACATAGTTTTACAGCTATACTAAAATCAAATACTGTAAGGAGGGATCTCCAATGACAGCACTGCTGATTGGTGGTCTGGCTTATATTGCTGTTTATTGCCTGATAATGTATCGCGATTTTTTCAGCCCGGAAAGCACCAAGTTTAAATCCAACTTATACCAAGGTCCGACCTGGACTTATTAGTGAGCGCAAACTGCCGCATAAAAAAGAGCTGTATGCACAATAAACCACTTGGTTGTTGTGCATACAGCTCCTTCTTTTTTTAAGGTATTACCCTGCTAAACCCGTAGAGGTGCTCACCCCAGTAAGGTCCATAGATAGATGTTACCAGTACGCCTCGGGAGGAAGTAGAGCTTATAAACTGGTTATTGCCGATGTAAATGCCGGTATGAGAAATATGTCCGCCATCTTTGAAAGCTACTATATCACCGGGCTGAGCTTCTTGGGCAGAAATCTTCGTGCCAAAGTTATACTGCCCGGCGGCAGTACGCGGCAGTTCTATTCCTGAGTTTTTAAATACATACTTTACAAATCCCGAGCAATCAAAACCGGCAGGAGATTGTCCACCGGAACGATAGGGCACGCCTTCAAATGACTTGGCATATGCAATCAGTGCCTTTGCCCTGTCCTCCCCTCTGGAAACATCGACAGCCCGCACCCGTTCGGCAGAACTGCCTGTGCTGTTATCTTTTTTTACAACCAAAGTCTGGCCGGGGTGAATTAAAGTCGAACTAAGAGAATTAAGACGCTGAATTTCGTCAACAGTGACACCGTAAGCTGCTGAAATTTTCCATAATGAATCACCATTTTGCACAATATGCACTGTGTCTGCAAAAGCTGTTGATGGTATAATAGATAAAAACGCGGTTATCGCAGCTGAATACAAAAGTTTTTTTGCTCTTTTCATTTTGCCCCTCTTTCCACGCCTGCGAAGTTAGCTGCCGGGTTAGGACCGAAAGATAGCCCTTTGCTTTAAAAAGCAACAAACCCCACAAAAAAACGGTTCCCCCGCTTGCCTGCGGCAATTCGGCGTATTACTGTTAGTTAGTTAAGCAACAGTAAATAATTATTTCCAGCAGAAAATGTAATAAAATTGTAACATTCTTTTAATATATTAGCAAAAATTCTCATTGTAAACAATAGTTTTTTTTATTTTGACATTTAATTTATATAAACTTTGGTGCTCTACTAATTAAATTAAAATATATTCGATAAAGATCATAAAAGGTATTTAAAAAAAAGCCACTTTACCCTAAAATATTTGATAATATATTCTTAATCCCTAATACAAAGTCATTCCATCGCAGATGCCCTGTCAGTATACCTAACGGGGTACTGTTATCATTGCCATGATACGCATTGGAGGAACAGAAATGAGTAGGGTTTTAAATGTTGGACTGGATATTGGCTCTACCACGGTAAAGATTGTCATATTAGACAGCAATAACAATATCGTTTACAAAAAGTATTTAAGGCATTTCTCCAACATTAAAAGCAGCGTTAATGCTTTGTTTGAAGATGCTAAATCCATCCTGCACAGAAGTTTGCTGACGATGATGGTTACCGGCTCAGGTGGTTTTACTGTTTCGCAAAAATTAGGATTACCTTTCATTCAAGAAGTAATTGCTTGCGCCCACGCTATAAAAAATATAATTCCAAATACTGATACAGCAATAGAACTAGGCGGTGAAGATGCTAAAATCACCTACTGGGGTGAATCTGTCGAACAAAGAATGAACGGCACTTGTGCCGGCGGTACCGGCGCCTTTATTGATCAAATGGCGTCACTGCTGCAGACTGATGCTGCCGGTTTAAACGAACTGGCTAAAAAACATAAACACATCTACCCTATTGCATCCCGATGCGGTGTATTTGCAAAAACAGATGTGCAGCCGTTACTAAATGAAGGTGTGCCTAAAGAAGACATAGCCGCTTCAGTTCTTCAAGCGGTTGTTAATCAAACTATCGGTGGACTGGCTCAAGGCCGGCCGATAACCGGCAATGTAGCTTTTTTAGGTGGACCGCTGCACTTTATGTCTGAACTGAGAAATCGATTTATTGAAACTCTCAAGTTAAAAGATAATAATGTTATTTTCCCTGAGGACTCTCAATTTTTTGTCGCTATTGGAGCGGCATTATCTTCTCGTGCCGAAGAACCGTTTTCTTTTGAATGCTTGTATGACCGCGCTCCAAATATTCTGAAAATAAACAATGAAGAGTGCGGCGAGTTAGAGCCTTTATTTGCCACTGCTGATGAGTATGAAGAATTCAAGAAACGTCATGCTCAGCACCAAGTAAAGAGGATTGCTTTGGAAGATTATGCTGGGGAAGCTTTTTTAGGCATAGATGCCGGATCAACCACGACAAAGCTGGCATTAATCAGTAATGACGGCAGTTTGTTATACTCTCACTACGGCAGTAACATGGGCAGCCCGCTGGAGTCTACCGTCGAAGCCTTAAAGAAGCTGTATCAAAAACTGAATGAAAATATAAAAATTGCTTGCTCAGCAGTCACCGGTTATGGTGAGCATTTAATAAAAGCGGCACTGAAAATAGATATTGGAGAAATCGAAACCGTAGCCCATTATAAAGCAGCTAATTTCTTTTTGCCGGGCGTAGATTTTGTTTTAGATATTGGTGGACAAGACATGAAAAGCTTGTTCATTCGTAACGGAGCAATTGAATCCATCATGTTAAACGAAGCTTGTTCATCCGGCTGCGGATCATTTATTGAAACGTTCGCCAACTCGTTAAACATGAGCGTGAAAGAATTTGCTCAGCTTGGAATCAGCTCAAAAAATCCGGTAGATTTAGGAACACGCTGTACAGTATTTATGAACTCTCGCGTAAAGCAGGCACAAAAAGAAGGTGCAGATGTCAGTGATATTTCGGCAGGTATTTCACTTTCTGTAATTAAAAACGCTTTATTTAAAGTAATTAGATTGAGAAATGCTGAAGAATTAGGCCAAAAAATTGTTGTTCAAGGCGGCACCTTTTACAATGACGCTGTTTTACGGGCCTTTGAGAAAATTACAAATCGCGAAGTGGTACGTCCTGATATAGCCGGGATAATGGGGGCTTTTGGCGCAGCTTTAGTGGCTAAAGAAAACTATCAGCCAAATTATCAAACCACTCTGCTCAAAGCAGAAGACCTTAAGGATTTTTCAACTGAAACAACAATGAAACGCTGTGGATTATGCGGCAATAACTGCTTAATTACTATTAAACGTTTTTCCAACGGTGAAAAGTTTTACTCAGGAAACAGATGTGAACGAGGTGTTGGAAAAGAGCAGATAAAAAACAGTATTCCCAACCTTTATGAATATAAGTATCAAAGAGTATTTAACTATAAACCGTTATCAGCCAAAGAGGCCACCAGAGGGGTAATCGGCATCCCCCGGGTGTTAAACATTTATGAGGACTACCCTTTCTGGTTTACATTTTTTACAGAGTTAGGTTATAAGGTGGTACTCTCCGGCCGGTCGTCAAAGAGAATATATGAATTGGGAATGGAAACTATCCCTTCGGAATCGGTATGCTATCCCGCCAAGCTGGTGCATGGACATATTGCTGACTTGGTAAAAAAGAATGTAAAAAAGATTTTTTACCCCTGTATTCCCTTTAATATTCAAGAAGACACAGAAGCAAATAATCAATTTAATTGTCCAATAGTAACTTCGTATCCGGAAACTATCAATGCCAATATGGAGATTTTAAAAACCGGAAACGTTACTTTTTATCACCCATTTTTACCTATTGATCAGCCAAAAAGATTGATTAAGCGCTTGGCGGAAGAGCTGGCACCGGAAGGTATTCCAAAACATGAAATAGCTCGGGCTGTAAAAAAAGCTTATGCTGAGCTGGATAATTACAAGCAAGATGTGCGAAAAAAAGGAGAAGAAACGCTTCAATACATTAAAGAACACAATCTGAAAGGCATTGTACTGACCGGCAGACCATACCACATCGACCCGGAAATTAATCACGGTATACCGGAGATGATTAAATCTTACGGCTTTGCTGTTTTATGTGAGGATTCCATCAGGCATTTGGCGAAAGTAGAAAGACCTCTGCGGGTAGTTGACCAATGGGTCTATCATTCCAGAATGTATGCGGCGGCAGCTTATGTGGCCCAGCAGAAAAACCTGGAATTAATTCAACTTAACTCTTTCGGCTGCGGCTTAGATGCGGTAACTACCGATCAGGTTAAAGAAATATTGGAGTCTTATGGAAAAATTTATACCATGATAAAAATTGACGAAATCAGCAACTTAGGCTCCGTCCGCATTCGGGTGCGTTCGCTGATTGCCGCAATTAAGGAGCGGGATAAAAGAAACTTTGCACCGAAAAAATTATACTCTAATCCACCGAGAGTGCTGTTCACCAAAGAAATGAGGAAAACTCATACCATTTTAGCACCTCAAATGTCGCCGATTCATTTTCAATTTTTGAAAACCGGTTTTAATAAAGCCGGCTATAACATTGAAGTGCTCCCATCGGTCGATAAAAGTGCTATTGACGAAGGTTTAAGGTATGTGCATCATGATGCCTGTTATCCTACAATAATAGTAGTTGGTCAGTTAATGAAAGCATTAATGTCCGGAAAATACGACTTAAACAATACCTCGGTAATAATCAGCCAAACAGGCGGCGGGTGCCGGGCAACAAACTACATTGCGATAATAAGAAAAGCACTGAAAGACGCCGGAATCGGGCATGTGCCGGTGATCTCGCTTTCCGCCGGTTTAGAAAAAAACCCCGGATTTAAAATTACTCTGCCTATCTTTAACAATCTGATGATGGGATTAGTGTACGGCGACTTATTAATGAGAGTGCTGTATCGGGTGCGGCCATACGAAAAAGTACCTGGTTCCGCCAACCGTTTATATCAGTATTGGGTAGACAAATGCCAAAAATCGTTGATAAACGCTGACAAAAGAGAATTTAAAAATAACATTTACAATATTGTTCGCGATTTTGACAGCTTGGAGATTTATGAAGATTTAGTAAAGCCAAAAGTTGGAATTGTGGGCGAAATTTTAGTTAAATTTCACCCGACGGCCAACAACAACATAGTTGAACTATTAGAAAAAGAAGGTGCTGAAGCAGTAGTGCCGGATTTAATTGACTTCTTTTTGTACTGTTTGTATAACAATAATATTCGGTATCAGCTTCTCTCCGGCAGCTTGAAAAAAGCACTGAAAAGCAGAATTTCTATCAGCACCATTGAATCCTATCGCAAAGACATGAAAAAGGCTTTACAGCAGAGCAAAAGGTTTGACCCCCCCAAATCAATTGAAGAGTTGGGCACATATGCTTCCAAGCATTTATCACTAGGCAACCAAACGGGGGAAGGTTGGTTTTTAACGGCTGAAATGGTAGAGCTCATCCACAGCGGTGTAAATAACATCCTTTGTTTGCAGCCGTTTGCCTGCTTACCGAATCACATTACCGGAAAGGGAATGATTAAAGAACTGCGCCGCTCCTATCCTGCGGCCAACATTGCACCAATAGACTATGACCCCGGAGCCAGCGAAGTAAATCAATTAAACCGGATTAAACTGATGCTTTCGGTGGCTGTGGAAAATATTAAAAAATCCTCATAACTACACAAAGTCATCGTTCACAGCAAAGTCCCAGGACAATCCTGGGACTTTTTGCTTGCTGTTAGAAAAATCTTCTGCTTTCTACAAAACCTTGGACGCTGTTTAAAGCTTCGCCGAAACGCTGATAATGCACCACTTCCCGCTCTCTCAAGAAACGCAGCCCATCTTTTAAAAGAGGGTCATCAGTTAAATTAATTAACTGTTCATATGCTTGACGTGCTTTTTGTTCAGCGTTCATATCCTCATGCAGATCAGCCACCGGATCGCCCTGAGCTTGAATATACGAAGCCGTCCAAGGCACACCGTTAGGATCTGCATAAAACAGCGCACCGTTGTGAACTGCATAGTGTTCTCCAAAACCTTCTCTTTTAAGAACTTCTACCGGCACTCCTTTGAGCAATTTGTAAACCATTGTAGCAATCATTTCTAAGTGGCCTAATTCTTCAGTGCCAATGTCGGTTAACAGTCCTTGAGCTTTCTTTGTCGGCATTGTATACCGCTGATTTAAATAACGCAAAGCAGCAGAAAGCTCACCGTCCGGGCCGCCGTATTGGGTAAGTAAAAATTTTGCCATCTTTACATCGGGCTTACTTACCCGAATGGGGTATTCTAAAGTTTTAATATACAACCACATGGGTAAGTCCCTCCTAATATTCTATTTCCCAAGGCCATGGAGACTCAATCCATTGCCAGTAGTCATCTCGGGTAACTTCCTCCGCAGTTAAGGCATAGCAGGTGCGATTAAACTCATCTTTTATCTGCATAGCCCTTCTGGATGCCTGCTGATAATCACGCAGTGCCTTTTCATCATCAGGGTGAGTATCTAAAAACAATTTTAAATCCTCCTGAACAAAATGCCATTCCATAAATTCCCGCATCAGCCTCATACACCGTCTGTCTAAAACAACACCACAGTTCATTTTTTTACCTCCTTTGTTTAGCGCCGCATCTTCGGCATACATTGACCATAATTGATATAAGGACGAGGTATCACCGGGGGTTTAGCATCCGGAAAATAAGGGCTCCATAATTCCGGAAATAAAGTACCCCTCTCAAATGCTTCCCGCGGTGTATATGTGCGCAAATATTTCTGCCATGGAATATACGGGTAACCCAAACACTGCAGCGGATAATAAAAGCCGGGGTACGGATATGGGGCACATTTTTGATTATTGTTTCCGCCAGGGCCAACAGGGCAATTAGGTTCCGGACAACCGGGATAATTCGGAAAACCCGGTTTCCCATAACAATCATCATAACATTTGCCTTTGGCTTGTTTGTCGTCAGCTGCTTGCTGCGGCAGCGAATGTTCTTGAATTGGTTCAGTTTGTTCAGTTTGTTCAGTTTGTTCTGCCTGCTCCACTTGCTCCTGTTCAATCTGTTCGGTTTTTTCCTCTTTTTCCATTTCCAACGGTTGTTGTTCAGGTTCTACAGCCTGTACCGGTGTTTCCTCAGCAGTAGATTCTTCAACAACTTCGTTTATAGAAGTCTTTTTGGGTGGATCAATTGGTTTTTTAAATTTATTTTCACCATTTTGACCAGGCCTAAAGGTTATTTTCATGATTCAACCTCCCTAAAGTTTTTTATATACTATGTGTTACTGCCATGAATTGTCACATTTAACACTTTAATATAATATTATCGAAATATTACCGGCATTGGTTTAATGATGTTCGGGCAACAGTCGCTCCCAACGGTCCCAGGGGTGCCGGTTCATCTTCAGCGGTAATAATTAATTCAGTAAAATCACTTACATCGATATCATCAGCTTCACCCGCCCAAACCCCGTTTGCAGGGCTCAGTTCAATACGCGCAGATACATTTTGCGTAATCAGCCAAGCGACAAAAAACTCATAACTGGCTGTCGGTAATCCGGCTGCTGCAATTAAAACATTGTTAGTATCAAAGTTTAAAAGCGCAACCCCGCGGGCATTCGGTGCCACATCTGTGCCTCTAATTACCAAAGCACACTCTCCTTGCGGTATTGGCCCGGGGTCGACGGCGGGAATACAAATCACTTGACCCGGATACAGCAGGTTGTAATTGGTAATCTGCGGATTAGCAACCACCAATTGATTTAAAGTCAAGCCGTAACGCTGAGCAATGCCGCTTAGCGTATCACCTGTTTGAACAGTATACAACTGCCCGTTGGGACAATTAACAGGAGAAGCCAACGGAATACAAATTTCTTGACCGACCTGTATGCTTGATGGATCAGAAATATGCGGATTTGCCTGAATGAGTTCATTTAAAGAAATGCCAAACCGGCCGGCAACAGTGTATAAAGAATCTCCTTGACGCACCCGGTAAATCGTCCCCCCCGGACAACTAACTTGTCTAATTCTCAAGTTTAGCCCCCCTTAAGCAATTTGATTACATTTCCACATATTATTCAAAAAAAGCGTTATTTGTTAATCATTTAACGCTGCCAAACATTTTGGTAGGCAAAAACTTACGTTTGTTATAAAATAACAACTGTAATCATCGTCATTAATTATCGGGAGGAAGATCAATGAGCATTACCAACTGCGCAAAAAGCCTTACCCTTTACCGCAGCATATTAAAAGACGAAGCGGTGCAAGCATTTTTAAAAATAAGTGCAGAAAAAAATAATCGCGAGGAACTCTATGGACAATTATTTTTTAAACTAGCTGAAGCTTCCGAATTTGATCAGCAGTATTTAACAAACGGCTGGCAAAATCATCTATTAAACTTGATTATTCAAGATGATAATCCTTTTACCCGTCAAGCGGCGGTCAAAGGAGATAAAATAAATCCTTCTTTGTTTAAAGCCGCATTACACGACCTTAAAATACTGCAAATTTTGTTTAATGATATTGATGTTTTAAAAGATTTTGATGAAATGATTGTCCCTACTGATAACGATGAGTTACCCGGCAAAAATTTGTCTGTTAAATTATCATCTGCCGCCGACTGGAGCAGTTGTATTAAAGACTTAATTAAACATTATCACCTAAACGGAGTAGGAATTTTTGGCCGTTATCACGCTCTGCGTTGGGATGGGGAAACAAAATGCCTGGTAGGAGTTAGCCATCCGGATCCGGTTCAATTGTCAGATTTAATTGGCTATCAGCAGGAGAGACAGCAGGTGCTTGATAACACCGAAGCACTCTTGGCCGGGTGTCCGGCAAACAACGTTTTATTGTACGGTGACCGAGGCACCGGAAAATCTTCTACAGTAAAGGCTTTGATTCACGCTTATGGAAATCGGGGGTTAAGGCTGATTGAAATCCCCAAACAATATTTAGTTGATTTTCCTGCAGTAGTACAGCAGTTAAGAACACGCCCACAGTATTTCATCTTGTTTATTGATGATCTTTCTTTTGAAGAATTTGAAGTGGAATATAAAGCTTTGAAAGCTGTATTGGAAGGCGGCTTGGAGGCAAGACCGAAAAATGTATTAATATATGCTACATCCAACCGTCGGCATTTAATTCGCGAAACATTCAGCGACCGACATCAGGATGATATTCATGCTGCTGATACCATGCAGGAAAAACTTTCGTTGGCCGATCGCTTTGGCCTTACAGTAACCTTCACCGCCCCCGATCAAAAGCAATACTTGGAAATTGTAGAAGGTTTGGCTAAACAACAGGGCATTGAAATGGATCGCAGCGAGCTGCACACACTGGCATTACAGTGGGAATTGCGCCACAGCGGACGTTCCGGCAGAGTGGCTAAGCAGTTTATTGCCTATCTGGAAGGAAAACTGAAAAGGGCTGGTGCACAATGAACCAACAGGTTCTTGTGCAAACAGCTTCTTTTTCTACAAAAAACAAAACTGCAGGACCTAAATACCCTGCAGTTATAAAAGGCTTATTTACATAGGAAAAGAGTTTAAAAGGAATGGATATACCAAAAAACAGCTGCTGTTTTAGCTTTTAAGATGGGACATAGAAACATATAGTTGGTGTGCAGCAGCCTATTTAAAAATAGTTTTACAAAACACCCTTTCTGTTTTCTTCCCACCACAGTATTTTAGGCAGCTTGCCGGCAAGCTCCCTCTCGGCAGAATCCATTTCTACCAAATCACGAATTCGAAAATCTTTGAGCAGTTCCTGCCAGCTTTGAGCAACAACTTCGATAAAATCCGGGCTCAGCGGAATATCTTGAATAATTAACGGGCAGGTGTACGGCAGTTCTAATGTTTCTTTTATTAGTATCAGCCGCTTATCCTTTAGAACATGGGGTGTCAGCGGAAAGAAGCGGCAGCTCAGCGGCCGCATTTCTCGCGGACAAGCCTTTGTACAGCGCACAAAATAAACCGGGTCTACCCAAGACGGCGGGAAATCATCCCTGCGGGGGTCGCGCCGCTCCCAGTGCAGCCAATCTTCATTTCCTGTAAACATCTTTTCTTCACCGGGAAACAAGTACATCCCCAAAGTATTTTCTTGATCAGGTCGACAGCAAATTTTACCGCAGAGTTCGCCGCAATCTTCCTCCAATGGGGTTACATCGGCAGTTAATTTGTAAAGTTTTTGATAATCCACTTTGTTTGTCATAGCTTATATTATATCACAAGATTAAATTCATCATATCATCAGGCAGCGGCACTTCTAAAAACAGTTTTTCTCTTGTAATCGGATGAATTAATTCTAAACAGTTACAGTGCAGTGCCTGGCGATTAATTCCCTCCGGACGCCCGCCATAAAGAGTATCGCCAATCAAAGGAAAGCCAATACTGCTTAAGTGCACTCTAATTTGATGGGTTCGCCCGGTTTTCAATTCTAACTTAACCAGCGTGCTGTTATAAAAATACTTTTCAACGTGGTAATAAGTTACTGCTTTTTTACCGTGCGGGGCTATAGTATGTTTGACATTGCTGTCAGCACAGCGAATAATCGGCAGAGCAACAGCTGCCCGCCGTTGAAAAACAATCCCGTGCACCACCGCCAAATAGCGGCGGCGAAATGAATCGCTGTGCAGCTGCTGTGATAATTTGCAGCCGGCCACAGCGTGTTTAGCAATTACCACCAGACCGGATGTATTACGATCCAGCCGATATACCGGGCGAAAAGATGTTTTAAGATTGTTTTGCTGATAATAATGGATTACTGCATTGGCCAGAGTATTGTACGGTTCGTGTTTTAAGGGATGCACCAGCATATTCGGCGATTTGTCCACAACTAACAAATGCTCATCCTCATAAACAATTTTTATAGGGATATTTTGCGGCTCAACATCGGTTTGATTATCATCCTCCAAATCAATGCTGAGTGTATCACCGGTCTCCACTCTGTCTTTAATGTAAGCAATTTGATTGTTAACAGCAATTCCGCTGCACCTTTTCAATTTTCGAATAATAGTTGAAGAAAGGCCGATTTTAAAGCGCAGCAAACTCTCCACCGTGCGACCGTGCTCATGTTCTTCAACCCGATAAGTAAGTTTCATTTTCAACACCAGCTTAAATTTGCAAAAAGACCAGGCAAATAACACCTGGTCTTACTGGAGCGGAAGACGGGATTCGAACCCGCGACCCTCGCCTTGGCAAGGCGATGCTCTACCACTGAGCCACTTCCGCATAATGGCGGTGCTGACGAGAATTGAACTCGCGATCTCCGGCTTGACAGGCCGGCATGTTAACCACTACACCACAGCACCGTTTTATGTTTAATTTTTTGTGAGCCGTTCAACGACATATATTAGTTTACATTATTCAAATATAAAAGTCAACAACTTTTTACAAAAAAATTTGTACCGTTATATTTTTTGAAAAAGAGGCGTGATTAGTAATCACGCCTGCTAACGCTTGTCCATTTCCTGAAGCAGCTGTTTTAGCTCAGCTTTGTTAAATTGATATTTCTCGGCGCAAAAATGGCAGCAAACTTCCGCTCCGCCCTGCTCGGCAAGCATCTCTTCTATTTCTTCGCGACCGAGACTGATAAGCAGTGATTCCAATCTTTCACGGCTGCAGCTGCATGAAAATTGCACTGGTAATTGATGTACAGTTTTATAATCCAATCCTTCAGCAGCTATGCTGATTAATTCCTCCGGTGACACCCCTTCCGCAACCAAACTGCTTATCGGCGGCATGGCCGAGATGTTTTTTTCCAATTTCTGCATTATATGCTCTTCTGCGCCCGGTAAAAGCTGCACAATTAACCCACCGGCAGCATTAACAGTGTTATCTGTTTCTATCAACACACCAAGAGATACCGCTGAAGGTGTTTGTTCAGAATTTGTTAGATAGAAAGCTAAATCTTCCGCTATTTCACCCGATATTAATTCTACCGTTCCGGTAAAAGGTTCTTTTAAGCCCAAATCCCTGCTTACAGATAACGTACCCCTGCCTACTGCCGCTCCTACAGCCAGTTTGCCGGGTTTAACGCTGGGCATGTGCACTTGAGGATTTTGTACATACCCGCGCACATTTCCTTTGGCATCTGCCGAAGCTACAATTGCCCCCAACTCACCGTCACCAAGCACGCGAACGGTTATTAAATCGTTCCCTTTCATGTTAGCACCCAAAAGCAGTGCGGCAATCATAGTACGACCTAAAGCTGCTGTAGCTATTGGCCAAGTGTTGTGACGGCGGCGGCCTTCTTCAACTAAATTGGTAGCTGTACAGGCAAAAATACGAAATTGGCCTTCTCCGCCTACAGCTCGAACTAAATAATCCTGCATATGTCCTCTCCCTTCCTCACATGACATTATACCACTGAAAAAAGCACTTTATAAAATAAGATTTAAAGGTATATACTATCTATGTTTAATGCTATCATTTTTAGGAGGTAGAAGTTATGCACGAGCGCAAAGTAATTTCCACTGATAATGCCCCGGCCGCAATCGGCCCTTACTCTCAAGCTGTTAGGTTTGGCCCAATGGTCTATGTATCCGGGCAAATTCCTGTTGACCCGGCCACCGGCGCAATACCTACAGATGTGCAGGAACAAACTCATCAATCGCTGAAAAATGTGCAGGCCATTTTAAAGGCTGCCGGCGGCGATTTAAAGCACGTGCTTAAAACCACTGTTTTTATTAAAGACATGAACGATTTTGGCAAAATTAACGAAGTTTATGGCCAGTATTTTCCTGAAAATCCACCTGCACGGGCTTGTGTGGAAGCAGCCCGCCTGCCCAAAGACGTATTAGTGGAAATTGAAGCAGTTGCCGCTATCCCACCAACAAAATGTGACTAGGCAACAATTGACATTCTTAATTACAACAATATTTTATCGGGCAGACACTGTAAGTCTGCCCTGATATCTTATCTCACCGGGTTTAAGCAGCCATTTTTATTGATGCCAATGCGGAGGATTATAAATGACAAACAGCTTTTTTACCGTCAAAGAACCGGCAGAAGCAGAAATTATTATTAAGAAATCTCGTTTTATTGCGGCGGTAATGCCGGTAGAAACTGCAGCTACTGCTGATCAATTCGTAAAAACAATCAGCAAAAAGCATCAAACCGCTACTCATAATGTATTTGCTTATGTCATTAATGAACAAAGTCAGCGTTTCAGCGATGACGGCGAGCCCGCCGGAACTGCAGGAAAACCGGTTTTGGAAGTAATAAGCCGCAAAAACTTGACAAAGACCGCAATAGTCGTAACCAGATATTACGGCGGTATTCTGCTCGGTGCCGGAGGTCTGATCAGAGCATATTCCGATGCCGCTAAAGAAGGAATCGCAAAAGCAGGTATCGTTGAAAGAATACTGCATCAGAAATTAATCATTACCTTAGACTACCAATGGTTGGGCTTAGTAAAACGAGAATTAGAAAAGGCCAATGGCAAAAAGATTGAAATCAATTATGACAGGCAAGTTAATCTGTCGGTGCTGCTGCCGCCGGCAACCGCTCAAAATATAACTAATCGTTTAATTGAAGCAACCGGTGCCCAAATTAATATTGAAAAAGGTGAATTAATTTATTTCTAACGCAATCAATTGTGCAGTGGTGCTTCTGCTAAATATTTAGGGCAGTCAATAAGTAATTTATAAAGAAACTGCCGATTCATATTAAATAAAGATAATAATTAATACTCTCCGGAATATGGTTAAATTGGTAGTACTAAACGAGGGGTGCCATATGCCGGAGAGTATTTTTACCATTATCATTCTCGTTATCTTAGCTTTAATTTTTGATTTTATTAACGGTTTTCATGATACCGCAAATGCAGTTGCCACTGCTATTGCCACCGAAGCACTCAAGCCCAAACAGGCCATAGTGCTGGCAGCAGTTTTAAATTTAATCGGCGCACTGGTATTTACCGGTGTAGCTCATACCATCGGCGAAGGAATTGCCGATCCGGCCCGTCTTGCTGACGGCTCACTGGTTATCTTTACCGCCCTGCTGTCCGGCATTACTTGGAACTTGATAACTTGGTTTTTTGGTATTCCCAGCAGTTCTTCCCATGCTTTAATTGGTTCGCTTGCCGGTGCGGCAGCCGGAGCAGCGGGGCTTTCCGCAGTTAATTTCAAAGGGTTAATTAGTATCATTAAATCGCTGTTTATTTCACCAGTTTTAGCAATAGTTTTGGGGTTTATTATCATGAGTGTCATCAAGTTTATTGTACCGACAATAAATTCGTCTAAAGCACAAGCCACTTTTCGCAAACTGCAAATATTTACCGCTTGTTTTCAGGCTTTTAGTCATGGCAGCAATGACGCTCAAAAGACAATGGGTGTAATCACTTTTGCGCTGGTAGCCGAAGGTATTCTTCAAGAAATGACCGTTCCTCTATGGGTTAAATTATCCGCCGCTTTAGCTATGGCTTTAGGTACATCGGTAGGCGGATGGCGAATAATCCGTACGGTAAGCCGCCGAATTACAAATCTGCAGCCGGCCAACGGATTCGCCGCAGATATCAGTTCAGCCGGCATCATCATTTGTGCTACATTGTTAAAACTGCCGGTAAGCACCACCCACATAATTTCTTCTTCAATTGTTGGTGTAGGTATAAATAAAGGTGTTTTGGCAGTTAACTGGTATACTGTGCGCAGTTTATTTTATGCTTGGCTAATTACTTTACCGGCAAGTTTTATCATGGGTATCGTTCTCTTTAATATTATTATAGCAATTAATCCGTTTTAAACTAACAATCCCGAAAGTCGTCGGCTGCCCTATCAAAGCTCATGGCACGCACTTGGACACCGCGAATCTGACTTAAGTCTTGTTCTATTTCCTGTCTTTCTTGTTCTGTTGCCTCAACAGCTAACGTAATAATTCCACTATTTTTGTCCGGTGCCGCAATACCGTTGCGGGATAAAATATTAGAACCATAACGGGTAAGCACCTCCTGCACTTCAGGTGCATGAGAAGCCCGCTCATCAACAAGCAGGCCGACAATAGCAATATCACGGTGAACATCATCATTCATAAAAATCCCTCCTGTTGAAGTCTAAAATTACTTAATCCCTATTATTGAGCAGGATCTGCTAAAACAGCAAGCGCCTAAAATCTTTCTCACCTTTCATTCATCGGTTTTATCGACTGTTCTTTCATCAGCCACCTCCTTGAACTTTGATCTTTATTCTTTCCCGGAAGTATATAAAGAATAATCAGCATATAAAAAAAAGCACCCGTCTTTGTGAAGGGTGCTTTTTAAACTCTACAAACTATTTGCATCAGGTCAATTGTTTATTCATCCAGCATAAAAATAGAGCTGGTTGGGCAGGTTACTTCACATTCCAAACAGCCGGTGCAGGCCTGCGGGTTTACCACCTGGCAGTCGTGTTCATCAGCTTCAAAAACATTGGGGTCAGCCGGACAAACGTTGTGGCAGTTGCCGCAGCCAATGCAGGTGTCGTGATTAATAACCGGTCTCACCAATATCACCGCCTTACGATATGCTTTTATTACCCTCAATAATAATCCATTTTAGATAATTAGACAACATCTGTCTGTTATCAATAAAATATTATCCCAATCTTTCTTTTATCTAATAACAGACATGATAAAAAGTATGACAATCCCCAAAAACAAATTGGCATTAGATAAAACAATGAATTGTTTTTGCATTGTAATTAATTTTTTTGAAGGCTGTTGACCGGGAGGCGGTGCCATTGCCGGTATGCGTTTAGCCATATAAAAACTGACAACAGCGGTAATCACTACCACCAAAAATACGATAATCAGCTTTAATGTCATAAGCTGACCATAGCGGCTTTGAATAAACAAATTCCAACCCTGGTAATATATTCGCGGAAACAACCGGTAACCACCGCTGATTAGAAGAAGTACAATACTTCCCCAGGCAAAGTAACGAAAACGTTCGATACCCATTAAGCGTAAAAACTGAGGTGGTATTCCTTTACCTCCAACCGCAGGTGTAAGCACCAGCATCATAAAAATCATACCACCTATCCAGGTAGATATACCGATATAATGCAGCAGATTCATAAAATTAACAAGGGCCATCATAACCTCTCCCGGTAGCTATTTTACTGCTTCGTTTAGTTCTTTTAGCAATTCATTAATGTCCAAGCCATGTAAAGCCGCACCCTTTTCTAAACTTTCTAACTGTGCGGTAGGACAGCTTAAGCAGCCCATTCCTTTCGCCATAAAAACAGGCACGGTTTGTGGAAATTCTTTTACAATGTAACCCATTGTCATGTCTTTAGTGATTTTCATAATATAAACACTCCTTAACTCGTCATTGATGATTATTATTTCTTATTGCAAATCTTTTTATGATATGATGGCCTCACAATAAATTATTTAACCGTGTTTAATATACCGCGATTTAATAATTTAAACTGTGATGCAGTTAACATTTAAGGAGTGATTTTTATCATTCAGCTGCATAGAAAAACATTAATTAATTTTAAAGCAGCGCTTTCTGAAAAATTTGTATTCCTATCCGTTCTATTGTCTTACCGACTTTCTCCTTACGCCCCGCCCGGTCAACATAAGTCTGCAGCAGTTTTTTTGCCGAAGCAATCGCCTGCCTTTCTGTTAAGTTTTGGGCCATTATATCGGCTGCCCGAGGTTTTAGCCCTCCGGTCATACCACCAATAGCTAACGTCCAGCCCTGTGGTGTGGCAATAAAGCCAACATCGCGCAGCATGGATTGCATGCAGCAGTTCGGACAGCCCGAAACAGCCACTTTTAATTTTCTTGGCAGGTTTATATCAGCTAACTCTTTTTCCAGATTAACCGCAAAGGATTGGCAATCCGCCAATCCCGATGTACAGCTGTTTATTCCCGAGCAGTAGTTGATAACTAACAGCTTTTTTGGGTTTTTCTCATCCACATCCAATAATCCTAACTCTTTCCTGACTGCCGATAAATCCTTATGCTTTACCCCGGCCAGCGTCATTGAACCTAAGCCTCTGACTTTGGCAATAGGAATATTGTATTTTTTCATTACTTGGCCAATGTTTCTAAGCTCAGCTTCATTTGTTATATTAAATGGAAAGTTAACTGAAATTGTTGTGGTTTTATCTCTCAGCTTCAATATCATCACCAGCTTTCTCTGTTACTCTGTTTCGGCGATAGCGGTTAGTTCTTCTTCATTCAAAACTTTTAAAACCCGAGCTTTTAAACTTAATAACTTTTCTTTGCGAAATTCACTTAATACACGAGAAGCAGTTTCCTGCGTTAAGCCGCACATGTACGCTAAAGTTTGTACATTAATGGGCAGCTTTATTTCCATACCTTCCGGGGCATCCGCTCCTTGTTCTTTAGCTAGTCGCAAAATAACTGAAGCCATCCTTTGTCTCGCTCTTTTCAACGACAAATCGCGAATGATTTTTCTTGACATCGCCAATTTTGTTTCTAAAACAGACAGCAGTCTAATCGCTACTTGAGGCTTAGTTTGCACCAGCTGCTGGTAGTATTCCAAAGAAATGCTGCAGTATACGCCGTCTTCATAACATTCTGCACTGACATCACATTTGCTGTCTGCGTTCAATGAAATATCACCAAACACCGCTCCCGGGCCTATAATATCAACAATTTGTTCTTTGCCGTCCGCACTTTCATAATACAACTTCACTCGACCGTGCATAATAATATACAGTCCGCCGCATTTATCACCTTCAGAGTAAATTAATTGGCCGGTCTTCATTTTGTGTTTCAGTACGTTACTTTGAAATTCCCGTAAATCTTCCCCTTTTAAGTCGCATACAATGGTAAGTTTGCGAACCGGGCAGCCTTCACACTGCCAAATAGGTGATTTTACTTTCAAGCAGTCACCCCCGTTAATCGTTTCTTGTATAATCGTATAAATTATTTAATATAACTGTAAATCTTCCTCTCGACAAAGAATCGGAATTAATGTGATTTTGATCATTCGATTCAGGTATGATAAATGTTAATATTAACAATGGTAGTTTAACAATTATCTAAGGAGTGATCAAGATGTCCAAAATCAAAAGACAAATCATAAAAATCGATGAAGAGAAGTGCAACGGCTGCGGCAACTGCGTCAGCCCTTGCGCTGAAGGAGCAATAGAAATTGTAAACGGCAAAGCTAAAGTAATTAAAGAGGAATTATGCGACGGAGCCGGTTTTTGTCTCGGAACCTGTCCGACAGGTGCTCTTTCACTGGAAACAAGAGAGGCTGAACCCTTTTCTGAAGAAGCGGTTGAGCAGCATAAACAACAGCAAGGGAAAGTATACTTTGAGCCCCAAAAATGTTTTGTCTGCGGTACTTCCGAAATGGACAAACCGCTTTTGCCCTGCCGCAAAACCGGCGAAAGCTTATGGGTATGCACCCGCTGCCTGCCGTCTCTCATTCACGGCTAAACTGCAAGAACAAAGCCTTGGCGCAACCCTAATCCAAGGCTTTGTTTCTTTCCTTATGAAAATTCAGATTCCGCTGCAAACAACAGCCAATATTTTTGCAGAGCGTAAATTTTATTTTTTACATTAGGCTGCGCAATTTTTGACGGTCTTTAATAATAATTTGGCGGCGGTTTACATCTACTAAGCCGGATTTTTTTAAGTCGCTGATAATTCTGTTGGCAGATTCTCTTGATGTTCCGATCATACTGGCCAACTCTTGGTTGGTTAGAGCAAAATCAATCACTATACCCTCTTCCATCTTTTTCCCATACTCCGCAGCCATCTCTAAAAGAATAAATATCAGTCTTCGCCGCACATCATTTAACGCAAGGCTAACTGCCCTTTCTTGAGCAATACGCAGCCGCTTGCCCATAATGCGCAGGATAGCAATCGCTATATCCGGGTGACTGCCAATTAACTGTTCCATATCTTTATTCCTAATTACGCCAATCAGCGAATCTTTTTGTACTTCAGCAGTTACCGGATACTCTCCGTTATCAAACAATACCACCTCTGCAAAAACTTCTCCGGGATGGATGAACTGCAAAATGTGCTCCCGGCCGTCTTCAGTACGTTTCGCAAGTTTTACCAAACCTTTTTTTAAAATAAAAATAGCTTCACCGGTGTCCCCCTCAATAAAAACCAAATGCCCCTTTGCATAATGACGATCTCTAACCAAGCCGGCAATTTCCGTAAGATATTTTTCATCTAAATCTGCAAAAAGCGAACAATTTTTTAAATACTTTATGATTTCTTTCATCTCAGCTCAGCACCTATTTTTTATACGCTTTAACCACCAAAGGGATTCGGTTATTTTGTACCGGACTGCGGTCAAAACCGGCGTAGAGCTCACAATTGGCAAAGCCGGCTGCTTCCAAATGCCCGACCAGCTGCTTCGGGCGCAAAGGTCTAAGCAGCACACTGCCGGCATCTAATGTATGTTCTTCCTTGTTTTTACTTAATATTAACGAAGTTGTAAACTCAATTAAACCGTCATCCCGAAATTGATATTGACGGGTAAACACCAATCCTTCTTCTTGATTGCGGATATCCGGCAGCATCGTGATGCTGTTGTCTACAATGTAATCGTAATTAAGAATTTGAATTACCAGCAGTCCACCTTGTTTACATAATCTGTGCATTTCTTTTAAAGCTGCGGTTAAATCTTCATCAGTCAGCAAATGCACCAGCGAATTGCCGATGCAGACCACCGCATCAAACGGCTTTTTAAGATCAGGAAGTTTCCTCATATCCCCCAATAAAAATCGCACATCGGCAGTATTGCGCCGAGCAGCTTTTTGCCGGGCATAATGAATCATCTTTTCTTCACAATCCACCCCAACAACTTCTAACCCCCAACCGGCAAAAGCTAAACTATAGCTGCCGGTACCGCAGGCCAAATCCAACACTGTTTTTACATCATGCTTTTGAAATTCTTCCTTAAAAAAACGCAGCTGGTTTTCTCCCGCCGGAAAAATACCATCATAATATCGAGCTAAGTTTTGATACATAAAAAAACCTCCTCTGCACTTACCGCTATTATACAGCAATGCTGCCTGAATAATACAACCTTCAGTATAAATACTAATATCAAGTGAAATTATATTAATTAGATTAAATAAACTCAGTCTATAAAAAGGAGCTCTAAACACTCAGCATGATTAAAAACAAAAAAGCCTACCACACTTTTTTAGATATGCTGTCTTCAATGCAGCTGGGTTTATCACTGTTAATAATAATTGTTATTGCAGCTGTTTTCAGCACAATTATCCCCCAGCAGCAGCCGCTGATTTTTTATCAGGCAGAATACGGGCATGTTTTAGGCACGGTAATGTTTTACGGAGGCTTTACAGCGGTTTATAAAAGCAGTTGGTTTTTAGCTGCCGTTTTTATTTTGCTTGCCAATCTTTGTGCCTGCACTTATCAACGTTACCGTCGATATACAAAACAAATAAATTTGCGGCAGTACAGTTCCGCCCTGCTTCATCTCGGGCTAATAGTATTAATTATCGGGGGATTAATTAGTGCCTTTTGGAGTAAAAGCAGCTATTTTGAGGTGCCGGTAAACGGCATAATCAAAATGACTGATCATGGTTACCCATTTGACTTGCGGGTGGATAATTTCAAAATTGATTATTATTCTTCAAAAGATACTGCAAGCGTTGAACCAAAGCAGCCTAAACAATATCGTTCACAATTAACTGTTTTGTCTGACGGCAAAGAACTGTACAGCAAAGAAATTAAAGTTAATCACCCCTTAAACTTTAAAGGAACCAAAGTATATCAAGCTAATTACGGTTTGCTGATACAAGGCCAGTTGACAAATGAAGGAAAAACCAGAGAATTTAAGGTAACTGCCGGGGAAATAACAACACTGGGCGGTAATTATTTAATCAAGGCCGTTCCTGCCAGCGGCGATTATAATGCCCCGGAAGAAAACGGGGTTCTTTATGGTTTGTATCAGCAAAACAAACCATTTTTAGGGCGTGCCAACCTAAACGAAAAAATAGATTTACCGTGCGGCACAATACAGTTTACTGCGGTAAAACCGTTTACCGGGTTGGAAGTAAAGCGGGATCCCGGTGTACCGGTGGTATGGACAGGCTTTTTTTTGGTTACTGTTGGCTTAACAATCCGTCTTTACTGCAAAAATTAAGGAGGAAATTGTTATGTATTATAACTGGAGCATTGGCTTAACTACGCTGGCATTTAGCGGTTACTTAATCAGCAGCTTGTTATACCTAATTGTTGCTTGGATTAACCGTGTCTTTTTCGGCAAATTGGCTTACTGGACAGCAGCATTATCATTCGCTGTTCACACCACCGCATTGGCGATGCATTCCCTCGCTGCTGGCCGCTTGCCCTTTGCTTCGATGCAGGAATTTGTACTTTTATTTGCTTGGGGCGTAGCACTGATTTATCTGTTTGTTCAGTCCAGATTTCAAATTCCGCTTTTAGGAATTTTAGTGCTGCCTTTGACAGTAGTGCTGTTGGCCTATGCCTCAGCATTAAGCAGCGAAATTCGCCCTCTTATGCCGGCATTACAGAGCTATTGGCTGCAGTTTCATGTCATTGTCGCGGTACTTGCCTACGGTGCTTTTGGTGTATCATTTGGAGCAGCTGTATTATATCTGATGCGAAGTAAAAATGATGCAATCACACAGCTGCCCTCTCTCGATAAGCTGGAAAAGCTGCTTTACCGTTCCATTGCTTTTGGCTTTCCGTTTATGACGCTGGTATTAATTACCGGAGCAGTATGGGCCGAGCAGGTGTGGGGACGCTATTGGAGTTGGGATCCTAAAGAAACCTGGGCATTAATAACCTGGATTATTTACGCTCTTTATTTGCACGCCAGGCTTTCACGTGGTTGGCAGGGCAAGCGTGCAGCATGGATGGCGATAATCGGATTCGCCTCTGTAATCTTCACATTGTTTGGTGTCACCATTTTTATGTCCGGTTTACACAGTTACAGTTAAGGGGCTGAAAAAATTGTCAGAACAAAAAATTGTGATCTTAGGAGCCGGTTATGCCGGATTAAAAGCCGCCCGCACGCTTAATGATTATTTAGGCAGCAGCAGTAAGTACCAGTTGGTGTTAATAAACAAGCACAATTTTCATATGTTTATGACCAGAATGCATGAACATGCTGTCGGCACATGCGAAGAATATGATGTAATGGTGCCGCTGGATGAAGTCTTAGAAAAGACTTGCATTAAATTCATTAAAGGTTGGGCAGATGACATTGACTTAGATAATAAAATAGTTGTAGTAAACCACGGCGAAATAAAAATTCCCTTTAAATATCTGCTTGTTGCTCTGGGCAGCGAACCGGAATACTATAACATTGAAGGGCTGAAAGAACACAGCGTCAGCCTGCGCAGTTTGTACAGCTCCGGTAAAATTCGCCGCCATATCGAACGGTTATTAAATCAAGCTGCAAAAATGCCGCCCGGGAAAGAACGAAGAAAAATACTCACCTTTATTGTCGGTGGCGGCGGTCTTACCGGAGTGGAATTTGCCGGTGAACTTGCTTATCGATTGGAAAAATCTAAAGAACGCTACGGACTTAATCGCTCGGATTACAAAATAATTCTGGTGGAAGGCGCTCAGGAACTGCTGCCGGGAATGCCGGCAGACATGGGTCAGTACAGTAAAAAAACGTTAGAAGAGATGGGCATAGAGGTGCTTACCGGAGAACCGGTTAAAAAAGTAACAGCAGATACCGTTTACTTAAGTTCAGGACGGGAAGTAAAATATCATACTTTCCTCTGGGCCGGGGGAATCAGAGGAAATAAAATTTTAACTCGGTCCGGCTTTCAAACCGATGCTCGGGGAAGGGTGCCGGTTAACAAGTACCTTCAGTACGTTGATAACCCGCAAATTTATGTCGTCGGCGACAGTGCTTTCGCCAAAGATCCCCACACCGGAAACCCGGTAGTACCCACAGCACAAGCAGCACTGCAGCAGGGTGAATTAGCCGCTTATAACATTTATGCCGACATCACCGGCAAAAACAAAAAAATTTACCGTCCTGTTTTACTGGGTACATTGATTTCCATCGGCCGCCGGAAAGGATTGGGTAAAATTAAAACCTTTAAAATCAAAGGTGCTGCCGCTGCTTTGTTAAAAGATATCATTCCGATCAAATATCGTTTTTCACTAGGCGGCTTAAAAATATTGAAAAAGAATTATGTAAAGAAAAACAAACTGCATAATCAACCGGTGGTCTAATCAAAAGCACCTCTGCCTTTTAAAGGAGAGGTGCTTTTGATGTTTATCTCGGATCCAACTCCACTTCTTTGTAAGTAGCAAGCGGCAGCGGCTCGCCAACATCTTTACCCGGTTGATAATCAAACAAGTTCTGCACTTTTTTGCTCATTACTTGGAACATCATGCCCACCGGAATATCGCTGGGACAGGCAGCCTCACACTGTCCACAACCAACGCAGGAAGCACCCATGTGGTTTGCACGGGTTAAGTGGAAAAGCACTGTATCGGTCGGCATTTCAATGCGGCCTTTTCGAGCGGCCCAAGACAAGTATTTTTCTCCGTCATGCTGGAATGTGGGACTTAAGAAAACACATTCTCTGCAGAAACAAATCGGACAGGCCTGACGGCAGTTGCTGCATTTTAAACAGGCTGCTAATTCTTCCATTAAGCTGTCCATACTGCTTAGTTTTTCGCTGTACTCCGCCAGTACTTTTTCTTTTTTAGCCGCCCGCTCTTCTTTCAATCTGTTAATGGTATCGCGACGTTGGGTTGGCTCGGTGGTTTCTTTTAAACCCAATCCTTTCAACTGATCAACCAGATTTTCTTCAACTTCAATTAACAGCGCGGCATTAGCATCCATCCCAACCCAACCGATATGGATTTGCGCATGTTCTGCAGTTATATGATCACATATTTGACAGGAAGGGCGAACATCAACGTTATCAACTGCCGTTTGACCGACAGCAGCTTGAGCTGCCCATCCTACCGGATTAAGCTTGCCGGCTTTAACTAACTGTCTGTAATCATTAGGGGAAAATGTACCTAAGCAGTCAACACCGATGATGATTAAGTTTTCCAAATTAGCCTGCTGAAGTTTCACTAATTCAATCAGAGCACGTACCTCACAAGACCGAAGCACTACACCAACCTTTTGTTTTAATTCGCGGAAGGTAAGATCAGCCACTATCCGAGCCGCATTCTGCAAGCTGATCGGCGCCAGCGGATTTACGTCAGTTAGTGCCTCAGGATCTTTAACTAATGTTTGTACCGCAACCTGGCCGCTGCCCATTTGCTGCACCAACAGAGCTTCTACCACACCGTCAGTTAATAAACTTTTCATTAACTTAACCAAGCCAGCTGCCGGATTATTATTTTCTACATTTAAAACAAAATTTTTCATGGCTATCTCACCTCCTTAAGTTTGCCATTTTTTACGCATAGGGTTAGGGCCCAGTTGTTTCAGTTTCTCAACCATTTCAGTAATTGTTTGGCCAAATTTATTGCCTTCAGAGGCACTGATAAATCTAAACCATAAGCGATCTTCTTCAAATCCATACTGTTTTAAAACTTCTTTCACCATCGCAATTTTGCGACGGGCTTTGTAATTGCCACTACCATAGTGGCAGTCACCAGGGTGTCACCCACCTACCAGTACACCATCGGCTCCTTCTAATAACGGGCGCAAAAGATACATTGGGTCAACCGAACCGGTGCACATTACCCGAATAATGCGCACATTGGGTGGGTACTGAACCCGGGAAGTACCGGCCAAATCAGCACCGGTGTAAGAACACCAGTTGCACATTAAGCCGACAATTTTCGGTTCAAACTGGGCATCGAGTTTTTCTTCCGGAATGCTCACAGCTGAAACCTCCTTTACTCAATTTGTCTTTTGTAATTAATAATTATTAAAAAATCTAATAACCTATCGACGCGTCAATCATTGAAATAATCTGCTGTTTTTCAAAGCCGTTTTGTTGGCTGGCGTTGCTGGGGCAGGCTGCTACACATGCACCACAGCCCTGACACAGTACCTCTCGCACGCGGGCTACATGTTTATGCTCATCAATATATCGAGCATCGTACGGACAGATTTGGACACAAAGTCCGCATCCTTTACACCATTTTTCATTTACTGTTGCTACAATCCCCAAACTTTCCAGACGCTCCTTGGACAGCAGCATTGCTGCCCTAATTGCCGAAGCGTTTGCTTGAGCCAATGACTCACCAATTAATTTAGGAGAGTGTGCCAATCCGCAAAGATACAAGCCATCAGCAGCAAAATCAACCGGACGCAATTTCATATGCGCTTCCGAATAGAAGCCGTCAGCGTTCAACGCTACTTTAAACATCTGAGACAGTTTTTCGCTGTCCGCCCTGGGCACAATACCGGTGGAAAGCACCAACAAATCAGCATCCAACAGCAATTGGCGATTTAAAATCGGATCGGTGATTTTAACCTCAATTTTGTCGCCATTTTCTGCAACTGTCGGTTTGCTTTCCAAGTCGTATCTGACAAAGATTACACCTTTTTCCCGTGCCTCACGGTAGTATTTTTCTTTCATTCCATAAGTACGAATATCTCGATACAGCACGAACACATTGGCATCGGGGTTATTTTCCTTAATTCGCAGAGCATTTTTCATCGCATGGGTGCAGCAAATCCGGCTGCAGTAAGGGCGATCTTCCTGCCTGGAACCCACACATTGAATCATCACAATATTTTTAACATTATTAACAGTGCCGGCAGCGATTCGCTCTTCCAGTTCTCTTTGGGTAACTACACGGTCACTTTCACCGTACAGGTATTCATTTGGTTTTGCCTGCTCAGCACCGGTGGCAATGATTACTACCCCGTGTTCAATAACTTGTGACTGATCACCGGTTTGCAAAGTGGTTTTATAGTTGCCCAGATACCCGGAAACATCGGCAATCTCTGTATCAGTAAATACTTTAATCAAATCACTTTGACTGATTTTTTCAGTCAGTTCTTTAACCAATTGTTGAGGATCTGATCCTTCAATAGTGTATTTGAGGTAGTTGGCATTGCCGCCCAGTTGAGCTTCCCGTTCCACCAAATAGACGCCAAAACCCTGATCAGCTAAGTTTAATGCCGCAGTCATACCTGACAAACCTCCACCAACTACCAAAGCACTGCGGTGCAGATCGGAATAAGAAGTATGTACAGGTTTGGCCAGCTTTACTTTAGCGACTGCCATACGCACCAATTCTTTTGCTTTTTCTGTCGCTGCTTTCGGGTTGTCCCTGTGCACCCAACTGGCATGCTCCCGAATATTTGCCTGCTCAAACAAGTACGGGTTTAAACCCACTTCACGAATACTGGACATAAACAGCGGCGCGTGTGTACGCGGCGTACACGAAGCTACTACCACACGATTTAAGTTGTGCTTTTTGACTGCCTCTTTAATCCGCTCAATGTTATCCTGCGAACAGGTAAACAAAAATTCTTCGGAATGAACCACACCGGGGATGGTTTTAGCATATTCCACAACTTCCGGCACATTCACTACCGAACCAATATTGATTCCGCAGTTACAAATAAACGCTCCAACCCGCGGCTCTTCACCAAGTACATCTTTTTCGGGCGGATATTCTTTAACTTGAGCAAGTGATCCCCTTGCTTCCGCCAACACTGAAGCTGCCTGCGCAGCCGCACAGCTGGCATCTCCAACAGTCTCGGGGATATCCTTCGGTGCCACAAAAGCCCCGCTGGCAAAAACGCCGGGTTTGCTAGTGGCACTGGGGTTAAATTCTTCACATTTACAGAATCCGTGTTCATCAAGCTCTATACCAACAGCTTCAGCCAACTCTTTGGTGGATGAGCTCGGCTTTAAACCAACACATAAAACCACCATATCATATTCTTCTTCACTAAAGCTGCCGTCAGCGGTACGATACCTGATAACCAGATTTTTAGTTTGCTGCTGCTCTTTAATTGAAGAAATCATGCACCGTTCGTACTGTACGCCGGACTGCAGCCGAGCACGGTCGTAGTATTTTTCAAAATCCTTACCGTAAGCCCGAACATCCATAAAGAATATTTTTGTTTCTAAACCGTCAACGTGTTCTTTAGCAATAATTGCTTCTTTTGTGCCGTACATACAGCAAACGGCAGAACAATAATTTTGCCCGCGGTTAACATCTCGGGAACCTATACATTGAATAAAGGCAATTCTTTTTGGTTCTTTCTGATCAGACGGGCGCACCACATGGCCCTGAGTAGGACCGGATGCAGACAGCATACGCTCAAATTGAATACTGGTCAGCACATTGGGATAAATACCCCAACCGTACTCACCGTAAGCACTGATATCCAGCGGTTCAAAACCGGGCGCTAAAATTACCGAACCAACTTCCAGAGTCAGTTCTTCATCCTTCATTGTATGATCGATAGCTCCGGCGTCACAAACTTTAAGACACTTACCGCACGCTTTCGGATTTTTCAGTCTTAAACACTTGGTGGAATCAATAGCATAAGCATTCGGCGTAGCCTGAGCATACAATTTATATATTGCCTTGCGAATGCCCAATTCACCGTCAAATTCACTTTTTACTTTTACCGGACATTCCTCAGCACAGCGGCCGCATGAAATACATTTGTCCAAATGTACATAACGGGCCTTTTTCAGCACACGTACTTTAAAGCTGCCGGGCTTTCCTTCCAATCCCAACACTTCGGCATTGGTAATAATTTCCACATTCAAATGCCTGCCAACGTCAACCAGTTTTGGTGACATAGTACACATCGCGCAGTCATTAGTTGGAAATGTCTTGTCCAGCATAGCCATTGTGCCGCCAATGGCCGGCTTTTTTTCAATTAAGTATACTTTGTAGCCAACCTCAGCCAAATCCAAGGCGGATTGCATCCCGGCTATACCGCCGCCCACAACCATTACTGCACCGGTTAAGTTTCCATTTCCACTCATAAATTCACCAGACCTCCAGTCTAAGAGTTTGGTCCGGATGCCTTAGCCCATCAGGCCCAAAGAATTTAGTACAGCTGTTGGATCTACCAAATGCTGTCTGAACCATTTTTTAGTTTCCGGCAATCCAAAGGCTAATCCCATTAATTCTGTAAAATAAAATATCGGAATGTTCACATTTGATTGACGGCGTGTTTCCAAATTAGTTTGGCACAGCGGACAGGTGGTAACAACAGCATGAGCCCCTGCCTCAACAGCTGCATCTAAAATTCTTCCGGTCATTCCGTAAACCATTTGGGAGTTGGTAATAGAAAAACTCGCTCCGCAGCATTCAGTTTTATAAGACCAAGTTAAAGGCTGTGCACCCAGGGCTTTAATCAGCTTATCCATACTTTGTGGGTTTTCCGGATCTTCAAAAGCTACAATATCTTTTGGGCGAGATGTCAGACACCCATAGTAACAAACTACCTTTAACCCTTCTAATTTTTTTTCTACTCTTTTCCTAATAACCGCCAGGTCTATATCCTTGGTAAATGCTTCTAAAGCACTTTTGGTAATAACATTACCTGTAAATTTGTATCCCAACAGATTTTCAATTTGACTCTTAATTTTTTCACTGGTTTTCACAGCATGTTCCGCCGTTTTTAAACGGTTATAACAAGCAGAACACGGCACCAGCGGATCAAGATTTAATTTTTCGGCAATAGCAAGATTTTGAGCGGGCAGCGCAATAGCTAAATTGTGCGCAGTAGCGTGTGCTGATGTTGACCCGCAGCAAATCCAGTCCGGCAGCTCTACAAGCTCAACATCAATAGCTTTGCTGACCGCCCGGATAGACTGATCAAATTCTTTACCCGTAGATTCCAGAGAACACCCCGGATAATAGGCAAATTTCATGTTAACTACCCCCTTTCTTTACTTTTTGTGTTTATTCATGTAAGTCCACCTTGTCAATATTGTCAAAAATCCTGCGCACTTGCTCTTTTGAACTGACTTTACCGGGCAGCAGGGGTAGCTTGCCTTTTCTAAACAGGTCAAAACCCATTTTTATGTCAGAAAACAAGTCACCGCTCTTAAGTTTATAACGTGCCAGCATGGTAACTTCGTTTACTCTTCCGCCGGCCTTAACTGAATTGATGAAATTCTCATGGAAAATCGGAACATTTTTAACTGCTGCAGGCACATTTTCTTTCAAAGCAATCTCTCTCAACGCATCTGTTACTGCTGAAATCGATATTCCGTTAGGACAGCGGGCACCGCAAGTATCACAGTTAACGCAAAGCCAGATTGCACTGCTTCTCAGCAGCTCATCCTTCAAACCAAATTGAATCATCCGTATAATTTGGTTGGGAGTAAGATCTGCATAAGCAGCCATCTGGCATCCGGAAGCACATCTTTGGCATTGGTAACACAAATTTATTGGTTGACCACTGCATTTAGAAACTTGCTGCGCAAAATTAAAGTTCATTTCTTTAGAAGCATTATTTGTGATTATATTCACTATATCTGCCCTCCTTTACTGAGCATTTTTAGCTGTCTAATCTTAATATACAAAAATTTTAACACAGATTTGTCCAGTTTTGTACCCCGAAATTATGCAATATCTAAATTTAGCAAAATTAATTTTAACTATAGCAGAAAAATATTTTCTTTATTTTATGATACTTTTTACAACGGTTGATTATTACGCATATTTTTATTTCGTTATTTCGCTATATATTTTTATATCAGCAAAATTGCCAAAAAATTAGTTTCTTTCTCATATAAAAAATTTGTCGATTAGTGTCGTTTTTCACAATCATGCAGAAAAAAAGTGCATGCCAAAACATGCAGTGGTGTTTTAATTTTCTTCTTTTACAAACACATTAAACTCAGTGCTATTGATTGTCTGTTTATTTGTACCTGCAGTAATCATCACGTTAGGAAATGCTTTGCCAATATGTACCGTTTGGCCGGATGTTTTAATTACCGTTTTTGCGCCCATTTCTGAACCGGCGATATTAATTTTTACCCGTCCTTGACAGTTTATCACACCACCACGGTAGATAGATTCAATAATCACATCCCCTTTGGCGTTTATATTGGTATTAATACAGCCCTTCCCGCGCACCAATACATTGCCGGCTGCTTCAATTGTAGAGTTTATAGCGTATGATAACACTATATCGCCTTTTTTCTCTTTTTCAGATGCCTGCATTGAGCGCACAGCGGCAGCAATTCGATATTGTAAATTGCTGACTTCTTCAATTTTATTAACCCTAAGCCAACCTAAACGTTTAAATTTTAGTTCCAATTCACGCAGTAAATCTTCCGTTTCGGAAGATACAACGAAATCTTTTTTCTGCAGGATGGCATTCATTTGATTAATAACGCCGGGAAGGTCTGAAAACTTTCTGTTAATTAAAGCAACAATCATTTGACCTAAGGAAAATTCCTTGTTCAACTCATCGCAGCGTTTTTTTATGTCATTTAACAGGCTAATCAATTTCTGGGTAGACTCATCAACATAATTAAGCTTCTCTTTTAATTCTTCTAAATGTTGTGGTATACCGCCGGCATTGATAAAAGAACTGACAACATTTTTACCTATCGTTACATTGCTAAACGAGTTTATTTTTCCACCGTATACCGATCCACCTATGTTGATATTGCCTCCCGCAAAAACAGACATTCCTTCCGCAACATCTCCGGCAACATGAATATCCCCGATAAATTCCAGGTTGCCTGTAGTTAAATTAACTTCGTTCAGCTCAATTACCGGCTTAACCTGAAAGAAATAAGTATCACCGTCAACGGTTAATGATGGGCAGCCTCTATCAGTGGCAATAATGCTCATTCCCTCTTGCTGCAGCATTGTCCCCTGCCCTGCTCTGAATTTTACTTTTTTATATTCAGGAGGTGCAATTGGCTTGCCATCCACTCCGATACCCGGCTGCCCGGGTTTTCCCGGTATTTTAACGGCCAATACCTGCCCTAATTCTACTGCTGCTGTTCGTTTCTTCTTGTAATCAACCCTGCCGTCTGGTAAAAGTTGGGGACGATTGTCAGTTTCTGTGTCAATTAGTATATTAACTGATTCATCTACACCGGGTTTAGCCGGTTTTCCTTTGGCAACTACCGTCCGCGATTCTGACTGCAGCTCAATTAATTCTGTTAAAACTCGGTCATCCACACCGTAAACAATGCCGTTTTGAGTTAATATTTCTTTTAACTGCTGTACATCAAACGGATATGATTTTTGGGTGGCAGCTGAAACTTTAATAAGCAGGCCGTCAATAGTTTTTTTCAATTCAATCGCCGGTACTTCACTCAATGCCGGCTTGAGCAGCAGATAAGCATAAAGCCGATCAGAAGAAATACTTGGCACCGCCTCCGCACTTTTAACTTCTGTGTTAACAATTAATACGATTTCATCTTCTTTTGTTACCGGGGTAGATTCAAAAACTTGCTGATCATTAACAAAACATTGAACATCTTCATGGGGAACTAAAAATAACGGCTCATTGCAATCATCGGGAATGATTATTTTGGAATTATCTTTTAGGTAAATTCCATTAACAGACATTTTCATCAATCCTTTATACGAGATACACTTTTACTAATTACTGTAATTATACCAATATTCTACAACATCGACCACAGATAAATCCAAAATACAAAAAAGTTCGCCCCACTTACTTGTGTAGGGCAAACTTTTATTTACATTGGCATTAATTTTATTTGACCACGCACTGCCATTTTATCGCCGCAAACAGCTACCGCGCCAATGACACCGTTAATTCCCAACGCAAAGTCCACTGCTTTTTGCAGATCAGCGGCAGTTTGTACTGAATTGGCAGCGGCAGTGGCTGCAGCATCTGCTAAAATTGCCGACGGAGATAAAACAATCACTGCATCGGCCCGTCCAAAGCTTAAAGAATGACCTACCGTTCCCGAAGAAGTGCAGATCCCCAACGGCGTCTGCTCCGGCGGTATCTCTAACGCCACACGTTTACTAAAAGGAGAATCAGCGGCAAAAATGCCGATTAATCTTTTTTTTGTACTGCGCAGGTAAATATCACCGCCGTTTTCAACAATAATATCTTTAGATCGCCGGAATAATTCTTTTCCAATGTATTGAGAAAACGCCCCCGCAACAGCGGCCATTGGGCCAACACCTACCGCCTTTGCCGCATTGGCCATATCCACTGCCATTGGCGGAGCATCCGGCAGCAGCTGATATGGTTCCAATGCCTTAACAAAGCGGGGGTCTCTTTTAATGTATTCTTCAAGCTGGCTGCGCAGTTTTGCAACCCGTTCTTGAATCCAACTAACAAGCCGGGGATTAAGCCGCTCGCGCACCACTGCAATGTCTAAGTCCGTTTCTTTAACGACCACTTCAAAATGCACTAAATCTTTTTGCCGGTGCAGCTGCCGATAGCTTCTTTCAGTATATTCCAAGTTAGAAACAAACCTCCATTGCCTTCAACGGACATATTTTCACACAAAGTTGACAGAGAATACATTTATCACTGTCAAACTTAACCCGCATCTCCGGCCGAACCAGTGACAATGCACCGGTTGGGCAGCTATCGGTACATACACCGCAGTTGGTACAGCAGCTTTCATTATGATTTACTTTTTCTGCCATCAGCTGCACAGTAATGTTTTGCTTCTTTAAAAATTCAATGCCTTGTTGGTAATTAGCACCGGTTAACTCTAAAATCAAAGTACCTTCCCGATCGGGATTGATACGTCCTTTAATTATGTTAACTATTAAATCATAGTCTTTAACCAAATGATAAATTATTGGTTTATCAGAAGTATCTGCGGAAAAACCTAAAATTATTTTTTTGGGGGACATAATACCCTCTCCTTTTTCTGTTAATCAACATTTAAAACATTTGCAGCAATATTATCTTTCGCCGAAGGAAGCAGCTGCACCGGTTCCGCCAATTCAAATTGACCGCGTTTAATCCACTCTTTTAACTTAGCGGCAATTTCCACTGCCATCGGGTAGCTGGATACCGGTGCCGTTTTTATTTTTTTGCCTGCTGCGGTAATTTCGCCGCTCTTCAAATCCGCATAGCTGGCAAAGCCTAAAGTTCTTCCTGTTCGTTCAGGATAATCACTGCTGTAGTCGACAATCGGTGCATACAAATCTTTATCCGAACGCGAAGCCCAGCGCATTATCTCTTCATTTAATATCGGAATGGGGATACCAATACCCACCGACAAACTGCAGCCGTATCCTAACATACTGACACCCCGAACGTAACGGGCATTCATCTGCTTCATATTACCAATAACCGCCAGCGTACCGCCTGCTGGATGCAGTTCCACCCCTGATGCATTCATCATTTCGGGAAAATGCTGCGTACCGTGCCATGCCACATAGCCAACCGCGCCACCCAGAAAAATACGTGTTCCTATACCAATTGTTAAGAAATGAGGATCTTTTAAAAGCGGGCTCAGCTGTCCTGATGTGCTGTAATGAGCATTCGCCAATTTAGGCTGCAGCATGCCCATATAGGTATAAATAGTTCTGTCCCCGGCGTTAACCGCACAATTATAATTCTGGTAAGCATTGCGCGGGTTAAACATTATTGCTTCGTTAATGTCATCAAGAGTAATCACCGTTTCTAATTCACGGCGCGGGTAACAGTCGGTGCCATAAGATGATGCTTTTAACTTTACAGGTTTACGGGCGATCAAATCTTCAATAACGTGTCCGCCGCCATAGCGAAACTGCCCGGGATAATCGTTGTTCAGCGGATCGCCGTCAGAAGTTTCGGTCGCACCCAGATAAGCATCGGCAGCGGCAATTCCGGCATAGGCGGGAACATTATTCAACCATACTTTACTCATTCTCATTCGTGGTTTGGCGTGGCCAAAGTTTAAGAAAACACCGGATGAACACATCGGGCCAAATGTACCGGTGGTTACCACATCCACTTCTTTGGCAGCTTGAGCAACGCCTTTTTCTTCCACCAGTTCAACTACTTCGGCAGCAGTTAATACAACCGCATGCCCGCTTTTAATTTTCTCATTGATTTCGGAGTAAGTTCTCTGCACAGTCATAACTTTCTACCTCCTGTCGGTGTGCTCTCTCGGTTTATCAACATCTCAACAGCCTGTTATAATACAAAAAAACCTCTTCTTACGCCAACAGAAGAGGTTTTATCATTCTAATAAACGCTACAACCTCTTATCTGTCAAGAGCATTAAACTCTTGCAGGAATTAGCACCAGCCTATTGACAGGTTTTTGTTGATTAACGGTAGCTCAGTTAATCACCTGCCAATGCGGTTGCCGGGTTTCATAGGGCCTGGTCCCTCCACCACTCCGGATAAGAGCACACACATTATTTAATTAATTGAAAATAGTTTAGCAACTTAAAGTACTAATGTCAAACAATTATTTGTAAAACTGTATAAAATTTATCTACCGCACCCAAAAAAATACTTAAAAATAGCGAATATCGGTATTTTAACTTAGATCATTTTTTAGTATATTGTTTATGTTAACTAAACTTGAAGTAAAGGATGTAGCTAAATGGGAAAAAACAAAAAAAATATCCTGAAATGGACTTTAAGCGAAATGGTAAAAGCTATTGCTGATTATAAAATGATTGAAAACGGTGATAAAATTGCCGTTGGGCTTTCCGGCGGTAAAGACAGCAGTTCGCTTTTATATGCACTGGCCTATTATCAAAAATACTATCCATATAATTTTGAAATTCAGCCTATACACGTCACGATGGGTTGGGATATGGACCTCAATCCGCTGAAAGACTTTTGTGACAATCTTGGCTTACCGCTGTATCTCCAGCACGGTGACATTGGAAAAATTGTATTCGAAGCCCGCCAAGAAAAAAGCGCTTGTGCCCTTTGTGCCAACCTGCGCCGAGGTGCCTTAAACAATGCCGCTAAAGAATTAGGCTGCAACAAAGTGGCCTTAGCCCATCACCTTGATGACGCTATAGAAACATTTTTTATGAGCTTTTTTTATAATGCTCAAATTAAAACTTTTTCTCCACGTACGTATTTAGACCGAACCGAGCTGACTGTTATTCGACCATTGATATACCTACCGGAAAGAGATATCATCAGACTGGCAGAAAAAGAAAACGTGCCAATTATTGAAAATCCATGTCCGGTAAACCGCAAAACAAAACGAGAAGAAGCAAAACTGCTCGTCAGCGAGCTGGCTAAACGCTATCCCACCATCCGTGATAACTTTGTTGTCGCTTTAAAAAACTTTGACAGCAAAAACCTGTGGCCGAAATTAATGAGATAATTATTGTTTGCGAATCACCGTTTTATATCCCCCTGCATACTATACAGAAAGCCCAGACACGTACAAATAATTGCCGGATATTGTGCGGCTGACCCTTAAGGGCAGCCATTTTTCTTGTTTTTCCGGTTATTGGCAGCTGCACAAGTTTGTATAAAGGGGGATTTAAATTTGGCAGTTGAGGTACATAAGGTTTATAACCACAGAAGTTTTGATATCTTTATTAAGATGCCTTGGACAATTTACTATGATGACCCTTTTTGGTCTCCACCTCCAGCCGAGCAGACAGCAGATACTTTGCTGCAAATACCACCGCATAACCGCATATTGTTAGTAGCAGTCAAAGACAATATTGTGGTCGGAAGAATAGCGGGAATGATTAACCCTCAGCATCCCGAAAAAAAAGGTGCACTATTCGGCTGCTTTGAAAGTATTAATGACACCGAGACAGCCAAACAACTGCTGCAGAAATTGGAAGAGTGGGCAGAAAAAAAAGGTTATCAGCACCTCACAGGACCGGTTAGCTACAATACCAATGACAGTATCGGCCTGCTCATTGAAGGATTTGACCTCCCTGCCCAATACTGCATGCCTTATAACAAAGATTATTACCCTCATTTACTGGATCAGGCAGGTTACCGCAAACATCTTGATTTGCTGGCTTACGCATGGAACAACCAGCACATAATACCGGAAAAACTAATCCGGGTTGCCCAAAAAGCTGTCAAAACCAAAGGACTGATCATCAGAGCATTAAATTTAAACAATATCGTCAGAGAAGCCTACTTCTTATCCAGTGTGCATAATCAAACGATGCAAAACAACTGGGGTGCCGGAAAATTATCTGTATCCGAAGCAGCCCGCTATCTGCAGGGTTACCGCACATTCGCAGACCCGGATCTGCTTTTGGCAGCAGAAGTTAACGGTGAACCGGCAGGAATATGCTTAACAATAACTGATCCCAGCTCCGAGAAAGCAAGCTGCCGGGTAGCAGTAATGGCAGTGGTGCCGAAGTTCCGCTACAAAGGTATAGCCGCATTATTGATGCACGAAACTGCAGCAAGATTAATCCGCAAAGGATATCAAGAAGCTGAGATATCTTTAATCCTGGAAAATAACCAAATGATGAATCGAATTTTACAAAAAACATTTAATCTGCCCGTCGTTAAAAGGTTTAGAGTGTATCGCAAAGACTTACGTTAAAACATTAGATATTGAAAACCCGACAGCATATCAATCTGCTGTCGGGTTCTTTGCCTTTTTGCGTCCGTAAATTATTGCCGCAGCACTGATAACAATCAATGTCAAACTGACCAACTGCGCGACTCTGATCGAACCTAACATCAAACTATCGGTGCGCAATCCCTCGATAAAAAACCTGCCTACCGAGTACAGCCCAAGATACAGAAAGGCAATTTCACCTTTGAAACGCTTGTGTTTCCAATATAAATACAAGAAAACAAATACCCCTAAATTCCAAAGCGATTCATAAAGAAAGGTTGGATGGTAATACTGGCCTTTGATAAACATTTGATTTTGAATAAAAGCAGGAAACTGTGAAATAAAGCTTTCACTAACCGGCCCGCCGTGCGCTTCTTGGTTAATAAAATTACCCCAACGTCCGATGGCTTGTCCTAAAATAATGCTGGGAGCACAGATATCGGCCAGCTGCCATAAAGGCAGTTTATTTTTGCGAACATAAAAGTAACCTGCCAGCACTCCACCGATTAAACCGCCATGAATGGCCAGCCCACCATGCCAAATCGCCAAAGCTTCAATTGGATTGGCAG
>CBEUVQ010000008.1:0-82699 GCA_965546615.1 uncultured Peptococcaceae bacterium
TTGAATCCTTTGAATATCATTCACTTCATCGGATATGCGGCTGGTAGCATAAACAGAATATCCGCCCAATATTAAAATTAAAAGAATTACAACAACATAGCCCCCGCCAATCTTTGTCCCAAGCTTCATTTTCATTAATATAGGTCACCTTCCCGAATCAAAATTATTCCATATAATCCATATAATAATTTTGACTTTCGACATACCCTGCCATATTCCTTCTGTTTTTACGGTTACCTTACAGTTTGTCGCCAAAAATTTGTCTTGATTAATATTACACTAAAACAAAAACACCGCCGTTTAGGCAGTGCTTTTAATCAGTATAATCTGTTAAACTTTTCGGCTTCCCGGCTTTATTGCCGGTATTCCTTGTTTGCACAGCGGGCACTCTTCCGGTTGGTAAGTTGTTACCGTAGTTGTCAGCAGCGCCTCAGTGCGCACACCCAAATCAGCTTTGCCGCCGCTGCGATCTACCAGCACAGCGGCTCCCACTACGCTGCCGCCAAGACTTCTAACTACGTCAATCACTTCCCGCACCGATCCACCGGTGGTAATTACATCTTCTGCAACCAATATTTTTTCTCCGGGTTTAATGCTGAAGCCCCGCCGCAGTGTCATCACACCGTTTTCCCTTTCGGCAAATAAGCTGCGCACACCCAGTGCTCTGGCCAATTCATAAGATACTAAAATTCCACCCATTGCCGGACCGATTACTGTTTCCACTTCGATATCGGCAAAGCAGCGTGCTAATTCTTGACAGAGCTGAGCACAATAATTCGGATGCTGTAGTACTTGAGCGCACTGGAAATACTGATCGCTGTGTCGTCCCGATGTCAGGCGAAAATGTCCGGTTAACATCGCCCCGGAATTTTTAAATATCTCAATAATTTGCTGCTTTGTTAGCATTTTTCTTCCTCCACTTTTAAAATTAATTTTGGCCGACTGCAGATATTTCTGAGGCAATTACTTGGGCGGCCGCAAGCGGGTCTTTTGCTTCCGTTATCGGCCGGCCTACCACCAGGTAACTAGCCCCCGATTCAACCGCCTCTTTTGGGGTCATCACCCGCTGCTGATCGTTTTTTAAAGTACCTGCCGGGCGGATGCCGGGAGTAATAATTGCAAAATTATCTCCACATGCCTTTCTGATTGCTTTAATTTCTCTTGGTGAAGCAACTACCCCATTCAGGCCGGCCTGCTGAGCAAGCCGAGCCCAGCGCACCACTTGATCTTCAACAGTGCCGCTGATATTCAGCTGCGTATTCATCTCAACTTGATCCATGCTGGTCAGTACTGTTACAGCAATCACCTGCGGTACTTCAACACCGCAAACTGCAGCTTCATCATGCACCGCGCTGACCGCCGCCTGCATCATCGCCAACCCACCGCCGGCGTGAACATTGATAATTGATGCCCCCAACCTGGTCAATACTCGTGATGCTTTGGCAACGGTAGTAGGAATGTCATGCAGCTTCAAATCGATAAATACCCTGCCTCCGCGTTCCCGAATTTTCCGCACCACGTCCGGCCCAACAGCATTGTACAGCTCCATGCCTACTTTGAACATCCCTACATGACAGTGCAGCATTTCCACCAAGTGCAGTGCTTTATCCAACGAATCTACATCCAGCGCAACAATTAGTTTTTCTTTACTCATCAGCCGCCTCCCAGGTTTATATTTGGGCTTTGCCCACAAGTAAGTTTATATCAGCTATTTCATTCTCATTTAAATACTGCTCAATCCCATCAATAATCTCGATTGCCGCCCGTGGGTTTATAAAATTCGCTGTACCCACCGCCACTGCCGTCGCTCCGGCAAGAATAAATTCCAGTGCATCGGCAGCAGTGGTTATACCGCCCATCCCAATAATCGGCAGCTGCACCGCCCGATAAACCTGCCAAACCGCCCGCACCGCTACCGGTTTTACAGCAGGTCCGGACAGGCCGCCCATGGTGTTGCCTAAAACCGGACGGCATTGATTGATGTCTATCGCCATACCTAACAACGTGTTAATTAACGACAGTCCATCCGCCCCTGCTTTTGCTGCAGCTTCAGCAATTTTTGTAATATCGGTAACATTAGGTGAAAGCTTTACAATTACCGGCAGAGTAGTTGCCGCCCGCACCGCCGCCGTCACTTCATAAGCCATCGCCGGGTCACTGCCAAAAGCTAATCCGCCCTTTTTTACGTTAGGACAGGAAATGTTTATCTCCAAACCGGCAACAGCCTCTGCGGCATCCAATTTTTCTGCCACTTTGGCATAATCCTCAACGCTGTCTCCCGCTATATTGACAATCACCGGTGCATCCAAAGTTTTAAAGTACGGAACGTAATGTTCCAGCAGGTAGTCCACTCCGGGGTTTTGTAAACCAATTGAATTTAAAATCCCGGCAGGGGTTTCTGCTATTCGCGGGCCGGCATTCCCTTGGCGCGCCTTTAGTGTTGTTCCTTTTACAACCACTGCACCCAGCTGATTAATATTAAAATAAGCACTATATTCCTGACCAAAGCCAAATGTGCCGGAAGCTGTTGCGACCGGGTTTTTCATTTTAATACCGCCTACATTTACAGCAAGATTAGGTCTGCTCATTCCACACCACCTCCGCTGCTTTAAAGACAGGGCCGTCAGTACAAACCCGCTTATAAATACTGCCATTTGCAGTTTTTATTCTGCATGTACAGGCCAAACAAGCTCCTACTCCGCAGCCCATCCGCTCTTCCAGTGAAACCTGAGTGGGAATGGCATTTCTTTCTCCAATATGGGCCACCTGCTTCATCATCGGCAGCGGACCACAGGCGTAGAGAAAATCAAATTTGGTAATTTGGTCTGCCAGCAGGTCAGTTACCAAACCAAAGTGCCCTATTGTTCCGTCGTCAGTAGCGATATGCAGCTTAACTCCAAGCGCTTTTATTTCTTCAGTCAGCAGCAAATCATTGGCACTGCGCGCTCCGAGGAAAACCACCGGCTGGCAGCCGCGACCCACCAACTCGCTCAACAAGAAAAAAAGCGGAGCGATGCCAATGCCACCCGCAATAACGGCAGCACTGCTTCCTGGCGGAGAAACTTGAAAGCCGTTTCCCAATGGGCCGATTACATCTAATTTTTCACCCTGTTTTTTCGCTGATAAAAGTTCAGTCCCCCGACCGACGATACGATACAGCAAACTCACTGTTCCCTGCATGCGGTTTACCCGGTGAATGGAAATCGGCCGCCGCAAAAGAGGATCATGCGTGCTGCCGCACTTCACATGCACAAACTGACCCGGCTTGGCTTGGTCGGCCAACTCCGGAGCGTTAAATTCTAACAGCCGGTACTGCGGTGCTACCCGGTAATGTTTAATAATATCTGCCGTAATTAAAGACATGCCATCTTCCTTTCTACTGCTTTCTGTTATCGACGAAATTCCTGCAGCGGAATTATCCGGGCATTACCGCCCTCGGCGATAAACCGCAGCACTTCTATCATCGCCCAAATAGTATCCATTGAAGTTAAACAGGGAATACCATGTTCCACTGCTGCCCGGCGAATGCGGAACCCGTCACGCTGCGGTGTTTTGCCTCTTGTTAAAGTGTTGATCACTAAACTAATTTTCCCTTCGCGAATTAGCTCAGCAATATCCGGTGAGCCTTGACTGATTTTATTTACTTGACGGACGGTAATACCGTGCTTTTGTAAGTACATGGCAGTTCCGGCAGTAGCACACAATTCAAAGCCCAACTCAATTAACTCTTGGGCAATGAACAGCACCTCCTGCTTATCCTTATCCGCAACCGTCAGCAAAACCGTTCCCTGAGTGGGGAAACTGCTGCCGGATGCCACTAAAGCTTTATACAGTGCCAAATTATATTTGTAATCAACCCCCATCACTTCACCGGTTGATTTCATTTCCGGCCCCAGTGAAACATCTACATCCAGTAATTTTGCAAACGAGAAAACCGGTGCTTTTACGCCAATCACATCGGGCTCCGGTGCCAAGCCGCCTTGGAAGCCCAAATCAGTAAGTTTATGTCCCAAGGCACATTGAGTGGCCAATTTTACCATAGGAATACCGGTAATTTTACTTAAAAACGGCACCGTCCGGCTGGAACGCGGGTTAACTTCCAGTACATACACTTTACCGTTGTGCAGCACATATTGAATGTTGATCATTCCTTTGACGTTTAAACGCCTCGCTAATTTAGTGGTATAATCAACTATAATCCGCTTAATACGATAATTAATCGTTTGCGGCGGATAAACTGCAATGCTGTCACCAGAATGCACCCCGGCACGCTCAACGTGTTCCATAATTCCCGGGATCAGTACCGATTCTCCGTCACTGATCGCATCTACTTCCAGCTCCTGCCCCAGCAAATATTTGTCCACTAAAACCGGATGCTCCGGGGTTACTTTTACTGCTGAAGACATGTAATTTAATAAGTCTTCCCGGTTGTATACGATCTCCATTGCCCGACCGCCCAACACATAGGAGGGGCGCACCAACACCGGAAAACCAATTTGTTGAGCAATTTTCTCTGCTTCTTCCACCGAAAAAGCAGTACGACCGGGCGGTTTAGGTATTTCCAATTCAGTAAGCAGCTGATCAAAGCGCTCGCGGTCTTCTGCGGCATCAATATCATCTACCGCTGTGCCAATAATTTTATAACCGGCTTCACTTACAGTACGCGCTAAATTAATTGCTGTTTGGCCGCCAAACTGCACAATCACCCCATCCGGTTTTTCCTTTTCCAGAATGTTTAACACATCACCGGCAGTCAGCGGCTCAAAGTATAACCGATCCGCAGTATCAAAATCGGTACTGACTGTCTCCGGGTTATTATTAACCGCAACAGCTTCAATGCCCTCTTCACGCAGTGCCCACACCGAATGGACAGAGCAGTAGTCAAACTCAATTCCCTGGCCGATGCGTATCGGGCCGGAGCCCAGCACCACCACTTTTTTGCCTGTACCGACTTCCCCCTCATCTTCCTCCTCATACGTTGAATAAAAATAAGGAGTGGCTGCCTCAAATTCTGCAGCACAGGTATCTACCATCTTAAAAGTAGGATAAATCCGGTATTCTTTTTTAAGCTCTCTAACTTCGCTCAGTGAAAGCCCGGCAATTTTCGCGATCTGCTCATCAGCCAGCCCCAACCGCTTAGCTTCCCGCAGTAAATCGGCATCTAAATAATGCTGATTTTTAACGGCATCCCGCAATTTTTCGGTTATATTAACAATGGTTTTTAAACCGTTTAAAAACCACAAATCTATTTTGGTTAAATCATGAAGTTTCTGCAGCGAACACCCCCGCCGGATTGCTTCCGCTAATGCGAAAAGGCGCTCATCGTCGGTTTTAAGTATTTTTTGCTCCAGTTCCTCGCTGCTCAGCTTTTCAAGCTCAGGCATTTCCAGACCAACCATACCGATTTCCAGTGAGCGTACAGCCTTTAACAGCGCACTTTCAAAATTACGCTCAATAGCCATCACTTCGCCGGTAGCCTTCATTTGAGTTCCCAACCGGCGGTCGCCGGTGTTGAACTTGTCAAAAGGCCAGCGGGGAAATTTCACTACCACATAGTCTAAAGTTGGTTCAAAAAAGGCGTAGGTTTTGCCTGTCACTGCGTTGCGAATTTCATCCAACCTTAAGCCTGCTGCAATTTTAGCCGCCACTTTGGCAATGGGATAACCGGTAGCTTTAGAAGCCAATGCTGAAGATCTGCTTACCCTGGGGTTAACTTCAATTACATAGTATTTAAAACTGACGGGGTCAAAAGCAAACTGAACATTGCAGCCGCCTTCAATTTTCAAAGCTCTGATTATCTTCAGTGAAGCACTGCGCAGCATTTGATGTTCTTTATCCGACAATGTTTGGGTTGGTGCCACCACAATACTGTCACCGGTATGCACACCAATTGGGTCAATATTTTCCATATTGCAAATTGTGATGCAGCTGTCCGCTCCGTCCCGCATCACTTCATATTCAATTTCCTTCCAGCCGGCAACACTGCGCTCTATCAATGCCTGACCAATCATACTGTATTTTAAGCCTTTGGCTGTAATTGCCTTAAGTTGTTCCACGTTATCGGCAATACCACCGCCGGTACCTCCCAACGTATAAGCCGGGCGAACAATCAGCGGAAAACCTACTTCTTCAGCGAAAGCAACAGCCTGCTGAACGGATTCTACAATAGTACTTTCCGGAACGGGTTCACCGATTTCATTCATCATTGCTTTAAACATTTCCCGGTCTTCCGCCCTTTTAATAGCTTCCAGCTGGGTGCCTAACAGTTTTACGCCGTTCTTTTTCAGCACACCGCTTTCCGCCAGCTGCATAGCCATGTTTAATCCCACCTGCCCTCCGAGAGTGGGCAGCAGTCCGTCCGGTTTTTCTTTTTCTATCACCCGAGTGACAAATTCTGCAGTAATTGGTTCAATATATACCTTATCCGCCATATTTACATCTGTCATAATGGTAGCCGGGTTAGAGTTAATCAGTACTACCTCTAAGCCTTCTTCTTTTAAAGCCCGACAGGCCTGAGTGCCGGCATAATCAAATTCGGCAGCCTGACCAATGACTATCGGACCGGAACCAATTACAAGAACTTTTTTGATATCGCTACGAAGAGGCATTAACGTTCTCCTTTCTTGCTTTTTATGTTTTCCAGGAAAGTGTCAAACAGATATTCTGAGTCTTCCGGACCTGGTGCAGCCTCAGGATGATATTGTACAGAAATTATCGGCAGCGTTTTATGTTTAATTCCTTCAACGGTATTGTCATTTAAGTTGATGTGCGACACCGCTGCATCTTGAGGCAGCGAATCGGCATCTACCGCAAAGCCGTGATTTTGGGAAGTGATAAACACCCGACCGCTGGTTAAATCTTTTACGGGATGGTTTGCACCCCGGTGTCCAAATTTCAGCTTAAAGGTTTTTCCTCCCAGCGCTAAGCCCAAAACTTGATGGCCTAAACAGATACCAAATATCGGCAGCTTGTTAATAAGCGTTCGCAAAGTTTCAACTGCATAAGGTACATCAATCGGGTCGCCGGGTCCGTTGGAAAGCATCAGTCCGTCGGGATTTAGTGCGGCAATGTCACCGGCTTTAATACTCGGCGGCACCACTACCACTTCACATCCCCGACTGCTTAAACAGCGTACTATGTTCTGCTTTGCTCCAAAATCAACCAGCACCACACGCGGGCCGCTTCCCGGCACAGTGTAAACTTCTTTAGAAGCCACCATAGGTACGAATTGCTGCCCGGTAATATGCGGTGTCTGCTTCACCTTTGCCAACAATTCTGCCGGATCTGCTTTTTCGGTAGTAATGATCCCTCGCATCGTACCATTATTTCTAATTTTTTTCGTCAAAGCACGAGTATCAATATTTGATATGCCGATAACCCCTTCACGGGCCAAAAACTCATCTAATCCGGCACTGGAACGCCAGTTGCTGGGCTTATCACAAATTTCGCGCACGATAAATCCACGCACATATGACTTGTGAGCCTCAAAATCATCTTTATTTATCCCATAGTTTCCTATGAGCGGATATGTCATAACCACAATTTGTCCGCAATAAGAAGGGTCGGTTAAAACCTCTTGATACCCCGTCATACCGGTATTAAATACAACCTCGCCGCAGCTTTCTCCGACAGCGCCGAATGCCTTTCCTTTAAATATTGATCCGTCTTCTAAAACGAGTAATGCCTGCATATTTAAGACCTCCGTTTAATTATACATTTTTATAAATAATTATACACGCAAGCCAACCAGCCGTCTATCCTCCATGACGATTTTACCGTCAACAATTGTCATCACCGGAAGTCCTTTCAATGTTTTTCCTGCAAACGGAGTATTTTTTGCTTTGCCGGCAAACTGTGCCGGATCTACTTTTTCTGTCAGCTCGGTATCAATCACAGTTATGTCTGCAGGTGCACCAACTGTCAGCATTCCTCCCTGCAGACTTAATATTTTAGCAGGATTGATGCTCATTTTGGCAACTGCTTGAGCCGCAGTCAGTATACCGGTAGCTACAAGCTCGGTAAATACCAAACCTACCGCTGTTTCCAAACCTACTAAGCCAAACGGAGCATATTGGTACTCTACCGCTTTTTCTTCCGCTGTATGCGGCGCATGATCGGTAGCAATCACATCAATGGTTCCGTCGGCCAATCCCTCTTTAATCGCAGCGACATCCGCATCCGTTCTCAGCGGCGGGTTTACTTTGGTGGCAGTATGATAACCGATTACCGCCCGATCTGTTAAAGTAAAATGATGCGGTGTCACTTCACACGTTACCTTTACACCCCGCTTTTTGGCCCGGCGCACCATATCAACTGAACGGGCGGTGCTGATATGAGCAATGTGCAGCTGACAGCCGGTGTTTTCCGCTAAAATAATGTCTCTCGCCACCATTACTTCTTCTGCCGCTGCCGGTATACCCGGCAGTCCCAGTTCGGTACTCACACAGCCCTCATGCATCACGCCGCCGGCTGCCAAACTTTTGTCTTCACAGTGGGGAATAACCGGCAGCCCCAGCATGCTGGCGTACTGCATTGCCCGGCGCATTACGCCGGCATCGCTGACCGGCAGGCCGTCGTCAGAAACTGCTACCGCCCCGGCCGACTTTAAATCTGCCATTTCTGTCAGTTCTTTACCTTTTGATCCCTTAGTGACCGCGGCTATGGGATATACTTTTACCACCCCTTCAGCAGCAGCCCGGTCATAAATAAACCTGACAACGGCAGCATTATCATTAACCGGATCGGTGTTGGGCATGCAGGCCACTGCAGTAAACCCGCCCCGCGCCGCTGCCGCGGTACCGGTAGCAATGGTTTCTTTGGCCTCATAACCCGGCTCACGCAAATGAACATGCATATCTATTAAACCCGGACAAACCAATTTGCCGTTGACATCGATTATTTCGGCATCTTCTGCCGGCAAATTTTTTCCGACAGCGGTAATTATACTATCTTCAATCAGAACATCTAATTGTTCAATGTTAAGCTTCTCGCAATCAACAACGTTTCCGCCTTTAATTAACAGTTTCACTGCTTTCACCTCCTGTCAGTAAGTACAGCAGTGCCATGCGCACAGCCACTCCATTGGTAACCTGCTCATTAATAGCCGAATGATTGCTGTCTGCAGCATCGCTGGATATTTCCACCCCGCGGTTCATCGGCCCGGGATGCAGCAGCAGCACATCTTTATTCGCTAAAGCTAAACGCTCTTTATTAATGCCAAATAACCGCGAGTATTCCCGCAGGCTGGGAAACAAGCCCTGTTTCTGTCTTTCCAGCTGAATGCGCAGCACGTTGATCACGTCTGCTCCTCTAATGGCATCTTCAACAGTTGTATATATCTTTGCTCCCATTTTTTCCAATTGCGGCGGCATCAGTGTGGCCGGTCCGGCCACCGCTACCTCTGCCCCCAGTTTAGTTAAGCCCCAAATGTTTGAGCGTGCTACCCGGCTGTGCAGAATATCGCCGATAATTGCAACTTTCAACCCTTTAAAAAATCCTTTATATTCTCTAATAGTAAACATATCTAAAAGGGCCTGCGTCGGATGTTCATGGATTCCGTCACCGGCATTGATTACCGAGCAGTTGACGGCACTTGCCAGCAGTTCTGCCGCCCCGGAAGCGGGATGCCTAAGCACCACTACATCAGCACCCATCGCCTCAACTGTACGGGCAGTATCAGTCAACGATTCACCTTTTTGTACGCTGCTGCTGCTTGCACTCACCCCAACTGTATCGGCGCTTAAATACTTGGCAGCTAAATCAAAAGATGTACGCGTACGAGTGCTGTTTTCGTAAAAAACAGTAACAATTGTACGTCCCCGTAAAGTAGGTACTTTCTTAATTCTTCGGCGGACAATATCTTTCATCGGTCGGGCAGTGTCTAATATTTTTAAAATTTCCTGTGCACTCAAATGCTGTAACCCCAAGATATGCTTCATTATCTTCCCCTCCCTCTATTAACCCAAAGCATTTATATTCCCGCAAATAAGATTAAGGTGAACTCATTCATCCAAACAGTTATCAATAGTTTTCCTTTTCCTGCATCACTTATTAAATGCCGGCTGTAATTTATGCTCTGTTTGAAGCTCTGTGACAGTTTGGCTAATAAAAAAACCTCGACTGAGATTTCTCCCGTCGAGGTCGACAATAAAAAGAACCTTAAAGAAAACCGGCTCTCCTTTGTCGACCTCACGGGATCGAATTAAAAGGTGCCATGTTACTTTGCTGTTTCTATAATTACAACTTTTTCTTCCTTATCAATTTCTTTTAATTGTACCGATACCAGTTCTTTGTTGGATGTCGGCACATTTTTACCGACGTAATCAGCCCGAATGGGAAGTTCGCGGTGCCCGCGGTCTACCAGAACCATCAGCTGAATTGCCTTTGGGCGGCCGATATCAATGATGGCATCCAAAGCTGCCCGAGCGGTACGCCCGGTATACAGCACATCATCAACCAGCACAATCACTTTATCTTCTACCGCAAAATCCACTTTTGATTGGTGCACCAACGGCTGCTGAGCCAAAGTGGTTAAATCATCGCGGTACAACGTAATATCTAATATGCCCACCGGCACTTCTGTACCTTCAATTTCTTTTATTCTTTGCGACAGGCGTTCGGCAAGCGGTACACCACGGCGGCGAATACCTACCAAAGCAACATTTTCTACCCCTTTGTTGCGTTCAATTATTTCGTGGGCAATACGGGTCAGTGTTCGGCGAATGCCGCTTTCATCGAGAATTTTAGCTTTTTCTCTGCCGTTAATCAAATATAAGTTCACCTCCAAACAAAAAGCCTACCACCAACCGGTAATAGGCATAGTTTGACCACAGTAAGCCAGGTCTATGTTCCCCCTTACCGGCCTCACCGGACCGTTTTAAAAGGTGTCTTTCGCTGGCCCTATTTTATTATGTAACCGACTTACTGTCAAGAAATTTAACATCAAAAAATCTTTGGCCGGCGCAATTTACAGCCTACCTGCCAAAAATCGCAAAAAATTGTTTAGTTTTTGGAGGCACCATAAATAATTAAAATTACTCCCGCTATAATATAAAACATTTTGCTGATGGGTATTTTTCCCGCTAACCCAATTAATCCTAAAGATGTGACAATAATTAGAACGGTGGGGCCGGTTAACGCCAGAAAAGCATTAATTTTAAATGCTGTTTCCACTTTATTAAACTTTAGCATTAATAATGCTGCTGTAAATTCAATTCCTGAAGATAAAAAACGCATGGCGGCCATACTGAAAACTATCTTATCAAACACGTGAAACAAAAGCTTTTCCTCCCCGATTAAGTTTCACCTACTTCATTTCATATGCTTGTTTTTCAGCTCTAATGAATACCTTCTTAATCAGAGAGAAAAAATACTATAGTGCTAACAGTGAAAGGACGTGACTTAATGAAAGTTTCAAAATTCACTTTACCTGCATTGGCCGGTGTGCCGTTAATCATGGTACTGGGAAACTCACTTTTAATACCGGTACTGCCGGCAATTCAAAGTGCGGTAAACATATCAAAAGTACAAGTGAGTTTAATTATTACATTGTTCTCAATACCGGCAGGATTGATTATTCCTGTGGCAGGTTTTTTATCTGACCGATTCGGACGTAAAAAAGTAATTATCCCTTCTCTGATTTTATATGGATCGGGTGGTATAATTGCCGGATTGGCCGCAATTTTTCTCAAAGAAAATTCCTTTAACGTCATTTTAGCCGGCCGGGTAATTCAGGGTATTGGAGCTGCGGGAACCGCCCCCATCGCCATGGCTCTTTGCGGTGATTTATGGCAGGGGAAGGAACGCTCAAAATCCTTGGGAATTATCGAAGCATCAAACGGCATGGGCAAAGTAATCAGCCCGGTATTAGGCGCAGTACTTGGGTTGTTTTTTTGGTATGCCGCTTTTATCTTTTTTCCGGTTATTGTCATTCCGGTGATAATTGCCAATTGGTTATTGGTAAAAGAACCGGATAAGCACAAAGAACCGCTCCGTATCAATACTTATATTAAATCCGTTAAAAAAATTTTTAAGAAAAAAGCTCCCCTTATGCTGTCCTGCTTTTTAACCGGCGCTGCTGCCTTAATGCTGTTGTTCGGCGTCCTGTTTTTCCTGTCAGATTACCTGGAAAAAGCGTTAAAATATGACGGCATAATTAAAGGGGCACTGCTGGCTGTTCCGGTGCTTTTTATGAGCACCACTTCATATATTACCGGCACACTGATCAAGAAACAAATCGCATTAATGAAAATTCTGGTACTTACCGGTTTAACGCTAATAGCCCTTTCTCTGGGCATACTGCCGTTTTTCAGAAATATTTATGTGTTTTTTACCGGCATTTCTATTGCCGGAGTCGGTACCGGCTTGGTTTTGCCCTGCTTAAATATGCTGATTACCAGTGCTACCGATTCGGAGGAGCGCGGCATGGTTACCTCTCTTTACGGCAGCGTACGCTTCTTTGGTGTTGCCTTTGGCCCACCGATCTTTGGTTGGCTGATGGATCTGGGGCAGCCGATAATGTTTTGGTCTGCTTCAGCGTTGGCTGCATTTGCAGCTGTAATTGCTTTTTTCTTTATTAAAGTTCGGGCAATTACACAAAGCACAGCTGAAGAAGACGAACAAAAGAAAACAGCCGGTAGTTTAAATGACAATAATGCTCAAGCAAAACAAGGTTTGCTGGTTTATATTTCACCACAAGGCGCTACTACTGTTATTACCGCTCCTGCCAAAAAGCCGGTAACCAACCAAGATAATGAAAACCAAGCAAATAATGGCGATGAATCAACTTGTAACGGATAGCGGTTGTTGCGAATACACTACTGTTAGGGAAGATTTCACGGGTTCGCAGCAATTTGTGAGGGGGTGCCAGCGTCACCTGCAGCGCAGGTGGTTTTAACCGTGAAAGGAGATGTGATAATGAATTCTGTCCGGAATGAGTGGTTGGAAATCCTAAAATTCCCAATTGACGGTCGGACTGCTAAACCCAGGGAAGACGGTATAACCATGGTCATTGATAAAGGAATGGGCCTTGGTGAAACCAGAGATTTACTTAATACTGCGGGTAATTATATTGACTATCTGAAATTAGGTTTTGGAACCAGTGCTCTCTACAGCAGAGATATTTTAGAAGAAAAAATAAACTTGGTGCGGTCTTACGAAATAGATATTTACCCCGGAGGAACATTTCTGGAAGCAGCCATCCTGCAGGATAAAATGGAAGAATACTTGCTAACGGCAAAAAAAATGGGGTTTAGTGCGATTGAAGTATCAGACGGCACTATTAACTTTAGTAATGAATTAAGACGTAAAGCCATCAGCATGGCTGCGGAGATGGGGTTGAAGGTATTAACGGAAGTAGGAAAAAAAGACCCTCATACTCGCACCCCGCTCAGTCAGTTAATTCGTCAAGTACTGGCGGATATTAAATTTGGCGCATATAAAGTAATTGTAGAAGGTCGTGAATCCGGTAAAAGTGTTGGTCTGTATGATTCATCAGGTAAGCTGATCGTTTCCGAAATGGAAGAATTGGTTTCCGCCTTACCAGACCCATCGGTATTAATTTGGGAGGCACCAATGAAAGATCAACAATTAGAACTTATTATCCGCTTTGGTACTAACGTAAACCTGGGCAATATAGCTGCCCATGAATTGTTGGCACTGGAAGCATTAAGAGTTGGCTTACGGGCCGACACCTTAAAAACTGTTTGCGAATAACCGCGCATACGACAATAAACGGCTGCCGGCAGCCGATGACAAACCGTCCTGGCCAGGCGGTTTGCCTGTAACTTCACTAAAGCCAAGGCAGTGCATTTTTTCAGGTACTGGCTTGGCTTTTTTGTTATTATCATGGCAATTTTTGCATATAGATTAGACAAACTTTATTCATAAGAGGCGAGGTTTTTTGAGAGGCGAAATAATGCTATTGATACTGCTGCTTGTGGGAATCATATCTCGTTCTAATCTAATTGCAACCGCTTCCTGTGTGCTTTTAATTCTGAAACTGTCAAACCTTACTTTTCTGTTCCCGGTCTTGGAAAAGCGGGGGTTAGAACTTGGCCTGTTATTTTTACTGCTGTCTATTTTAGTGCCGATGGCTGCCGGTAAAGTAACGGAAAAGGATTTAATCTACAATATTACATCACTGCCCGGTATTATGGCCATTATCGGCGGTGCACTGGCCACGCACTTAAACCAGCACGGTCTGCGCTTAATGCAAATAGACCCTGAAATTATTTTTGGCTTGGTGTTGGGCTCGCTCATTGGAATTGTGTTCTTTAACGGACAACCCGTCGGTCCGCTGATGGCCGCAGGTGTGGCGGCATTATTTCTGGAGGTATTCAGCATTTTAAGTCGCTAAGCTGTTTATTACCGCTTGAAAATCTTCCGGGATTGGTGCGGTAAATTCTAAATACTTACCTGTTCGCGGATGGTTAAAACCCAATACTGCCGCATGCAGCAGCTGCCCTTGAAGCTTAAACTGTTTAGTTTGACCACCGTATTTAGGGTCTCCGACCACCGGATGTTTAATATGTGCCATGTGTACCCTAATCTGATGAGTGCGGCCGGTTTCCAACCTGCATTCTACCATGGTAAACTGGCCATAGCGATGCTTTACTGTAAAATGCGTCACTGCCTGCTTAGAATTTTTTGCGGTAACCGCCATCTTCTGCCGATCGTAAATATCCCGGCCGATGGGAGCATCAATAGTTCCCCGATCATAATTGATACTGCCGTGCACCAAAGCCAGATAGCGCCTCACTACTGTATGCTCCTTCAATTGCTTAGCTAAACTAAGATGTGCTGCATCGTTCTTAGCCACCATAATTAAACCGGTGGTATCTTTATCAATACGATGAACAATTCCCGGCCTCATTACACCGTTAATGCCGGAAAGGTCACCGCAGTGGTAAAGCAAAGCATTAACCAGTGTGCCGCTGTAGTTGCCTTCAGCGGGATGGACAACCATACCTCTTGGTTTGTTGACTACAATAACATCTTCATCTTCATAATAGATATCCAACGGGATTTTCTCTGCCTCAACAGTTAACTCCACCGGATCGGGCTGTTCCAGCACAATTTTATCGCCAACCTGCACTTTATAACCGGCCTTTGTTTTTAAGCCGTTTACCTGCACAGCTCCATCTAGAAGCAGCTTTTGAATATAAGATCGGGTTATACCTTCTAACTGCTGAGCTAAATATTTATCTAAACGCACAGCTGCTTCTGATTCTCGTACTTCAAAACGGTGTATTACCGGCATCACTCACCCTCCTCAGTTTTTTGGGGGTCGTGGCACCTGAATACCTCCCAAATTAATAACCCCACTCCGATAACAATTGCCGTATCTGCTAAATTAAACACCGGCCAAACCCGAAAATCCAAAAAGTCCACCACTTTCCCATAACGAATGCGGTCAATCAAATTCCCCAACGCTCCGCCTGCAACTAAGCCTAATGCCAGTTGGGTAATTACACCTTCCCCGACAATTCTTTTATAAAAACAAATAATTGCTAAGATTACTGCAGCAGTAACCACTATAAAAAAGGTAGTTTTATTAGCTAACATCCCAAATGCCGCCCCGGGGTTTAAAATGTAGGTTATATGAAAGACGTTATTTATTACCGGAATGGATTGGTAAAGCTCCATCCGCGATTGCACTATGTATTTAGTTGCCAAATCAAAAAACAGTACAAAAACTGCAGTTAATATTATCCGCACTTTTTTTCCTCCCCATTTATTGTACCAAATAAAAACAATATAGCATATTTGCGCAAAAATAAAAAGCGTTCGTTGAAATCACCGGCTAGTATTAAAACTTTTTCTTAATATCAAGAAAAGCAAGGTGTGCCCACCTTGCTTTCAATCTGTTTTTTGTTTGTCACACCTTAATCTGCTTTTTTTATTGCATCACTGCTAAAACCATCCGTTGGATGAAGACTTTCGTAAAACATTCCGTCATCGCCCTCTTCATAGGGAAGGTTCTCTATTTCTTCCACACCATGCTGTATTTGTCTTTGATCCCCTTCGGGTTCGATTTCATAACTTAAAGTGTGACGGGCAATTTCCTGCCAAGTATCTTCACCGTCATAAAAATTTTTATCTGTGTCGTCATTGAAACTGCGTCCGAACGGATACGTCAGCACATCTTCTTCAATCGGCCGCGGGCGCTGAGATGAAATTTTCTCAGCTTCTGCTTTACACGCTGAACAAATCGTTGTATAAGGTACTGCTTCTAATCTTTCGTAAGGAATGTCCCGGTGGCACATTTCACATTTACCATAAGTACCGTTTTCAATCGCCGTCAAAGCATTATCTATCGCCTTAACAATTATTCGTGATTGTTCTTTAAAGGCAAAATCTTTACTGCGTTCAAACATCTCGCTGCCTATATCGCCAGGATGGTTATCAATGGTTGACAGCTCACCAAAAGAATCATTCATTGTTTCACCTAAGCCGCCTTCATTAATATCTTGAATTCTTTTTTGCTGATTTTCTCTTTCTTTCAGCATCAGCTGCTTTAAATATTGAATTTGTGCCTTATGCACCGGCTGCCACCTCCGATAATTATTCCGAACATATCTAGTATGTACCTAAGCGTATCTGAACTATTTCTACAATTTCTGCAATATAGTTGCCGATTATCGGTACCGTTACCAGCGATTTCAAAATATAAACAACAAATGCACCCAACAGCGCAAAACCCACACCTATACCTACCCCGCGGGAAACACCGCTGACAAAATTTATCCATACCAGCCGCCACGGACTTTGCATCAGACATACATATTCATCAATTTTAGTTTTCTCCATGTTTCGTGCCAGCGTTTCAATTCGTTCTTGTAAAGCATGCAGGGTGCGTTCGCTGATATTTGACATAAACAATCACCTGAAAACGATACAGAATTTAGATTTAGTATGTGCAAAGTTCAGCATTTTAATATAGGCAGTACAGCGGCGTATCTTCGGCAAATAAAAAAACAAAAACGTGGGAACGGAAAATCCCACGCTTTTTGTGATTAAGCTTAATTTTTCAGGCTGTGTATCGGTGCCGGAATGCGGCCGCCGCGCTTAACAAACTGCGCTGCGGAATACCGGTTTACCGGTATAATCGGCGCATGACCTAACAGTCCGCCAAAAGATACCGTATCACCTACTTTTTTCCCGGGAGCGGGAATAATTCTTACAGCAGTCGTCTTCGAGTTAATCATCCCGATAGCAGCTTCATCGGCAATAATAGCCGCAATTGTTTCGGCAGTGGTGTCACCGGGCACCGCAATCATGTCCAGCCCCACCGAACAAACACAGGTCATAGCTTCCAACTTCTCAATAGACAATGCGCCATGTTCCACTGCGTTAATCATCCCGGCGTCTTCACTGACGGGAATAAATGCTCCCGACAGCCCGCCGACATAGCTGGAAGCCATTGCTCCACCTTTTTTGACAGCATCATTCAGCAGTGCTAAGGCAGCAGTGGTACCGTGAGTGCCGCAGTATTCCAATCCCATTGCTTCCAGCACTTCAGCTACACTGTCTCCTACTGTGGGAGTAGGAGCCAATGAAAGGTCAACAATGCCAAAGGGAATATTTAACCTTTCTGCCGCCGCTCTTCCCACCAATTCACCCATGCGGGTAATTTTGAAAGCCGTCTTTTTTATTGTTTCTGCCAGCATACCAAAATCTTGATCTTTTACTTTTTCCACCGCATTTTTTACCACTCCTGGGCCGCTTACACCAACATTGAGAACGCATTCCGGCTCACCAATGCCGTGAAAAGCTCCCGCCATAAAGGGGTTATCTTCAGGCACATTGGCAAAAACCACCAGCTTGGCACACCCAAGTCCATCTTTATCTGCAGTGCGCTCCGCAGTTTCAATAATCACTTGACCCATCCGGTAAACGGCATCCATATTAATGCCGTCCCTTGTAGTAGCTACGTTAACCGAAGAACAAACTCTTTCCGTTGTACTTAATGCTTCCGGAATGGAGGCAATCAGTTTTTCCTCGCCGCAGGTGAAACCTTTATGTACCAAAGCGGAAAAACCGCCAATAAAGTTGATGCCGATTTGCTGTGCCGCCTTATCCATCGCTTCCGCAAACATCACATAGTTATCGGTATTGCTTGGTTCAGCTACCAGCGCTATAGGAGTGACCGACACGCGTTTATTTACAATCGGAATACCATAATCACGCTCAATGGCTTCACCTACAGAAACTAATCTTTCTGCTTTGCTGACAATTTTTTCGTATATTTTTCGACATGCTGTTTTTGGATCAGGGTCTGAACAATCGCGCAGGCTGATACCCATGGTAATAGTACGGATATCCAGGTTTTCTTCCTGCACCATCCGAATTGTTTCCATTATTTCTTTCAATGTTAACATAGCACTTTGCTCCTCCTATATCCGGTGCATATAGCGAAATACATCTTCATGCTGCACATCAATACGCACAGCCAATTCCTGCCCTTTATTTTTAAGGCGTTCCGTTAAAGCTGCCAAATCAACATTACTGGCACTCATATCTACAACCATTATCATAGTAAACAGGTTTTGCATAATTGTTTGGCTGATGTCTAAAATATTAACGTTTGCTTCCTTCATCACTGCTGACACTTCAGCGATAATACCTACCCGATCCTCACCGATAACCGATACTACTACGCGGCTGCCGGTATCGTCATTTTTGATGAAATTCAACATTCCTGCCTCCCGTCAATTTATAAGTTAAATGCAGTAAAACGCGGGATCAACCCGCGTTTTAACTATTTTAACCATTTACATGATACTAGGATACTAAAATTTTCTTTAAGCTGCAACTGCTTTTTTCTTGCGCTTTTGGTCTATCATTTCGTACCACACTGGGCTGGCTACAAAAATAGATGAGTAAGCACCGCTGACAACACCGATAATCAGCGCCAGTACAAAGTTCTTAATAGTTGTTCCACCAAACAAGTACATTGTAACCAGCACAAACAGCACGGTGAGCACTGTATTAATGGAGCGGGTTAAAGTTTGCAAGATGCTTAAGTTAATCAGCTCATCCATTTTAAAACCTTTTTTCATATGCATATTTTCTCTGATGCGGTCGAAAATGATGATAGTGTCATTAATGGAATAACCGACAATCGTTAAGATAGCAGCAACAAAAGCACTGTCTACTTCTATTTGCAGCAGCGAAACAATGCCAAGCGTTACAAACACATCGTGCAGAATGGCAATAATCGCTGCCACACCCTGCTTAAACTCAAAACGCCAGCTGATATACAGCACCATTAATACCGATGCTATTGTCAGCGCAATCAATGCTTTTCTGGTCAGCTCCGCACCAATAGTGGGACCGACTTTTTCACTGCGCAATAACGTTGTTCCGTCGAGCTGTTCGTTCAGTGCTTTTAAAAACTCAGAGTTCTTCTCTTCTGACAGCACTTCGGTGCGAATTAAAAACACACCGTCTTCACTTTCCTGAATATATTTGTCCGTTAATCCCTGATTTTTAACAACTTCCCGCACCTGAGCAGTGGTAACATCTTTGTCAACACTTATCGCAGTAATATTGCCACCGGTAAAATCAATGCTTAGATTGAGACCTTGGGTAAACAATGAGATTAGGCCGGGGATAATCACCAGGGCAGAAATAATGTACCATAATTTTCGTTTTTCTACTACTTTAATCATCTATGTCCCCCCTAAGCCCCGTAAAACTTGGTATTTTTAATCAGCCTGGTGTCAGCGGTTAAATGCAGCAGCCAGCGGGTCAGTGTTATTGCGGTAAACATGCTTGCGATAATACCTACAGACAGCGTCAGCGCAAAGCCTTTGATCATACTTGCTCCGAAGTAGTACAGCACAGCCGCGGCAATTAAAGTTGTTATGTTGGCGTCAAACACTGCCACGAAAGCTCTTTTAAAGCCGGCATCAATAGCTGACCGCAAGCTTTTACCGTTTCTCAGTTCCTCTTTAATCCGTTCAAAAATAATTATGTTGGCGTCAACTGCAATACCCAGTGACAGAATAAAACCGGCAATACCCGGCAGTGTCAGCACTACTCCCATTGCAATAAACAAAGCCAGCACAATTAGGGAATAAATAATTAACGCAATGTTGGCAATAAAACCTGGCACACGGTAATAAAGAATCATAAAAGCAACAATTAATGCCAAACCGATAATTCCGGCATAAACAGACTTATCTAATGAATCTTTACCCAACGTTGGCCCAACAGTACGCTTCTCCATTACGTCCACCTTTACCGGCAGTGCACCGGAGCGCAGCAGCACGGCAATCTCATGGGCTTCTTCAAAGCTTTCATAACCGGTAATGCGGGCTTGTCCGTTTAAAATCGGTTCTTGAACATTGGGATTTTGCAGTATTTGACCATCCAGCACTATAGCGATTGGTTGGTTTACCAACCTAGTGGTAGCTTCCGCAAATTTCTCTTTACCTTCATCAGTGAACTCTAAGTTCACCTGCACCTGGTTGGTCTGCGGATCACGTGATTCAACAGCATTTTTCAAATCTGCCCCGGTAAGGATTTGTTTGCCTTCGGGGTCAAGAAATTCTAAATATGCTGTTTTTACCATGGTATCTACCGCCGCCTCGGGATCATCAATACCGGCTATTTCAACAACCAGACGATTCTTGCCTTCCTGCTGAACAACCGGTTCAGATACACCTAAACCGTTAACCCGGCGCTCCATAGTAGCTTTCAGCTGGTCCATTTTGTCTTGATCCACTTTTACATCTTCGGTATCTTTAGCTTCCAGCACAACATGCACCCCGCCCTGCAAATCTAAGCCGAGGTCGATGTCTTTAGTAATTGGCAGCCAGGAAACTTTACCTTCCGGAAAGACCGGTACAACGGCCAGTACTACAATTACTAACAATACAAGCAACAGGCTGACCAGCTTAATTACGCTGCCCCATTTCATGCTCCAAACTTCCCCCTTCTATGACAAATGAACAAAAATAATTATATACCCGCCGGGTAAAACGTGTCAATTAACAAACCTTAACATCATACTAGAGCAGTTTGGCACCGTTAATCACCAATTCAAAATTGCACCCCAAGTGATTTGCCGCCCGCCGGCAGAGAATCATCCGATCTAAAAATATTTCAAAATACTCCATCACCGATGTGATGGAGATATCAATTGACAGTTCCATCGTTATTGTTCTTTTTTCTTCATCTACATAGATAAAAGCGTGTTCAGCGGCAAAGTTTACGCGGTCATGAATATCAAAAGTAGCAAAATCTTCATTTCTTACCCTTGAGCGGTGCACATCAGATTTATCTGCCAGTATCAGAGCTGCGGCAACATTGTTTACCGGATGTCCGTACTGTTCTTCATGATTGGCTATCGCAGAAGAAACTATTGCCACTTCATCCGGCGGCATTCCCATCTGCAGGAGTATTTGAAAAGCAATATTCGCACCTGAAATACCATGTTCTTTCCGACTGATTACATTGCCGATATCATGCAGGTATCCGGCAATGGCAGCCAATTCGGCATCTCGCTCAGGGTAACCCAGTTTTTTAATAATGTTTTCTGCAATGCTGGAAACTAAGTTGACATGGCGGTAACTGTGTTCAGTAAAGCCCATCGATCCTAAAAATTCATTTCCTTTGCGAATACAGGCGTCAATAACGGGATTGGCTTTAACATCTTTCAATGTTATCAAATCTTTTACACTCCTTATCATGATCTATTATAAAAAAGAGTAGACTATGTCTACTCTTTGTCGCCATCTTCTAATGTGCTTTTTCTAACCTGACCGATAGCATTCTTAAGGAACTCCGCTTTAACATTGTCTGATAAACGAAGCACTACAGTGTCTTCTTTAATCTTAATCACTGTGCCCAATATACCGCCTACTGTAGTTACTTCATCGTTTACCCTTAATTCAGAAATCATTTTTTGATGCTGTTTCTGACGCTTTTGCTGCGGACGAATAAACAAAAAGTAAAGCAAAGCAAACAGCGCCACTATGTAGATGATAGATATGGTTCCCTGGTCCAAAAACACAACCTCCTTTATATAAATATAATGTTCTTAATCCTAGTGATAATTCGTTTCTTTGATGAGTTAATCCTGCCGACACCGCTATTTTTTTGTTTAAAGTTGGTACTTAGCAAAAAATTCGCTGCGAAATTCCAGCAGGCGATCGTTTCTGATTGCTTCTCTTATTCTTTCCATTAAGTGCAGTATAAAATACAAGTTATGCCAGGTTGTCAGTCTGATTCCTAAGACTTCACCCGTTTTAAGCAGATGACGAATATAAGCGCGGGTATAATTGCGGCAGACGTAACAGCCGCAATCTTCATCTATCGGCCGAAAATCACGGGCAAATTGTGCGTTGCGTACATTCAACCTGCCGTATTGAGTAAAAACTGTACCGGTACGGGCGGTACGCGTCGGCAGTACACAATCAAACATATCTACTCCGCGCACAACACCTTCAATCAAACAGTCCGGCGAACCAACACCCATCAAATACCTGGGTTTATCCGCCGGTATCAGCGGAACAGTATGTTCCAGCATTTCATACATCAGCGGTTTAGGTTCACCCACCGACAAACCGCCAATTCCGTAGCCGGGAAAATCTAATTCTATTAATTCTTTAGCACTCTGCTCACGCAAATCTTTATATACCGATCCTTGAATAATGCCAAATAAAGCCTGATCCTCCCTGGTATGCGCTTTTTTACAGCGTTTTGCCCACCTCGTGGTCATTTCCAGTGATTTTTTGGCGTAACTGTGATCGCACGGATAGGGCGCACATTCATCAAAAGCCATTGCTATATCGGCACCCAATGCCATTTCAATTTCCATCACTTTCTCCGGTGTAAACATGTGCTTTGATCCGTCTATATGAGAGCGAAACTGTACGCCTTCTTCTGTAATAGTGCGCAAATCTCCCAGGCTAAAAACTTGAAAACCCCCGCTATCGGTAAGAATAGGGCGGTGCCAATTCATAAAATTATGCAGCCCTCCCGCCTCTTTTATCAATTCATGACCGGGGCGAAGGTATAAATGGTAGGTATTGCTTAGTATCAGCCGGCCGCCAACTTCTTCTACTTCGTCAGGCGTCATCGTTTTGACAGTTGCCTGCGTGCCTACCGGCATAAAAATCGGGGTTTCAACTTCGCCATGCGGTGTTTTCAAACGACCAAGCCGCGCCCTGGTGCGTGCATCTTGTTTTTCTATCGTAATCGTTACCGGTGGTTTCATAGAGCCTCCATTTTATATAATTAGCATAGCATCGCCAAAGCTAAAAAATCTGTACCTTTCTTTTACCGCCTGCTGATAGACAGCCAACAGCCTTTCCCGACCTATCAGAGCCGCCACCAACATCAAAAGCGTGGATTTAGGCAGGTGAAAGTTAGTAATCAGCGCATCTACTGTTTTGAATTGATAGCCCGGATAAATAAAAATATCAGTCCAACCGCTGCCGGGGACTATTCTTCCGTTTGCCCCGCCGGCAGTTTCCAACGCCCGGACACTGGTGGTGCCAACAGCAATAACCCGTTTTCCCTGTTCTTTAGTTTGATTAATCAAAGCTGCCGTTTCGGGAGTGATCTGATAATACTCAGAGTGCATCTCATGCTCTCTGATATCTTCAACTTTCACGGGGCGAAATGTTCCTAAGCCAACATGCAGCAGTATTCTGGCAATATGCACACCATTATGCCGCACCTGCTCCAGCAATTCTTCAGTAAAGTGCAGACCCGCAGTGGGTGCTGCCGCCGAACCTTCTTCCCGCGCATATACCGTTTGATAGCGGTCTTTGTCTTCTAATCGTTTCTTTATATAAGGCGGCAGCGGCATGACACCAATCTGATCCAGCAGCTCCAAAAAATTACCGACATATGAAAATTCCACCACTCGCCCCCCGCTGTCGGTGTGATCAACAATGTCAGCCTTCAACAGCACCTTCTGACCGGATTTAAAAAGCAGCGTATCTCCCACTTTAGCCCTCTTACCCGGTTTTACCAGTACCTCCCAACAGCTTTCACCCAGCTGTTTGAGCAAAAGCACCTCCACTTTTGCCCCGGTGTTTTGGCGTTCGCCGTACAATCTGGCAGGCAAAACTTTAGTATCATTAACAACCAACGTGTCTCCCGGTTGTAAATAATCCAAAATATCGCTAAATATCCGATGTTCAACCAGCTCATTATTTTTATGCACAACCATTAATCGGGATTGATCGCGCCTGGCTATTGGTTCTTGGGCAATTAATTCTTCCGGCAAAAAATAATCATAATCTGATAATTTATACATAGATTCAACATGCTCCATATTCTATTCGTTGTCTGTATAGTATTATGACAAAATATGTTAATTGTTATAACTGCACTCAGGTTCATTCGACATATATTATCATTTTCCTTCTGCAAAGAAAAACAGTTATAAAATTCAAATTATAACTGCTTATCTTCTTAAAAACAAATTGGCCAGTAAAGTAAGAACCACGCTGAGCAAAATCATACTTACTACAGGGAAATAAAAAGTAAAGTTCCCTTTCTGGAAAAAGATATCTCCCGGCAGCCTGCCAAAGTTAAAGATTTTTCCAAACCCAAGCATTAAGCCGCCAACGACAATTAAAAATACACCCAAAACGAGAATAATTTTACCCATTGACTGAATTGGGTCCATTTACCTTTCCCCTTTCTTCCTTCTTTTGGGCATATAGCGTTCTTTTTCGCTGTAAATACAACCACAATACTGCTGGGTATAATGACCGGTTTCTTTTGCTTTCATATAGGCATCTTTAAAGCCGGGGCGAAAATCTGCATAATAGAAAGGCACCCCATATTTTTCGGCAACCGCTTCACCGATTTCCCTTAACAAATCGTGCTTTTGAAACGGACTTACCAGCAGCGTAGTGGTAAAAGCATCAAACTTGCCTTTGCGCGCCAGCTGAGCCGCCCGATTTAAGCGCATACTGTAACAGTACCGGCAGCGGTTGGCTTCACGGTGAACAACATTTTGCAAAAAACCTTCCAAATCATAATCATCTTCTATAATGGTTTTAATACCTTCGCTTTCAGTAAACCAGCGGTAATTATCTTTCCTTTTCTGCCATTCGGTAAAAGGATGAATATTTGGGTTATAGAAGTGACCGATAATACTAAACCCTTCGCCGCGAAGGAATTCAACAGGGTAAATGCTGCAGGGGCCGCAGCAGCTGTGCAGCAAAATTTTGGGCATGTTCATCACCTATTCTCATCAGTGTTTGTTTATTATAATTCTTTCCTCTGTTCATTCTCAATAAATCATCATTCAAATAATTTATTCTGCTCGGTATTCTGTCCGGGCACCGGCAGCCCAAGATGACGATATGCCAAAGGTGTAACTATCCTGCCTCTGGGTGTTCTAGCCAACATGCCAAGCTGCATCAGGTAAGGTTCAAGCACATCCTCTACTGTCCCTACTTCTTCACCGACAGAAGCAGCTAAAGTGTCCAAGCCTACCGGCCCACCGGCGAATTTCTCAATTATCGTAGACAGCAGTCGGCGATCTGAGCTGTCCAACCCCTGATTATCTACTTCTAAAAAGTTAAGGGCTTGGTTGGCTACCTGCTTGGTTATTATGCCGTCTGCCTTTACTTGGGCATAATCACGCACCCGCTTCAACAATCGATTGGCAATCCGCGGTGTCCCCCGCGATCGGCGGGCGATTTCTTCTGCGCCATCGCTGTCAAGTTCCACATTCAAAATAGCAGCTGAACGGCGTATTATTTCCGCTAATTCCTCTGTTTTATAGAATTCCAGCCGGCTGATAACCCCAAAACGATCACGCAGCGGCGACGACAAAAGGCCGGCACGGGTAGTTGCACCCACTAAAGTAAAATTCGGCAAATCCAGTCTGATAGAGCGAGCACTCGGACCTTTACCAATGATAATATCCAGTGCAAAATCCTCCATTGCAGGGTACAATACTTCTTCCACCGAACGGCTCAGTCTATGTATTTCATCAATAAATAGTATATCACCTGGCTGTAAGTTAGTTAGCAGTGCCGCCAAATCACCCGGACGTTCAATAGCCGGTCCGGAAGTGATTCTAATGCCAACACTCATTTCATTGGCAATTATGCCGGCCAAAGTGGTTTTGCCCAAGCCAGGAGGGCCAAACAATAAGACATGGTCCAGTGATTCTCCTCTGGCTTTGGCCGCTTTAATAAAAATATCAATGGTTTCTTTTGCCTTTTGCTGCCCGATGTACTCATTAAAGTTTCTTGGCCTGAGTCCGTATTCTGTTTCACTGTCTTCGCTGCCCACAGCGGGAGAAACAAGGCGTTCATTTTTTTCTATCATTTAAATCACCGTTAGCCCTTCATTAAATATTTAAGCGCAGCTTTAACCAATCCACCGGTATCTGTGGCAGAAGCGGCTTCCGCTGCTTTATGCACTGCTTCATGGGCTTCTGATTGATTATAGCCCAAAGCCATTAACGCAAATTCTGCGTCATTTAATTCAGAGCCAAAATGTTCCTCTGCGGGTGCATCATGTTTATAACCTTCGGCTTGTACCCCAAGTTTATCTTTCAACTCTAAAATTAACCGCTGGGCAGTTTTCTTACCAATACCCGGAACTTTGGTTAATGCAGCAACATCTTCCTCAGCAAAAATCACCCTAATTTTTTCCGGTTGATAAACTGAAAGCAGCGCCAGTGCCGCTTTAGGACCAACACCGTTCACATTTAACAGTGCTAAAAAAACAGTTAGTTCGTCTTCTGTTTTAAATCCATAAAGCTGCAAACAATCCTCTCTAACCACCAAATGAGTATAAACTGTTGTTTCTTCGCCGATTTGAGGCATCGTGAGCAGAGTAGAGTTTGGCACTTGTATTTGATATCCAACACCATTCACATCCAGCACTACAATGTTGGCTGACTGTGCCGACAATTTACCGCGTAAAAAAGCAATCATAATGACACCCTCCCTGCCCGGTGAATATAGTGGGCATGACAAACAGCCACCGCTAAGGCATCTGCCACATCATCCGGTTTAGGCACATCTTTCAAATTCAAAATAGTTTTTACCATATACTGCACCTGTTTTTTATCAGCGCGCCCGTAGCCCACCACTGCTTGTTTTACCTGCAGCGGAGTGTATTCAAACACTTCTAAACCGGCATTGGCTCCGCTTAACAGCGCCACACCACGGGCATGACCTACCGACAAAGCAGTCCGTGTGTTTTTATTAAAAAAAAGCTCTTCAACAGCATATTGAACCGGTTGATGGCAGGCAATAAGTTCAGTTAAGTCGTGATAAATCGTATGCAGCCGCTTATACAGCGGCAGCCCGGCCTCAGTGGTAATTGCTCCGCATTCCGCCAATTTAAAATTACGTCCGTTATATTCAATCAACCCGTATCCGGTAATGGCAGTACCAGGGTCTACACCCATAATCAGCATATCAAACCTCCATTAACTAATCAAACAGTTGTTCCAAGATATAGTATAACAAAAATTTAGTGCCGCGCAGTTGAAAATTGACGAAGACCTGATTTTTCTATATAAACATTAAAAATTAGGGAACGGTTATATTCCCTAAATCATTAATTAATTTCATCAATGTTCTCCAGAACAGCGTATAATGCTTTTTCATCACTGAATTCCAGCTGTTGTTTAATTTCCTTTTGAGTCTCAACGTCAAGACTATAATATTTCATCGCCTGATTGAGCAAATCCTGCCAGTTCTTGGGTAAATCCTTTATATCCACACTCTGCACCACTTGCAGCAAAAATGTATTTATACCGATAGGCCCTTTAAATACAGCAAGTTTATTTTGATAGATACCTAAATGACGGTAACGGCTGTGTTCTTGACAAAAGTCATTTATGCTTCTCGCCAAAACCAATTCCTGCGGCGACAGAAATTGTACCTGCCAACCATCCTCCTCAGCAAACATATTCTTTAATTCACTTTTGTTCATCCCAATCAGGGCCGCAACATCCGTTTCACTCTCCAAGTTTTCAACATCACCGCACAAGTAAATATTTTGCTTGCGTACTACAGTTTCTCTACCAACGGTATAATTGGCATCTGCATTTTCATTTGTAGCCCAAGATTTGCTTAGTATTGTGCTTTCAAAAGGGGTAAACATACCGGTGGTAATCATATACGCAAAGCAAACAATTACACCAACTAAAAACGAAGTTACCGCCAGCAATGCTAACTTATGCCAATTCATGGCAATTATCCTCCTTATTTATTCCTTATCTAATTAAATATTATTACCAAGGAATGTTTTCTTCATACCTTGAATAAAATATATATTTACTTTTGACAAACAAGGTTAACTTCGCATATATTAGTTAGTGTACATCAACATTTTTTTAGTAAGGAGTAATCGAAAAAAATGTTAAAATTTATTTTAAAGTACCCGCCGCTGACAATTTTGGCATGGCAGATTAAACGTGTGTTAAATATAAAAAAGTCCTAAGGCGGTACAGCCTTAGGACTTTTTCTCACTCTTCAATATCAAAATTGGTATAAACATCATCAACATCATCAAGATCTTCCAACATCTCAATCATTTTCATCATTTTTTCCGCTTCTTCGCCATGCAGTTTTACATAATTTTGCGGAACCATGGTAATTTCCATTTCTTCAAGCGGTATATTCTGATTTTCAAAAGCAGTTAAAACCGTTTCAAAATTTTCCGGTTCAGTGTATACTTCATAAACGTCGTCTTCTACTTTCACATCCTCCGCTCCTGCTTCCAGAGCGATAAGCATTAAATCGTCCTCTTCTATTTCGACTTTTGCTTTCTCAATAACTAACAAACCTTTGCGCTCAAACATCCACGATACGCAGCCGGACTCACCTAAGTTACCGCCGTTTTTGGAAAAAATATGTCTGACTTCACCGGCTGTGCGATTGCGATTATCTGTGGTGATATTCAGCATTACTGCAACGCCGCCGGGACCGTAACCTTCATAAACAATGTTTTCCATGCTGCTTCCCGATAATTGACCGGTTCCTTTTAAAATAGCCCGCTGAATGTTTTCATTAGGAATATTTGCTGCTTTTGCTTTTTCAATTGCCGCTTTTAAACGCATATTTCCTGCCGGGTCACCGCCCCCGAGTTTGGCAGCAAGGATAATTTCTTTACTCAGCCGAGTGAATATTTTCCCTTTCTGGGCATCAACTTTGGATTTTTTACGCTTAATATTGGCCCATTTAGAATGTCCAGCCATTAATCTCACTCCTCAAGCTTGTGAAAATAAATATTTACCTTATTATATAGCACTTGCGCACAGCATTAATTTTCAAAGTTGTTGACATGAAATAGTACAGACTAAAAGTCTGTACTTATAATTGTAGGTTTTGGAAGCACATTAAATTAAGAATTCGGTGGCGTAGGAGGGATTATTCTTTTATGGGCACTCTTGCGATTAAGTCTTTCAATTATTTCTTTAACCCGCGGCTCACCTTCACCGGTTTTGATATAATGATCTAATTGTTTGTATGTGATGCCCATTTCTTCCTCATCATCTTGTCCATGCCACAAACCTGCAGATGGCTTTTTGTCAATGATAGGTTTAGGCACACCTAAGTACTTTGCAAGTTCAAACACTTCTCCCTTTACCAAGTTTGCAATCGGCAGCAAATCAGCTCCGCCGTCACCATATTTAGTAAAATAACCGACTGTAATTTCTGCCTTATTACCTGTGCCAACCACTAAACCATTGTACTTATTAGCATAAAAATAAAGAGTTGTCATGCGCAAGCGGGGTTTAATGTTTGCAAAGGCTAAATTTTGTTTATTTTCCTCATAAGGCTCATCAGTTAATTTAGACAACAAACTATCATATATTTCATCAAGCACTATTTTTTTTGCAGAAATATTAAAAGCATCTGCAACCATTTGTGCATACCTGGCGTCATCAGGATTACTATGGCATGGCATAATAAAACCATAGGTGTCATTAGGACGAACCCGTGAGCAAAGCCCTGCAACCACTGCTGAATCAATTCCACCACTCAACCCGACAATGAAACTTTTACAGCCCGATTCTTCCAGCTTGGACTCAAGCCACGCTGTCAGTTTGTCCGCCGTTTCTTTAATTAACAAGACAAACCCCTCCAACAAAAGTCAATTTACAACAGATATCTTATCATATACTGCTGATTTAGTGCAAATAAAAATGGCATTTAATTGAGCAGATATTAATATTATAAAATGTACCATTTCACTAATGCACAGCAGTATTACCAAAACATTTTTACTTTTTAAGTTATTTACGCTAAAAAAAGGGGTTGCTAAATTTCAATACAAGCAGTACAATAATGCCAATGGCAGAAGGTTTTGAAAATTTTAATTTATCAAAATTGAGTTGCTTTGAGTTGCTGTAATAAGCAGCCCTTTATTTCTGCTTTAATTATCAGTTTAACGATGATAATTAACTCTGTCTCTCGCTGAGATTTATAAACCTTCCTAAATTCTAAACTAATAAAAAATCCGCTAAAAACCTAATACCTTTAATAAACTGTAATGACAGCTAAGTGCTATCAATAAAACCTGTAAAAAAGGGGTGATATTGAAAAAAATAATTAGTTAATTATCTAGAACAATTGCACTTAATTACTTATGTTATGTAGGTCGCGTGAAAGGAGGATCCAATGTATGGGCGCAGAATGCAACTGCAACTGCCAGGGCGAAGCTAACAAAAAAGTTGATGAACTTATTGCCAAACATCGTGGCAACCCCAATGGTCTGATTGTAGTTATGGCTGGTATCCAACAAGAATTAGGATATCTGCCGCAAGATGTTTTAATCAGAGTAGCCGAAGAGTTAAACGTTCCTCTTACTGATGTTTATGGTGTAGCTACTTTCTATGCTGCTTTTACATTACGACCCAGAGGTCGGCACAGTATCAACCTGTGTCTTGGTACAGCCTGTTATGTTAAAGGAGCACCGGAAGTGCAAGCTGCATTAGAAAAAGAATTGAAAATCAAACCCGGTGAAACTACCGAAGATCGCCGGTTTTCATTTGATGTGGTTCGCTGTCTGGGTGCCTGCGGTATTGCCCCGGTTATGACAATAGACGGCGAAGTACATCCCAGAATGACACCTGAAAAAGTCGCTGAAGTTTTAGCCAAATATGAATAAATACCTCCAGGGAGGTGAAATATCTATGAATTTCAGAGAACTAGAAGAATTAAGAGTGAAAGCCAAGGAAGCTCTTGCTGCACGTTTGGGTAAAGACCCGGCTGATGAATTTAAATATCACGTTCTTGTATGTGGCGGTACCGGCTGCCACTCATCTGGATGCCAAGCTGTGGCAGATGCCTTAGCCAAAGGAATTTACGACGCCGGATTAGCAAGCTCCGTTAAGTTAATTCAAACCGGCTGCATGGGGGCTTGTCAGTTAGGTCCGGTAGTAATGGTTTATCCAGGTGCTTATCACTACTGCTCTGTTAAGCCGGAAGATGTCGCTGAGATTATAAATGAGCATTTGAAAAATGATAAATTTGTGGAGCGCTTATGCTATCGCAATTCTGCCGGCGAACTGCAGCCAACTATGCCGGAAATGGATTTCTATAAAAAACAGGTTAAGATTGCGCTGCGCAATTGTGGTCTGATTGATCCGGTTTCTTTTGAGGAATATGTTGGTGTGGATGGGTATGCTGCATTGGCTAAAGCCTTAAGAGAAATGACTCCGCAGCAGGTAATTGACGAAGTTAAAAATTCCGGCCTGCGCGGCCGCGGCGGTGCAGGATTCCCAACCGGTGTAAAGTGGCAGTTTATGGCCAACCAACAAGCCGATCAAAAATATGTGATCTGCAACGGTGACGAAGGTGACCCCGGAGCATTTATGGATAATGCTGTGTTAACAGGTGACCCCTTCTCGGTAATTGAAGCAATGACCATTTGCGGTTACGCTACCGGTGCCACTAAAGGTTATGCCTACATTCGTTTAGAGTATCCGTTGGCAATTAAAAACTTTAAAAAAGCTCTGGAAATTGCCCGTGAAAAAGGAATGTTAGGCAGCAACATTTTAGATACTGACTTCAGTTTTGATATTGAAATTCGTGAAGGTGCAGGAGCTTTTGTTTGCGGTGAGGAAACCGCATTAATGGCTTCTACCGAAGGTAAACGCGGTGAACCAAGGCCACGTCCTCCCTTCCCGGCAGTTTCCGGTTTGTTTGGCAAGCCTTCCAACATTAACAACGTTGAAACTTGGGCTAACATTTGCCCAATCATTAACAAAGGTGCGGAATGGTATTCCAGCATCGGTATGAATAAATCCAAAGGAACTAAAGTTTTTGCTTTAGCCGGTAAAGTTGTCAACAGCGGTTTAGTGGAAATTCCTATGGGCACAACTTTACGTGAAGTCGTTGAGGAAATCGGTGGCGGCATTGCTAACGGCAAAAAGTTTAAAGCCGCTCAAACCGGTGGTCCGTCCGGCGGCTGCATTCCTGCCGAGCATTACGACACCCCATTGGAGTATGAAACTCTTGCATCTCTGGGTTCGATTGTCGGCTCCGGCGGTTTGATTATTACCGACGAAGATACCTGCATGGTAGACTTGGCTAAGTTCTATTTAGGATTTACTCAGGATGAATCCTGCGGTAAGTGCACACCCTGCCGAATTGGCACCAAGCGCATGTTAGAAATACTGGAACGAATCAGTAAAGGCTTGGGCAGAGAAGGCGATATCGAACTGCTGGAAGAAATGGCTTATATGATTAAGCAGTCAGCTCTGTGCGGATTAGGGCAAACTGCACCTAACCCCGTTCTCAGTACTTTGAAGTACTACAGACATGAATATGAAGCACACATTAAAGACAAAACTTGCCCGGCTGGCGTTTGTAAAATTAGAGGCGCTAAAAAAGCCACCTCGTAGGATAGGAGGGGAAACTAGGCATGGCAACAGTAACGTTAACCATTGATAATCGGAAGGTGGAAGTAGAACAGGGTACTACCATCCTTGAAGCTGCCAAGCAAATTGGCATTGATATTCCCACCCTCTGCTATATGAAAGATATAAACGCCATCGGTGCCTGCCGCATCTGCGTGGTGGAAGTAGAGGGAGCCCGAGCTCTCCAAGCTGCGTGCGTTGCACCGGTGGCCGATGGTATGGTAGTTAAAACTAATTCTGATTTGGTTCGGAAATCGCGCAAAATGACTTTAGAACTGATTCTTTCCGACCACCCCGCAGAATGCTTAACCTGCCTGAGAAATCAAAACTGTGAACTGCAGGCTTTAGCTGAAGCCTTTGGCATTGATGAAGTGCGCTTTAAGCGTGGTGCCGCGCAAAGTGCTACCACAGCTGACATTGATGATTCTGCACCATCAATCGTCCGCGACCCGCGCAAATGTGTACTCTGCCGCCGCTGCGTAGCAGTATGTGAAAAAGTTCAGGGCGTAAAAGCAATCGGTCCTGTTAACCGTGGGTTTGAGACAGTTATTGCCCCGCCGTTTGGCAAGCAGTTAATTGATGTTAACTGTGCAATGTGCGGTCAATGCTCACTGGTCTGCCCCACCGGTGCAATCACTGAAAAAGACGATACCGCCAAAGTTTGGGCAGCATTTGCTGACCCCACCAAACATGTAGTGGTACAAACAGCTCCCGCCACTCGGGTGGCAATTGCTGAAGAATTCGGTATGGAACCGGGTACTATTGGCACCGGCAAAATGGTTGCTGCTTTAAGGCGGTTAGGTTTTGACAAAGTGTTTGATACCGACTTCTCCGCTGACTTAACCATTATGGAAGAAGGCAGCGAGCTGATCCAGCGGATTACCAACGGCGGAGTGCTGCCAATGATTACTTCCTGCAGTCCTGGTTGGATTAAGTACATCGAGCACTATTATCCCGATCTGCTTGCTCATCTTTCCACCTGCAAATCACCACAGCAGATGATGGGAGCAGTAATTAAGACTTTCTATGCTCAAAAAGCAGGCATAGACCCCGAAAACATTGTCAGCGTATCCATAATGCCGTGCACCGCTAAGAAATATGAGTGCCAGCGTGATGAAATGGCCGACAGCGGCTTCCAAGATGTAGATATCGTGCTTACCACCCGTGAGCTGGCAAGAATGTGCCGCAATGCCGGCATTAACTGGGATGCGCTTCCGGAAGAAGAATACGATGACCCGCTTGGCTTATCCACAGGTGCCGCAGTTATCTTCGGTGCTACCGGCGGTGTTATGGAGGCAGCCCTTAGAACAGCTTATGAGCTGATTACTAAGGAAACATTAGAAAATATCAACTTTACCGCCGTTCGCGGTATGGACGGCATTAAAGAAGCCACTGTTAAAGTTGGCGACTTAGATGTTAAGGTTGCCGTTGCCCATACCTTGGGCAATGCTCGCAAACTGCTTGATTTAATCAGAGCAGGTAAAGCTGACTATCACTTTATTGAAGTAATGTGCTGTCCCGGTGGCTGCATCGGTGGCGGCGGTCAGCCGATTCCTACCAACCTTGAAGTAAGGTTGGCACGTATTGCCGGTACTTACAAAGTTGATGAAAATCTGCCAATTCGTAAATCTCACGAAAACCCGGCAATCAAAGCACTTTATGAAGAGTTCTTAAAAGAGCCGTTGGGTGAGCTTTCCCACAAGCTGCTGCATACTCACTACATCCCGCGCGGTGTTTATCGCAAACCAAAAGACCTGCCGGATAAAGTGGGACATTAAAAACGCTTTGCTAATAAGCCGAGGCAATGCCTCGGCTTATAATTTTTATGACAATTAGCAACAGCATTCCCATTAAATACTTTATCCCCACCCCTTTCTGTCAGTAATTTGAACAGTTTAATTTAAAGGAATTTTTTTAATACTGTCGAATCCAAAAACTTAAACATTTTTAAAAAAACATTTGTCTACCCACCAAGGAGGTGATCCGCCAAATTAATTGCAGTTAAATTATATAAATAGATTCATTATTAAAATGAGGAGGTTATATTAAAAGTGGGAGAACGTGAACAATGGGGGACCAGGGTAGGTTTTATCCTGGCCGCGGTCGGCTCAGCCATTGGTCTGGGCAACATTTGGAGATTTCCTTACATGGCTGCAGAAAACGGCGGCGGAGCATTTTTTATTCCGTACTTATTCGCATTATTAACTGCCGGTATTCCAATTATGATTCTTGAGTTTGGTATTGGACATAAGTTTAGAGGATCAGCCCCCCTCACCTTTGCCAAGCTGAACCGCAAATGGGAATGGTTAGGCTGGTGGCAGGTACTGGTATGTTTCTTTATCTCTGTCTATTACGTAGTAATTATTGCTTGGGCAATTTCATATGTCGGATTTTCAATTACCCAAGCATGGGGCGACAACGCCATCGGTTTCTTCTTACATGATTATCTTAATTACATGAATGCGGATCTCAGTGCTAAGACAGGCAGTCCTTTGGATTTTGTCGGCATTAGAACCGGTGTTTTGCTGCCGTTTTTATTAGTATGGGGTATTACCTTCTTAGCATTGTACGGCGGTGTTAAAGGCGGTATTGAAAAAGCGTGTAAAATTCTCATGCCTGTGCTGTTGGTTATGACGATTTTAATGGCAATCCGCGGCGTTACTCTGCCGGGTGCCGCTGAAGGTTTAAGCTACCTGTTCCAACCTGATTTCAGCAGAATATTTGACGCTAAAGTATGGACTGCAGCCTACGGACAAATTTTCTTTACTTTAAGTATTGGTTTTGCAATTATGATAGCTTATTCCAGTTATCTTCCTAAAAAATCAGACATTGTCAACAATGCATTTATGACCAGCTTTATTAACTGTGGTTTCAGCCTGCTTGCAGGGATAGCAACATTCGGTGTGCTCGGACATATGGCTTTCCAATCAGGACAGCCTGTTGCCGATGTTGCAGGCAGCGGCGGAATAGGAATGGCATTCTGGACCTTCCCAACCGCAATCAGCAGTTTGGGCAGTTTGGCACCGCTTTTTGGTGTACTGTTCTTTTTATCTTTGGTATTTGCCGGTTTGTCTTCACAAATTTCGATCTGCGAAGCAGCTATCTCGGCATTTATGGATAAATTCAATTTAGAGCGTAAAACAGCTGTTATTATTTATACCGTAGTAGCATTATTGACCAGCTCAATGTTTTTAGATGCCACCGGTTTAGACAGATTAGATATTATTGATTACTTTACCAACCAGCTTGGTATTGTATTCGGTGCTTTAATTGAAATTATCTTAATCGGCTGGCTCTTTAACATCAAATCAATTCAGGATCATGTTAACCCAATCTCCGATTTCACTGTCGGTTCGTGGTGGACCATTGCCATTAAGTTCATTACACCGATTGTTCTCGGCTATATGGCTGTTATCAAAACATATTCAACCATTGTTGAAGGATACGGTGGTTTTACAGTCACAGAACTGGCGGTATTCGGTTGCTTAGTAATGGCTATAATATTAATCGGCGGCTTGATATTTTCTTCTTTCAAATGGAAAGATGAACACTCTACTATTAAGGGGGATGTTCGATAAATGACCGGTAGTGCTATTTTCATGATGATTTTAGCCATGGTAATGCTGTGGGGCGGCGCAGCCTATTGTATTAACCGGGCGATAAAAGCAAGCCATAAAAATAATTAAATATTTAAAATCCCGAAGCAGTGCTTCGGGATTTTAATATTTAGGGTCTTCCCAACAATCCGTCAGAAATGCTTACCCATGTTTCGGGTACATCACCAACAATGACACTTTCTGTCAATGGCACAATGGTATGAATATCAATGGTATTTTCATAAAACGGTATTGCTATCGCTAATTTTGTTTTTACATCCAGCGAAATTTGGTGCCTGGTTTGGTTAATTCCACTGGATTCAAACTTATCTGTTACCAGAACATTTACGCTGCCTACCGGTAGAATGCTGACATTAATTCGGGGGCCGTAGTTAGCTAAAATGTGACTGCCCACAGCCTGACCAAGCGAAACCTTTAACTCTTCATGTTCAATTTGCCTTAATTCTTTATCTACTTCAATAGTTATATCAGTAGCTAATTGATTGATACGTACAGTATTTGCCTGCATCATCACTATCCTTCCGGAACGGTCTTTATGTATTTCAATCATGTCTTGATAGCGCACATTTTCCTCTGCTACCTTTTGCTGCACCGCCCTGCTCACAGCATCGTTTACCAAAAGATTGGCTTGAGATTTAGCGATGGTGATTACCGTCGGACGTAAGTTTCGGTCAACGATTACATATATTATAGATACTGAAAGCAGCAGGATAATTATGAAAAAGGCAGTACTGCTAATTCGCCGCCTTTTTTTAAACATTTAGCCACCCCCATAATTTATCGTATGTCTGCCGCTGTTAAACGTGAAAAAAATATTGCACGCACAACGAATTTTGCGAAAATTACCAAACCTAATTAAGATATATTCATAAAGAAAAGAGTTAGTATTGTCATACCAACTCTTTTCTTTAATAAGTTATATTAATTTAACAAACTTTCTTTTACCTACTTTAATAACGGTTTCTGCTTCGGGGGTAAACCGCAGATTGGGGTCAACTGCTGTTTCACCGTTTATTTTTACCGCCCCTTGTTTCACCATTCTTCTGGCCTCGCTGCCGCTGCTGACCAACTTCGCCGCTACCAAAAGCTTAGGAAGCACCACTCGGCCATCTTCCATCACTTCATCGGTAATCTTAAATTCCGGAATGTTCTCCGGCAGCTCACGCTGCTGAAACACTCGTTTAAACTCCTGCTCTGCTTGTTCAGCGGCCTCCAAGCCGTGATATATAGCAACAATTTCTCTTCCCAAGCGCATTTTTACATTTCTGGGGTGCATACTGCCATCTTTTAAACCCGCTTCAATGGCCCGCACTTCATCCAAAGGCACGCCGGTAACAAGTTCAAAATATCTAACCATTAATTCATCAGGAATAGACATCGTTTTTCCGTACATTTCTTTAGGAGATTCATCTATACCGATATAGTTACCCAAACTTTTGCTCATTTTATTGACACCGTCAAGGCCCTCTAAAATCGGCATAGTGATGGCGATCTGCGGCTCCTGACCATACTCTTTTTGCAGATGACGCCCCATTAGCAAATTAAACTTTTGATCAGTGCCTCCCAGTTCAACATCTGCTTCTAAAGCTACAGAATCATACCCCTGCATTAACGGATAAAAAAATTCGTGAATGCTGATCGGCATACCTTGAGTAATCCGTTTATGAAAATCATCCCGTTCCAACATTCTCGCTACTGTGTATTTAGAAGCCAAATTAATCACATCGGCAAAATTAAGTTTGGCCAGCCATTCACTGTTAAAGGCTACTTTAGTCTTTTCGGGATCCAGAATTTTAAAAATCTGCTGTTGATATGTACGGGCATTGGCTAACACTTCTTCTTCAGTAAGCTGCTTTCTTGTTTCTGATTTACCGGTTGGATCGCCGATCCGCCCGGTGTAATCGCCCAGAATAATAATTACTTGGTGTCCAAATTCCTGAAACTGACGCAGTTTTTGCAGCACCACAGTATGGCCTAAATGAATATCCGGTGCGGTTGGATCCAAGCCCAGCTTTACTTTCAGCGGCTTATCTTCTTTAATGGATTTTTTTATTTTTTCTACCAACTCATTCTCCGGTATAATTTCAGCAGCCCCTCTTTGAATTCCTGCTAATTGCTTTTCCAGGCTTTGTTCAATTTGTGCCACGAAATATATCTCCTTCCTCAAAAGGGTTAACTATAGTTTCTATAAAGCGCTAACTTAAAATATTATAACAAAACCGTCTAAGTGATGACAAGGGAAGGAATTTTTATCTACAAAATTCTATATTTACTGTGTTATAATTTAAGAATAGCAAATCCTAAAGGAGGATCAACTCTTGGCTAAAAAGAAGCGTAAAAGGTTAAATATAGCCCGCTTGGCCTTGATGATATTTTTGCTGCTTGGCATGGTAGCTTGTGGAGCAGTTTTTGCACTAGTTTATACCAGCCTTGCCGATATGCCCGACTTTAATCCTAACGAAGTTTCTTTTGCTGCCTCTACCGAAATATATGATGAAAATGATCAACTTGTCACCAGAATTGGGCCGGAAAACCGTGTTCCTGTTAAGATAGATCAGGTTCCGAAAATGGTTCAAAATGCTTTTATTGCCATTGAAGATATTCGCTTCAAAACTCATAAAGGCATTGATATTTATCGTATATTTGGAGCAGCAATAGCGGACATCAAATCCGGCAGCCTTAAAGAAGGTGCCAGTACCATTACTCAGCAGGTAGTCCGTCAAGCGACCGATATCGGCACAGAAAAAAAGTTCCAGCGCAAAATACGCGAGGCAGTTCTGGCAATTCAAATGGAACGTCATTTTACTAAAGAAGAGATACTGGAGTTTTATCTTAACGGAATCTACTTAGGCGAAGGAGCTTATGGTATTGAAGCGGCTTCACAAACTTATTTTAATAAAAGTGTCGGTGAGTTAGAATTAGCAGAAGCAGCTCTGCTGGCAGGACTTCCTCAGGCACCGAGTGCTTATGACCCTTTTATTAATAAAGAAGCCGCTAAAAAACGCCGCAACATTGTACTGGATCAAATGGCCAAGTATGGATACATCACTGAAGCTGAAGCTGCCAGTGCCAAAGCCGAAGATGTTGTTTTACAACCCGGAAAAGTTAGAGCAAATGAGTATCCTTATCCATATTTTGTAGATTATGTGATTCAAACTTTGACCCATGAAAAAGGAAAATACAAACTTGATGAGTCAGAGTTATACCGAAGCGGCTTAAGGGTATATACCACCCTCAGCCCGCAAATGCAAACTGCCGCTGAAGAAGCAGTAGCTAATTTAAAATTGCCGGGCGAAACTCAAAATGAAGACGGTTATCTGCAGCCTAATGCAGCCGCAGTAATTTTAGATCCGTACAACGGCTATATAAAAGCACTGGTTGGCGGGCGGAAACATGTCGGTATGGCTTTAAACAGAGCTACTTACCGCCCCGGAGATCCCGGACGGCCTCCCGGTTCTACTTTTAAGCCAATTGCTGCTTACGGCCCGGCAATTGAATACTTAAATAAAGGTCCCGCTTCTGTTATTGACGATGCCCCGCGGGAAGGCGGTTGGCCCCAAAACTACGGCTCATATTACGGGCTTGTTACTATGCGCTTTGCGCTGCAGCACTCTCTTAACGTGGTAGCCGTAAAATTGATGGAAGAGGTAGGTCCGGACAAGGCTGTTGAGTTTACCAAGAAATTAGGATTTGACCGCGTCGATCCTTACCTTTCTTCCGCAATCGGTGCGTTAAAATACGGTGTATCCCCCTTGCAGATGGCTGCGGCATATGCTGCCTTTGCCAACAACGGTATTTACACCGAACCTGCGGTAATCAGACGCATTGAACGGTTAGACGGCAGTGTGCTGCTGGAAAATGAACCAAAACAGCAGCGGGCGATGAAACAAACTACTGCCTTTCTAATCACTGATATGCTGCGCTCGGTTGTATCCGGCGGCACCGGTACGGCAGCTCGCTTATCTGATCGCCCGGTAGCAGGCAAAACAGGTACGGCAGACAACAAAGACGGAGCAACCAGCGATATTTGGTTTGCCGGTTTTACGCCAAACCTGGTAGGTGTAACATGGATAGGCAATGACCAAGACGGCACACCGTTACCAACCAAAAGTTATTTTGGCGGTGTCTATACCGCTCAATTATGGAAAGACATGATGGAAAAAGCCCATCAGGGCTTACCGGTTCGCCAGTTTTCCGGAGCACCGGCAGGTTTAACCCGCGCTACTGTTGACAGCAAATCCGGTCTGTTACCCGGACCGCTGACACCGGATGAACATAAAGTAACCGATTGGTTTATAAAAGGCGCGGTGCCAACAGAGGTAGACAACATGCATGTTCTAATGGATGTGTGTGCCGAAACCGGTAAGCTGCCAACTGATTACTGCCCCAGAATTCAAAAGGTGGTTTTAAAATTACCTTACCAAGTAGACCCGCGTGTTAAAGATTATGATTTGCGGGCACCGACTGAGGTCTGTGATGTTCACAGCGCACAAAACCAAGGTAACTGGCTGCCTGACGGTAATAACGCAGAAGACATTTGGGTACCGCTGCCGCTAGAGGAAGAACAGCAGCAGCATGATCAACAGGCCGGTGACAGTGAACATCAAGATGATTATTAAAACACAGCGGCAAGTTGATCAAAACTGTAAAAGAGTTGATACAGTAATAAAGAAGCAGAGCAGCTTTTAGCTGTCCTGCTTCTTTTTTGGAATAATTGACACTGACATGTTTACTTTAAATCCACTACCGTAATGCCGGCTCCCCCTTCGCCGATTTCTCCCAAGCGGAACTTTTTAATCCGCGGATGACTCTTTAATTCACGGTGAACCGCCGCCCTTAATGCCCCGGTTCCTTTACCGTGAATTAAATTCACCTGCTTTAATCCTGCAAGATAAGCATCATCTAAATATTTTTCCATCTCAATCAGTGCCTCATCAACGGTCATACCGCGCATATCCAAACTGCTGCCGACCTGCAAAGCTTTATCACGAATTACTTTACCTACTTCGGTTTGCCCTGATTCCTTTTTCGGCTCTTTAATCAGCTGCAGTTCATCTTTAGATACCGTCAGCTTTAAAATTCCGGCTTGTACTGTCACTTGATTGCGCTCACCGATATCTAATACATAACCTTTTTGGTTGTAATGCACTAAATAAACTTCATCACCGGGTTGAAGTAATTTAGGTGAAGCAAAAGATCGCGCTCTTTTTATTGTCTGTTTAATATTTTTATCATGTAATTCAGACAGTTTTTCCCGTGCCTCTCTAATCGCTTCTTCCCTTTCACGCGCTGAGCGCTCAGAAATCTTTTGGCGCAGCTCTTTAATCGCCATCTCAGACTCTTTTTGGGCTTGTTTAACTATCTCGGCTGCCTTTTCTCTGGCTTTATTCAATATTTCTTCTTTTCGGGCGGTAAGCTGGTTTTCCAAACGCTGATAGCGTTCTTTAAGCTGCTCGCTTTCCCGACGCAGCTGCTCCGCTAAACGGCGTTCGCTTTCCGCCTGCTGCTGAGTATGTTCCAGCTTCTGCATTAATTCAGATACCTGAATTTGTTCTTCCGTTAAAAAGTTTTTAGCACTGTCAACTAAATGCTGTGGCAATCCTAACCTGGCAGCAATCTCAAAAGCGTTACTGCGTCCCGGCTTTCCAATCAGCAGTCGATATGTCGGCTGCAGCGTAATACTGTTAAATTCAACGCTGGCATTTTCAATTCCCTGATTGGCATAGGCAAAGTTCTTTAACTCACTGTAGTGGGTAGTGGCAATGGTGCAGGCACCCAGGTTGTGCAAATATTTGAGAATCGCTTGTGCCAAAGCCGCCCCTTCTGCCGGGTCGGTACCTGAACCTAATTCGTCCAGTAAAATCAAACTATTATGGCCGGCCTGATTGATAATCTGCACAATATTACTCATATGAGACGAAAAAGTACTCAGCGATTGTTCAATGCTCTGCTCATCACCAATATCAGCAAATACCTGACCAAAAATACCAATTTCCGACCCGCTATCAGCCGGTATGTGCAGGCCGGCCTGCGTCATCAGCACCATTAAACCTACTGTCTTTAATGTAACGGTTTTACCACCGGTATTTGGACCGGTGATAATTAACGTGCTGAATTCTTCGCCTAACGTTACAGTGATCGGCACAACTTTGCCGGTTATTAACGGGTGGCGGGCTTGTTTTAAATTAATTTGCGTGTTGTTAAGCAGCTGCGGCCGCCACGCATCCAGTTTGCTGCTGTAATGAGCCTTTGCCAGCACAAAATCCAAATATCCTAATGATTCTATGCCAAAGTTTAAATCATCTGCAAAACCGGCTGCTAAACTGCTCAAATTTGTTAAAATTCGCTGAATTTCTTGCTTTTCTGCCGCCATCATCTGCCGCACTTCATTATTTGCCTCTACCACTGCCATCGGTTCTACAAACAGCGTCGCACCACTGCCGGATTGATCATGTACAATACCGGGGATCATATTTCGATATTCTTGCTTAACGGGTACTACGTAGCGGTCTCCTCGAATTGTAATAATCGCTTCTTGCAGATACTTTTGATTTTCGGAAGAACGAATCACCCGCTCCAAACGTTCTCTAACTTTAGCTTGGGCATTCGCCATCCGTCGACGGATTTGCGCCAGTTCCGGGGTAGCATGATCATCTATTTCTCCCCCCGGAAGAATTGAAGATAATATCGCCTTCTCCAGTTCCGGCAAACTGGCCAGACCGTCGGCAATTCCCGCCAATACCGGGTACTTAGTGCGCCGTTCTGTTAAATAACGCTTGATCCGCCGGGAAGCGGCCAACGTTTCACCAACAAAAAAAAGTTCTTCGGCCGACAGCACCGCAGCTCTTCTTAACCGCAGTATTTGACTGCGAATGTCATGCCAACCGCCAAACTCCGCTGCCGGTTCAAAGCGCAGCAATTCCCGGGCTTGAGTGGTCTCCTCCTGCCTTGCTGACACAGTATCAAACGCAGTACTGGGCTGCAGCTGCAGCGCCAACTCTTTACCGATTGCAGAACGGGCATGTTCCGCCAACTGTTCAAGAACTTTGTTAAATTCCAGTCTGGTGTAAGTTCTTTCCTCCATAATTCTCCCCTTAAATTACTCCGCGATAATAGTGGCCCTTTGTAAAGCCGGTTGATCCTTTTTCTAATTCTGCTTTAAAGGTCTTGGCCGCACTTTGCCATTCCTTTAACGGATAGATGTCTAATACCTTTCGATATGCTTCCGTTATACAGCGCACTCGGTCAGCGGTTGCAATCCGGGCATCTATCCGCAGCACTGAAACCCCCGCATCGACCAATGCTGATAAATCATCAATTAAGCATAACTCTTTGGAATTAAAGATATGCTGATGGCAAAACTGATCCACCTCAATGGGAAAAATTACACCTTTGCGATCTTTTAAGCCGCAGAAACGATTGCGGCACGCTCCGGCACATTTATTTTCAGATGTCAGGCCTCCCATTAAGCTGCCCATTGCACAGTATTCGCTGACCATCAGCGGCACTGCACCGTGAACAACAGCTTCCAGCGGCAGCGGTCGGTGATCGGCAAATTCCTTAATCTGCGACATCGTTAATTCCGGAGAAAGCGTTACCCGTTCAGCATTAAGTTCTTTTAAACGGGCTGCGGTAATAAAATTGAATACGTTTAGCGGAAAATCAGCAATTACCGCTTGGCGATAATTTTCATTAAATAACTTTAATAACCCCAAATTGCCGATCAGCACCCCTGAAGCATAAGGCACAGCCTGCTCCAAAAACTTGGCAAAACGGTTTAACTCGTCATCCTGCATAATGCGCGGAGTAGACAAAATAAACTGCACGTTTCTCCTGCTGCACAATTTTTCCGCTTTTTGAATATCGCTTAAACTAATTTTTTTTCGCGAGCGGTAACTTTCCCCGCCAAAGTAAACAATATCGGCACCGGCATTTACTGCCGCCTGCAAGCTGTCATAATCGGCAGCATTTACTGCCAGTTTTGGCTTAGCAGCCGGATGTTTAAAATCAGCAGCTTTAAAACTGCTCAAATACCGTTGCAAATCAGAGTTAAATTCTTTTTGATCAACAGCCGGACGCAGTGCTGCCTGCTGCCGCTCTTTTTCCAGCTTATCCAGTAATTTTCTGCGCAAATCATTAATTACCCGCACCGGAAACATCACTTCACCCTGCAGCTCGCAGCAAAGTTTGCTTAAAGCAAACGGAGTATTCCCCAAACGATCAAGCTGCTTTTGTAAAAATTCCTCGGTAAGCGGTCTTTTCTCTGCTTTTTGCCCCAGTTCTTCCGAGCTTGCTTCAACAGCAAACCCGGCCGCATCTTCAACCCGCATAAAAAGCGGTTGACCAACAGCTGCACGCACAGTAAACTGCAGCGGTATTTTCCTGATTTCTCTGCTGGAAGTATAGGTAATTTTAGCGCGGTTGATCAATTCAGCATCGTGAGTTTTAAACACCCGATCGCCCGGGCGCACTTTGCCGGGAATAGGTACCCACACCGTACTTCCGGCAGCAGCTTCATCCACCTGCTTTCCTTTTACAATCAAACGATTCACTTCTGTGCCGCTCCGGCCGCCTTGTGTCACCCATACTTCAATGCCGTCTCCTACCCGCAGTGGTTCCTGCAGTGTCAATTCTACCAAGTCACTGTCTTTGCTGTATCTTTTTACCCGGCCAATCAACACACCCCGGTTATTCGGACGTTTATAGCTCATCAGCTCTCTGCCGGGATTACCGTAAAAATATCCCGTGGAAAAATCCCGGTTAAAGATTTGCTCTAAATCCCTTTTTTGTTGAAAGCTGGGCAGTTTATCCGCTTGTTTTTCATCAAGAGCCTTGTCAATCAGCGCGCGATAAACGCTGATCACGGTAGCGACATATTCCGGGCGCTTCATCCGCCCTTCAATTTTAAAAGAATCTATTCCGGCGCTAATCAAATCCGGTATATGTTCACTGAGATTAATATCCCGCGGGCTGAGCAAATATTCCCCAACTTGAGAACTGTCAACCAGCGGTCGACCTTGCCTATCTACCAGCTGATACTGCATGCGGCACGGTTGAGCACACCTGCCCCGATTGCCGCTGCGCCCGCCAATCATGCTGGACATAAGGCACTGCCCGGAATAACAGACACACAAAGCCCCATGTACAAAAACCTCTAAATCCGCCCCGGTAGTTTGCTTGATATGGGCGATATCTTTTAAATTCATTTCCCGTGACAGCACAATCCGCTCAAAACCAATCTGCCGCAGCAGCTTAACGCCCAACGTATTGTGTACCGTCATTTGGGTGCTGGCATGAAGCGGCAGTGACGGCAGCAGCTCAGCGGCCGCCTTCGCCAAGCCCAAATCCTGCACAATTACCGCATCTACCCCGATATTATGCAGAAAATGTAAAAATTCCAGTGCTTCTTTTAATTCTTGATCGGCAATAATAATATTTACTGTAACATATACCTTAACCCCCCGGGTGTGGCAGTATTCAACCGCATGTATAAGCTGTCGGTCATCAAAATTTGCTGCTGAATACCTGGCATTGAAAGACTTACCTCCGAGATAAACAGCGTCAGCTCCGTTTTGTACCGCAGCCACCAACGCTTCCCACGACCCGGCCGGGGCAAGAAGTTCCGGCTTGGACATAAAAAATAACTTCCTTTCAGCTATCTCTGATATCTTAACAGCCCGGCAGCAGGAATAATTTCTACACCTTGTTCCGCCAGTTTATCAAGGATTAAATTCATACCCAAAGAATCACTGGCCATGTGTCCGGCGATAACAACATTAATATGATTTTTTTCCGCTTCTTTGCGGTGTTTCTCACCGATATGCATTACTACCAGTGTTCCAACACCGGCCTGCATTAATTTGCTGTAAGCATCTTCTGATCCACTTGTGCCGCCGGTCATATCAACCATTATTTTGCCTGCCCGACGGTCTTTTGATCCAACAACAATCGTCGGCCCGGCATTATAATGTACCGCTTTCGCATATTCCGGTTCTTCTTTAAGCATTTTCACAACATCATCTAATGTTTCCGGCTTTTGTTCATCAAATTTTTTCTGCAAATAGTCGGTAACCATATTATCGGCAGGTGTATGCATGCACATTATCGGAAAACCCAGCAGCTTAGCTGCATCTACCGTGCGATTATGGTTCAGCGGCATTAAATTGCGCTTTACTTCGCCAATACGAGAAGCCATAATTCCTTCGGCAACATTAATCGGCACGCCAAATTGCGCTAAAATATCTTCCTGCAAATGCATTACATCATAAAGCCCGGACATTGCCCTTCCTTCCGGGTGGTGAGCAATAATTAAATCAATGGCGGTTCCTTTTTCTGTAAGCCGGTCGGCAAGCAGCACTTCGCCTACTTCCATGTCAATGCCTACCAGCACACGTTTAATTTCTTTCTCGGGGTCCCCGTAGAGCAATCTGGTATCAGCATAAGGATTGAAAAGTTTATCTTGATCGTATTCCTTTTGTTCTTCCGGTTTCATTTCCTGATACAATTTATTATTTTTAGCAATCAGCTTGTTTACTTCCTCAATCCCGCGGGGATCATGCTGCTTACCCATATCCACCGCTAATTCATAAATCTCTTTTAACTTCATCTGTGTCGACCTCCTATATTTTTATTAATTAATATTTTAAAATTACTTTTTAGAGATATAATGACTGCCTTTTATATAAAAACGCAGCGGCAAATCCGCACCGGCCTTTATACCGATGCGTGTAGTGGTAATGATATCCGACACTTCCTGCTCACCGGGGTAAATTCTTACCGGCCCGGTCAGCAGATCACTGCCGTTATGTTCTTTATTTATTCCCATCGCCTGCACCAGTTTGCCCGGACCGGAGCACAAATCCTTCAACCGTTCCCTTCCCCGGCGCTTTTGCATCAGTTCAATACCTATTTCCGGCTGCAGCGCCCGAATTAACACCGCATCACCCACCCCGTCCGGCTGCGTAACAGCGTTAAAACAATAATGGACACCGTAGGTGAAGTAAACATAAGCATGACCGGGCGGTCCGAACATCACTTTGTTGCGCGGTGTCATACCCCGATGAGTATGGCATGCGGGATCACCATGCTGCAAATAAGCTTCTGTCTCCACTATTATTCCCGCAGTTAATCCTTCAGTGCTGTGGTGCACCAGCAAACATCCCAACAGCTCACGGGCAACTTGTACGGTATCACGGTTGTAAAAATCCCTGGGTAACGGCTGTAAACCGGCTAACGTTGTTCTCTCCATTATTTTAACCTTTTTAATAAATCCTCCACTTCTAAAGTATTAATTACATCTTCTGGCGATAACCAAGCACGGCGGGCCACCGCCACCCCATACTCCATCTCATCCAAACGCTTTAAATCGTGAGCATCGGTGTTGATGGCTACGTTAACTCCCAATTCTCTGGCAGTTCTGGCATTTTCTTCACTTAAATCCAAGCGGTCAGGGGAAGAATTTATCTCTAATACTGTATCATATTTAGCAGCTGCTTCCAAAACCCTCTCCATATCTACTTCATAACCGCTGCGCCGAGACAATAATCGTCCGGTAACATGACCGATGATGTCGACGTGTTCATGCTTAATTGCTGAAATAATACGCTCAGTCATTGTTTCTTTATCCTGCTTAAAAGCAGTATGCACCGAAGCTACTACAACATCTAAATCAGCTAACACATCATCATGGTGATCAAGCCGACCGTCAGGTAAAATGTCACATTCCACTCCCGTTAATATCTCAAAATCATCCATTTCTTTATTTAAGCTTTCTATCAACTTGCACTGCTGCTGCAGTCGTTCAGGCGATAAGCCGTTGGCAATTTTTAACGATCCGGAATGGTCAGTAACCGCTAAGTAACTATAGCCCTTTTCCTGCGCCCGTTTAGCCATATCTTCCAAAGATGCTCCGGCATCGCTCCAGGTGGTATGGGTATGTAAATCCCCTTTGATATCCTGCAAACTCACTAAATGCGGCAGAGCACCGGTTTGGGCCAACTCTATTTCACCGTTGTCTTCACGCAGTTCAGGTGGAATATACGCCATATCCAAATGCTCGTATATATCGGCTTCACTTTGCACATCAAAATGTTTGCCGGTTTGATCAGTAATTCCTTTGTGGCTTAATTTCCATCCTTTTTGCTCCGCTATTTTCATTAGGTGTCGATAGTGATCTTTACTTCCGGTATTGCGATGCCAAGTGGTAATATAATATTCCGGTTCCACTACCGAAATATCTATTTCCAGCCCCCACCAACTAAGCACCCGCACCCGTTTATCTTCTCTTGCCAAAGTTTTGGTAACACGGGGATAAGCTGCAGCAGCGTCAATCACTTCGCTGATATTTTCGGCAGCAACCACTAAGTCTAAATCGGATACAGTTTCTTTCCACCGCCTGGTACCGCCGCCAATTTCAACTCTTTTTACACCCGGAACAGCAGAAATATAATCAATCATCTCAGCAGCTAAATCCCGGGCTGCACCTAAAAGCGTACGGTCCGCACCGCTGCGCAGTACATTCACATGACGCAGTATATCAAATTCCGAACGTGCACTCATCCCTGGCAGCGTGCGAATTTTATGCTCTTTGGCCGCAGCCTCCAATTCATCAATCGAAGTAATGCCCAATTTCTCATAAAGCAGTTTAGCCTTTTTAGGGCCAATACCGGGCAAAGTGCGTATTTCCAATACACCTTTCGGAATTTCTTTCAGCAATTCCTGATGCGCTTTACAGGTGCCGCTTTCCAATATTTCTTTTATTTTACCGCTGATTGCTTTACCAATGCCCGGTATTTTTGTGAGCTGCCCCCGTTTCAAAAGCTCTTCTACCGGTTGTTCCAGGCGGGATATTGTTTTCGCCCCATTGCGGTATGCCCTTATTTTAAAGAAATCGCCTCCCTTTATTTCTAACAGATCAGCCATTTCGTAAAACACCCAAGCTATTTCAATGTTCAACATCTCGCAACCGCTCCTGTTTTTATTACAAAATTATGCTTATTTTAGTTTACCTTAAAACACGAAAAGAAACACCCATGAAGCTGCATTTAAGCCCCTTCATGAGTGTCTTTAAAATTATCAAAGTTATTCAGGCTTTTTATCTATAAGCTTTATCAGATTATCATAATCCTCTTGCAGCTTACTTAACTCATCGGCAATGTTGATAGCCGCCAGCACTGCTGCGTTGGTGAGTGAGAGTCGGGGGTTGCGGCTGACCAGCTGCTTTATTTTTCTGTTGACGTACTGCGCAACCATTTGCATATACTCAGGAGATTCATCTCCTCTAAGCGTATAGGATGCCCCGCATATTTCCACTTCTACACGGGTTTTCGAAGCAGACATAGCAACCCTCCTCACTAACTTTCTATTATCGAATTTCGGCATAATCTGCCTAATCCCTGCTGCTTTGAGGTAATTTTCTCCTAATTTTGCCTGTTAACTTCTCAATACTGCTTCAAATTCTTTATTCAGCGCTCTATAAATTTTATCAACCTGTTTGGATACCTCTTCATCAGTAAGAGTACGGTCACCGGCTTGGAAGAACAATGAAAATGCCTGGCTCTTATACCCTTCCGGCACTTGACTGCCTTCGTACACGTCAAATACCAGTACCTGTTTTAACGATTTTCCGGATGCTTTATTAATCACTGCAATCATATCATCGGTAGCAATATCCTTTTTAATAATTACCGCCAAATCCCGTTCCACCGCCGGGAACTTCGGCAGCTGGGTATATTGTGGTTTTTCTAATTCTATTTCCATTAAATCATTTAAGTCAATTTTAACGGCAACAGCCCGGTGAGGAAGTTCATAGTTTTCTAAAACGTTAGGATGCAGCTCCCCAATGACACCGATCATCTTTCCATCTGCTTCTATTGCCGCAACCCGACCGGGATGAAAACTGGGATCGGCAAAGCGCACAAAACGTGCATTTTTTAAGCCGATTTCAGCAAACAGCGTTTCCAATACCCCTTTGGCAAAATAAAAATCCATCGGTTCTGCCGATTTGCTCCATGATTTCTCGGTTTCCCCGGAAAACACCATAGCCAGCGTAAATCGTTCGTCCGGCAAATTCTGCCCTTGTTTAGGATAATAAACTTTACCAATTTCAAAAATCGCTCCGTTTTGCACCTGACGGTTATGGTTCCTCTGTAATACTTCCAGCAAATTAGGCACCGGCACCGTGCGCATGATCGACTGTTCTTCACTGAGCGGGTTCTGCAGTGCCAAAGCGTTTCTAAGAGCACTGTCTGCAGGCAGATTCATTTTATCAAACACCTTGGGGCTGACAAAACCATAAGTAACTACTTCGGTCAACCCGCAGCCGTTTAGGATGTTTTTAATGTCATGCATCAGCTGCTGCTGCCGGTTTCTTTTGCCTTGGGTAGTTTGCCCGTAAATCATTGTATCCGGAATGTTATTGTAGCCGTAAATTCGGGCTGTTTCCTCAATTAAGTCTGCTTCTATACCTACATCCGGCCGGAAAGTAGGTACAGTTACCAATAAGTTACCATTATCGTGCTGTACTTTAAACTGCAACGAAGTTAAAATGTCTTTAATAACCGCAGTTTCTACTTTTATTCCCAAAACATGCTCTACCCGTTCCGGACGCAAAGTGATTGTTTTCTCCACCAGCGGGTGAGGATAATTGTCAACTTCTCCTTGAGCCACCACACCGCCGGCAAGCTGATTGATTAAATATGCCGCCCGATCACAAGCCCGTACACAGCCGCCTATGTCAATACCCTTTTCAAAACGGGCGGATGATTCTGATCGCATACCCAAAGCTTTGGCAGTACGGCGCACGCTCACCGGGTTAAAGTAGGCTGATTCAATCAAAATATTTGTGGTTTTATCGGTAACTTCACTCTCCAAGCCGCCCATTACTCCCGCTACCGCTGCCGGACCGCTCGGATCGGCAATTACCAGCATATTTTCATTTAAAATGCGCTCATTACCGTCTAATGTTTTCATCGACTCATCAGCTTTTGCACAGCGAACAATAATATGATGGTCTTTCAGCTGATCATAATCAAAAGCATGCAGCGGTTGACCTAATTCCAGCATGACATAGTTGGTGACGTCAACAATATTGTTAATTGGCCGGATATCTGCCGCTCGCAGTCTTTGCTGCATCCAGGCCGGTGAAGGACCAATCTTCACTCCCTGCACTACTCTTGCCACATAGCGTCGGCATAAATCAGGTGCTTCAATATCTACCTTGACCAATTCAGAGGCAGCTGCACCTTGTTCTTCCAATTTAAACTGCGGGCAGCGCATTTCTACGCCTAAAATGGCTGCTACTTCTCTTGCCACACCGATCATGGAAAGGCAGTCACCACGGTTGGGGGTGAGGTCAAGCTCCAGCATGTAATCATCCAAACCCAAATACTCTTTAATATCGATATTTAACGGAGTATCCTCCGGCAAAATCATAATGCCGTCCTGCTGATCTTCCGGCAAAAGCTTGGCATCTATGCCCAGTTCCTGCCCTGAACATAACATACCGCGGGATTCTTCTCCACGCAGTTTAGATTTTTTAATTACCACCCCACCGGGCAGCTTTGCTCCTTCTTTAGCAACCGGAATTTTGTGTCCTTCCCTAACGTTAGCTGCACCGGTGACAATTTGAATGCGGTCTTGTCCATCAGTAGTTATTTGACAAACTACCAGTTTGTCAGCATTGGGGTGACGGTCAATTTTCAGAATTTGACCGGTAACAACATTTTCAATACCTTCCCCCAGAAATTGAACATTCTCTACCGCCACACCGGCCATTGTCAGTTTATCAGCCAATTCATGCGGTGGAATATTTATATCAACAAATTCTTTAAGCCATTTATATGAAACCTTCATTCAGCTATAGACCTCCTTAAAACTGGGATAAAAACCGCAAATCGTTATCATAAAACAGCCGCAAATCATCAATGCCGTATTTAAGCATGGCAATGCGCTCAACACCCATTCCAAAAGCAAAGCCGGTAACCTCTTCAGGGTTATAGCCGGACATTTCCAGCACTCTGGGGTGAACCATGCCGCAGCCAAGTATTTCCAGCCAACCTGTGCCGCTGCAAACCCGACAGCCTTTTCCTTTACATATCACACAAGAAATATCTACTTCCGCACTTGGCTCAGTAAACGGAAAATAGCTGGGACGGAATCTGGTTTTAGTATCTGCCCCAAACATCTGGCGGGCAAATAAGCTTAAAATACCTTTTAAATTGCTGAAAGTAATATGCTTGTCTACCGCTAAACCTTCAACCTGGGTGAACATTGGCGAATGAGTAGCATCATCATCGCGGCGGTACACTCTGCCGGGAACAATAATTTTTACCGGCAGATTAGGTGCTGTTTTTTCCATAGTGCGCACTTGTACCGGTGAAGTATGGGTACGCAGCAGCACCTCTGGGGTAATAAAAAATGTATCCTGCATATCCCTAGCAGGGTGATCTTTATGTAAATTTAATGCTTCAAAGTTGTAATAATCCAGTTCTACCTCCGGTCCTTCAGCAATGTTAAAACCCAGCCCTAAAAAAACAGACTCAATTTCTTCCTGAACTTTAGTGAGCGGATGTTTGCTGCCGATTAAAAACGGCTTACCGGGAAGAGTTATATCGATCGTTTCACCGGCCATACGCTGTTCCTTTTCTTTTTCTTTCAGCTCTTGATTGCGTTTGGAAATATATACTTCTAATTCTGCCCTGATTTTATTGGCCAGTGCCCCGATTTTTGGGCGCTCCTCTGCTGATAACGAACCCATTCCGCGTAATATTGAGGTAAGTTCACCTTTTTTGCCCAAATATTTCACTCTCAAATTGCTAAGTTCATTTAACGTTTCTGCCTCTGCTAACTCTTGTTGAGCCTCGGCGGCAAGGTTTCTAAGTTTTTCTTCCATAGTTAACCTCCATACCATATTTTATACAGCGTTCTCCACACTAAATAATTTTACAACATTATCCGTCTAAAAACAAAAAATTCCGCCCTAAAAAGGGACGGAACTTATTTCCGCGGTACCACCCTTGTTGTTTATACCAACCGGGGTATAAACCACTCTTTGTGTACTGAGAACATTTCCTTTAACGGGGAAAACCGGCAAACACCTACTGATAACTATCTTTTAAAGTTACGTTCAGTATGCAGCTCCGGGGTGAACTTCATGTGCACATCTTAGGTTGGCTTGCAGTCGGTGACCAACCCTCCCTGAAAAGATTAACGCAGCACTACCCTCCCCTTCGCAGCCGTTGCATAATGGGCTTATCATTTGTATGGACAGTGTACAAATTAATGTACCACCAACCTCTTGTAAAGCATGTAGGCTCTGACGGATCCGGTTGCTTCAAACAGCCTCCAAAAATATTCGGCAGTCAATACCATTGACACACAACCTTTCCTCAGTTTTTTATATCCGTCTTCAATTATATCATAGAGCTACACACAAAAACAAGAAAGTTTACAGATAATTTCATACATTCAATTTTGTTTCATTCTTTGGCGAACAGTTTCATACAGCATAATGGCACAAGCCACCCCAACGTTTAACGATTCTGCATTTCCCGGCATTGGTATTGTTGCGGTAATGTCAGCAGCAGCTGTGGTTTGCTTTGCCGGACCGTTAGCTTCATTACCTACAGCCAAAGCAATGCTGCCGCTTAAATCTACGTTTTGAATCATTGTACCGCCTTGAGGCTGCCCCATAACCACCTTTACTTGGTGCTGCCGCAGCATATTAAACAGCGCTCTGTTATCCTCAACCGGCATTACCGGCAAATGAAATATCGACCCCATGGTAGAGCGCAAAGTTTTCGGATTATATATATCAACAGTCCCTTTAAGCAAAACAACTCCGGTAGCTTGTGCCGCATCAGCAGTGCGTACAATAGTGCCTAAGTTGCCCGGGTCTTGGATCCCGTCTACCAATACTATTAAAGCAGGCTTATTTAAAGGCAGCACATCACTCAAGCTGTATTTAGGCATCCGCACCAGCGCTAAAACACCTTGAGGATTGTCGGTATCGGCAATTTCTTTCATCAAATTTTCAGATATTTGATAACTAGGAATGCTTTGTCTTTCAGCTTCTTTTAACACAGCGCATCCACGCTGATTAGCAAGCAGTTTAGGCGAATAATATAAAGATTCTGTCTGCATGCTTGAACGCAGCAGTTCTTCCGCAAACCTAATGCCTTCAATAATAAATTTTTGCTCTTTTTGCCTAAACTGGCGGCGAGCAAGTTTATGTAAATATTTAATCTTCGGATTAGACCTTTGTAGTTCCATATTTTCACGCCTATAATTACAATTTACCCAATCGTTTCAACTTGTCATTGTGGCCAATCGCTACCAGCACATCATTTTGCCGCACTTCTGCGTCTGCTCCCGGCGATATCACAATATCATTGCCGCGGCGGATTGCTAAAATGGTTACGCCTAATTTGTTGCGAAAGCCAATTTGAACCAGTGTTTTGCCAACGTAACTATCCGGGGTAATTAATTCTACAATACTGTATTCCGGCGACAAATTGATTTGTTCAATAATGTTTTCACTGACCAGTGCCCGGGCAACTCTTTCACCCATATCTCTTTCAGGAAACACCACTTCATCTGCCCCGACCCGATGCAGCACTTTGCCGTGCAGCTCGGTCTGCGCCTTGGCCACCACTTTTTTCACGCCAATATCTTTCAGCATCACAGTAACTAAAATACTGGTTTGAATATCTTGACCAATGGACACAACCACTACATCAAAACTCTTAAGAGCTAATTCATGTAAAGCATCATCGTCAGTGGCATCAGCTTGTACAGCATGAGTAACGTAATCAATGATATCTTCTACTTTGTCGGGGTCAGTATCTACCGCCAAAACCTCATGACCCATGCGGGCAAGTGTAACTGCCAAACTGCTGCCAAAACGCCCCAGGCCGATAACAGCAAATGTTTTCAAAACAATCTCCCCTATAAAACAAAGCATGGTTGCCCATGCTTTATTTTAATCGTTTTTTAATAAAATATGTTTACCTTACTGGTTCTGCTGGCTTTTAGCCACTTCAACCAGCTTGTTAAAGCTTTGGCTGTCATTTATAGCCATATCAGCCAACATCTTGCGGTTAATTTCAATACCGGCTTTTTTCAAACCGCTCATAAAACGGCTGTAATTCATACCGTTCATACGTGCAGCAGCGTTAATTCTGGCAATCCAAAGCTTGCGAAATTCACGCTTGCGTGCCTTGCGGTCACGATATGCATAATGTAAAGATTTTAAAACCTGCTGATTGGCTACTCTAAAGAGCTTGCTCTTTGCACCGCGGTAACCTTTAGCAAGTTTAAGTATTTTTTTATGTCTTTTACGGGATACAACACTGCTTTTCGCCCGTGGCATGAGACATTCCTCCTATTCTAACGTAATGATGGTTAAATATTTCTTAAGGGATTAATTTTTCAATCCGTTGGGCGTCTGCGGCGGTAACAACAGCAGATTTGCGCAGGTTACGCTTACGCTTGGATGATTTTTTTCCTAAAATATGGCTGTGATAAGCATGCCCACGCTTAATTTTACCGGTACCTGTACGCTTAAACCGTTTGGCAGCACCACGGTGAGTTTTAATTTTTGGCATGGATAATGCACTCCTTCCTAGTCCTGTTTATCTATCTTCGGTGCTAAAATCATAACCATATTACGGCCTTCTAGTTTCGGCTGCCTTTCTATGGTGCCTACTTCTGCTAAATCTTTGGCCATTTGCTTAAGGATCTCCTGACCCTTCGGGGTATAGACTATTTCGCGTCCCCTGAACATAATAGTGGCTTTGACTTTATCACCACTTTTGAGAAAACGGGCAGCATTGCGCAGTTTCACGTTGTAGTCATGTTCCTCAATATTTGGACGCAGTTTAACCTCTTTAACATTAATAATGTGCTGCTTCTTTTTAGCTTCCTTTTCGCGCTTGCTTTGTTCATACTTATATTTGCCGTAATCCATCAAGCGACAAACGGGAGGCTTAGCCTGGGGAGCAATCTCAACCAAGTCCACCTGGCGTTCTTCAGCAATGCGCAATGCCTCCGGAACGGAAAAAATACCTAATTGGCTGCCTTCAGTGTCAACCAATCTTACCTCTTTTGCCCTTATTTCTTCATTAATCCGCAAATCTTTACTAATACAAATTCACCCCCTAATAAAAAATTTGTGTATTAAAAAAATTTAATAGTCGCAGCATAAAATATAAAAGGGTGGCTAAACAGCCACCCAATAGTTCAACATATTAATTAAAACAACTAAAAACAACGGCGTTATTTTAATTAATGTTTGCTTAACCTTATCAACAACCAAAATCATTTTGGCATCATAAGGTGAGAAGCGGATGGCCTCTACTTAAACAACTTTTCCTTTAACCTTGAGAATTATAACACACTGTCCCCGACGTGTCAACTTATCCTTTGGAAGCAATTTCTTTGAGCAGCTTTGCTTCAAATTCGTCAACAGACATTACACCTTGATCTCCGGCACTGCGGTGACGAACTGCTACCGTGTTCTGCTCCATTTCTTTATCCCCAACCACCAGCATATACGGGATTTTTTGATTTTGTGCCTCTCTGATTTTATAGTTCATTTTTTCTTTTCTGGCATCTAATTCCACACGGATTCCACTGTTATCAAATCGTTCCATCAATTTCTTGGCGTATTCAGCATGCCGGTCAGTGATGGGAATAATCATTACCTGAACCGGTGCAAGCCATGCAGGAAATGCCCCGGCATAATGCTCGGTAAGAATACCGATAAATCTTTCAATACTGCCAAACACCACTCGGTGAATCATAACCGGGCGGTGTTTTTGCCCGTCTTCACCGATATAATTAAGGTCAAATTTTTCCGGCATTAAAAAGTCCAGCTGAATGGTACCGCACTGCCAAGTACGGCCAATACTGTCTTCTAAATGAAAGTCAATTTTGGGTCCATAAAATGCTCCGTCGCCTTCATTTATTTTATAGTCAATACCTTTTTCTTCCAACGCATCCCGCAAAGCATTAGTTGCCAAGTCCCAAATCTCATCAGAACCCATTGCTTTTTCCGGTTTGGTAGACAGTTCAACATGATAAGACAGGTTAAACACGCCATAGAAATAATCAAATAAATCAATGACACCGATGATCTCTTCCTTTACTTGAGAAGGCAGCATAAAAATATGCGCATCATCTTGAGTAAAGCAGCGCACTCTCATTAAGCCGTGCAGTGCTCCGGATAGTTCATGGCGGTGCACTAAGCCAAGTTCACCCATCCGAATCGGCAGTTCTCTGTAGCTATGCATTTTCGTTTTATATACCAAAATAGAACCGGGACAGTTCATCGGCTTTACTGCAAAATCGTTGTCATCTATTTGGGTAAAGTACATGTTTTCTTTGTAGTGATCCCAGTGGCCGGATTGTTCCCACAATGAGCGATTTAAAATTATTGGTGTGCGAATCTCCTGGTAACCCCGTTTTCTATGCTCCGTCCGCCAAAAATTTTCCAGCTCATTCCTAATCACCATGCCTTTGGCATGAAAAAACGGAAAACCGGGTCCTTCCTCCTGAATGCTGAATAAATCAAGCTCCTGGCCTAATTTGCGGTGATCACGACGCCTGGCTTCTTCTAAACGCTGCAGGTATTCATCTAACATTGACTTTTTGGGAAAAGAAGTGCCGTAAATCCGCTGCAGCATTTTATTTTTTTCATCACCCCGCCAGTAAGCACCGGCTAAATTCATTAACTTAACCGACTTTAACCTGCCGGTTGACGGCACATGCGGCCCTGCACACAAATCAATCCAATCTCCCTGAGAATAGCAGGAAATCACCGCATCTTCAGGCAAATCCCGAATTAACTCTACTTTATAGATTTCACCTGCTTCTTCAAAGCGTTTAACTGCCTCTTCCCTTGAAAGCTCAAATCTGGCAAACGGCAGATCTTCTTTAATGATTTTTTTCATTTCTGCTTCAATTTTTTCTAAATCTTCCGGTGTAAACTTGTGCGGTGAATCAAAGTCGTAATAAAACCCGTCCTTAATCGCCGGGCCAATGGCCAGTTTTGTGCCGGGAAACAATCTTTGTACCGCCTGAGCCAATACGTGAGAGGTACTGTGGCGGTATACCTCTTGCCCTTCTTCAGTATCAAAAGTAATTATTTCCAGGTTGGCATCTTCATTAACCGGATAGCTTAAGTCAACAATTTTCCCATTTACTTTCCCGGCCAATGCCACGCGAGCCAACCCGCTGCTGATGTCCTTGGCAATTTCTTCAACAGTTGTTCCCGGTTGATACCGGCGAATTGAACCGTCTTTTAAGGTTATGCTGATCATAAATTTCTCCTCCTTCAAAAAACTCTGATATCAAGCATTTAAGTTTTAATTTAATTTCATTCATTGATAAAGTGTTTGGGCAGCATACATAAATATAAAAAACCCGTCCCTGATTGCTCAGGGACGGGTTAATTTACCCGCGGTTCCACCCTGTTTGGCAGAAAAATTCTACCCAACTTGGTTAGGCATGTAACGGTGCCACCGGCATGCTTAATAACATTAACTCTAAGTTATCGCTTTCAGCATGCAGCTCTAAGGTGGTATGTAAACCAAACAGTGCCAAAGGTGCTTTCAGCCGCGGCACCTTTTCTCTGAGGGGTGTATTGGTTCACGTTCCTTTTCATCGCCAATGATGCACTTTTATTCTTACAAATTATATTTTAAATTCAAGCCGCCTGTCAACTTCTACATTATAAAATCTGCAAAAGCAAAAACTGCACCAGGCCGATAATAAAACCCAATACTGCCCCTAAAAATTCAATGTGCTTTAACTCTCTGGCCGCAACACTGACGATAATTTTCTCGACATGTTCAATAGGATACTCATTAAATTTTTCTTCAACAAGTGCTGCTATATTAAAATGCTTATGAAACTCATCACCCATTTGATCTATAGTACGATTTAACAGCATTGGTATTTGGCTGTCAATTACTTCATCAGCTATCTTCAAAAGAACACTTTTAAAAGAAGGCGGCACCCAAAGCGGTATCCTTTCCTCAAGCATGCTTTGAGTGGAACGGCGAACAGATAACAACAGCTTGTCCAGCAATTCCGGCGAACGCAGAACATTGATAATATCATCACAGGAAAACAGCTCTCGTTCCACAACCTGCCCAATTTTAGCGGCCAATTCATCCCGTCGTTTTGGTACCAATCCTTGGAAGGTGTAAGGTATAAACGGTACTTTGACCGGTTTATACGGTCTGAATATCAAATGCACTGCCAATTTATTAGTAATCCAGCCTACAAAAGCTGCTACCGTTGGAAGTAATATCAACTGAATAATCATAAGCATACTATACCAAATCTTTATTATTTTCGACAATAGAGGCCCAAAGGATTTTTATTTCATTTGCAGTTTTTACACCATTCACAACCGTGACAGACTTCTACCCGTCCAACAAATACATCTTTTATTGTTTTGATTGTGGCATCAGGAAAATTATCCTGCTGACAGTGAAATACTATTTTACGAGGTGATATTGAAATCAATGCACTGATCAGCAGATCTTCATAACTGATCTCGCCGTCTAAGTTTATTAAAAAATCTTCCAGATAGTCACTGTTTATACTGTCTTTTTTATCATCGTAGAGATAAAAACAGCCGTTTTCTTTCAGCACAACATGAGTGAGATCAATGCGGGGCTCCTGGATCTCTACAAAATATCGCAGCAGCTGAATAAATTCGCTGTATTCCTTTTCCATTAAAAAATCATCCACTGCATTCTCAATGGCTTCTCTCAATTCGGAAATGTATTCTTTTAAGCGGAAGCGGATAAAACCTTCTACCACCAGCTGATCATTATTGGCTAAATATTCTTTGATGCGCCGGTAAATTTGATTGCGCCGTCGGCTGCTGCCGGAAGCACCGCTCGGATTATTGTCGCGAATATACTTTTGTACATACTCAAGTATCAATCTTTTTTCTTCTTCATCAAAGTAATAATAATTATTTTGGATAATATCATTAATAATAATCGACTCCCACTTGGTCAGAATTACATCTGAAACCACGCTGGCAACATAATTTTTAAAAATCCGGCAGCCCTTTTCACCGAATTTTTGTTGATATTCTTTGTTAATATTGCATTGAAGAAAAGTATATTTTCCGCTAGGGAGCTCATTGACCTCAAGCTTTATCCCTTCTCCTTCCAGAACACGAAATTGGCGGTTTAAATTGTTTTTTATTAAATCAATATGCTGAGAAGCACCGATCGATATACTTGAGTTCAATATCTTTCACCCCTTCCGTCACTACAATATATGGTTCCCTGCCGACATTGTTTACATTTTTTATTTTTAAAAGGTTGTTTACATTTTTACTTCTAATGAGAGTATAAGCTAAATAAGTTTTAGCTATGCCTAGCAAAAAATAAAGCCTCATCCATTTTGTTGGTCTAAACCCAAATGATTTTTTTGTGATAACACAAATCAAATTACCGTGGATATATAAGTATATTGTTTGTAATTTAAGACAAATAACTTTTAGGATAAAATTTAGTGCTTTTTTAAAAAATTGTGTTTTTGACAACATTTCACATAAATTCTATACTTTAGTTAGCAATATCTGTTACATATATTATTCAGAATATTATTTAATTAATCAAAAGAATACATTTGAATATAGGAGGGTGAAATTTTTGAGTGTGGTAAATACATCTACATTAGACCCCAATTTTAAAAATGAAGTAATCTCCAAAATGTGCACCGAAAAAAATCCCTTTGATTTTAACAACTGCTTGACTTGCGGTATGTGCACCGCCGGCTGCCCTTTCAGCGATGTTCATGACAACGCTGATCCACGCAAATTTTTGCGGCAAATTGCCTTGGGCATGAAAGATGAAGTGCTAAAATCCACATTTATTTGGGCCTGCACAATGTGCGGACGCTGTACAATGGAATGTCCGATGGGTGTAGATGTAGCTACCACCGTAAGGACAATCAGAGGCAATTTTGGCTTAAAATCACCCGGATTTTTACAGGATGTCGTTAACGCACAGGTAAAAACCGGCAACCAAATGGAAGTGACCAAAGAAGAATATCTGGATACATTGGAATGGATGGAAGAAGAATTACAAGCAGAAGTTGATGATCCTAATGCAAAAATTCCTGTCGATAAAGAAGGTGCCGACTTCCTATTTCTTTGGGATCCACGGGAAATTAAATATTACCCTCAGGATGTACAGAGTATTGCCAAAATCTTTTGGTATGTGCGGGCAAATTGGACATGCAGCAGCCGTTGGTGGGATGCCACCCACTATGGGCTGTTTAACGGCAATGACGAAGAATCTACAATTTTAATAAGCAGAATTGGCGAAGAAGTTAAGCGGTTAAAAGTAAAGTATGTTGTGGTCACCGAATGCGGTCATGCTACAAGGGCACAAAAGTGGGGGCCAAAAGTTTGGACTAAAGACCCCTTCTACCCGGTATACAGCATTTTAGAAATGATGGTCCAGTGGATTAAAGAAGGTAAATTAAAAATAGATAAAACAGTCAACCCGGAAAAAATCACATTACATGACCCCTGCAACTCCGTTCGCAAAGAAGGTTTAGTAGAAGAACCAAGATTTATACTCAGACATACAGTTGAAGATTTTGTAGAAATGACTCCGCACGGCAAAAACAATTATTGCTGTGGCGGCGGTGGCGGATTGCTGGCAATGGGCAAAGAGATTTATCCCTATCGAATGGCTAAAGGTAAACTAAAAGCAGATCAAATTGCTGCCACCGGAGCTGAATTAGTGGCCTGTCCATGCCACAACTGTTTTGACCAGTTAACTGATATTATTAAACACTACAAACTTGATACCAAGGTCATTCATATTCACCATTTAGTAAGCCGTGCATTAGTATTAAATGAACGACCGGAAAAATAAAATTTTAATTTTTCGCAGCTAACATTACATTAACTCCTCTTCAAAAAGCCAGAAGGTCTTTGGGTCAGCCTTCTGGCCTTTTTGTTTTTTATGCCGGATAAACCGCATGATCATATTTCGCAATTTTTTTCCTGACAGCCAGCAGCATAACAAACATAACAGCAGCTCCTAAAAGATATGGGCTGTTCATATTAAAACCATAAAGGACCCCGCCCAGCACCGGTCCGATTATCCTTCCTAAGCTGCCAAATGACTGCATAATCCCCAAGGACGCCCCCTGCCCACCGGAAGCGTTTTTAGTGACTAAAGCAGACGAGCTTGGTCCCATAATGGAGTTACCGATGCTAAAAATTGCTGTACTTAAAGTTAAACTTAAGCTGCCGGAAGCAAATATCACCAACACCATGCCAATTGCCGAAACAGCCACACCGTATTTAACAAGGTTAGCATCACCAAAGCGGGCAACCAGTTTGCCGGTTAAACCACCTTGAACAACTACCCCGATAGCACCCATAATCGCAAAGATTGTGCCCATTTCACCCGGGCCGAAACCAATCTTATCAGCTGCGAACAAAGGAAAGGTCCCTTGAAATAACGCCATCGAAAAATTCATTAAAAAAGCAACAATGAACAACAGAATTAATGGATGATGAATTACATCCATGCTAATTCCGGCTTGTTGGGAAGAATGTTTAACACCCAACTCTTTTAAAGACTCCGGCAAAAGAATATAGGCAAAAGGGAACGTTAAAAGAGCTAAACCACCGGCAATAAAAAAAGGCAGCGCATAATTAAAGTGTCCTAACCAACCACCCATCGCCGGGCCAAAAATCATACCCACACCCATGGCAGCCCCCATAAACCCGATACTTTTTGAACGGGCTTCACCTACAGTAATGTCAGCAATATAAGCCATTGCGGTAGGCAGTGTCGCTGATGAAAAAATACCGGACAGTATTCTGGTAATAAAAATCATCCAGATACTGTTAGCAAACCCAAATAAAATAAAGGTAATTCCATAAACACTCAAACCTACCAACAGCACCGGACGGCGTCCAATGCGGTCGGATAACCCGCCCCAAACAGGAGCAAAAAGGAACTGCATTAAAGAATACAGTGCCATGAAAATGCCAAGTGCGGTTGGTCCGCCGCCCAGTTTTTCCAAGTAAAACGGCATAATGGGAATAACCATACCAAAGCCGACCATTACTAAAAAAAGCGTAATAAACAAGATGAAAATAGCTTTCTTTTGATCTTTTTGCACAAAATCCCCGCTCTCTGATAATTGTGTCTACTGCTTCCTATGTATGCTGCGGTACAACCTATCGTCATATCCGCATTTTAATTTTAAGCAGCGCTGCCAAGCATAATGCCTTAATTATTAAATAAAAAATATCAATTCATAATTTTAATATTACAAATTGATACTTTCTGTTCATTTTCATTTTAATTTTCATTAACAATACCACTTTATAAAGTAATTTATGCGCGCAGCTATCTCTTTCATTATTTACCAATAATCAGCACAGTTTTTGCCGTTCTATACACTTTTGTAAAAACAAAAACCCCGCACTTGCCGTGCAGGGCTCATTGGTGGGACGTACTGGAATCGAACCAGTGACCTCTGCGATGTCAACGCAGCACTCTAACCATCTGAGCTAACGTCCCTTATCAAACTCTTTTCACTTGTTTTTGTTGGCAAACTTTATTATGCCTTAACGGACGAAAAATGTCAAGAGTTACTTTCATTACTGTGTTAAACGTTCCCACAATTTTAACACTTTAGATTTTTCACCAACATTTTCTGCAGCTGTCAACGGTATTTCGCCAATTTCACAATTATTAAAAACTACTGCTGCCCGTCCTACCTGCTGTCCTTTCTTTACAGGGGCAGTTATTTTTTCGGGAAGATGTATTTTCAGATTTATATTTTCTGGTTCAGCAGGCAGCTGCACTTTTAAATCTTCTTTGGCGACAATCGGCACAGATTTTTTTGATCCACCGTTTACTGTCACCTTCCCAAAGATTTCTCCCTTTTCAAAAACACAGCACTCATTAAACTTAAAGCCGTACTCCAAAAGTTTAGCAGCATCATTATATCTGCTGCGGCTGTGCAGCACTACCGCAATCAGCTGACGATTATTGCGAGTGGCTGAAGCTATTAGGCAGTTTCCTGCTCGGGCAGTTGTACCGGTTTTTACTCCGTCAACTCCGGGATAATCATTTTTTAACAGACGATTGGTATTGCGTACTTCTTTTTCGCGCTCGCTGTCCTGCCAATGAATTGTTGTTTCTTTGGTGCGCACCAGTTTGGCAAAAGCGGCGTTCTGCAGGGCATAACGGGTTATCTTTGCTAAGTCATAAGCAGTAGAATAATGATTGGGCACCGAATAGCCGTTAGTATTCACAAAGTTGGTATTCAAAGCACCAAGAGCCAAAGCCTTTTCATTCATTAATTTCACAAAGTTATCGTGAGTTAGGCCAACGTGCTCAGCTATTGCTACCGTCGAGTCATTAGCAGAGCAGATCAACGCTGCTTTAATAAGCTCACCTAAATAAATTTTTTCGCCTTCTTTAAGATCGATTTGAGATCCGACATAAATATTTTCAGCGCGTTTACTTATAGTTACAATATCCTGCGTGCGGCCTAATTCAATAGCTAAAACTGCCGTCATTATTTTTGTTAAGCTGGCCGGCGCACGCTGTTTATCCGCGTTTTTGGCATAGTATATTTGCCCGGTTTCAGCATCAATCAGTACCGCTGCGTCAGCAGTAAGATTCGGCTCGGCAGCATCGGCGGAGCTGGTGCCCATCACCGACGATAAAAAAATAATAAAGCTTATTAATAACGTCAACGTCGTCGCTATAATTTTTAAGTTTTTGATCACTTTTTGTCCCCCCCGGTTTTTTTATTTTTGCTTTCAAAGAAACAATTTATTTAGAAACTAAATACCAATTTTTAACAGCAATAACTAAGTGCTAATGAACCGCTTAACAAAATATGTATAAGTTAGAAAAACATATATCAGGTGGTGAGATTTTGAGGGTTTGGAGTTTCAACTTTTACAAATGGCGCAGGCGGTTACCGCTTTTTCTGGCCTGCCTTGCTGTTGCAGCAGCACTGACACTAGCAGCTACCCGCACACCGGAAACAACCTCGGTAACCGCTGAAAAGACTGTACAGCAGCATGCAGCACACTATAAAGTAAAAACCGAAGAAAAAGTAGCTGCTCTTACCTTTGATTGGAGTTACGGAGATAAGGTAGCTAACCCTGTGCTTGACACTCTAAAGGAAAGAAATATTAAATGCACCTTTTTTATTTCCGGGCCGGCTGCATTAAAATACCCGGAAATATCCAAACGCATTGCCGGTGAAGGTCACGAAGTTGCCAGCCATGGGCATGAACACGTTGATTTAGATAAGTTATCGAAGGAGCAGATTAAAGCCAATATTATGAACGCCCATAAAAACATCAAAGAGGCAACCGGCAAAGAAGCAAAACTAATCCGCTGTCCAAACGGCGCTTGGAAGGGTTCAGTGCTGGACGCCGCTAATGAGCTTGGCTACACTGTCATTCAGTGGGATACCGATTCACTGGACTGGTTTAAAGACCGCAGTGCAGCACAAATTGCAGATCATGTGTTAAAAAATGTCCATCCCGGAGACATCATTTTAATGCACGCCAGCGATGTTTGTGATCGCACCCCTGCTGCTCTGCCTACTATTCTTGACGGTTTAGAAAAGGAAGGTTATAAACTTGTTACCGTTTCTGAACTTTTAACATACGGACCTGGTGTTACAGATTAATTTGCAAAATTTTGCCCACTTTATGAAAGGTGGGCTTATTTTATTTACCCGTTATCAAAAAAACAAGGATCACTTTGCTGTTGTGATCCTTGTTTTTTTAATTTTATCAGCAGCGCGAAGAACAAATTCGCCGCAAAAAATACCAAATAAAGCTCCGAACAGCACATCTGAGGGATAGTGCACCCCTACATATATGCGTGAAAAACCGATAGCTGCTGCTAAAAACAACGACAGCCAACCCCTTTTCGGGCAAAGTTTGGTAAGTACCCAGGCACAGGCAAAAGAGGTTGCGGTATGTCCTGAAGGGAATGAATATGACGGCTCGGGCGGAACTAAAGTAACAATTCCCTCTAAAGTTGTAAACGGACGGGGGCGGGCTACCCAGTCTTTAATCAATTCTTGACATAACAAATAGCTAAACGCTAAAGCTATGACGGTGAGTGCCGCCGTACGCTTGCCATGTTTTTTACAAAACAAAACCAGCAGCAAACTTAGCAGCAGCCAAATTGCCCCGCCCGAACCCAAGTTTGTTATTATCGGCATCACTGCATTTGCTAACGGAAAACGATGCTGATAAACCTGCATAAACAATCCCACATCAATTAATTGAATAGTGTTTAATACATTCGCCATCATAATTTTCTCCCATCTGTCACCGATTTCGGAAGCGATGAGAAACCCAATAAGCAAACAGCAGCAGCAAAGCAAGCAGTACCACTACGTCTAAACGATGAAACCAAGGCTTAATTAACTGCCAGTTTTCACCAAGTTTTACCCCAACATAAACTAACAGCATACTCCACGGCAGCGAACCTAAAAAAGTATAGATCACAAACTTTTTAAAATTCATCCCCGCCATTCCGGCAGGCAAAGAAATAAAAGTGCGCACAATCGGCATCAGTCGGGTAAAAAACACAGTGTGCTCACCGTAACGTTCAAACCAGCGTTCAGCAGCACCAAGCTTATTTCGTGTTATCCCTATGAAGCGCCCATACTTAATTAACAGCGGCCGCCCACCGCGATAACCTAAATAATAAGAAAATACCGATCCCGCAGTGCCGCCTAATGTGCCGGCAAAAACCGCTCCCCAAAAAGTTAAACGGCCGGTGGACACCAAATAGCCGCCAAACGGCAAAATTAATTCGCTTGGCAGCGGAATATTAGCACTTTCTACTGCCATGCCGAAAAATATGCCCCAATAACCAAGAGCAATAATAAAATCCGTTACCCAAGAAAAACTCTCCTCAATTACAGCATAGACAGCATTAAGCATCAGCACACCCCCAACTAAAACCTATGCCTGCAGGGCTTGTATTAATTCTGGGAGATGCGCACAACCTGCTCCTTAACCTCGCAGTTAAAACCTAATTTTGCTAAGTTATCTACCGATATGTAGCTTAAACCGTCAATTACTTCCAGCGAATCATCCGCTGATGAAATAAATTTTTGCTCTAATCCGTCAGTTAGTTTAATACCGTTGCGTTCAATATCCCAATTCACTTCGTAACCGAATATTTCCATAGTGACTCGCAGCGGAATGTAGCAAGTATTATTTTTTTGATACACCGAGCTGAGTATTGGCAGTTTGTCACCATTCACCTCGACTATATTTTGCCCCAATGTGTATTGAACAACTGTTTTAGCGTTTGGTTGAAGTAATTTTCTGGCAGCATACAATTCCACCCCGGGTGTAAGCACTTGTTTATCCGGGGTAATGCCGACACCGTCGATAAATCTGCCGCCGGGCAGCTGATACTTGGCAATGGTAAGCTTTAATGCGCCGCCGTTAGTTAAATCAAAAACCGTTTGCACAGTTCCCTTGCCATAGGTTTGGCTGCCTACCAAAGTAGCTGCCTCGTAATCCTGCAGTGCCCCGCTTAAAATCTCAGCAGCACTGGCAGTGTTGCTGTCTACCAAAATAACAACCGGCAAATCGGCAGCGGAACCGCTGCCAAAACTCCTATAAACTCTTTGCTGACCGCTGCGATCTACCATCGCCACCACCTTTTTCCCGGACGGCAAAAACTCACCTGCCATACGCACTGCTGCCACAAGATAACCGCCTGGGTCATTGCGCAAATCTAAAATTAATCCTTTTACATTTTGACTTTGCAAATTCTTCAGAGCATCACTGAATTCAAAAGCAGTATCAGTGCCAAAACTGTTGATATCAACATAACCAATATTTCCGAATTTAACTTCTGCCTCAACCGTTGGCAGATCAACATTTGAGCGGGTCAGCTTAACATCAAATTTTTGGTCATTGCGCTGAATGGTTAGAAGGACAGCACTTCCTTCCTCACCCCGAATTTGCAGAGAAATCATACTCAGCGGTACTTGGTAGGTACTCTCACCGTCAACCGCCACAATTAAATCACCGGCTTTTAAGCCGGCCCGTTCAGCAGGGGAATTTTTAAAAACTTCCTCTATCAGCGGATAATCGCCCGCCATTTGGATACTGATGCCAACACCCACATAATCACCGTTTAATGAATCAGAAAACTCTTTCAATGATTCCGCTGTCATATATTCGCTGTAAGGATCGTTTAAACTCTGCACAATACCTTGAACAGCACCATCAACCAAAGTATCCAGTTCCGGCTTATCCACATGATTTTGCAGCGTTAAATCCAGCACTTCTTCAATGGTGATGGCTCCGTCGACATAGTTTTCATAAGCAAATGCCGGCTGAGTAAAAAACATCGCAAAGCAAACAGAAGTAAGAACAATTAATTTTTTAAGCAAAAAATCACCTCATATACTATAATTTAACAAGGTAACTTCGATATTCTGTTGGCGAAATCCTCCCAGGCAGGTATTATCAGCTAAAGTGGTGAAAATAATAAATAAGATAAGATGAGGTAGGTGCTTTTTGTGTCATTAAAGAAAATCATTATTGTTGACGGCAACAGCCTGGTTTACAGGGCATTTCACGCTATTCCGCTTTTGACCACTTCCCGCGGCCTTATTACCAATGCAGCTTATGGGTTTACAAATATGCTTTTTAAAATTCTGCAGGAAGAACAGCCGGACCTGGTGGCTGTTGTTTTTGACAAAGGGCGGGTAACTTTCCGCAATGAACAGTACAGCGAATATAAAGCCAATCGTTCAGCAATGCCGGAGGAACTGCGTCCGCAATTTCCCATCGTTAAAGATATCTTAAAAGCGATGCGCATTAAAATTTTTGAACTTGAAGGTTTTGAAGGCGACGATTTAATCGGTACTATTGCAGCACGTGCCGAACAGGACGAACTATCCACTTTAATTGTCACCGGTGACCGGGATGCCCTGCAGTTGGTGTCACCGCGCACTAAGGTATTAATGACCCGCAGAGGAATTACCGAGCTGGAAGTCTTTGATGAAGGGAAGGTTCGCGAAAAATACGGTGTTTATCCCCGGCAGTTTACCGATTTCCGTGGATTAACCGGTGACAGCTCAGACAATATTCCCGGTGTTCCGGGTATCGGTGAAAAGACAGCCGCCAAGCTGCTGCAGCAGTATCCTTCAATAGAAGAAATTTTAGAGCATACTGCTGATTTACCGAAGCGTCAGCGCGAAAAGCTGGAAGAATACCGCGATCAGGCTTTACTGTCAAAGAAACTGGCGACTATTGAGCAAAATGTGCCAATTGAAGTTGACCTTGCGGAATGTGCTTACAGCGGTCCGGATTATCCCAAAATATTAGAACTCTTTACCGAACTGGAATTCAAATCTTTGGTTAAACAATTGGTGGAAAGAAACCGCGTCAGCGGAAACAACAAGGCTGATACGCCAAACGACCTACCGGCGGTAGATGCCTACCATGTTGGTTACCAAAAGGTAACTAATTCTGAAGATTTAGCACAAATTAAACATTTGGCAGACACAGCGGACAGCATAGCCGTTGCTTTTAACGGCACTAAAGAAACCGGTCTGTCTGCAGCGGCTTTAGCAATCAACGATAAAGTTTTTTATCTGCCGATAGACGACAAATCTTCAGAGCATCTGCAGCTGTTGAAAGAGCTGTGCGAAGATGAAAACACAGGCAAATTAGTACACGAAGGCAAAACCGCAATTTGGCTGCTGCACTGTCACGACATAGCTTTAAAGAACTTAAAATTCGATGCCACCGTCGCAGCTTATCTGCTCAACCCTACCTCAAGCAGCTACCATTTGGAGGATTTGGCGCTGCAGTATCTTGGCATTGTGCTGCCGTCCAAAGGAGAAGCGGCACTGCCGGCACAGGCAGACACTTTACAAAAAATAGTTCCGATATTAAAGAAAAAAATCTCCGAACAGCAGGAAGAACGCTTGTATTACGAAGTAGAACTTCCTTTAGTGAGCGTGTTGGCTCAAATGGAAATAGACGGCGTAGCAGCAGACAAACAAATTCTGGAAAAGATGTCGTTAGAATTAGGAGAGCGCCTGACTGCACTGGCCCAAGAAATCTATGCCACTGCCGGTGAAGAATTTAATATTAACTCTCCAAAGCAGTTGGGACATATTCTGTTTGAGAAATTAAAATTGCCGGTAATTAAAAAAACTAAAACCGGTTATTCAACAGACGCATCTGTTTTAGAAGAATTAGCGGAAAAGCATGAAATTGCTGCTAAAATTTTGGAACACCGACAGCTTTCCAAACTAAAATCCACTTATGCTGACGGCCTGAAATCACTGATTAACAAAAAAACCGGATGCATTCATACCACGCTGCATCAAACCGTTACCGCTACCGGGCGTCTGTCCAGCGCAGAACCAAACCTGCAAAACATACCGATCAGGCTGGAACTGGGCAGAAAAATTCGTAAAGTTTTTGTTCCCCGCCACAAAAACAACTTGTTGGTAACGGCGGATTACTCGCAAATTGAGCTGCGAGTACTGGCCCATATTGCGGGAGACAAAAACTTCTTGGAAGCATTTAACAAAGGACAGGATATTCATACCCGCACCGCCTCGGAAGTATTTGATGTGCCCATTGAAGAAGTAACAGCGGAGATGCGCAGCAAATCAAAAGCCGTTAACTTCGGTATTGTATACGGCATCAGTGATTTTGGTTTGGCACGGGATATTAAAGTAAGCCGCGCAGAAGCCCGGCGCTATATTGAAAACTTCTTTGCCCGCTGCCCCGGGGTAAAAGATTATATCGACCGAGTGGTGAGAGAAGCGAAAGAAACCGGTTATGTAACCACTATATTAAACCGCCGCCGCTATTTGCCTGATTTATTCAGTCCTAACAGGACGGTCAGAAACTTTGGTGAACGCACCGCTATGAATACACCCATCCAGGGCAGCGCTGCAGATATAATTAAGCTGGCAATGATTAGAGTGGCCAACGAGCTGCAGAAAAGAAAAATGCAGTCAAAAATGATACTGCAGGTTCACGACGAATTAATTTTTGATGTGCCGAAAAACGAACTTAACGAATTGGTTGAACTGGTAAAAGATTGTATGGAAAACGCCGTTACACTTGATGTTCCGCTGGTAGTAGACATTAAAGCGGGACCAAGCTGGTACGATACAAAAAAGATAAATTAGTAACCTGATTAGGAGATACAAAAATGCCGGAACTGCCTGAAGTAGAAACAGTTAAACGCTCACTGGAAGAAAAAATTACCGGATTGGCAATTGAAAATGTGCAGGTTATTTTTCCCAAAGTAGTGCACAACCAAAAACCGCCGGATTTTAAAAAGCTGTTAATTGGGCGCACAGTAGAAAAAATGGGTCGGCGCGGCAAATACCTTCTTATTTACTTAAGCGGTAGTTTTGCACTGGTTATTCATCTGCGTATGACCGGCCGTCTGGTACTAATCAACAGCGGAATGGAACTGCCCAAATATACCCACGTAGTGATTAATTTTAACAACAATACCGCTCTTGCTTTTGCCGACATGCGAAAGTTCGGGCGCATTAATCTTTTACCAAGTAACGAATTAAAAACCTTATCCGGTCTAAAAGATTTAGGCCCTGAACCGTTAGGAAATGAGTTTACTTTAGAATATTTAACTAAAAAGCTCCAAAACCGGCGCACCAAGATAAAAGCATTTTTGTTAAATCAGCGTTTTATCGCCGGTTTAGGCAATATCTATGCCGATGAAGCATTATATTCGGCAAAAATTCATCCTGAACGATCAGCCGACGAGTTAACAAGTTTAGAGATTAACAGGCTTTATCATGCTATAATAGAGGTGCTGCAGCAGGGTATTGCCAACCGCGGTACTTCTTTTCGCGATTACGTAGACGGTGAAGGAAAAACCGGCAGCAATCAAAATATGCTACAAGCCTATAATCGCGAAGGGCAACCCTGCCACCGCTGCGGAGCAGTAATTTCCCGCAAAAAAGTAGCGGGACGCAGTTCATATTTTTGCCCACACTGCCAGAAACTCTAAGCTTGCAGTTAAACATGCACAAAAACAACATCCCTCCCATACCTTAAAGCAGATGCAACAATGCTCATGGGAGGGAGAGCTTTTGGAATTAGTAACAATAATCATATTTGCCTTGGCCTTAAACATGGATGCTTTAGCAACCGGCGTTGCCTACGGGGTACGAAAAATTAAAATTCCCTTTACATCAGTTTTAATTATCAGCTTAATGTCTGTGCTGTCAATTACTATATCTATGGCTGCCGGGCAGTTTTTAGCGGATATAGTTTCCAGATCTTTTGCCCACCGTTTAGGCGGCATCATTTTGGTAGGTATCGGCCTTTGGGTTCTGTATCAATCATGGCAAGACAAACACACCGCAGAAAACGAGGAAATAACTGAAAAAACTTTAATGCAGATCCGCATTAAATCTTTAGGACTGGTAATTCAAGTGCTGCGGGAACCTTCTAAAGCAGACCTTGACAAATCCGGAATCATCAGTCCCCGTGAGGCCGTTTTACTTGGCTGCGCCTTAGCGATGGATGCCTTTGGTGCCGGCTTCGCTGTGTCTATGATTGGTTTTGACATCTTACTTACCGCAGCAGTGGTAGGTTTGGGGCATATCTTACTGACCTATTTGGGGTTGGCTGTAGGCAGCGGCGTCTCCTCAACATCACTGGGCCATCGGATGGCAATATTACCGGGTGTCATTCTGATAGCATTAGGACTGCTCAAACTGCATTAAAAGAATGGTTAGAAAAAATTACGATGCAAATTAAAAATAATCCAGGTGGTTAAAATGACAGTAATTGGGTTAACCGGAGGAATTGCCAGCGGCAAAACAATTGTAAGCAATTATCTTGCCGAATTAGGTGCAGAAATTATTGATGCAGATATAATTGCCAGGAAGATAGTCACCCCTGGCAGCCCGGCTTTAAAAGAAATTGCTGCCGCTTTTGGAACGGACGTTTTAAATGCTGACGGCACTTTAAACAGAAAAAAGCTCGGCACAAAAGTATTTAACGATCCACAAGCCCTCAAAACATTAAATAAAATCACCCACCCTAAAATTAATGCCTTGGTGCAGCAAAGAATTAAATCCTATAAAGAAAGCAAAAAAGCACATAACATTCCGCTGATTTTAGTGGCTCCGTTACTTATTGAAGCAGGCATGCAGAAATTAGTGGATAAAGTTTGGGTAGTGCATATCGACAAAGATACCCAAATTAAGCGCGTGATGGCACGGGACAAGCTGACGCCAAACCAAGCTTTGAAAAGAATAAACTCTCAGCTCAGCGAGCAAGAACGATTAAAATACGCTGATGCAGTAATCGATAACACCGGTACTTTAGAAGACACCAAAAAGCAGGTTTTAAAGCTATGGACTCAATGCTTATGAAGTAATAACCGCAGCCTTTTAGCATAAATTTACCTTAGTAATTATCTTGGAGTGATTATATTTTGTTTCGACGCCTTTTTATTTTATTATTAATATTAGTGCTGCTTTTTAAAGCAGATGATATCGCCAGAAAGATTTATCCTTTTCCGTACCGGGAACCGATCACCCATCATGCGGCAGCCAACAACATCGACCCCTACCTACTGGCTGCCATTATCAAAGTGGAAAGTAATTTTGAGCCTACCGCCACTTCTCCTGCCGGTGCACTGGGTTTATTACAAATTATGCCGGATACCGGCAGCTGGATTGCAGAAAAAATAGGTAAAGCAGATTTTACCCCCGACCAGCTGTACAACCCGGAAATCAGCATAAGAATGGGTGCCTGGTACCTAGCTGATTTAAAAAAGGAATTTGCAGGAGATCAAGCGCTGATATTGGCCGCCTACAACGCAGGCCGCGGCAACGTAAAGCAGTGGCTGGAAAATCAACACTGGACCGGAGAAACAAAAACAATCGACCAAATCCCCTTCCCTGAAACCAGGCATTACATCCGCAAAGTAATGTGGAATTACCGCGTTTATAAATTCCTATATGATGCCACTTAAAGCGGTAAACTAAAAACAAAAAAAATGTTGCAGAGAAGAAAACGCTGTGTTATAATAACATTCGTCAGCAAAATGTGTCGGAGTGGCGGAATCGGCAGACGCGCACGTTTGAGGGGCGTGTCCGTAAGGGTGCGGGTTCAAGTCCCGCCTCCGACACCAGAACATTACCGCAAATAGCAGCGATAATATAAACCGAATATAACTACTGAATAACACTCGGCTGGTTGGTCGAGTTATTTTATTTCTCAGGTTCTCAAAGTCCCGGCAGCAGAATCATCCTGCGCCGGGACAGTTTTTAGGCAGCCAAATTATTCGTTTTTTTAAAGTATCAACCAGCAGCCTTATCAACTCTTCCATTGCGTTAACTTCCCGAATAATTAAAGGTGTGTAATCAACCTTCTTGCGCTCAATATTCAACATTAGATACCCTTTAACTATAGTTAATCGGTCAAACAGTTCACCGCAAATCTCCTTAATATCGCTCATCTACTATCTCCCCTCCTTTTCAGTAAATATAATGAATACATCCAGTACCATTTTACTGTTTGCAGAGGGGTAAAAATAAAATGCCCCGTCTTCACTAAAATAAAAAGATTCTATAATCAATGTTGGAATAAGCAGGAAAATAAAATGCATTTGGTCGAATACGTTAGTAGCCAAATGCATTATCATCAGGGTGCTTTTTTATAATTATTACAAGCTTTATGTAAACTATAACAAATCAATTATGTTCTGTCCTTAACTTCTCTATAAACGGAATATCAGCCGGAGCAAAATTATATTTCCCTAATTCGCAGGGCTTAACCCATTTCACCTGGCTGTGCACCGTCAATTTTAAATTTCCTTCAATCCATTTTGCCTTATATGCAAAGAGTGTTATTTCTCCGGCGGGGTATCGATATACACTTTTACCAAAAAAGCTGTCTATCTCAATATCAATGCCAAGTTCCTCATTAATCTCGCGCTTTAAGCATTCCTCCGGTGTTTCTCCCGGCTCAATTTTTCCTCCCGGGAATTCCCACTTACCCGCCAGTTTTTGGTTATTATCCCGTTGAGCTATTAATATTAACCCGTTATTTATAATAATTGCGGCAGTTACCAAAACCATTCCGTTTTTATCCCTTCATTTTGTTGATAGTAAGAGTTTTGCCAAATGATTGGCAGTATATCACCTATTTATCGGGATTATTGTCAGATGCCTATTTTGACACATCCACCCACTGTCCGCCGGTGATCTCTGCTAATTCCGCCACTGTTAGTTCAACTGCAGCATTGGTTTCGCCGGCAGCGGGAAAAACGCGCTGATATGCCAGCAAAGACTTGTCCAAATAAACAGGTATCGATTGTTTTAACCCAAAAGGACACACCCCGCCTACCGGATGACCGGTCACTGCCATTACTTCGTCAACTTCAGGCATCTTTGCCTTGGTATGAAACAAATCTTTAAACTTACGGTTATCCAAACGCTTATCTCCGGCCATCAAAATCATTACATAGCTCTCTTTAATCTTAAACAACAGCGACTTGGCAATTTCACCTTCGGTTACACCTAACGATTCTGCAGCTTTGGCAACTGTACTGGTATCTTCGAAGGTTAGTATTTCCACTGACTTATTCCTCTGCTTAAAAAAATCTACTACATTTTGTACCGACATAACTACCTCCAATAATTTTGCTTTTTAAAAATAATCAAATATATTTTGACATATTCTCTAATTAATAACAATTTTCCTCTGCAGCTTTAATTAAAATATGCTGTCGGGGCGGAATATAACAGCGAAACAGTTATTGTCGAAGGTTTAAATGCCGGTGATTTGGTAATAATCAATGCTCAGCTCGATGGGCTTAAAGAAGGAAAAAAGATAAATCCGCTTTTTTAGACCTGGCAATGAGCTTTATCCGCCAGGTCAGTATTGTGCTATCTTTTTGGTTAGATCACCTACCACTGATTGCCCCTGCCGAAGTAGAAATCATACCTGTCAGTATTCCGGATTGGTTATTTTATCACTTCTTTAACCTCTTGCGGCATGTTTTCTTCACCGATAACAGTTAACGGCTGCGGTACAGGCTGACCGTTTTCCGCCATCACCTTCAGCCCTTTTTCTTTATCCAATAAGTACTTTAAAAACTCTTTGGCAATTTCTTCATTGGGGGCATTTTTTACTAAAGTCACCCCGTAAACTATTGGTTTGCCGATTTGCGTTACCATTTCTCCCGGTTTTTTACCGGTGGTTTCTACCGTTGCTTGTTTGTAAAATTCTTCGTGGTTTACATCACTTAAATTAATTTCCGCCGGCAGTTCAACATAAGGCAGATTGTGCTGCTCGGCAACCGAACGGTAGATAAATAAGTAATCCAGTGCGCCGGCTTCCAGCATTGCAATTAAATCAACTTCTTTAGGCCGAATATTTTTGCTCGGACATCCTTCATCAAGCTGCTGATACAAACCGGGCACTTGATAGTGCTGCTCTGCCAATTGCCAAACCATTAAAGCCCGGTATCCGCAGGGATCCGCATTGGGATCAGTGTGACCGTATTCCACACCGTTTCGCTGCAGTATTTCATACCAGTTATCAGAAGTAATTTCATCTTTATATTTACTGTTTTCGTTATACATAATAACCATTTCATTTTTGGCAAACAAAACGTTCCAGTCAGCGTATTCCGGAATCATCAGTTCTTCAATTACGGTATAGTCAGCAGATACCAGTATATCGCACTCTTTTCCTAATTCAGTCACCTTTCTGGCACATTCCCTGCTGCCGCCTGCCTCTCTTTTTACATCTACACCGGGATACATTGCTTCAAATTCTTTTTCCATTTGCTCAAACGGTACAGCTAAACTGCCGGCATGAAAGATAATTAACTCACCGGATAATTTCTGTGCTTCATTATTTGTTTCCTTATTTACTTCCCTATATTGTTCAGTGCTAGTACCACAGACGGCAATACAAGAATTTTTCATTAATTTCACTGTTCAACATCTCTCTTTCATCTTAATAATCCAATAAATCGGACGCCTTTTTGTCCAATTTTAATGCTCTCTATAAAATGCAGCGTTTCAATTTATTTCTTTTTATTAGATAAATAAATATAGCTAATAAAACTTGAATTAAAGGAATGAATTTTGCCCAAGAGTATGGCGGATAACCACTAAAAAACCAAGCGTCGGGATAAAGTAAAACTGCACTGATCAACATCCAAATCCAAGAACGTTTAATAAGTGCATATACAAAAGCGATGGTCGATGTAATAAGCAGTGGATAAAACAAACCTAATGAGCCCAACAAGAAAGCCAGAATTACTTCCAAGGTATATAACCCCCTTGATATAATTATGTTATGAAAAACGCTGACGGGAAAATAATAAGAAAGCAGACTATCAGAAACAAAATCGGAGACAAAGCCATGATAAAACTGTTTCGGCTGTTAAAGCCATATAAACTTTCCATTGTCGCTGTTTTAATTCTTACTTTTTTGCAGGCTATTTCCCAATTGTATATGCCTACATTGATGTCAGATATTGTTGATATCGGCATTGTTAACGGTGATATTGATTACATTATTAAAATTGGCGGACTGATGCTGCTGGCAGCGGCAGCAGTTACCGTCTGTACCGTTTGCGCTGTTTTTTTAGCGGCTAAAACATCTGCCGGTTTTAGTGCTGATTTGCGCCGCATGCTGTTTACTCATATAGAAAGCTTCTCTTTATCTGAATTTAATCAGTTCGGTACCGCCTCATTAATCACCAGAACTACAAACGACATTACACAGATCCAGCAGGTTGTTATCATGCTGCTGCGCATAGCGGTCAGCGCTCCGTTAATGATTATCGGCGGCATTATTATGGCGGTATCCAAAGATGCCATGCTGTCACTGATAATTATCGCTGTGATGCCGGTAATTATCACCGCTGTTTTAATTATCAGCCGCAAAAGCCGACCGCTTTTTGAGCAGCTGCAGCAGAGGATTGATATGCTAAATCTTATTTTACGTGAAAACCTGATCGGCATCAGGGTAATCAGGGCATTTAACCGCACTGATTACGAAAAAAAGCGTTTTGCCGCTACCAACCGCGATTTGTTTAACACCGCCCTTAAAGTAAACAGAATTATGGCTGCAGTTATGCCTTTTATGAGTATTGTTCTTAATTTTACCATTATATCAGTGATTTGGTTTGGAAGCATCCGCATCGACAATGGATATATGCAGGTTGGCGATTTAATGGCCTTTATTCAATACATCATGCAGATTATGTTTTCATTGATCATGTTTTCTATGATTTTTATGATGATGCCCCGCGCGTCCGCTTCGGCAGCAAGGATTAATGAAGTACTGGCAGCAGCCCCCAGAATTAAAGACCCTGCTGTTGTTAAGCACGCCTCCGGCAAGAAAGGATGGGTGGAATTTAAAAATGTCACTTTCAGATACCCCGGTGCGGAAAAACCGGTGCTCAACAACATTTCCTTTTATGCCGCCCCGGGAGAAACAGTAGCTGTCATCGGCGGCACAGGTGCAGGCAAGTCCACTCTTGTTAATTTGATTCTCCGCTTTTATGATGTCGACAGCGGCAGCGTGCTGGTTGACGGTGTTGATGTGCGGGAAATTCCTCAAGAGACACTGCGGGCAAAAATCGGCTATGTACCGCAAAAACCGGTGCTGTTTACCGGTACTGCTGCCGAAAATATCAGGTACGGCAAAGAAACCGCCGGCGATGAGGAAGTTGAACACGCGGCGAAAATTGCTCAGGCCGCTGAATTTATTTCTGCCATGGACGGCAAGTTTGATGCGCCGATCACCCAAGGGGGTACCAATATTTCCGGAGGACAAAAGCAGCGCCTTGCTATCGCCCGTGCACTGGTGCGAAAACCGGAAATATATATTTTTGATGACTGTTTTTCAGCACTTGATTTTAAAACCGATGCCAAACTGCGGGCAGCACTAAAAAAAGAAACCAAGCAGGCTACCACAATCATCGTTGCCCAACGGGTAAGCACAGTAATAGATGCCGACCGGATTATTGTATTGGATAACGGCACCGCTGCCGCCTGCGGCAGACATCAGGAACTGCTGAAATGCTGTGCGCTTTATCGCGAAATTGTCGCCTCACAACTTTCTGAGGGGGAATCAGCATGAACGCATTCCGACATCAACCCGGCAAAGGTCATTTCAGAGGCCCGCGAATGGCAGTGCCGGTGGAAAAAGCCAAAGATTTTAAAGGCACTTTCAAAAGACTGCTGGGCTACTTAAAACCCCACAGCGGCCTTTTGCTGTTGGTATTTCTGGCAGCAGTTTTGGCAGCGGTATTTAACATTCTCAGCCCGAAGATTATTGGTTTGGCCGTCAACGAATTGTTTGACGCCATGATGATGAAATTGAGAGGTATCCCCGGTGCCGGTATTGACTTTAATTATATTCTGCGGATACTGTTCATACTGGCCGGATTATATCTTACCTCCGCTTTATTCTCTTATATTCAACAATTTATTATGGTTGGGGTGACGCAAAAAGTTATTTTCCAGCTGCGCACACATGTTGACGAAAAACTGGCGCGCCTGCCGCTGAAGTTCTTTGATACTCACACCCACGGCGAAATTTTAAGCCGGGTAACCAACGATATTGAAAACATCAGCAATACACTGCAGCAAAGCGTTACTCAAGCGATAACGGCGGCAGTAACCCTTGTCGGCGTAGTCATCATGATGATCATTATCAGCCCGTTAATGACGCTGATTGTGATAGGCACTTTACCTTTCTATATTCTCGTGACTAAAGCTGTCGCCTCGCGCTCGCAAAAATACTTTGCCGCCCAGCAGAAAGCATTGGGTGAGCTGAGCGGGCATGTAGAAGAAATGTACACCGGTCATCAAATTGTCAAAGCTTTCGGTCATGAAGACAAAGCAGTTGCCAAGTTTAACAATATTAATGAAAATCTCTGCCAGGCCGCTTGGAAAGCTCAGTTTATTTCCGGCATCATCATGCCGCTGATGAACTTCATCGGCAACATAGTTTATGTACTTATTTCGGTAATCGGCGGTATTTTTGTCACACGTGAGGTCTTAAAAATCGGTGATATTCAGGCGTTTATTCAGTACTCGCGGCAGTTTACCCAACCAATCACTCAGACCGCCAATATTGCCAACATCATTCAGTCTGCTGCTGCCTCAGCAGAGCGTGTCTTTGAACTGCTGGATGAAGAAGAAGAAATGCCGGATAAAAGAGCTTCCCGCACTATCAGCTGTCTCCAGGGAAGAGTACGGTTTGAAAACGTCACTTTCAGTTATCAGCAGGGTGTTCCTGTCATCAAAAATCTAAACATAGACGTCAAGCCCGGACAGCTGATAGCCATCGTCGGCCCCACCGGTGCCGGCAAAACCACACTGACAAACCTTTTATTGCGTTTTTACGAGCCGGACAGCGGCAGAATAAGTATTGACGGCGTGGACATTAAAGACATGAGCCGTCAAGAGGTGCGCAGCTTGTTCGGCATAGTGCTTCAAGATGCCTGGCTCTTTAACGGTACAATCAGAGATAATATCGCCTATGGGTGTGAAAATGCAGACGAGCAGGAGATTATTCAAGCGGCAAAGGCAGCTTACGCCGACCGCTTTATCCGCACGCTGCCTGACGGATACAATACCGTACTTAATGAAGAAGCATCAAATATCTCTCAGGGGCAAAAACAGTTATTAACCATTGCCCGCGCTGTACTGGCCGACCCCACCATCTTAATTTTGGACGAAGCAACCAGCAGCGTGGACAGCCGCACTGAAGCCTATATTCAGCTGGCAATGAGCAGGTTAATGAAAGGGCGCACCAGCTTTGTTATTGCCCACCGCTTATCTACTATTCGGCATGCAGATATCATTTTAGTGATGAACAACGGAAATATTATTGAAAAAGGCACCCACCGGCAGCTGCTGGAGAAAAAAGGTTTTTATGCCGAACTTTATCAAAGCCAATTTGCCGTCGGGGGCGAAAACCAAGCAGTTTAAGTTATGATAAACTGAGCCGTTTCAGCAAAAACTAAGCATACAACTTTTTAAGGAGTGTATGCGATGAGTGAATTAATCGACGGCAAAAACAAACGCAAAAAAATTCTTAAAGATATAATAAAAGAGCTGCATCAAGGGGAACCGGTCGAAAAAGTAAAAGAACGTTTCGCCAAATTAATCAAAAACATCAGCGCTAAAGAAATATCTGAAATGGAAAGCAGCTTAATGGCTGAAGGTGTCCCGGAAAGCGAAATCAAACGGCTGTGTGACGTGCATGTATCTATATTTGAAGATGCTTTAAACAGTCCCGCTGCAGGCGAAACACCCCCCGGTCATCCGGTGCATACTTTTAAAACAGAAAACAGAGAAATTGAAAAAGTGATTCAATCTCTGCAAAAAATACTGCAGCAGATAAAAGAAGATAAAAGCAAAGCATTGGCTGATTACTCCGGCGCAATTCAAAACGACTTGGCACTGCTTTCTGAAATTGACAAACACTACTTGCGCAAAGAAAATCAACTTTTTCCGTTATTAGAAAGCAAAGGCGCTTACGGCCCTACCAAAGTAATGTGGCAGTTTCATGATGATGTGCGCAAATTGCTTAAAGAAGTAAAACAGGCCGTTGACAGCGGCAGTGCTGAAACAGCAGTGGCTAAAGGTGAAGAACTGATTAAAATTATCACTGAACTGATTTACAAAGAAGAAAACATCCTCTACCCAATGGCTTTGGAAACTTTAACTGAAGAAGATTGGTTAAAAGTACGCCACGGGGAAGAGGAAATCGGCTATACTTTGGTTACACCGGGTACTGAATGGCAGACCAAAGTGCAAAACACAAAAGATTTAGCGGCAGATAATCAGCACAGCCAAAATGAAATCAAACTTGATACCGGATCGCTGACGCCTGAACAGTTAAACCTCATTCTAACAAATTTGCCGATTGATATTTCTTTTGTCGATGAAAACGATCAGGTTAAATATTATTCCCAAGGTCAGGAGCGCATTTTCCCGCGCAGCCCCGGAATTATCGGCCGGGATGTGAAAAACTGCCACCCCTCTTCCAGTGTGCATGTGGTTGAAAAAATTGTGGATGAATTTAAAAAAGGCACGCGCAGCTCTGCAGAATTTTGGCTGCAGTTAAACGGAC
>CBEUVQ010000009.1:0-81384 GCA_965546615.1 uncultured Peptococcaceae bacterium
TCTTTGGTATCTGCATAATCATTTGAGCCAATGATATGACAATCAAAGCCCTCTACCGGAGCTGCTTCCATCAAATCTAAAGCTTTGCCCTGCGGCATCCCTTCAGCAACATCTATCAAAACAATATCTCCCAGTTCTTTGGCTGCTGCCCAGTGAGCACAGGTTGCCCCTACATTACCTGCTCCCACAATGGTAATCTTGCTGCGTTTTTTCATTTTTTACCTCCTTAATAAACGATAATATTTCCAAAATTTATTGTAACATGTCTTGTTGAAAATATTTACCTCAATTTAATGCTCCACAATATAATTGTTATTGTTGTTTAGCAAAATATATCTTTTACATGCTACAGCTTCAACCCAAAAGCAAGCATTTTTCTGCGTACAAAAGCCAGCTGCATTTGCAGCGGCAGACCCATCGGGCAGTTATCGTCGCAGGCCATTAAACCAACACAGCCAAATGCCCCTTCATCGCAGCCCACTACTTGAAAATAATCCCTGTTAGTTCTCTCATCACGAGGGTCAACCATAAATCTGGCCACACGGTTAATTCCCGCTGCGCTTAAAAAATCATCGCGAATATTGGCCGTTGCACACCCTGCGACACAGCACCCGCATTCAATACAGCGTTCTGCTTCATAAATCTTTAAGGCTGTTTCATTATTCATGCGTTCCTCTTGTTTGGGGTTAAATTCTTTCGCTGTATGCACCCATGACTCAGTTTTTAACGATAGATGCCTAAACCACTTGCCGGTGTCTACTGATAAATCGCCAATTATTTTAAATACCGGCAGCGGCATCAATGTTATCATATCGGGGAGCGATTTAGTCAATGTTTTACAAGCAAGCTTAGGTCTGCCGTTAATCAACATTGCGCAGGAGCCGCAGATTGCTGCCCGACAAACAAAATCAAATTTTAAAGAGGGATCCTGTTTTTCTCTTATTTGATTTAGAGCGACAAAAACAGTCATCCCTTCGGTTTCGTTTAGGGTGTACAACTGCATTTGCGGGGCGGTATTGGGTTTGTTGGGATCATATCTAAAAATATTAAAGGTTAAAGTCCTACTCATTTGGCCCCTCCCTTTCCGGTTGAAGAAGCTTCGCCATAACCGCGATCACCTGGCGGTAATTCAGTAATTTTCACCGGTTCGTATTTTAATTCCGGTAAATCAGCCCCTTCCGGCCAATATGCCAGCGTTCGTGTAAGCCAATTTTTGTCATCGCGCTTGGGGTAGTCTTCTCGGAAATGACTTCCCCGGCTTTCTGTGCGCATTAATGCTCCATAGGCAATGCACAGTGCTAAACGCATCATGCCCGGCAGTCTTAAAGCAAAACTCAGTTCCGGATTAGCACCAAAACCGTCAGATCGCAAACGTATTTTTAATGAACGGTGATATAATTCCTGTAAATTGTGTACAGCTTTTGTTAAATCAGAGCCGTTGCGGAAAATACCTACATAATCCATTAATGTTTGTTCCATCAAATCTCTTAACTCGTACGAATTTTCATTGCCAAGTTTACCGGATGTCAAATCTGTTATTTTTTGTTCACAGCATTTCACATGGTGCTGCACTAATGCGAAAGAATATTCCTGGTCGGCACCATGAACATATTCCACAATTTTGCGACCGACTATCATACCCGCTACAATCGTTTCCGCCAATGAATTGCCACCTAAACGGTTAAAACCATGCAAATCCCAACAAGCGGCTTCGCCACAAGCAAACAACCCTTTTAACCCATAAACGGCACCATCAATATTGGTGCGTACGCCCCCCATACTGTAGTGCTGCGTAGGGCGAACCGGAATAAGTTCTTTGGCGGGATTAATGCCGGCAAAATTTTGACAAATGTTTGCAATCTCACGCAAATTGGTATTAATATGTTTTTCACCCAAATGGCGAATGTCCAGCCAAAGATGCTGTCCATGAGGGCTGTCAACACCGTAACCTTTGCGGATGTGCTGCATCATGCGCCGTGAAACTACATCCCGCGAAGCCAATTCTTTCTTGTTTGGTTCGTAATCCGGCATAAACCGGTGGTGGTTTTTATCCAGCAAATACCCGCCATCACCACGTGCTCCTTCAGTAATTAAAATCCACACCGGTACCATTCCGGTGGGATGAAATTGCACCGCTTCCATATTTCCCAGTGGAACAATCCCGGTTTCTAATGCTAAAAACATACCGCTTCCTTCATTTATTACTGCATTGGTAGATGCTCCATATAATCTGCCGTAACCGCCGGTAGCAATCACAGTAGCTTTAGCCAGATAAGTATGCAACTCACCTGTTCTCAGGCAGCGTGCCACTACCCCCATGCATTTTTCGCCGTCATGGATTAAACGAATTGCTTCCATGCGGTCATGGACTGTGATACCCAGTTTTATAACAATACTGTCCATAGTATACTGCAGGGTATGACCGGTGCCGTCTGAAGTATAGCAAGCCCGCCACTTAGCAGTACCACCAAAATTTCTGGCGGTAATTAAACCTTCATATTCTTTCAATTCTTCTATAATGCTGCCATTCGGCAGCTTTCTTTTGCCGGCAACAACCCGGTTCCAAGGGACACCCCAATATGACATTTGACGAACGGCATAGGGTGCTGTTTCACAGAACAAGCGGGCTACTTCTTGATCACAACCCCAATCCGAACCCTTAACAGTATCTTGAAAATGAATATCAGGGCTGTCACCGCGGCCGCCGGTGCAGTTGCCCAATGCGGCCTGCATACCGCCTTGAGCTGCGGTACTGTGCGAACGCCTGGGCGGAACCAGACTGAGGATAATGGTATTCAATCCACAGCTGGCGGCTTCAATTGCTGCCCTTTCGCCGGCTAATCCCGCCCCAATCACCAAAACATCGGTTAGATGAGAATTATTGCTGTTCATTGAATACCTCCTAACTGCATAAAGGCAAAAAGTGCAGCCAATCCAAGACCGACAATGATTAACGTAATTGTTTTAAGCGCCAACCCCAAAGGTTTTCGTGACAGCCAACCCCATTTTACAAACTGGCGGTAAAGGCCAAAACCGGCATGGTATTCACCTAATATCAGCAAAATGATATAAAACCAAAAATAACCGGATTTTACTCTTATTGCACTGGCGGAAGCTTCAATCGGCCAGCCGGTAATAATAATCCACATATGCACTGAGCCAAGCACTAATATAGCCATACCTGTAATTACTTGAAATATCCAAGTCCAGGTATCGGTATGTTTAATCAGTTTGGCATGCTGCCAAATTATTTTTTGTTCTTGGTACCTGGTTGGTATGCGTCTTCCGGCCACAAAAAAGTGGGTAAAAAATATTAATATAGTAACCGGAATGCCGATATAAGATAGATAATAGTCATCTAAAAATCGCGAAAGACGATTAAACAGCGACGGATCAATAATGACAGTGGCTATAAAAATCATATGTGTCCAAAGGAACCCAATCAAAAACAATCCGGTAAGCAGTTCAATTAAATCATAGTAAAGCCCGATTTTTGAGCTTCTCGCTCTGATATTTTGTAATTCCATACCGCACTCCTTTCGCAAATTAATAACAGTGTTTATATTATGTATATTCTAACTAATCAGAAAATTCAGGACATCCGCTGATTTTTGTTAATAATTTTTAGCTGGGGGCAGACGCATAGGCCTGCCCTTATATATAACTCAATAAACTGCCGCCCCTTAATCCACTGCATAAATGCTGCTGCCTTCTTCGTACAAATCACCGCCAAAAGCATCGTTTGCAACAATAGCCGGAAAGTCTTCAACCTCTAATTCGTGAATTGCTTCCGGGCCTAATTCGGGATAGGCAATAATTCTTGCCTTTTTTATTGCTTTACTAATTAAAGCTGCTGCTCCACCTATAGCCGCAAAATAAACAGCTTTATGTTTTTTCATCGCTTCTAATACTTCCGGTGAACGTTTGCCCTTGCCAATCATTCCTTTTAAACCCCGTTCCAGCATTTTAGGGGTGTAGACATCCATTCGTCCGGAAGTGGTCGGTCCGGCAGCACCAATTACCCGGCCCGGCGGTGCAGGTGTCGGACCAACATAATAAATGATTTGACCCGCTAATTCTATCGGCAGTGATTCGCCTTTTTCCATTAGTTCTACTAACTTTTTATGTGCTGCATCGCGACCGGTGTAAATTTTTCCACTGATCAACACCTGCTGACCAATGCGCAAATTATTAATTACCTCATCATTTAAAGGAGGATTGATGCGTATCGGTATCATTTATTTCACCTTCTCAAAATTATTAATTAAGCTAAATATTCTCGGCAATTACAGCGTAACTGACTTATGCCGCGAGGCATGACAATTAATATTAACTGCCACCGGCAGGCTGGCAATATGAGCGGCAAAGGTTTTAATATGTACAGCCAGCGCGGTTACTTTACCACCCAATCCTTGAGGGCCAATACCCAGTTTGTTAATATCATCCAGCAATTCCTTTTCCAACTGAGCAAGATCCTTATCGGGATTAGCAGTGCCAACATTCCTTAAAAGTGCTTCTTTAGCCATAATTGCTGCTTTTTCCATCGTACCGCCAATACCCACACCTATTACTAACGGCGGACAAGGGTTTGGGCCTGCTGCTTTAACAGTATCCACAATAAATTTTTTTATACCCGGCAGTCCGTCTGCCGGTTTAAGCATTTTTAATGCGCTCATGTTTTCACTGCCGCCCCCCTTAGGAGCCACAGTAATTTTGAGCTTGTCACCGGGAACAACGGTGGTGTGAATGACGCAGGGTGTATTGTCGCCGGTGTTCTCTCTTTTTAGCGGGTCACCAACTATTGATTTGCGCAAATATCCCTCCAGATATCCTTTGCGCACTCCTTCGTTTACCGCTTCAACTAAATTGCCGCCGTCAATATACACATCCTGACCCAATTCGATAAAAACTACTGTAAATCCGGTATCTTGGCAGATAGGGATCTTTTCTTCTTTGGCAATTCTGGCATTATCCAGCAGCAATTTTAGAATATCTTTTCCGCTTGGTGATACTTCCTGCTCTGCTGCTTTGGTAAATGCACTCAACATATCTTCTCCTAAATAATAACAGGCATCTTGAGAAAGATTTGCAACAGCATCGATTATTTGTGAACAATGAATGGTTTTAATATTTCACGCCTCCCTTTTGCCAATTAATGCACAGAAGTTAATATTTGTTCTAGCAATTATAATGCCAAAAAAACATTAAAACAAAAATAATTTTAACCGCTAAACACTTTGGTTTGCGGTTATATTATAAAACATAATTATTAATAAATCATAATTATATTTCTAAATTTTAGGCATGTATATAATACAGCCTGATTTAATTAAGTTTGGCTTACTTCTAATGTTTAGATTTTGTATAAAATTTAGAATTTTTTGAGGGGGATATTATACTTTTTTATCTTATTATATAAGGTTGCTAAGGAAATATTTAAAGAAGAGGCTGCTTGACGTTTTCCCATCATCGAGGTTCCATATCTTTCTAACGCTTTAGTAATTAATATCTTTTCCATTTCATCTATCGGTATAATGTCAACGGTGTTTAAACCCGTTATACACCCAGCTAAATGCGGCTTAATGGATTCTGCCGTTAAAATCTCTCCTTTGCTGTTTACCATAACCCGCTCTAACACGTTTTCCAGTTCTCTGATATTGCCGGGCCAATGATAATTTTTTAATACTTGGATGGCATTAGGTGATAAACTTTTTATCTTTTTCCCCATTTTTCGATTAAGTTTTTGAATAATAGACTTACATAAAATTTCCAAATCATCTTTACGCTTTCTTAACGGCGGGATAGTTATCTCTACAACATTCAATCTGTAAAACAAATCTTCCCTAAATTGTCCCTCTCGAACGAGCTGTCGCAAATTGCGATTGGTAGCAGCAATAACACGCACGTCAACTTTAATGGTTTTAACACCGCCCACCCGCTCAAACTCAAATTCCTGCAAAACACGCAGCAGCTTAGACTGCAGAGCAAGATTCATGTCGCCAATTTCATCTAAGAAAATTGTTCCGCCGTTAGCTAATTCAAAACGGCCGATTTTATCTTTAATGGCTCCGGTAAATGAACCTTTTTCATGCCCGAAAAGCTCGCTTTCCAGTAAATTTTCCGGTATTGCCGCACAATTTACCGTAATGAATGGTTTTTCCTTTCGTGAACTGGCACTGTGAATAGCATGGGCAAAAAGCTCTTTGCCTGTGCCGCTTTCTCCCAACAGCAATATTGTAGATTTGCTATCTGCAGCGTTTTGGGCAACAGCCAAAACTTTTTTCATTTCAATGCTTGAACCGATAATATCTTGGAAAGTATACTTACTGCTGGTTACTTGACCAAATTTATTTGATAGTTTCTCAAGTAATGTGTTGCTCTTTCTTAATTCTTCAATCAAATTCATAATATCAGTGATATGCTGAAACACTACAACAGCACCCTCAACATTACCGTCTATAATAATTGGCGATGCATTAGAAACCACTTCTACCCTGGTTCCTCCAACAACTGAACAATGACCTGTTACCGGTTTTCCGCTGCTCATCGCTTGGGCTAAAGCACCATTAGGTGATACATCAAAGATATTTTTGTTGATGCGTTCTTTCGCCGGTATACCGGTTACTTTACTAAAAGCTTTATTTACATATAATATTTTTCCCTCTTTGTCTGCTACTTCAATAGCTTCCGGAACAGCGTCCAGAATGCCTGCTAATACTTCTAATGACAGCAAATTGTTCACCACACCTCACGCATAATATTTAGACATTCCACGCAATTCAAAAAATTCCTTCTATATATTAATGAAGTGTCACAAAAGGCAGAGCAATCTTGCGAACAAACGTTTTAAAAATTTACACTTTATGCTATAATTAACCAAAAGTAATGAAAGGATGGTTATCAGTTTGCCAGGTGAGTTGAACGAACGCGAGCAAGCAGTTTTGCATGTGATAAAAGATAATATTCGAAAAAAGGGTTACCCACCGTCTGTACGTGAAATCGGCTTAGCAGTAGGATTGAGTTCCAGCTCTACTGTGCACAGTTATTTAAAAAGGCTGGAAGATAAAGGGTACATTCGTCGGGACCCTACTAAACCGCGGGCTATTGAAATACTCGATGAACATCTTAATGTGCAAAATATAAGAGATGATGAAGATTTTGTTGATGTATCACTGATAGGTCAAGTTGCTGCCGGCCTTCCGCTGCTGGCGGTAGAAAATGTTGAAGATACCATCACGCTGCCAAGAAGCTTCGCCGGTTATGGTGAGCTGTTTATGCTTCGGGTTCGTGGCGACAGTATGATTGAGGCGGGAATATTGGAGGGTGATTTGCTTTTAGTTCGCAAACAGCCTAATGCAGTTGATGGCGACATTGTGGTAGCTTTGCTTGATAACGAAGCAACTGTAAAGAGATTTTTTAAAGAGAAAAACCATATTCGACTGCAGCCCGAAAACAAAAACATGACCCCAATTTTGGTGCGTGATGTGAAGATAATAGGTAAAGTTACAGGTTTATTAAGAAGATTATAAAACTAAGCAAAAAGACACCTCATCTGCAAACAGCCGGTCGGTGTCTTTTTTACGTTTTTATTATTAATTGTCAGTTGCTTTGCAGTCTTTACAAAGATCGCAAGCGCTGCAATAGTCTGTCTTGTCCTGCAGAATAAAACAATATGTACCCTGTTCTTTCCAACAAGGTTTGTTTGTGTTTACACCACCATCTTGCTTACGCTTGCCACCCGGGCAGTTTTTTACTGTCCAGCAGGGATACAATGCAATCATTTGCTGCACACCGGCAATATTTAATCCTTTATCATTGATTAAATGATGAATAAATTTCAATCGCTTAACGTCGTTGTTGGTGTACAATCTCTGCTTATTACGACGTGCCGGCTCAATCAGCTGATGTTTCTCCCAAATGCGCAGTGTTTCGGGATGTACTTTTAACAACTCAGCAACAACCCCGATATTATATAACGGTTGGTCGTCATTAACTAGAACCATTATTATAACCACCTTTTTCTTTTAGTTAGCTACTGTAACATTATATATTTGCAAAGTATATTTGTAAATATATTAATGGGTTTTTGTTTCAGAAAATGTAGGAAATTTACGAATGTTGTTATGACGTTAGTCTGATATTGGAATCTTAATCCCCAATAACGGAGCATGCTGCTGCGCACCATACACATCAGTTTCACCAATTGAACCTGACGGACGAGGTCTTTTGATTGTGCTTTTTATTGCCAATGCTTGGGGAAATTCAATGATGTTGATAATATCCTCTTTATCAATGCCATATAGTTTGGCAATTAATTCTTTATTGATTACTTTGGATGCGACTGTCTTTTGGTAACTTGCTTCGTCTTTAAAAATGATGTCTAAAGTCAGTTCAAAAGGCCCGGAATTTTTGCTGCGAATTACTTTGGCCAGTTCGGCAATCGGTATTTTTTTCATGTTTTATACCTCCAGCATTTTTATGGGAAATAATTTTACAGGGTCCTGCACTTCTAATAAATGATAAATGCTGTACTCATAAACTTCTCCTGCTTTAAAATCAGACGGTGAATAAGGAAACGCTAAATTGCCGGCAGTGGCAATTCTTCCTGGGTAACCATAATGCAGCATAGTGCTGCGCGCAAAACTGCAAATTGTATCGGCAGTTTCCTGAGTTTTTGCTACCGCATCAATTACAATTCCCAACTCATGCCCCGGATGAGGTGTAGGCTCCAGTTCACCCATTACCGCATTTTTTCCGTAAATATGAAAATACAATTGATAATCATATCCTTGTCGCTGAAAATTATTTTTCACCCTGTTTTCTACTGCAGCAATGATATCATCAATTTGCTTAATCATGATACTATCCCGACATCCTGCTATAGAAACGGTGCGATAGCCAACCTTTTTAGCCCCTTCCAGTTTTACAGTGTATGTTTCCGCAGGGATATACTTGCTGCCTTTTACCTGCACCGCAGTATCGCTAAACTGGCTAAAAGTTGTTTCTTTTAAGCTCAATACCCCACCTGGACCAGGAAGTTCTAACGGATTTGTTTTTTCATAAAGGGTATGCGCCGCCACCGAAGTTGTAGTACAGCGGCGTTCTTTGTTTAAAGGCTCAATAATAAAACTGTCAGCTGTCAGTGTTCCCATTACACTGTCACTGCCACTGCCCGGTTCTGCAGCTATTGCACCGCATTCTAAAATTTTGCCCATATGAATGGCTAAACCGTGGTCAAAACCTTTTCTGACAGCGTCAGCTGCAAAAACGGCAGGATCATAGCAGCGCCCGGCCAAAACTACTTGCGCCCCTTCATCTAAAGCTTTGATTAGCGGTTCAACCCCCATTTGAGCAACAATACGGGTAGACTGTTCAATATCTTCCGCAGTAAGTTCCGGAGCAGGGTGCAGAGGCACTATGCGTCCATCAGCTAATTCTTTTTGGATAAATTTTTTATCTAATTCTGATTCAATCACTGCTATTTTAAACTTCCAGTTGTTTTCTTCAGCCAGTTCTTTAATAATTTGCAGATTCCATTCTAAATGGCTGTTTGCTCCGCTCCCGCCGGCTGTACCTATCAAAACAGGTATACCGTGCTCTAAACCGGCGTTCAAAATCAATTCTAAATCACGCTTTACCGCATTGCGGTTTGTAAAAGAAACACCTGCACCGAGGTAGTAAGGCCCGGGGTCGGTCGAACCGGCGTCAACAGCAATCACATTTGGATTGCGCTTTAATCCTTCCTGAAAAGATTCTTCCGGAAATCCATAGCCTAAAATAGCAGTTGGTGAGAGCACGCGATATTCATTCACCAAAATCCAACCTCCTTCAATAACTTTGTAAAATAGTTTAGTTTTACAAGCAGTTCGGATATTTCTATAAATTATCACCGATCAAAAAAATGCTTTAATAGATGAAGATCGGGTTAATTTTCATAAATCTATTATATCAAAAAGTGCTTTTTAACGCCGTCCAAAAAAGAATTAACAATTCACCTGCTTACAATTACAGCTCACCGGCCGCAATAAATTACAGGCGGCAAACGTTTGGTTTTTTCATAAAAAAAGACTGTCAACTTTGTTGACAGTCTGAGGGTTAATAACAATCCTTATTTACCCCACGCAATTGTATTCAAAAATCAAGTCTGTATTATTACTGGGATACTCTGTTAAACACTATTGTATCGTTAAGCTCCTTAAGGCTGAAGCACCTGTCTCCCCCCACCCATTTAACAGTTAGTTGTTCACCGTCTTGTGTTAATTCAATTTCTGAGCTTAGAGAACCTTCAGAGATAGCAGTGGATAAAACTGCCCTTTCTCCATCCACCGCCAGTGTATAACCAAACGGACCGCCCAAACCCGGGTCGGCACCCGGATAAAGACTTTCTATTACTGCAAAATAAGCACCTTCGGCACCATTTTCTGTGCTGCCTTCAGTAATTTCAATATACTGAATCCATCCATCATTACTTTTCCACTGCCACAATCCCAAAAGGTCTTCATCCTTATTTGTTAGTTCATATTCACTGACATCCCATATATAATCAGGCAGGCTGACAGCCCCCGTTTCCTTTTGAGTTATCGGTGTGAATGTCTGTCTGTCAGTACCGCTGACAACTGTCACCTCAACGGACGGTTGCTGATCCTTTGAATCTGCATACAGCACCAGAGATTCTTCTGCTCTCTTTATCTGCGTACCGGCTTTTATTTCTTTGCCGTCACTCAACTTAATGTCTTTCAATGCTGTCACAACGATTTCTGAATTTTTGTATTTTGGTACTATAATCCATGCTTCACTGCCACCGGCATCAACCCATTCCGGCACACGGCTTAAATGCCGGTAACCATAATCATTTGCAGCTTTCTGAAAGGCTTCATTCTTGTAATATCCTAAAAATCCCGCTGCAAAAAACTTGCCGTCATCCAAAGTGCCTAATTGGTCAGTTACTGCCAAATAATTATTGCCCATTTCTAAAGATTCCGCTGCTTTATGAGTGTCTTTAACATCACCGGCAGGTGGATTGGCAGCTGTACATGCAGCCAGAACAAAAGCTGAAAGTATCAACATTGCAATACTTCCTAGAAAATTGTATTTTTTAGTCATCATAAGTCTTCCTTACAGCATGTTTTGCTCTCATATTATCTGCGGTGACGCAGACCGTCAAGAATTAATTTCATCCATTTTTTGCTGACAGGAACTTTGCCTTATGGAGACAAACACTCAGTTATTTCATTAGCGTTCTGGGAATATACAGCGAAAGTTCCGGACAAAAGACCAGTAAAACTAAAGCTAACAGCATAATGACAATAAACGGAATAATTCCGCGAATGACATTTTCCAAACGATCTCTGGCCATTGCGCTGACTACAAAGAGATTCAAACCTACCGGTGGGGTAATCATTGCTAATTCCATGTTTACTGTCATAATAACTGCAAAATGCAGCAGATCAATACCCAGCGCTTTAATCATCGGCAGTAAGATCGGCAGCGTAATCAGCGTTATTGATACTGCTTCCAAAAAAGTTCCCATAATAAAGAACATTATATTGCACGCAAAGATAAACAAATATTTATTAAGGTTGTTTTCGGCGATCCAACGGGCAACATTATTTGGCACTTGGGCATTGGTTAAATACAAAGCAAAAACCATTGCTGCGGCAATAATTAGAAAAATCATTGAGGAGATATTAATTGATTCCCGAAAAACCGCTCGGATATCCTTCAGTTTTAATTCACGATAAATAAAAGCAGAAACAATTATGGTATAAAAAACAGAAAGCACTGCTGCCTCGGTGGGTGTTACCACACCCAAGTAAATGCTGCCGAGAATAAAGACCGGTAAAAAAGCACCCGGCAGTGCTTTTATAGATGCTGACCATCTTTCCTTCCAAGATGCCTTTTCGCACAGTTCGAAATTCATTCTTTTGGCATAGATAACCGCACTGAAAATTAAAATACCGGCAAGAATAGTACCGGGAATTAATCCTGCCATAAATAACTTGCCTATTGATTCCTCAGCGGTCACCCCAAACACAACCATGGTAACGCTGGGCGGGATTAAAATACCCAATGTTCCGGCTGCAGCCACCAAACCCATGGCATAGCGTTTGGGGTAGCCGCCATCCATCATGGCGGGAAGCATAATCGACCCTACTGCCGCTGCAGTAGCAGGACTGGAGCCGGAGATAGCGGCAAAAATAGCACAAGACATAATCGTTACTACTGCAAGCCCACCCGGCAGGTGTCCTAACCAAGACTTCAGGGCATTGATTAAATACTTAGCAATGCCACCGCGCGACATTAACACACCGGCAAAAACAAAAGCCGGTATCGCCATCAGTGTCGGTGAAAGCAGTGAAGCAAACATTCGCTGCACAATCATATATAATGAAAAGTCGGTAGTTGCCGCTAAAACAACGATCGCCGCCACCGCCAAAGAAATGGCTATTGGTACATTTAACAAAAAGAGGATGACAAATAAACTAAACAGGGCTGCTGTCGCCATTATCGTCAACCCCTTCTCGCATCATTGCAATCCATTTACCGTCTCGATATTTAATTAAATAATAAAGTTTTTCTATAAATCTTATTCCCAACATAATCCCGGAAATAGGTACAATCAAGTTGATCATCCAAAGCGGTGTTTGCGTATCTACAGATTTTTGACCGGTTAATAAATAGGACTGTACCAGCTGACAGCCATAAAAAGTATATAATACACAAAACCCCAAACCTAACAAATTAGCAAAAATACTGACATATCGTTTGGCCTTAATCGACAAAAAATTATAGAGCATATCAACTTTAATATGATGGTTATTTCTCAATGCTACCGCAATACCCATAAGCACACCCCAAACCACAAAATACACTGAGAATTCATCAATCCATGACTGCGGGCGGCCAAAAAAGTAGCGCAGTATTACATTTATAAATACCAGCGTCAAACCAATGAATAACAATCCGCCGGATAAGTAGTCTTCAAGAGCTGCGTAAGCCCGTTTAAAGCGCTCCAAAACGCTCCCTCCTTTACTCCAATGTACCCGGTTTTAAAAAGGACGGGCTTCTACCCGTCCCTGCTGAAGATGTTTATTCTACTCAATTTTCATAGCAGCATCTATATATTCCTGACCGATTTGGTCGCCATACTGCTCGTAAACCGGTTTTAACGCTTCTAAAAATTTAGCTCGATCCTGTTCAGTGAGCTGATAGATTTCTACTTTACCGCTGTTCTTAATATTTTCATAACTCTGTGTATTTAATTCATCAGCCAGTTGACGTTCATAAGCTGTGGCTTCTTTAATACTTTCTTCCAGTATGGACTTTTGTTCCGGTGTTAAGTTATTCCAAAATGCGGTATTAGTTAATAAGCAGTAATCCAGCCGTCCATGACCGGAAACGGTAAGATATTTCTGCACTTCAACATACTTCTGAGTATCGATATTATTAAAAGTATTCTCTTGTCCGTCAACTGTTCCGTTCTGCAGAGCTTGGTATACTTCACTGAAAGCCATTGCCGACGAACCGGCACTAAGGGCCTTGAATTGGGCATCTATCACACCGCCGCTTTGGCTGCGAAATTTTAAACCTTCAAAATCGGCGGGAGATTTTAACGGACGTTTGTTGTTGGTAAAATGTTTGGAACCGTTCGGCCACCAAGCTAAACCTACAATTCCTTTAGATTCCAAACTTTTCATTAATTTCTGGCCCATCGGTCCGTCATAAAAGTTAAGAGCCGCTTGGTCGTTTTTAAATAAGAACGGCATGTCAACCAGTTGAAAAGCGGGTTCAAAACCAACCAATTTTGTTACAGACGGAGCAATAAACTGGACATTATTGGCCAATAAAGCTTCTATCTCTTCTTTGTCTCCATACAATTGGGAAGAAGGATATACCTCAACCTGCATTTTACCGCCTGACTTTTCTTCTACCAATTCTTTAAATTTCAATGCCGCTTGACCTTTGGGGGTTGTTTCGGCAACAACATGCGACAGCTTAATCTTAATTACCCCATCAGCTGATTGTTTTTTTTCACTTCCACCGCCGCACGCAGTCAGAGTGAGTACTAAAGAAACAGCCAACATCAGCGGAACAATAAACCGCTTTAATTGTTTCGACATTCCCATCCTCCTCATCTTTACATGTTATTATTTTGGTAAAATGAAGCTGCGGTAAATTTTACATACTGTTTAAAAAATACGCCGCGTTAATTATAAAATATTTTGAAATATCATACTTTATTTTATATTCTAACTACTCTACACCAAACATTTTAATGGTAAATGGTATATATTTTAAGGTGAAAAACCTTATTCCAGGGGTAAATGGTATACTACAAAAAAGGTGCCAAAACGGCACCTTTTTTTGGGAATAAAATATAATTTAACTTATACACCAAGCACTGCTTGCGCTGCGGAAAGCGCCCCGATTTTGACATACTCTTTTGACAAACCACCCTGCATATATACCGCATAAGGTTCTCTTAACGGACCGTCTGCAGACAGTTCTATTGATGCTCCTTGAATAAAGGTTCCCGCGGCCATTATCACTGCATCCTCATAACCGGGCATTCCGTCCGGTTCCGGACGCACATGCGCATCTACCGGTGAAGCACTTTGCAGTCCTCGGCAAAATTCCACCAGCTTTTCTGGTGAACCCAACTTAATTGCCTGGATAATATCAGTACGGTATTCATCAAAACCAGGTGAAACAGGATAACCCAAGCGTTCAAATAAACGGGCAGTAAAAACCGCCCCTTTTAACGCTTCAGCCACTACATGCGGGGCAAGAAAAATCCCCTGCATTAACAGCCGCTGAAAAGATAATGTTGGTCCCACTTCAGATCCAATCCCCGGTGCTGTCCAGCGGCTGGCAGCTAAATGAATTAAATCCCTTCGCCCAACAATGTATCCCCCTGTCGGAGCAATCCCGCCACCGGGATTTTTTATCAGCGAGCCCGCAATTAAATCTGCCCCTACGTGGCAGGGTTCACGGTCCTCAACAAATTCCCCGTAACAGTTGTCTACAAATACCAGTGTGTTTGGCTGCCTGTTCTTTACATACTCTACTAATTTTTTGATTCCCGCAAGGGTTAGCGCGGGACGCCACGCATACCCGCGTGAGCGCTGCACCATTACCATTTTGGTTCTGCTGTTCAATGCTTGTCCGATTGCCTTCCAGTTCAGTTCACCGTCAGGTAAAAGATCAACTTGACGATATTTTATGCCATAACTTTTTAATGAACCGGGAGAATTGCTGCGGATGCCGATTACCTCTTCTAAAGTATCATACGGCTCTCCTTGGACAGATAATAATTCATCACCAGGCTGCAGCACACCGAACAGGCACAGTGCAATAGCGTGGGTACCTGATACAATCTGCCCCCGCACCAGTGCTGCTTCACCGCCAAACACTTCTGCATATATGTTCTCTAAAACCTCGCGCCCGGCATCACCATATCCATAACCTGTTCCACCTTTTAAATGAAAATCACTTACCCGAGCATTCTGAAAAGCTTGCAGTACCCGGCGGTGGTTATTAAGCGACATTTCATCCGCCTGCTGGTAAATATGCTGAACTTCTGTTTCTACCTCTCTAGCTAATTTATCTAAGTTGACAAAATTATTCATTATGTAAACCCCCTGTTATCAAGTGTAGCTACAGCTTAATAATTTTATCATATTTTTCCTGTCTTGCTGCAGTAAGTGCTAAATACTAAATTATTTAATCTTCTGTTAAGTCATCATACGCATTGGCAATATCCTCTAATGTAATGGTCATTAATTCTTCTCTGCTGATATTATTGTTTTGCGAATTTACCAGCCGCACTGCTTGCAGGCGCATCGCCCGTTCAATCAGATTTCTAACCATGCGGGCATTGCCGCTGTTGTTATGCTGTATCACCCGCTCGCGAATAAAGGTGCGCAATTGATCTTTTGCTTCATCTGTCAACTTATACTGCCGCTGATCCGACATTAATTTGGCAATATCCATCAATTCTTGAATTGTGTAATCCGGAAATGTAATATGAATAGGGAACCTGGAGCGCAAGCCGGGGTTAGACTCAATAAAAAATTCCATTTCGTGTTTATAACCTGCTAAAATCAGAATTAGGTTATCTTTGTTATCTTCCATTGCTTTTACCAAACAGTCGATCGCTTCCTTGCCAAAATCCTTTTCTCCGCCGCGGGCGAGAGAATAAGCTTCGTCAATAAACAATACCCCACCCAATGCCTTTTTTACTTGTTCCCGGGTGCGTTTTGCGGTATGACCAATATATTCCCCCACTAAGTCCGCCCTTTCCACCTCAATGATGTGCCCTTTGCTCAGTACACCCATTTCTTTGAACAGCTGCCCCAAAAGCCTGGCAATAGTAGTTTTTCCCGTTCCGGGGTTGCCTTTAAAAATCATATGTAAAACCATCGGTTCGGAGTTTAATTTTTCTTTTTGCCGCAATTTTTGAATTTCAATATATGCATGCAGTTCATTAATCAGTTTTTTCACGCTTTTTAAACCAACCAACCGATTGATCTCATTCATAATATCCTTAGCGGTTTTTGAAGTGTGATAATCCTCGGTGGATGCTGTTTCACTTGTTTTAATCGGATTTAAATGCTTACGCGGCTGAAAATTTTTAATTTTTGTCGGTTCCAAACGTTCCGGGTTTTGCCACATTTTAATTTTTACCAATATAAGTCACCTCAAAGGAGCAGTTCTTCCTTTTACATATATACGCCCCAGAAGGTGAATACTGAACAAAAAAACCCCTTAATTAAGGGGTTTTGGCACTATACCGGTTTGTTGTCAGGTGATAACGCACTTACCGGGCGCTGGGGGCTGATGGTTGAAATGACATGTTTATATACCATCATTTGTTTACCCTCACTCTCCAGAATCACTGTGAAATTATCAAATCCCCGCACCATCCCTTTAAGCTGAAAACCGTTAGTTAAAAACATGGTGATGGGGATATTCTCTCTGCGAACTTGATTTAAAAAAGCATCTTGTAAATTAATTTGGGATTTGGTCATGGGGGTCCCTCCGTTTTTATCTTTATTTTAGTAATGCAGGCCAGATACTGCAACTGGTTTACAGCTAGCCCATTTAAAACTTTTTACTTCTACACACTTGAAAACTTTTCCTGCCAGTGACAAATAATTTCCTCGGCAAGTTTTGATGTATTATCATAATTATGCACATCCACCCAATGTATGCGTGGATCACGTTTAAACCAAGTTAACTGCCTTTTGGCAAAGCGGCGGGTATCTCTTTTGATCAAATCAATGGCTTGATTTAATGTAATTTCGCCATCCAGGTACGCAGCTATTTCTTTATATCCCAAAGCTTGCATTGCTGTCATTGAGCGGTTTATTCCTCTGCTGATCAAAGTTTTAACTTCATCAACCAAACCTTGTTTAATCATTTTGTCTACCCGTTGATCAATGCGGTGATAGAGTTTATCCCGCTGCATTCGCAGCCCAAATAATGCCAGGTGATATCTGGCATTTTGATAATTTGCCCTCTGCATATCGGAAATACGCTTTCCGGTAAGTTGATAAACCTCTAACGCTCTGATTACCCTGCGCACGTTGTTGGGATGAATTTTTTTTGCTGCTAAAGGGTCCACTTTGGCCAGTTGATCGTGCAGCCATTGCTTGCCGTTTTGCTGTGCCTGCTTTAAAAGCATTTCCCGCAGTTCGCTGTTTTCGCCCGGTGCATCAAAATGGTACTCATCCACAACCGCCCGCACATATAAGCCGGTGCCGCCAACTAAAATCGGCAGCTTATCCTTATCGTGTATTTGGGCAATTACTTGCCCTGCTTCATCTTGGTAACGGGCAACACTGTATTCTTCATCAGGGGCAACCACATCAATCATATGATGAGGTACGCCTTGCATTTCTTCTTCTGTTGGTTTGGCGGTGCCAATGTCCATCCCTTGATACACCAGCATTGAATCAGCGGAAACAACTTCTCCGTCCAGTTTTAATGCCAGTTGAACACCCACATCGGTTTTACCGGACGCAGTTGGTCCAACGACAGCAATAAGCGGTTTTTTTTGCGACAAACTTAATCACCCCCTACCTCAATCACACCATAGGCAACGGGTGAATTCTTATTTTCAATTTCCTTAAAACCCAACCTCAAAAACTCCGCACTGCCGGAAGTTTCTTTCATCACAACCCTTTTTTTAGCTACCCGACAAGCCTCACTAACTGTCAGTGAATCTAGAGGGGCGTATTCAGCCAATTTTCGCAGCGGAGATAACGCAGTGGATTTATACAGCGGCTTTCGAAACATCGGATCAAAATACACTACATCCACACTGTTTGCAGGCAGTTTTTTTAAATAATGACGATGATCGGCATGAATCACCTCAATGTTTTTAAGTGCTTGGGCCAATGATTTGTTGTCTGTTTGGTAATCAGCAATACCTTCACGGACTACATAAGCCATTAAAAGATTTGCCTCTAAGCCCAATACCGAACCTTTTGGCCCAACGACATAATTAGCGACAATCGCATCCGAACCAAGACCTGCTGTGCAATCCAGCACGCTGTCTCCGGCGGAAAGCTTCATTGCTTCAATCATTCTATCAGTATTGCCGTTTTTTATCTCTTTGATGCGTAATTTTGCCATTCCCGGATGAAAAAAGAATTCTTCGCCATCAACGTAAACAGACAATTTGCTGCGTGCCACCACTAAAATACCGGCACTGCTGTACTCTTTTTCTATATCGGCCAGCGGTTTATACTGCCGATCGACAAACGGCAGTTTTAATTCGGCAGCAATTTCTTGCGCCCGTTTAACAAGTAAAGCAGATTGATTTAATGAAGTGGTTACGATTTGATTTTGGTTAACATTACTCATCTTTTAAACCTCTTAGCAAGTTCTTGGAAAGAAAGCTGAATTATAGTCGGTCTGCCGTGCGGGCAGCTGTATGGATTGTCTAAGCCGGCCATTTGTTCAATTAGAGTACTCATTTCCTGGAAAGACAATTTTTGTCCGGATTTAATTGCACTGCGGCAGGATAAACCGGCTGCTAAAGCTTCATTAAAACTGTCACTGTCGGTATCCAAAATATCAAAGAAAAATTTGGCTTCTTCGCCGGGAGGGAACCCCGCCGGAACACCCCGCAATAAATATGTGTTCTCGCCAAAATGCTCTAATATAAAGCCTAACCTTCGAAAGGTCAAAATATGTTCAGTTAATTTTTCTGTCTCTTGTTGGTTTAACTCTAACACTACCGGCATCAGCAGCATTTGGCTGTTCTGCTCGCCCTCGCTCTGCTTACGGTACTTTTCGTAAAGAACCCTTTCATGAGCGGCATGCTGATCGATAATATATAACCCGCCTGCACCTTGAGCTAAAATGTATGTAGGCAGCAGCTGAGCCAGCGGCAGCAGTTCCGGGAATTGGTTGGGTTGATCTGAATAATCGGTTGATTTTTTGAGCGGCTGTTCCGGTTTATAATCCGCGAGTATATCATTTGTTTTCGGAGATTCAGGCGTCACACGCAGCGGCAGCTCAGCCTGTTTTAAATATAGCTGCTGCTGTTCTCTTAAAACATTGTTTAACTGTTCTTGTATTGGTTTTTCTAACATTGGTTTTTCCGCTGTCCGGTATTTCAATTCCTCATCCTGCCGGTTATGCGAAGGCGATTTTTCCACCGGTGGCTGCTCAATTTGAGGCACCGATAAAGGAGTGCGTACCGCTTTTTGCACTATGCCGGTAATTAGTTTTTTCAGCTCCCGTTCATGGCTAATGCGCACTTCCATTTTGGCGGGATGCACATTAACATCTACCATCCCCGGTGATATTTCAACGGCCAAAACAGCCAGTGGATGGCGGCTGTAAGGCATCAGCGTATGATAACCGTCCTTTAATGCGTCAGAAATCAATTTACTCTTAACATAGCGACCGTTGACAAATATTGTTTGATGAGTGCGTGTCGCCCGATTTAATTCCGGCTTACTGACGTATCCGGTAATGTATATTCCGGGAATTTGCCCTTCTACCGGAATCATCTTTCTTGCTACCTGTATCCCGTTAACCGCTGCAAAAGCATCTAACAATTTTCCGCTGCCCGGTGTTTCTACCAAAACGCGATTTTGCGACGTCAATTTAATTGCCACATCAGGACGGGACAGCGCCAACCGGGAAACTAATTCACTAATTAAAGCGGCCTCAGCGGCAGTTCCTTTCAAATGTTTTTTTCGCGCCGGTGTATTATAAAACAGGTCTGAAACGGTAATCTTGGTACCAACCGGACAACCGACCGGTTCACTGGTGATCAGTGTTCCACCCTCCAGCTCCAGCTTGACACCGACATCAGAATCCGCCGTTCTTGTTAACATAGTAACCTTAGCCACCGAAGCAATGCTGGGCAGAGCCTCGCCTCGGAACCCAAGCGTTGTAATACTGAACAAATCTTCCATCCGTTTAATTTTACTGGTAGCATGCCTTAAAAAAGCTAATGAAGCATCTTCCCGCTCAATGCCGCATCCATTATCACTAACGGAAATTGCAGTTGTGCCTCCGTCTTTGATGTCAATTACAATACGATTTGCCCCGGCATCCAGAGCGTTTTCCACCAATTCTTTAACAACAGACTGCGGCCGCTCAATTACTTCACCGGCCGCAATTTTATTGGCAGTATCTTGATCTAAAAGTCTGATTTTAGGCAACCCAATACCTCCAGTTATCCTTCGGTGCGTATTTCCGCCTGATTTTCCCTGTCGAAAGTAATAAAAGTATCTTCTGTTTTATCCTGCAGATAAATATATGAATAGCGGTAATCCTTTTTCGCCTGCTGATAAATGTCCCATGCCTCTTCCAAGCAGCTTTTACAGCACCGATTATGAATGGAAACGGCTAGTACCCGACAGCGGCCATTCTTGGGCTGAACGGCGTACGAATCAATTGCAATAAAACCTGGGCAGTCTGTACATACACGTACTTTTTCCAACTGTTTTTCTTCAAAATATTCGGTGTCGTAGTAAATGTTTTTTTGCCGTTGGTAAAACCGATTATCTCCACATAGGCTCGTTGGATCGTAATTATTGCGGTTGGACCATGTCTCCTGCAGGCGGTTAACCATCCTATGAACATAATCAGTTACTTGTGAATTCTCAACAATTTTATCCGGCTGATAATCAGGTTCGGTGACATAGCGGTAATCGCGTCCGGCCAAAGCTAACAGGATAGCTAAATTAACATACGGCAGAGCGGATTCTATGGCATAACCGCCTTCCAAAACCGCTAAATCCGGTTTTAACTTTTCAGTAAGTTGAGCGTATCCTTGGGCGGTAATCATCATACTGCCCAACGGGTCTGTATAGTGATTATCTTGACCGGCGGAATTAATGACAAATTCCGGCTGAAAATCTTTTAAAATCGGCAGAATCAAATGATCTACTACATATAAAAGACTGCTGTCCGTTACCCCGGGCGGAAGCGGAATATTGATAGTTGAACAATAGGCAGTCGGACCACCTAATTCCTCAGCAAAGCCTGTTCCGGGGTAGATAGTGCGCCCATCTTGATGAAAGGAAATAAACAGCACATCAGGATCGTGATAATAGATATCTTGACTGCCGTCGCCGTGGTGAACATCGGTATCAACAATGGCAATACGCTTCAGACCATAGGTGCGGCGCAGGTGCTCAATCACCACCGCCTCATTGTTTATCGAACAAAATCCTCGGTTACCATGCACAACCCGCATGGCATGATGACCGGGCGGCCGCACAATGGCAAAACCGTTGCTGATCTCTTTATTCATTATGCGATCACTTAATTGAATAGCTCCTCCGGCAGCAATGCGGTGTGCTGCCAATACTTGATCGTCAACGTTCGGCACACAAAAGTGAACGCGCGAAATATCATGCGGTGTAGCCACAATTGGCGGATATTCAACAATCTCCGGCAAATCCAGCACACCTTCTTCAAAAATTTGATCTCTTGTGTACAGCAAACGTTCTTCACGTTCCGGATGCACCGGAGCAATAGACCAATCAAAGGCCGGAAAGAATACCAAACCGGTTTTTTTAATCAAATTAATCTCCCTCCTGCCCCTACATGCCACAGAATCCCGCGCGGGGTTTGCACACAAACATCAAAAATCCGGCCGGTGGTAGTGATATCACGCACAATATTAAATACATCCTGCCTGGTTACTTCAATATTATCAACTTGGTCACTGATGTTCATATTTTCCGCTCTTTTAATTAACCATTCTTTGGCTAACTGCAGTGCCTGTTCACTGCCAAACAGTCGGTCGGTAATTTTGCCTTGATAACCCTCTTCTTCAATACTGTATATTTTTTGCTCAGTATCAGCACGCAGCGAAATCTGTAATGTCGGTTTCGCTACCGCAGCCCCAATGGCATTAGCTGATGAAGCATAAGGCGGCAGTATAGGTATACCTCCAAGACGAATGGCGATATGCGGTACAAAACCCGCTGCCCCCCCGCCAACACCAACTACGTTTTTAGGGCGCAGGCGGCGTTTTTGCATAACTTCCCAAATGCGATAAGCCGGTTCTTGTTCCCATTCCAAATACATCTTTTCGATTTCATTAACCACAGTATCTGCAAAAAGGTTAATTATATCCTGTGCTACTTCTACCGCAGATAAATTTGCCGGTTGAGCCAGCGCTTCCATCGCTTTCCATGCCTTTTGCTTATCACCTAGGCAGGTTAACCCCAATACATTCAATGCATCGGTAGGGGTAGGTAAAGGGCCGCCTAAACAATAAGGCTGACCAACGCGTTCAGAGTAAATAATCAGCTTTTTACCCACCATATCAACAACACTGTCGCCGCCAACCGGAACAGATTTTACTGCCAACGAACGCACTTGTGTTAAATATTCACCAATTCTAACTCCTTTGGAAGAAAGCAGCGGCTGTCCGGACAAAATTAGCGCCAAGTCGGTGGTGGTGCCGCCGATATCTACCACTAAAGAAGTTTCTCCCGCCGGTGTCAATGCCTGAGCCCCCAACGTACTGGCTGCCGGTCCGGAAAATATAGTTTCAACCGGAAATTGTTCCGATCTTTCCAACGTCATTGTTCCGCCGTCTGCTTTGAGGATAAACATCTGGGCATCAATATTTCGCTGCTTCATTGCCTCCCGAACATGCTTCACAAAAGAACGATACTCTTCCTTAGTGGCACACGTTAACAGCGTGGTATCAACCCGCCGAGGGAAATTTAACTTGCCGCCGACAACATGCCCCATCTCCACCTGCCAATCAGGGCGGTGTTTTTCAATTATTTTTTTGATAGCCAGTTCATGTTTATTATTGCGGGGCGAGAACTTACCCACTACAGCCACTTTGCGGTAACCCTTTTGGTCTAAGTCCTCTATAGCTTTTAAAACCTCTGCTTCAGATAACGGAACAACTTCTCTTCCCCGATAATCAATTGCTCCGCTTAGAATATGCACATCTGACTCGCGATACTGCTGCATTTTCCTGCCGGGTCCGGGCATTAACAGTAAAGCTACCGGGTGATGCTTTTTTTCAGCTACCAGATTCGTAATAACTGTAGTGGAAAGGACCACTCGTTTTATGTCCGCAGATTTGGCATCTTTCAAAACCAAATCCAGAGCTTCTACCAACGGGCTGAGCATATCGTTAGGTTTATTGTACACTTTGGCAATAGCCCGCACTTTTCCGTCAGAGATTAGCACCGCGTCGGTGCTGGTGCCTCCGACATCAATACCAATGTACACAGCAACCACTCCGAAAAAAGGAAATTTTAATATATATGCTATCACATCTTGATTAAACAAGAAATGCGTTCTGGTAATTTTTAGTTTAATTTTTATTTAAATTTCTTACTTTAGTTTGCAGTGCAAATAACATGTTTAACGCATCCAGCGGTGTTGTATTTAACAGATCGTAATTAGCCACCTCTTCCAGCAATTCCCCAGCTTCAGGACTAATTGAAAACAGCTGCATCTGCACGGCATCTTTTTCCACAGAATTTGTTTCCCCCCCGGAAACCACTTCCTCTGCTGCCTTACGGTAAATTTCCAAGTCTACTACCAATTGATTGGCCCGATCAATCACGCTTGCAGGCAGGCCGGCTAATCTTGCGCAGTGCACACCGTAACTTTTACTGGCTTTACCGACAACGGTGCGATGTAAAAAAACAACATCATCACCCTTTTCTTCAACTGCTACCGTGAAATTTTTTAAAAATTTCAGGTTGTTTTCTAACTCTGCCAATTCATGATAGTGAGTGGAAAATAACGTGCGGCAGCCGATTGTATCATGCAGATATTCAATTACCGCCTGAGCAATAGCCATACCTTCTTGGTTGGAAGTACCTCTGCCCAATTCGTCTATAATGACCAAACTTTTTTTTGTTGCCTGCCGTAACGCCTGATTGCATTCCTGCATTTCAACCATAAAAGTACTGCGCCCTGATGTTAAGTCATCCGATGCCCCTACCCGGGCAAAAATGCGGTCGACAACACCAATCTCCGCTTCAGCGGCAGGCACAAAGCTCCCCATTTGAGCCATAATGGTAATTAACGCCACTTGGCGCTGGTAAGTGCTTTTTCCGCCCATGTTGGGTCCGGTAATTAATGCCAGGTAATAACTGTCAGTGTCCAGTTCGGTGCTATTGGATACAAATTCATTGTCTTCAAGTGTCAGTTCCACAACCGGATGGCGCCCTTCATAAATGTTCAGTTTACCGCTGTTATTTACTGTCGGGCGTACATAATTGTTTCTTACTGCTGCTTCTGCCAGCGAAACCAAAACATCAACTTGTGCCACTGCCGCCGCACTGCGCTGGATGCGGCTGATCTGAGCGGCAGCCGCTTCTCTAATCTCAGTAAAGATCCGATATTCCAGCTCTACCAGTTTATCCTGTGCACCAAGAATAATATCCTCATATTCTTTTAGTTCCGGGGTAATAAACCGTTCGGCATTGACCAATGTTTGGCGGCGCTGATAATCTTTCGGAACAGCGGTGAGATTGCTTTTTGTCACTTCAATATAATAACCGAACACTTTATTAAATCTAATTTTTAAAGATTTTATACCGGTGCGCTCGCGTTCTTTTGTTTCTAATTGTGCCAGCCAGTTTTTCCCGTTAGTGGCTGCTTCACGCAGCTTGTCTACCTCATCGTTATAGCCGTTTTTAATCAGGCCGCCGTCTTTCAAAGCGAGAGGAGGATCATCACTGATACTGTTTTCCAACAGCTCGGTTAAATCCGCTAAATCATCAATTTTATCAGAAATATTTTTTAACAATATTGATGAAGTAGTTTTTAAGTGTTTCTTAATGGCAGGCAGTGCTGCCAAAGAGTTTTTAACGGCCAATAAATCTCTTGCATTAGCAGTACCATAAGCTATACGTGCGGAAAGGCGTTCTAAATCATAAACTTCCTTTAAAAGCGCCCTGATATCTTCTCTTAAAAAAATATTTTCGGCAAGCTCAGCTACCGCATCCAGGCGGGCGTTAATCCGCTCAACATCTACCAAAGGCTGTTCAATCCAATTTTTCAGCATTCTTCCACCCATTGCGGTGGCGGTATAATCCAGCACCCACAATAAGCTGCCTTTTTTATCGTTGCTTAATAACGTGCGGCTTAATTCTAAATTGCGTCTGGCGGCGGTATCCAAAACAAGGTATTGAGCAGTAGAGTAATATTTAATTTCTTTAATATGATTTAAATTTCGCTTCTGTGTTTCCAGCAAAAACCGCACCAATAATCCTGCTGCTTGTAAAGCTGATGAATCAGCGTGCAGCCCCGTCTGTTCAATGCTTTCTTTAGAAAATTGCTGCTCTACACTTTTTAAAACAGCTTGGTCGTCAACAGTGTGCTGATAGTAGTTGATTACTGCCTGACAATGATTTTTTATCCCTTTGATCAAATCGTGATTATCTTTTAAAGCAGCCGGCAGCAGCACTTCTGCAGGCTGCAGTCGGGTTAGCTCGTTAAGCGTTTCATCAAAAGCTGAGCGACCTTGAATTTCTGAAACCATAAACTCACCGGTGCTGACATCGGCTATTGCCAGACCAACTTGATATTTACTGATTATTGCCGACACGATATAGTTATTTTTCTTATCTTCCAGCATCTGCCCTTCCATAATTGTGCCGGGCGTTATTACTCTGGTGACCTGCCGCTTGACAATTCCTTTTGTGGCTTTAGGATCTTCTACTTGATCACAAATTGCCACTTTATAGCCATTGGCCACCATTTTGGCAATATATGTATCAACTGAATGATAAGGCACACCACACATGGGTACCCTTTCTTCACCGCCTCCGTCTCTTCCGGTAAGGGTAATCTCTAATACTTTCGATGCCGTTAAAGCATCATCAAAAAACATTTCATAAAAATCCCCTAAGCGAAAAAACAAAATACAATCTGGGTATTGTTCTTTAATTTTAAGGTATTGTCGCATCATTGGAGTTCTTGCCAAAATAAGTCCCTCCCGCTAACATTATATCAAAGGATAAAAAGCTAAAATCATAAAAAGCCGATTTTTACATAAATATTCTTTTATTTAAACTTTGAACTGCTCTATCTTGGATGATGTCAACCGAGTCTCTTTTGCCGCCACAGGTTCGCCATATGCACGCAGGTACTCTTTAAACCCACCATCGAAAGCAAAAGTATATTCCACAGCGCCGGCAGGACAAGCATAAAAGCATGTCAAGCAGGAAATACATTCTGTTGATAATACTCTTTTACCTTCATACATATAATCCAACAGCTTTATGTCCATTGGACAGGCCCGTTCGCAGGCATAACAACCGACGCACTTTTCGCGTTTAATGTTGATTTTCATCAAAGAGAACCGAGCGCCGATTTTTTGAAACACAGGAATCGGGCATAAATATTTACAAACCGCTCGATTATCCCTCAGAAAAACAGCCAGAAGAAAACCAAGTACGTAATAAACAAGATTGCCAATCAAAAACCAATATAATTCCCTTGATGATCCAACTTCTGGCTGATTTTCAAGTACAAGCAAAATATAAAGGACTAAACCCAGCGAGCCCAGAAAATGAACATAGCGGAACAAGCCAAGGTAAGGAATACGTCCTTCTTTTGGCTTCTTCCAAGGAAACAGATCTAATACAGCAATTGTCCAGCAGGCGTAGCCGCACCAACCGCGGCCAAACAGAAAAGTTCCCCCGATTTTGGCAATAAGGTAATGAATAGTTGCTCCGGTAAATTCCCCCATAAAGATATAAAAGAAGAATCCCTCGATCTGCATATTTTCCTTTCCGATAATCCCCAAAAATAATACCATATAAAAACCCACAAGAAATTGCGTTACCAACCTGCCATAATGCCTGAAGTTCTTTGGAAGAACCGCTGTCAAAAATAAACCGACAGCAACAGAAAAACCGATATAGGAAAAATTAAATAAATAAAATAAATTATCCAATGTTAACCAGAGTACGACTGCAATGCTCAAAAATATCATCAAAAACACACCGGGCAAAATAAAGTGCTTTCCTTTAATTTCCCAACTTAGATTTCCCTTTTTCATAATTTCCACCTCAATTGCTCACTTAATATGAAAAACAACCGGTTTAATATCACCAGTTCAAACAAAACAGCTAATCACCGGTAAAACACAAGCATCATACCAAGAATTTTATAATTCACCGTTGACGCACCGCTTCCTTTTTTTAATCAGCACTTTTCATAATCACAATAATAGACAGTCCTGTATACATAATTTTTACTTGACAATTCAAACTAAACGCAGGTAGAGTAAAGATGTGAGTGATTACTCACTATTATATGGGGGGATTCAGCTAATGAAGAAAACAATTATTTTTGTTTTCACACTAACATTACTAATTTTTACCGGCTGCTCAGCCGACGATGGGGTGATTTTATCCGGCACTATTGAAGGCGATGAAATTCCTGTAATTGCTCAAATATCGGGAGAAATAGTGAGTATAGATCACGATGAAGGCGATTATGTTACCCCGAAGGACCGCCTGGCTAAAATTGATGATCAAAGACTTAAACTCCAATATAATGAAGCGGAAGCCGCATTGGGCGGGGCTGCTGCTAAGTGGGAGCAGGCTAAAACTCATTATCAGGACAATTTGCAGCAATTGGCTGCACGAGTTAACGAGCTGGAAAGTTTATTGGACGGGGCCAATGAAACACTGTCTTTTCAGCAAAAGCAATTGGAAAAAATGAAGTTATTGTATGCCGAAAATGCAGTAACAGAAAAAGAGCTGGATGCGCAAAAGGAATTGTATAATCAAGCAGCCACCAAAGTAGAACAACTTAGTGCTCAGCATCAAGCAGCAAAAGTTCAGTATCAAGCCGCTCAAAATCAATATGACATAGCTTATTTAGAAGCCGCCAAAAAGCAGGCCCAATCCAGGCTGGAGCAAATAAAGCTTTCACTGGATAAAACCAATGTTTACTCTCCAGTTTCCGGTGTAGTGCTGCGCCGCTATATTGAACCCGGCGAGCCGGTTAAAGAAGGCAGCGCATTATTTACCATTCTCAATACTGAAAAATTAGAAATTATTGTCTATCTGCCGGAAGCACAATTAAATTTAGCGCAGGTTGGAAAAACTGTTGATTTAAAGGTAAATGCTTATCCCGACCAAACATTTCACGGCAAAATTAAAAAGATCAGCAATCAAGCAGAATTCACACCGAAAAACATTCAAACCGGCGAAGAACGTGCCAAAACAGTTTTTGCAGTTACTGTTGAATTAACAGACGGCGATAAAGAGTTAAAACCGGGTATGTCGGCCGATGTGATCTTATCTAATGAAGGGTGATTAATATGGATTATGCCATTTCCTGCGATCAACTTGTTAAGGATTTCGGCAATCTGCGTGCGGTAGATAACGTATCACTGGCAATACCGCGCGGCAGCATTTTTGGCTTTCTCGGCCCCAACGGTTCAGGCAAATCCACTACTATTCGTATGCTCTGCGGGGTACTCTCCCCTACCTCCGGTTCCGGTCAAGTACTGGGGTACAACATTGTTAATGATGCTGAAACTATTAAACAGCATATCGGGTACATGTCACAAAAATTCAGCTTGTATGAAGATTTAACCGTTAATGAAAATATAGATTTTTATGCCGGCATATACGGCCTCTCTGCAGCTGAAGCGGAGATACAAAAAAACAAACTGCTGAAACTTGCCGATTTAGAAGGCCGAGAACATCAGTTAGCAGGCACATTATCCGGGGGATGGAAGCAGCGGTTAGCGCTGGCCTGTGCGCTGCTGCATCAACCAAGAGTATTGATTCTCGATGAACCAACCGCAGGTGTCGACCCTTATTCCCGCCGTATCTTTTGGGATGTGATACGAAATCTGGCTTCCGACGGCATTACGGTGCTGGTAAGTACTCATTACATGGACGAAGCAGAAAGCTGTGATTATGTAGGGTTCATTTTTTACGGCAAACTATTAGCGGTCGGAACCCCGCTGGAACTGATGAAAGATTTAAACAAAAACAATTTAGATGATGTGTTTATTCATTATGTACAAAAATACAGTACACCAAAATAGGAAGGGACTTCATTTGAAAAGAATAAAATTCTCTTTCATTCGTTTTAAATCAATTGCCAAAAAGGAATTTCTACAAATGCGTCGTGATCCGGCCAGCTTAGGCATTGGCATCATCATGCCGTTAATGCTGCTGCTGCTTTTTGGCTATGCTATCAATACCGACGTTGACCATATGTCCACCGCCGTGTGGGATCAAAGCAAAACTAAACAGTCACGGGAATTAGTCGCCAAATTTTCAGTTAGTCAGTATTTCGATGTGAACTATTATGTTACTAATAACGATGAACTGCAGCACTTAATGGATGCCGGTAAAGTTAAAGTCGGCCTGGTTATCCCACCGGACTATGCCTATAAATTAGCAAAAAATCAACCTGCTGATATACAAGTGCTGCTGGACGGCTCCGACCCCACCGCTGCCAGGACAGCATTTTCCTCTGCCCAAATGCTTGCCCAAAACAACGCATTAAACATTCAAAAAGAACTGTTGATGAAACAAGGCTTAAATGATATTGAGATGCCGTTAAATGCTGAAACCAGGGTATTGTATAATCCCGATATGGACAGCACAATGTTTAACATCCCCGGACTAATTGGGCTTATCTTACAAAACGTCACCGCTTTATTGACCGCCTTTGCACTTGTCAGGGAAAAAGAACGCGGCACCATGGAACAGTTGATTGTCACCCCGGTAAAGCCCAGTGAATTAATTTTGGGTAAATTAGCACCTTATGTAGTTGTCAGCATGGTCTCTTTTAGCTTAATAGTTCTAACAGGAATCTTTTGGTTTGGTGTGCCGGTAAAAGGCAGCATATCGCTGCTGTTTGTCTTAGGTGCTTTGTTTATAATAACCACACTGGCTATTGGCATTTTGATCTCGACTGTGGCAAAAACCCAACTGCAAGCGATGCAAATAGCCTTTGCCATTATTTTGCCCAGTGTACTGCTCTCGGGGTTTATTTTCCCCCGCGAAACAATGCCCCTGCCGGTAAAATGGTTAGGCGGAATGCTTCCTCTTACTTACTTTATCATTATTTTGAGAGGTATCTTTTTAAAAGGGGTGGGATTAACTTACCTTTGGGAAGAAACGCTTACTCTCAGCGCTTTTGCTGTACTCATTTGTGTTATTGCAGTGCTGCGTTTCCACAAAAAGCTGGAATAGTACCTATTTCTGAGGAGTGATTTTATGGAAGATAAATTCGAAAATATTATTGCCGATTGGATTAAAGAAGTAAAAGCTGAAGATGAAATGACGCAGAAACAACTGCAAATATTAGAAGCGTCTTTAAAATTGTTTGCTGAAAAGGGTTATCATGCCAGTTCAACCAGTGAAATCGCCAAAGAAGCGGGTGTGGCAGAAGGAACGATTTTTCGCCACTTTAAAAGCAAAAAAGATATCCTGCTAACACTTACGGCTCCTCTGTTTTTAAAATTTATCTCTCCTTACTTACTTAAAGATGTTAAAGCAATGTTAGAAGACAGCAGTACTAATGTGCAGACTACTTTAGAAAACATCTATAAAAATCGCTTAGAGTTAATCGAAAATAACTGGGATCGGTTTAGAATTATTTTTCAAGAAGCAACCTTTCACCCCGAAATTAAAGCAGCAGTAATAGAAAACATCGCCAAACCGGCCCGAAACATGCTGCAGTTATTTGCAGAAAAACAAATCCAATCCGGCAGCTTTAGAAATATTCCTGCCCCGACTGTGGCCAGATCAATCTTTTCCATGATGCTGGGCTTCATTTTTTTTAAACACATTGCTTTTCCGGAAGATAATGCAAAAATTGACGATGAACAGGAACTCAGCATTATGACAGATGTTTTGTTACACGGGCTGATGAAAAAACCCGGCTGTTAAACAAATTGTTGACAGCCGGGTTTTTTGATGATAACAGCTACTGCAAAGATTTTTCCTGCTGCACTCTACTTCTTATACCGCTGTATGAGATGCAGGTTCCTTTGATTGTTTGGCAATTTTATCTGTCAGTAACGCAATAGCGCCGTCTCCGGTTACGTTAGTAGCAGTGCCAAAACTATCTTGGGTTAAATAAATCGCAATCATTAACGAGAGTTGAGCTTCACTAAATCCTAACATTGATTGCAGAATAGCTAACGCCGCCATTACAGCTCCGCCCGGTACACCGGGAGCAGCAACCATGGTAACACCCAGCATTAAAACAAACGGAAATATTTCTGCAAAAGTCGGCACTGCCCCTGAAAGCAGCATAACTGCCATCGCGCTCAGCGTTAAAGTGATGGTACTGCCGGACAGGTGGATGGTAGCACACAGCGGCACTACAAAATCAGCTACACCTTCAGATACGCCGTTTTTCTTGCTGCAGCGCAGTGTAACCGGAATTGTTGCAGCTGAAGATTGAGTTCCGATAGCAGTTAAATATGCCGGAATCATATTTTTTATAGCTGCAATCGGGTTTTTCCCAGTTAATGAACCCGCAATTGTATACTGGAAAAGAATATATATAATATGACACAAAATGACAATGGCAAACACTGTGCCGAAGATCTGCATAATTCTGACTACTTCTCCGCCATAAGTCATGTTTGCAAAAATACCGGCGATATGTATTGGCAGCAGAGGGATAATGACACTTTTGATAACCTTTTCGATTATTTCTTGAAAATCTTTTGTCACTTGATAAAGGGATTTGCTATTGATAGCAGCCATGCCCAATCCTAATAAGAAAGCAGTAACTAAAGCAGTCATTACGCCCATCATTGGTGGAATATCTACTTGAAAGAAACCTTTTAGCAGTGCTTCTTCAGGGTTTGTTGCCTGGCCGCCGGCCGCGTTTACAATTTTTGGCAAAATGCCGCTGCCGACTAAAAAGGCAAAGGTTCCCGCTATTATCGTAGATAAATAAGCAAACAAAGTAGCTAACCCTAACAATTTTCCTGCGCCTTTGCCCAACTCAGCAATACCGGGAGCAACAAAGGCAATAATAATTAAAGGAATAATGTAGGTCAGAAAACCGCCAAATATACCGTTAAATGTCGCCAACAGTCTGACCAAAAAGTCAAATTGCAGCAGCTCTCTGGAAATGTAACCGATCAATATACCAAATGTTAAACCGATGATTAGTTTGGTAATAAGACTCATTCTTTTCACAACTGTTCCCCGCCTTTTGCTTATATTGATTAGTACCTTTGTAAGATAAATTTGTTAGAATATAATTTGCTGTTTTCAGTATTATTATTCGCCTGATATTTGCAAACATCTTTTCTGAAGAACCATGTGTTCCCATATGACGAACAAGCAGGCAAAGAAAAAACCCGATTAGTAAAATCCTATTCGGGTTTCAATCCCGGAAACTTCCGGATTACATTAGCAGCCTCAACCGGATGTTGTGCATCCATCCCCATTTATATGATTTCTTTTCTCCATCATAGCCTTGTTAATCGTTTGATTTACGTTGTTTAGTAAATCCTGAAATTTACTTTGGGCTTCATAAAAATCCTTAATCTTAGGATTTTCCAGCATCTTGGTCTCAAAAGTTTCAAATTCCTGAATATCATCTTGAGATAATTGCTTGCCTTGCATTTGTTTTTGCTGGTGTTTCATCTGCAGCTGCTGAAATTGTCTAAGAAGTTGGTCTGCCGCCGGGTCTTGCAGCATCAGTTTTTCTTTTTCTTGAACTTCGTTAAATTCATCAGAATCAGCTATCTTTTTTCCTAATTCCAAGGCTTTGTCAATAATCGCCTGTGACATCATTTCACCCCCCTTTCATAGTATTCTCCTACTAAATGTGTTAAGTGGCCTTCAGTAATGCGCACATCAACAATTTTACCCACAAGTTCTGATGATCCCTTAAATACCACTAACTTATTAGTGCGGGTTCGCCCTCCCAACTTATCGGTGTCACTTTTGGTAGGTCCTTCTACCAAAACTTCTTCTATTGATCCGACAAGTTGCTTGTTTTTTTGCAGCGAAATTTCATTTTGCAGCGCAATAAGTTTTTGAATCCGTTCTGATTTAACTTCGTCAGGAATTTGATCCGGCATCTTGGCTGCCGGCGTTCCTTGACGAACGTTATACACAAATGTAAAAGAGCTGTCATACTGCACTTGACGTACAATATCTAAAGTGTCGGCAAAATCAGCATCGGTTTCACCGGGAAAACCGACCATAATATCAGTGGTAATACTGGCGTTGGGAATCTTATTTTTTATTTTTGCAATTAAGTCTAAATATTGCTCCCGGGTATAGCCGCGATTCATTTTCTTTAAAATACTGTTACTGCCTGCCTGCACAGGCAAATGAAAGTGTTCGCACACTTTATCGCATGAAGCAATTACTTCAACCAACTTATCGGTAAAATCCCGGGGATGTGAAGTTGTATAGCGCAAACGTTCCAAACCATCCAGTTTATTTAACCGCAATAATAAATCTGCAAAATCAAAGCGAGGATTAAGTTCCTTGCCATAGGAATTTACGTTTTGCCCTAAAAGCGTAATATCCTTGTAACCCTGGGAAATTAACTCTTTAACTTCTTGCTCGATATCTTTGGGGCTGCGACTGCGTTCACGCCCGCGCACGTAAGGTACAATACAGTATGTGCAGAAATTATTGCAGCCGTACATAATAGTCACCCAAGCTTTTAAGCCGGGCGCCCGACGCACCGGTACCCCTTCAACTACCGCATCAGCATCCGACCAAATTTCAAGCACTGTTTCTTGAGTTTGGCGCAATTCGGCAATTAAGCGCGGCAGTTCATGAATATTATGAGTGCCAAAAATTAAATCTACATAAGGAAAACGTTTCTTGATATTTTGCCCCATATCCTTTTGCTGAGGCAAACAACCGCAAACGCCGATGATTAAATTAGGATTATTTTGCTTTAGTTTCTTCAGCCGCCCTAATAAGCCCCACACTTTATTTTCAGCCGTTTCACGTACACAGCAGGTTACTAACAAAATAATATCGGCTTCTGACTGTTCCTCAGTACCGATGTATCCCATTTCTTCCAGCTGTCCGGCCAATACTTCAGAATCATGTTCAGACATTTGACAACCAAATACTACAAGATGATATTTGCCATTACAAGTATGTACCATAATCAACACCCTTTACCAAGGCAATCTATTACATTATATCTATTATAGTCAAATCATGCAAATACTAATAGTTAATTGGCCGCTGTTGCATGCAAAAATCAAAATAAACAAGGTATCTTTTTGGGTTTAACGATTGCACAGTTTTCCCAACTTACATAGTCTGACGGCTATATCATCTGTTAAACTTTCTCTGCTAAAACGCCACTGCCAATTGCCTCCGACAGTGCCGGGATAATTCATTCGTGCTTCACTGCCTAAGCACAGCACATCCTGCAGGGGGATAATTACTGCAGCGGCAAAACTATAGTAAGCAAGTTCTATAAACCGCCAGCAAATTTCTTGATTGGTCATTGTGTCGTCTATCAAAAAATAATCTTTTAAAATTCGTTTTAACTTGGGGTTTTTGGCAGCATTTTTTTGATACCAGCCAAGCATGGTATCATTATCATGCGTACCGGTGTACACCGCCAAGTTATGAGCATGATAAAAAGGTGAAAATTCTTCTACTTTGCCGCTTTCTAAAGCAAACTGCAGAATTCTCATGCCGGGAAAATTGAATTGTTCTTTTAGCTCTCTCACTTCGGAGGTAATTACCCCCAAATCCTCAGCAATTACCGGCAGTCCCTTTACCCCCATATGCCGGCTTAATTCTTTAAATAACTGCTCACCCGGTGCTTTTACCCACCTGCCGTTTTCTGCTGTTTTATCGCCGTAAGGCACTGCCCAATAGGCTTCAAAACCGCGAAAATGGTCAATGCGCACTATATCTACAATGCTGTAGAGATGATCAAATCTCTCTTTCCACCATTGAAAATTATCATTTTGCATCACTTCCCAATTATAAAGAGGGTTGCCCCAAAGCTGTCCGGTTTCACTGAAATAATCAGGAGGCACGCCGGCAACCTCTAAAGGCAGGCCATCACTGTCAAGCTGATAATATTTTTTCTGCGCCCAAGTGTCACTGCTGTCGTAAGAAACGTAAATCGGCAAATCACCGATAATTTTAATACCTTTACTGCGCGCATATGCTTTTAAATCCATCCATTGATTGAAAAAGACATACTGCAAAAACCGGTGATAAGCAATATCTTCATGTAAATATTCGCGATAGCGTTCCAGCGCATACTGATCTCGTCCGGCAATAGATTGATCCCATTCATTCCATGGTAAACCGTTAAAATATTTTTTCAAAGCCATATATAAACAGTAATCATCCAACCAATACTGATTCCGGTTCACAAAATGGCAGTATTCCACCGGTTTTTCCAAGACGGCAAATCTTTTAAAGGCCTTATATAACAAGCTTTGTTTATATTTTTTGACTTGAGCAAACTGTACTTTGCTTGCATCAAAAATCGGCAGATCTTCGATATCAGCAGCATCCAATAATCCTTCAGCAATCAGCTTATCCGGGCTGATTAAAATTGGATTCCCGGCAAACGCCGATAAAGCGGAATAAGGTGATTCCCCATAACCGACCGGATTTAATGGTAAAACCTGCCACAGCTTTTGCCCTGCGGCCGCTAAAAAATCAATAAAACGATAAGCTTCCGGTCCTAAGTCACCAATACCGTATTTTGATGGCAGTGAAGTTGGATGCAGCAAAATACCGCACTCTCTGGCAAATTCCATGCTATCTCCTTATTTATGTCATTTGGTTTGTTTCCACAAAAGTTTGGCTGTCAGCGGCGGCAGCGAAACAGCAGCCTTACCGCCACTTATTTTTAATTCCTCTTGATTTGACAACAAATCAACAAATATGCCGTCTTGACACCAGCGACCAATATCCAGCACAAAAGATGCTCCGGTTGTTTTATGGCGGTTAAACAATACCAAAAAAACACCGTTGTCTTTAGGGCGATTAAAGACATCACGACCGATATCAATTCTTCTGATATAACCGTAAACATCATCTTTAGCATAAACGGAAATCCATTCGCCGGTTTTTAAAGCATCATGGCGATTGCGCAGATTAACGAGCTTTTTATACCAAGCCAAAAGTTCCTTGTTTTCTTTTCCCCAGGGGTAAGCGGCACGACAAAGGGGATCACCGTAACCTTCCATACCCACTTCATCTCCGTAATAAATCGAAGGTACACCGGGAAAAGTCATTTGAAACAGTGCAATGAGCTTTAACCTTTTGACGGCCAGCTCTTTTTTTTCCGCCGACAAACGATAACACCTTTTTTCCGCTTCGGTTAACGCCTCCTCCGGCGGTGCTTCACCCAGTAACGTTAATATCCGAGGTACATCATGAGTGCCGATTATATTCATACAGCTGTAAAAATGCTCGCGAGGATAATTTTCGTACAAACTCATCAGCTGCCGGTGAGTTTGCAAAGCATCGATTTTCCCTAAAAAAAAGTTAATTAACGTGTTTCTAAACGGATAGTTCATTACCGAATCCAGTTCATCTCCAAGTAAGTACTCACGCATTTTTCCGTAACTAATTTTTCGTGAAGCATCTTCCCATACTTCACCGATTAATACAGATTCGGGGTCGGTTTCTTTCATCACTTTTTTTATCCCTTTGATAAATGGGTCAGGCAGCTCATCAGCTACATCTAAACGCCAGCCCTTTGCCCCTAAACGCATCCAATAACGAATGACACTATTTTCATTATAGATAATAAAATCTTGATAAGACGGTTCCATCTCATTGACGTTGGGCAGCGTATCTATACCCCACCAGCACTCATATTTGTCGGGATAATCATGAAAAATATACCAGGGATAATACGGAGAATTTTTGGACTGATATGCTCCCAATTCGGGATATCTACCTTCTTTATTGAAGTAAATGCTGTCACTGCCGGTATGGCTGAACACACCGTCCAAAATGATTTTAATGCCCATTTCTTCTGCCTTGGTGCACAGTTCTTGAAATAATTTGTTGTCACCGTACATACCGTCCACCCGCTTATAATCAGCAGTATCATACTTATGATTGCTTGGAGCTTCGAATATCGGGTTAAAATAAATTACATTAATACCCAGCTCTTTCAAATAAGGTAATTTTTTCATAACGCCTAATAAATTGCCACCAAAAAAATCAAAACAGATGATCTTTCCTGTTTCGGGGTCTTGGCGGTAGTACGGTGTTTCTTCCCAATTTTTGTACAAATAGCAGCGTTTTTTTGTTTCCAGCAATCGGCCTTGTTCATGACCGTTAAAAAAACGGTCAACAAAGATTTGATAAATCACCGCTTCTTTAAACCAATGTGGTGTCGCTGCCTCATGATGATGCACGGTAATTTGAAAAGACGGTGGTTCATGATGATACAGCTCACCAATTCCACCCAAATTATCTTGATTGTTGCCGTAATAATAGGTTTTACCGTCGACTTTAATTATAAAGTAATACCAGATTAAACCCGGTGCCTGCGGGGCATTGATTTGCACCTGATAAATACTGCTTTCTTTAAAATTCCCTCTTAGGTACATGTTTAATCTTTCTTCGAAGCGTTCGTTTTTCCATAACCGGATAATCACTTGTTCCACATTTATTTCCGCATCTATTTTTAAGCTGAGGGTAATTTTTTGACCGCAGGGAACTGCTCCGAATGGGCTGCGAAAAAACAAATCATGCGAGTTGTGAGAAACCCAGTTTGGTTTCATTAATCTCAACACCTTGTTGTTTAATATCTAAATAATATATACGCTGTTACTTTACATTTTTCCCAATTGTTAAGCTTTTAAGCTGGCGAATTAAAAAACTTTGGTATGCGCACTGAAAAAGTACTTCCGGCATTCAGTTTGCTTTTCACTTCAATGGTTGTCCCGTGTTGTTTGGCAATCCAACCCGCTATAGATAAACCCAATCCGGTTCCTCCGACCGGCCGGGAGGCATCTGAACGGTAAAATCTTTCAAAAATTGCAGACAGTTCTTTTTCATCAATACCTATCCCCGTGTCGGTAACATCAACCTGTATATACTCAGCGGAACAATGCACATGTAATTCTACTTTGCCGGGTGCCGGCGTAAATTTAAAGGCATTATCCAATAAAATTAAAATCAGCTGCTTAAAGTAATCCGGGTCAGCTTTAATAAATACATTTTGGCAGGCAGGTTCCAGTTTAATGTCAAAAACATGATCACCGGAAAGCATTTTGGCCTGACGACCAATTTGCTCAATTATCGGCTGCAGGGGTATGGTTTGCAGCGTCAATGTTAAGCCGGCATCTGCTCTTGCCAATACTAACATATCAGATACCAGCCGGCTCATACGCTCAGCTTCAGATAAAATATCCGACAAAGCCTCTTCACGAATATCAGGATATTCATTTCCCATTTTTTGAATAAGCTCAATATTCCCCCGGATAGTGGTCAGCGGCGTCCTCAACTCGTGCGATACGTCAGCAACAAACCGTCGTTGGGCGGCATGAGATTCAGAAAGCTCCCGGTACGCTGTCTCAATACTTTCCAGCATTTTATTCAAAGTTTCCACTAACCGCCCCAATTCATCTTTCGGACCTTGATGAGGAACACGCTGATGAAAATTCAATTCTTTGCGAATTAAATTTGCCGTTTTGGTAATTTCATCAATTGGTTTTAACGCCGTCCGGGCTAACAGCCAGCCAATGCTGGCAGCAGCTGCAATAATGATTACGCTGCCCAACCATAAAAGCATGCGCAGTCTTTTTAATGCAGCTTCAATACCGGAAAATGGTTGGCCAACTTGTAAAAGGCCAACCACTCTTTCTTGGGCAATTAGCGGGTAGTTATAAATCCGAATGCGCTGATTTCCGGCATTAACCCACTCATAAAAACTATCACCGGCTGCCCCCCGCACAATAGTTTCTTCAGTAAGCGGCAGACTTTGATTGCCCAAATTACCGGACTTGGCCACCAACTGCCCTTGAGTGTCAACTACCTGCAAATAGGTGTTGGGGTAGCCAAACACATCAACATCAGGCAGAACTATTTTTTGACTTCGCAGCAGTGTTGGCCCTACTATTTTTATGGAACGCACAACGCCCTGCGCGCGTCCGGCTAACTCTTTGTCAATTTCTTGGGCCATACTGTAACTCAAGAAAGTATAAATCACCAAAGAAAAAACGACCAGCGTAAATGCAACAACCACACTATACCAAAGCGTTAGTTTTAGTCTTATTGACATCAGTTTTGCTCCTTCAGCACATACCCTACCCCGCGCACAGTATGAATTAATCTTGCTTGATTATTTTCTTCAAGTTTTTGCCGCAGCATGTTGATATACACTTCCAACACATTAGAACCACCTGTGTAATCAATTCCCCACAAGCGATCAATAATGATATCGCGTTCCAACACTTGATTTGGGTGTTCCATAAACATTTTTAACAGATCATATTCTTTAGCGGAAAGTGATATTAAATTAGCGCCGCGGCGCACCTCTCTTTTTTCTAAATCCATTTTTAAATCCAAAAATTGCAGCATGCTGTTCTTTATACTTCGGCGGCGCAGCAGCACTCTGACACGAGCTAACAATTCTTCCAAAGCAAAGGGCTTAACCAGGTAATCATCCGCCCCTAAATTAAGCCCTTTTACTCTGCTTTCCACCTCGTCTTTAGCGCTTAAAATTAAAATGGGAATAACATTATCCTGACAAAAACGTTGGCAAAAATCCCAACCGTTAAACCCCGGCATCATGATATCTAAAATAATTAATTCAGGTGGATTTTCTTTAGCCATCTTATACCCTGTATAACCATCATTGGCGACATGAACTGTATATCCTTCATAAGTTAAAGCCCGTTTAAGAAAAGCTGTTATTTTGGGATCATCATCGATAACCAATATTCTGGAAGCCATTATTTACACCCCGTTAACTCTTACTGCCAATTATTATATCAATATTTTGCGTTTTTCCACCACGGGATATAGATACAGAAACTTTATCTCCCGGTTGAGTTTGTGCTACCGCATCAACTAACTGCTGCGGATCGCTGATAGTCTGATTATTAAATTCTAAAATAACATCACCTTTAATCAGGCCGGCTTTTTGGGCGGGACTTCCGTCAGCTACGCCTGCCACTATAATACCGTTTTGATCTTCAGTAGGCAGAATACTAACTCCGATGTAAGGATGTTCAACTTTGCCATTTGTGATTAATTGATTATATACTGAAACAACTGTGGAAGAAGGAATGGCAAAGCCGATCCCTTGAGCACTGGCATTGACTGCGGTATTGACACCAATGACCTGACCGTTTAAGTTAATAAGCGGTCCGCCCGAGTTGCCGGGGTTGATAGAGGCATCTGTCTGCAGCAGGTTTTGGAAGCGCTGATTTTCAATAGTGACCGGCCGGCCTTTGGCACTAATTACCCCAACTGTCACGGTATGATCTAAACCGTAAGGGTTCCCAATAGCAATCACCCAATCACCCACTTGTGTATTGTTTGAATCACCAAACTGCAGCGTCGGTAATTTTCCATCGGCATCAATTTTTATCACTGCTAAATCCAATTCTTCGTCTGAAGCAACCAGTTTCGCCGAATAAGTTTTGTTTGTAGAAAGCACTACGTTAATTTCATCGGCGCCCTCAATAACATGATGGTTGGTAATGATGTAACCATCTTCTGATGCAATAAAACCTGATCCTAACCCTGTTTTTACTTCGGTACGCGAAGAATTCGGCAGTTGATCACCAAAAAACTTTCTAAAGAAAGGGTCATTTAAAAACGGGTCGTAATTTACCGTAGATTTCACCACTGTTTCAATTTTCACTACCGACGGCGCAGTTTTCTCTACTACATCAGCAATATTAGCCGGTCTAATCACTCCCGCTTCGGCCGCTGACGAACTGGAATCAATTTTTGCAAGCCGCTGCTGATTTTCTGCCCACTGCACCCCAACAACCACCAGCAGCGCAAAAAATAATGTTGTGAATGCTAAAATCAACACAGGTTTTTTCCATTGAGAATTGCTAAGCATCTTTTTCCCTCCTATAAAATTACTTTTTTATTTTCCAATTAAATTCTAGTACGCTTACCTTAAAAGAACATTAAAAAACCCGGGAAATTTTAATTTTCCCGAGTGTTTTCAGAAAGCAAAGATTGATACAAATTAATGTATTGTTTGGCAGAAGTATACCAGCTGTAATCACAAGACATCGCTTCTCGGACAATTTTTTGCCACACGTCTTTTTCCTGATAAAACCGCAGCGCCCGTTGAACAGTAAACAACATCTCATGAGCATTGTAATTGATAAAACTAAATCCATTACCTTGTCGGCTGATTTCATTAAAGGAGCGGACTGTGTCCTTTAAACCACCGGTTTCCCGCACTACCGGCACGGAACCGTATCTCAACGCAATCATTTGCCCTAACCCACAGGGTTCAAACAGCGAAGGCATTAAAAAGATGTCAGATGCAGCATAAATTTGATGGGCCAAAGGTTTTTGATAGGTGAAATTAACAGCCATTTTATCTGGATATTTATCTGCAGCGTAAGCAAACAAATCATGGTATCTTCTTTCACCCGAGCCCATTACAATCATTTGTACATCTAACGCAGCCAACATTTCTTCTAAAGTATGAGCCAGTAAATCAAGCCCTTTTTGGGCCGTTAACCTTGAGATCAAAGCAATTACCGGCACATCAGCCCGTACCGGCAGGCCTAAAGATTGTTGAAGGTGCTTTTTATTCTCTGCCTTTTTTGTTAAAGCGGATTCTGCATCATAGTTGGCAAAAATGTATTGGTCAGTACTGGGGTTATATATATCATAATCAATACCGTTTAAAATTCCATACAAATTGCTGCTGTAATATCTTAATAGACCATCCAGCTTCTCTCCATAATAAGGCGTTAGAATTTCTTGAGAATAAGTAGGGCTCACTGTAGTTATCAAATCAGAGTAGATAATACCCGCTTTCATATAATTAACTTTGCCGTAAAATTCCAACCCATCTTTTGTAAAGTATTCATCCCCCAAACCTAAAACGTCTCCAAGTATTGTTTTCGAAAATACCCCTTGATATTTTAAGTTGTGAATTGTAAACAGCATGCGAATATTCTCTCCATAGGAAAGATGCCGCAAAAACAAACTAACCAAAGAAGCATGCCAATCATGGCAATGAATAATTTGCGGGGCAAAATCCAGCTGCGGAAGCATCTCTATTACCGCTCTGCAAAAAAAGGCGTACCGTTCAGCATCATCACTGAAACCATACAAACCCTGCCGTTTAAAATAATATTCATTATCTATGAAATAAAAAGGCACACCATCACATTCCAGCAATTCAATTCCGCAGTACTGCTTGCGCCAAGACAGCGGTACAGTAATTTCATTCTGCTTAACCATTTTTAGCCGATAGCGCTCTGCAATATCTCCATGTTTTGGTATTACGACCCGCACATCAACCTGCTGTTTACGCAGTTCCTTTGGTAATGAACCAATTACCTCGGCTAAACCTCCGGTGCGTACAAAAGGGGCGGATTCTGCTGCCACGAAAAGCACCTTCATGTTATTCACCTTCTTAATTAGATAATTGATTTCTTTTCAATTAAAACAGGATAATTTTTATCTCCTGTAAGCTGCTTTCCTGCCGAGATGAACACCTCTTTATCAGAAATCACATTTTTTATAACTGCATTTTCCCCAATTTCTGTTTTCTGCATAATGATGCTGTCTTTCACATATGCTCCTTTACGTATCTTAACTCCCCGAAAGAGGATGCTGTTTTCAACTATACCTTCAACTACACAGCCGTTTGCCACCAGACAATTTTTAACACGCGAACCATCTGTATATTTAGCCGGTGCACCATCTTTTATCTTAGTATAAATCGGTCCCGGTTTAAAAAACAATTTGTTCCATACTTCCGGTTTTAACAAATCCATACTGTTGCGATAATAACTCTCCACAGTGTTAATGCGGGCGCAGTAACCTTGATAGGGATAGGCAAATACACGCAGCATGCTGATGTTTTTTACAAAACCATCCTTTACCAAATCGTAATACCCGCGACTAAAACAAGCATCTATTAAATCAATCAATATCGATTTCTCCATGATGTACATATCTAAAGAAACTTTATTACTGTTAATTTTACCGGGCTTAACTTCCATATCAATTACCCTGCCGTCGTCAGCAACAGTTACCCTGGTGGAATCGGAAAAATCTCGCCGGTTGTCATCTTTTACCTCTTTATACAACAGCGTAATATCAGCATTGCTTTTCAGATGATAATCCAGTGCGCGGCGATAATCGATGTTGCAAACAATATTGCTGCAGGAAACAAGAACATATTTTTGTCTGCTTTTATGAATATAATCAAGGTTATTATAAAAATTCTGCAGATTGCCTTTTTTATCTGCACCGCTTTCACAGCGGATGTTATCAGGAGGAAAGATGAACAACCCGTCCCGCTTCCGATCTAAATCCCATTCCTTACCTGACCTTAAATGATCAATCAAAGCTCGGTGCTTGTTTTGTGTTAATATGGCAATATTTTTCATTCCGGAATTAACCATATTCGACAGCACAAAATCAATTAAGCGGTAGCGGCTGGCAAAGGGCACAGCAGATATCGGGCGATGGCGGGTCAAACCATTTAATGAATCTTCGCTTTCAATTAAATTAATAATCCCCATTACGTCATTCATCAACATTACCCCCGACAACAGTTATTTGTTGATCGCTGCTGCCAATCTCACTGCCTTCCTTAATCACTGCGCCTTCACAAATAATGGCCCGGTTGATTCTGGCGTTGGTTTCTATTTTAGCAAAAGGTAAGATAATTGAATCTGTAATTTCAGCTCTTTCACCAATCGTCACTCCGTTAAAAATTACCGAGTGATTTACTCTGCCAAACACAGCACAACCTTCACTAACCAGTGAACAGCTAATTTCCGCTGTCGGTGATACATATTGTGCCGGCAGCGCCGGGCTAACTGAATAAATTGGCCACTTTGAGTCGTTAAGATCTAACGCCGGGCGGCGCTTTAGCAAATCCATATTAGCTTCCCACAGACTTTCAACAGTGCCGACATCTTTCCAATAACCTTTAAAAGTATAGGCATACATCTCCTGCCCTCTTTTAAGCATGGTGGGGATAATATCTTTGCCAAAATCATTGCTGGAACCTATATCCTGTTCATCTTCAATCAGGTATTTTTTTAACAGCGGCCAGTTGAAGATGTAAATACCCATTGATGCCAGATTACTTTTCGGTTGACGAGGTTTTTCTTCAAATTCAATAATTCTACCGTTTGGCAGCACATTCAAAATGCCAAACCTGCTTGCTTCCAACCACGGAACTTCAACAACCGCAATGGTAACATCTGCCTTTTTTTCTTTATGATAATTGAGCATTAACGAATAATTCATCTTATATATATGATCTCCGGATAAAACAACCAAAAATTTCGGTTGGTAGAGATCAATAAAATTTATATTTTGATAAATGGCATTAGCAGTACCTTTATACCATTCGCCTCCTTTTTCTTTAACGAAAGGAGGCAGTAAAGTTACCCCTCCGCTTTTGCGGTCTAAATCCCAAGGAGAACCATTACCGATGTAAGAGTTTAAAATCAACGGCTGATATTGAGTGAGTACCCCAACAGTAGATATGCCGGAATTGCAGCAGTTGCTGAGTGTAAAATCGATAATCCGATATTTACCGCCAAAAGGCACCGCCGGTTTGGCCAACTTTTTAGTAATGACACCTAACCTGCTTCCTTGTCCACCGGCCAAAATCATAGCAATGCATTCTTTTGTAGACATGTCTTACCTCCTTTAATCATCCAAATCAATACTTTCAACCGGCAATGATTTAAAACAAACCAGTGCCAGAGGAGGAATTTTAATCTCCATAGAATACTGCTGATTGTGCCAAGGCAGATTATCAGCTTTCAATAAATCGACATTTTTTTGTCCGGAGCCTCCGTAGATTTCCAAATCACTGTTCCAAACCTCCTGATATACAGACAACTGCGGCACACCTATGCGGTAATTTTCTCTTACTACCGGTGTAAAGTTGGCGACAACGATTAAAAAATCATGTTCGCACTCGCCTTTCCTCATAAAGGTAATCACACTTTGGCTGTAGTCGTGAGGATCAATCCATTCAAAGCCCTGCCAATCATGATCCAGATGCCAAAGTGATTTTTCCTGGCGATAAAAAGCATTTAATTCGGCAGCATAACGGTACAATTTGCGGTGCATATCATAACCTAAAAGATGCCAGTCCAATGCCTGTTGATGCTGCCATTCAATAAATTGTCCAAATTCACCGCCCATAAAAATTAATTTTTTCCCGGGATGGGTATACATGTATCCGTACAGCAGTCTTAAGTTAGCAAATTTTTGCCAATAATCCCCCGGCATTTTCTCAATTAACGATTTTTTGCCGTGAGTTACTTCATCGTGAGATAATGACAAAATATAGTTTTCTGAAAATGCATACATAAAGGAAAACGTCAATAAATTGTGATGCCATTTGCGATATATCGGGTCCATTTCCATGTAGCGTAAAATATCATTCATCCACCCCATATTCCATTTATAATTAAAACCCAAGCCACCAAGATAGGTGGGTTTGGTAACTAACGGCCAATCTGAAGATTCTTCAGCAATCATCAAAGTGTTGGGGAATTCTTTAAACACAGCTTCATTCATTTCTTTTAAAAAGTCTATTGCTTCCAAATGCTCGTTACCCCCAAAAACATTGGGAATCCAATGCTTATTTTTTTTGGCAAAATCGAGGTAAAGCATTTGACTGACGGCATCTACTCTCAAACCGTCAATGTGATAAACTTCTAACCAAAAAAATGCACTGGATATTAAAAAACTGCGCACTTCCGGTTTAGCGAAATCAAAATTTAACGTTCCCCACTGCTCATTCTCGCTTCTTAAAGAATTTTCATGTTCATACAGCGCTTCGCCATCGAATCTAATCAAGCCATGTGCATCTTTGCAAAAATGTCCCGGCACCCAATCTAAAATTACTCCAATGCCGTTTTGATGGCAGCGATCAACAAAATACATGAAATCCTGCGGGGTGCCAAAACGGCTGGTAGGAGCAAAATAACCGGTAGTTTGATATCCCCATGAACCGTCATAAGGATGCTCAGTTATCGGCAGCAGCTCAACATGGGTATAACCCATCTTTAGCATTTCTTTAATTAACTGATCAGCAATTTCCCGATAATTTAAAAATTCACCGTTACTGCCTCGCCGCCAAGAACCGAGATGCAGCTCGTAAATGTTCAAAGGTTTTTTGTAAGGAGATGATTTCTGCTTTTGCTGCTGCCAATTCATATCCCCCCATTGATAATTAAGGGCAGCAATACGTGAAGCGGTATTAGGAGGTGCCTCGGCATGAAAAGCATAAGGATCCGCTTTGAGAAAGACTTCATCTTTTGGGGTGCGGATTTGAAATTTATACAGCATACCAACTTTTAGTCCGGGAATAAATATTTGCCATATGCCGCTGCTGCCGATTGACTCCATGATATGACTGTCTCCCTGCCATTGGTTAAAATCACCGACAACTGAAACTTGTTTTGCCCGCGGCGCATAAACCGTAAATCGGACGCCGCTGTGGTGTTCATTATCTTCAAGATGGGCACCAAAAAGCAAATAGCTGCGATAATTACAGCCATTGTGAAATGAGTTGATCATCAAATCTACTGCTCCTCAATTACTTTTGTTATCGATTTCTATAAATTACATATATTTCCTTTAAAGAAAATGCTATTTTTTTACTAATATCTTGGCATAAGCTAGTATATTTTTACATAATTTTGATATAATAGCATAAAAGCAAAGAAAACCGCCCCCGCAACTTGCAGGGACGGTCTCCTTGTAAATTAGGGTTCATTAATCATCTGCCTATCAGCTATGATTAATGCCCTTGGCGTAAGATGATTTATTGTTGTTGAGGAGTATCCAAAGATACGTTTTGGTTGGTAACTTGTGCAGCTTGACCATTGCTTAAAGCCTGCTCGGCAAAAGCTACCAATCTTTTGGTCATGTTACCGCCAACATAACCGTTCACACGGCTGGGAAGCTGCCCTTTGTCCATTTGTGCATAGTTGGTAATTCCCAGTTCACCGGCGATTTCATACTTCATTTGATCCAGAGCGCTTGCAGCACCTGCTTTAACAGGTTGATTGCTGTTACGAGCCATTCAAAATCCCTCCTTGTTTGTTTTTTATTATTAATTGGCTCTGACTTTATTATGGCTGTACTGAAAAATATAATGTGTGAAAAAATCTAACAGCATTGTCATAAGAAAACATAAAACCAACCTTCTGTTTTTAATTTATAAAGGTTGGTTTTTATGCATATTTTTATACAACAAGCTTAATGTATTTTTTTCGCCAATTTCTTTTAATACGATATAACATTAAATTCCATTTAGTATTGTCCGCCACAACGTCGCGAACAGTGGCAGCAAACATAATATTACCGATGTGACAGGCAGAAGATATATCTTGATTGTTCTCTCTCGCCTTAGTCATTATGTATCGATATTCCTCCTGCTCTAAATCCGGAAGCAAATCCATTGGTTCAATAAATTCAGAAAACTGATAAAATAAACTCTGCAGTTCCAGAAGCCTTTTTTTTAGCTTTAATATTTCCAATACTCCGTCAATTCCAACTAATGTGATCTTCCCTGTTTTTGCCTCCTTAATCACTTTGCCAAGATCTTTTTCCAGTACCTTAATAACACCTGGGCGCTTTAGAAGCTGTTTATATTCTTTATGTACTTCTAAAGCTTCCTGTCTGAATTTTTTCGCTTTCCCCAATACTTCCGACATAGACAACATACAAAACTCACCCGCTTCCAATTCATATATCTATTCTTTTTATTTTGTAATAGTGTTCCATAAACTTATATTTTTTTCCTTTGGAGAAACTGACTTGTTTTGTCGGAAGCAATTAAAAAAAAAGTCTAAATATCTTTTATGCTGCACTACCGGCAGCAGATTGACATAATCAGACTGATATATCTCTACCTTAAAAATGTTATCCCCGGGCTTACCCGGGGCTTTCACAATTTAGGCGAGTGCAGGGATACCGTTGGGTCTCCCCACTCTCCTTTTTTTCATCATATGCAATTTGTTTATATTCTGCCACTACTTGTATTTAATAGTAAATTCTAAAATAAAGTAACACCTGCAATAAAGGTGTCGTATCATATAGCGATCGCATATAATGGTGAAAGGAGGTTATCAAGTGAAAGGGAATTATAATCAACAAACTCGGCATCGCAATACACCACCACCGCCGCCGTTTCCCACTGACCCAATCATTCATTCTTTAACTATAATGGCACTAATGTCTCAGCCAAATATAGACAGGCAGCTGGACCAAGTTCTAAATGTAATTGATACCGTCACAAGCACTATGCGCTCAATACGCATGGGAATAAACTCATTCCACAGCAGCATCCAAGAGGCTCACACCCATTTGTTTGGCATGCCTTCTAATCAAGGGCAGCATTATGCTCCTCCTAAAAATCCGTATCAACAGCAGCAACCATTTGGCTTTGCTCCAGGCAGTCAAAATAAATCAGATTATGAAAACTTTACCACAAAACCGGCAAATGAATCTAAATAAAAAGAATAGCTGTCATTAAAGGATAACATTACCTCCAAGCGAACAGAAAAGCATTGGAGGTGATGTTATGTTTGATACACTGCTGATAACGTGGGATTGGGGCAGGATTAACACGCTTGACGGAATTTCGTGAAGAAGGAATGAAAGCAATATTTTGATATTTTTTTTAAAAAAACAAAACCTCTGAAGTGGTTTCCGCATATTATGCCCTCAGGAGGTGTTTTATTTATGGATAAGTATCATGTTATTGATAAACCGGTATTAGATAAAATTGAGGTATATATTCCTCCCAGGCTGACTATAAAAATTGCCACCCTGGCAGCAGAGCAGGGCAGAACATTAAATGAAGTAATTAGAGAAGCAATTACAGATTATATAAAATTAAGCAAACAATAACCTTTACCTAGTTCAATTTTCAGTTTATAATTAGTTAATTAATGAACAAGATCCAAGAGGTGACGCTGATGAGTTTTGCAGCACAAAATTTACCGCTACCACAATGTTATTATCCAATAAAAATTGGCACTCGCGGCAGTATTTGCCTGCGCTTTGGTTGTTCACCGGTATGCGTGACTTGTCGTTATGCCAAGCCGACAAATACCCCTGCTTGTTATGCTGCACTGCCGGGATATCCAGAAGATTGTGTGTCATCATATTATTCACCTAAGTGTAAAAAATTCTGTCTTTACGCCAAAGCGGACTGAAGCTGTGTAACTTTAATTATGAATTTTGGATTTGGAAGCAGGACAGTATACATTGGATTGGTGCTAATTAAAGAGGGGTTTGCGTTCAAACCCCTATAATTGTACGTACTTCGCCAACCTTAGTTTTCTAGATGTACCATTATAAGTAATCAGCGGTTAAAATTTAAAATTCATAATTAAAATCATAACTTTTGCATAAAAATGAAAGCGGACATCTGTCCGCTTCAGACTGTCGACAAAGTCGACAGTCTTATTTTTTCGGTAAATACTTTATTCATTTAACACAATAGTAATTAACTTCTAGCGAAGAAGCGGCAGTCCCTTCTTCATCCGTTCCATTTGCCTAAGCTGTACACGGCGGATTTTACCGCTGACCGTCTTTGGCAGCTCATCAATAAATTCAATATCCCGCGGGTATTTATATGGTGCAGTGGTATTTTTTACGTGATTTTGCAGCTCTTTAATTAACTCAATTGAGGGTTCGTAACCTTCGGCCAAAACCACAAATGCTTTTACTATTTCTCCGCGCATCTCATCCGGACTTGCTACCACCGCAGTTTCTGCAACCGCCGGGTGACTGATTAAAGCACTTTCCACTTCAAACGGACCAATACGATAACCTGCGGAAAGAATAATATCATCAGAACGTCCAACGAACCAAAAATAGCCGTCTTCATCTTTTACGCCCCTGTCGCCGGTAACATACCAACGACCTCGACGAGCAGCCAGCGTTTTCATTGGATCACGCCAGTATTCTTTAAATATACCCGCCGGCTGCTCCGGCTCAATTTCTATCGCAATGTCACCTTCTTTGCCGGCAGGCATTTCTGTGCCTATTTCATCAATAATGGCTACTTTAAACCCCGGTGTCGGTTTACCCATTGAACCCGGACGTGCTTTGATACAGGGGAAATTACCCAACACCAATACCGTTTCTGTTTGACCATAGCCATCACGTATTGTTAATCCGGTATGTTTTTGCCATACGCTTATCACTTCAGGGTTCAGCGGTTCACCGGCACCGACACAGTGCCTCAAATGGGAAAACTTATATTTTGTTAAATCCTCCAATACCAGCATGCGGTAAATAGTCGGAGCAGCACACAGTGTGGTGATTGGGTACTGTGCAAGCAAACTCAACATTCTTTTGGGACTAAATTTACCGACTTCATGATGAACAAAGATGCAGGCACCTTGATGCCAGGGTCCAAACAAACTGCTCCAAGCAGCCTTACCCCACCCTGTATCTGATAAGTTCCAATGCAAATCTTCTTCAGTTAAATCCAACCAATACTTACCGGTTACCTTATGTGCAAACGGATAACTAACATGGGTATGCAGCGTCATTTTTGGATACCCGGTAGTTCCGGAAGTAAAGAACAATAACGCACCGTCGTCTCCCTTGGTTTTTACGTTTGGGAAATCGGTTGATGCTGCCGCAACTGCTGAATGATAACTAATCCAACCCGGTTTACTGCCTACAACAATTTTAATTTTTAGTGACGGACATTGTTCAATGATTTCATCAACTTTTTCTGCCGTACTTTGATCAGTTATTACAGCCACCGCTTCACTTGCTTTTATGCGATATTCAATGTCTTTGGCGGTAAGCTGTACAGTACCCGGACTAATCACCGCTCCCATGCGTAAGCAGCCAACCATTGCCTCCCACCATTCTATTAGCCTGGGCAAAATAATAATTACACGATCTCCTTTTTTTACCCCGTTTTGTTTTAAAACGTCGGCCACCCGGCATGATTGCTCTTTAATATCTAAAAAGGTTTTGGTTAGCTCTGTTCCATAATCATCCACCCATAAAACAGCCCGTTTGCCTGGTATTTCCGCCCACTTATCCACTACGTCGGTGGCAAAATTAAAATATTCCGGTGTATTCCAACGAAAATTGCTGTATACAGTCTCATAATCCATCATATTATGTTGATGTTTATCCATATGAATCCTCCGTTCAAATGGTTACTATATTAAATCTTACTTTTTCGCTGATAATTGTTAATTTCCTTTATTTTCAATCTAAAATATTTGAGAATATTGTTTTTTCCTGTTAAGAAGGAAATATTCATCAAAAGTCGAAAATATATGTTAAATAATGCAATTTTTTGGAAGGGGAAATCATTGTGGGTGAACTGGTAAGTATTAAGGGCACCCGTCAGGGTCTGATTATTTTATTTGATTCTGACGCTGACTATGAACAAATAAAAGATTATCTGCACAAGAAAATGAAATCTGCCAAAGGCTTTTTTAACGGAGCCAAATTTTCTTTAGCTACCGGAGTTAATGTCACCGAAAATCAAAAATCAGAACTGGAAAAAATTTGCTCAGAGTATGGTTTAATTCATGATGATAATATTAAGCTTCCTTCATTTAACAAACAGGCCTCGAAAGATAATCTGCCTACAATCAGCAAAACAAAGCATCATTCAAGATCAGGTGAAAAAACATTACTTATCCGCAGAACACTGCGTTCAGGGCAATCAATTCAATATGACGGCAACGTTGTAGTGTTGGGTGATGTTAATGCCGGTTCTGAAATTATTGCCGAGGGAAGCATTATTGTAATGGGACGTTTAAGCGGATTAATTCATGCCGGTGCTACCGGAAATACACAAGCCTGTGTTATTGCCAACCGCCTTTGCCCTACTCAGATGCGCATTGGCACAGCCATTACCACTTCACCGGATGAAGAGCCCGAGTATCCCGAAATTGCCAGGCTGGTCGATAACCAAATTCAAGTAACAAAATATATCCCTTCAAAAAAGTAGCCGGGTTATTTAACCCGGCTGACTGCCAAAATTCCAATAATTGTTTTGGCATCGTTTATTTTTCCATTTTTAATCATTTCTAACGCTTCAGCCAACGGCACTTTTTGTACCTCTACAAATTCATCATCATCTAAATGCTGACCTTGATAGGAAAGATCTTCAGCAGCATAAAGATGTAAAACTTCATTACTAAATCCCGGGCTGGTATAAAAGCTAAACAATTTTTCAATACTGCCGGCCACTACGCCGGTTTCTTCAAGCAGTTCCCTTTTAGCACATTCATCCGGCGGTTCATTGGCATCTAATTTACCGGCCGGTATTTCCAATAAAATTTCCCCTGCCGGATGTCGATACTGCCGCACCATTAACACTTCGCCCGATGCTGTAATCGGGACAACCGCTACCGCCCCTTTATGCTCCACTACTTCCCGCGCCGCTGTTTTACCGTTAGGCAGCTTTACTGAATCAATTCTTAAATTAACAACCTTTCCTTTGTGCAGAACTTGAGAAGAAATTATCTCTTCTTTTAATTTCACCGGTCATCACTTCCCAAAGCAATTTTTTATTAACATCATAGAATGACGATCAGAAGGATTTAACTTTAGTCTGTAGAATACTTATGATCAATATTATAACATAACATTCCTTTGTTGGCATATTTATACTATAGCATAGGAAAGGGAGAAATAATTTTGCACGCTAAAATCGGTGTTCCTCACACTTTGTTTTATTATCGGTATTACCCGATGGTCAAAACTTTTTTTGAAGAATTGGGTGTTGAAGTGGTTACATCACACAAAACTTCAAGAGATATTCTTGATGCCGGTGTTCGTGAGGCACTGGCTGATGCCTGTGTGCCGATTAAACTGTTTTTTGGTCATGTGCAATCATTAAAAAACAAAGTAGATTTTTTATTTATCCCTCGAGTAGTCTGCTTGAATGGCAAAACCATTTTCTGTCCAAAATTTTTAGGTGCTCCCGACATGATAAAGCATGCTTTGGAAGATTTGCCTGAAATTATCGACACGCGCATTGATGTGCGATCTAAACGTTTTGCTATTTGGAAAGCGTTTGCTGAAATCGGAAGCAGATTTACCTCTGATAAATTGCTGGTATTAAAAACTTATTTAAAAGCAAAGCGCACGCTGGCCAAGTATCATAAATACTTACTGCAGGGTATTCCTCCGGAAGAAGCAATGATAAAACTCCATCATCCTCAATTAAAAACAAAAAAAACTGCAAAAAGCCTGCGTTTTGCGGTATTGGGCTATCCCTATATTGTTCACGACAGTTATATCAGTGTAAACTTGTTAGACAAATTGCATCGTTTAGGAGCGGAAACCGTTACTTTAGAGCAGGTTTCCCACCGTTCAATAAACAAACAGATCAAAAAGCTGAAAAAAAATATGTTTTGGACGTTCAGTGATCGTGTGCTGAAATCTGCTTATCATTTTTTTGAACAGGGCAATGTTGATGGAATTATCCACGTAACTGCCTTTGGCTGCGGACCGGATTCAATGGTCGGCAAGTATATAGAATTAGAATCTAAACGCTATCCAAATATTCCTTTTATGAGTATCAGCGTTGATGAACACAGCGGTGAAGCAGGTATGCATACTCGGTTGGAAGCTTTTGTAGACATGGTTAAACGCAGGAAAGAGGCGAATTACCAATGCGCAAGGTAACTTTTCCGCACATGGGTCATTCTTATATTGCCTTTAAGATGTTAATGGAAGATATGGGCAACGAAGTGATTTTGCCGCCGCGCCCCAGTAAATACACCCTTGATTTAGGGGTGAAATATGCTCCGGAATTTGCCTGCTTGCCATATAAAATCCTGTTAGGTACTTATTTGGAAACAGCTGCTAAAGGAATGGATACCATTGTTACTTCAGGAGGTTTCGGCCCTTGTCGTGCCGGTCTTTATGCCAATCTGCATCAGGCAATTTTGCACAGCATTGGCTACCCGGTTGATTTGGTTTGTTTCGAAGCCCCCAAACAGCATCCGATTAACTTTTATCGCAACGTGCGAAAACTAAACAGTGCTAAATTATCAATTCGGGCGATAATTGACGCTATTAAACGGGCGTGGCATAAATTAAAGGCTTTAGACCATATGGAAAAATTAAGCCACCAAATTCGCCCCCGCGAGCTAAAAAAAGGCACAACCAGTAAAGTATACCGTCTAACCCAAAAATGGTTAGATGAAGCCTATACATTTAAACAAATTGATGAAGCAGAAGCAGCGGGAATCAAAGCATTTCAAGACATACCCCAAGATCCCAACAGGCAGATTGTTAAAGTTGGGCTGGTGGGTGAAATTTACGTTTTACTGGAACCGGCCAGTAATTTAGAAATTGAAGAATCCCTCGGGCATATGGGGGTAGAAGTGGAACGCTCAATGTTCCTTACAGGATGGACCAGAGATAATATTGGGAATGGCACTGAAGAACTAATGTCGGTTACCGAAGCTGCCCAACCATACCTCCCCGAGTTGATTGGCGGACATGGACGAGATACCGTCGGGCACACTGTGCTTTATTCCAAACGCGGTTTTGACGGTGTAATACAAATTGCACCTTTTACCTGTATTCCGGAAATCGTCGCCCGCACCATTTTAACTAAAGTCAGTAAAATTCACAACATTCCGGTGCTCACCTTCTTCCTTGATGAGCAGACTGCAAAAGCCGGTATGGTTACCAGATTGGAAGCTTTTGTGGATTTGTTAAAAAGAAAAAAACAAAATGCGGGCTGTACTGCCCAAATAGTATCTTAAAGGAAGGGTAACAATATGAAGGCATATCTAGGTGTAGATGTAGGTTCAGTAAGCACAAACATTGTGGTAATTGATGATGCCGGTCAAGTACATGTTGATCTTTACCTGCGCACCCGCGGCCGCCCTATTGAAACCATTCAAACCGGCTTTAAAAAAGCGGGAGAAGTTTTAAAAGATAAAAATCTGGAAATAGCGGCCGCAGGGACAACCGGCAGCGGGCGTTATTTGGCAGGAATGATGATTGGCGCGGATGTCATTAAAAATGAAATTACCGCTCATGCTGTCGCCGCTTCTACGATTATTCCCGATGTGCAAACAATACTGGAAATTGGCGGTCAAGATTCTAAAATCATTATTTTAAGAAACGGAATTGTCACTGACTTTGCAATGAACACCGTTTGTGCCGCCGGTACCGGCTCGTTTTTAGATCAACAAGCCGCTCGTTTAAATATCCCGATTTCAGATTTCGGTTCGCTGGCTTTAAAATCAAAAAACCCGGTACGTATTGCCGGGCGCTGTACCGTTTTTGCAGAATCTGACATGATTCATAAGCAGCAAATGGGTCATAAACTGGAAGATATTATCAATGGTTTGTGTGAAGCGTTGGTACGCAACTATTTAAATAACGTGGGAAAAGGGAAAGAAATTCTTGCTCCAATATCTTTCCAGGGCGGTGTAGCTGCAAATGTGGGCATTAAGGCTGCCTTTGAACGAGAGTTAGGCTTGCCGGTAACTATCCCTCCTTACTTCAATGTGATGGGAGCAATTGGTGCTGCTCATTTGGCCAAAGAAGAAGCTGCCAAAACCGGCAGCACCAAATTTAAAGGTTTTGCCATCACAAATATCCCTTTCTATACTAGCAGTTTTGAATGTGACGGTTGTTCCAATGCCTGTGAGGTAGTGGAAATTCATGAAGACGGCAAAGTCATCGGCCGCTGGGGCAACCGCTGCCCGCGTTGGGATTTAGTAGAAGATTAATTTTTTCGGCAAACAGTTGGCAAACTTATAATTGTGACAAAATCGTGACATTTTAATAATAGGTCTGCCATATTTACCGGATATACTATATTAAAATTATTCGGGAGGGTTTTGTTATGAAGAAAAAATTTTTTATTATTGCAGCTACAGCAGCACTGCTGGCGATGGCCATTCCTGCTTTTGCAGCTGCGACAAACGGTTTAACCTCAGAACAAGCTAAAAAAATCAATGCACTGCAGCAGCAAATAATTGAACTGCGCATGCAAATGGTTGATGAATACCAATCAGCCGGACAAATCACTGAAGAGCAGGCTGACGCTATGAAAAACAACATACAAAATCACTTGGATTATTTAGAGAATAACCCTGATACTACTACTGGCCCGGGAATGGGTCGCGGTTTTGGTGGTGGCGGTTTCTGCGGTAATTGCCCCAATTGGCAGCAGCCGGTTCCACAAAATTAACGTTAACAAAAAGGGCGTGAAGATAAATTCACGTCCTTAAATTTTTGGTATTTTAAATGAAAATGTACTGCCCTTCCCTAATTCGCTGCTTACTTCAATAGTTCCACCGTGGAGTTCGATGATCTTTTTGCTGATTGCCAAACCCAGCCCTGTTCCTGAACCTTTTCGGGTACGCGATTTGTTCACTTTGTAAAAACGCTCCCAAATCAGCGGAATTTCATTGGGATCAATACCCGGCCCGGTGTCGGTAACACTGATATTAATCACATCGGATTTTTCCTGCACATCAACCGTTATTTTTCCGCCCCGCTTCGTCACTCTTAAAGCGTTGTCTAAAAGGTTAATCAGCACTTGATAAAGACGATCGGCATCAGCATTTACTGTTAATGAAACATTGGACGAATTATGCTCAAACGCAATTCCCTTTTCCCTCGCTAGAGGTTTAATTACATCTGCCACCCGCTCAATCAGCTTCACAATATCAACCGGCACAAACTGCACTTTAATTTGCCCTATTTCCAAACGGCGCAGATCCAGTAAATCATCCACCAATCGGCGCAGCCGCAAAATTTCATGATGAATGTTGGTTAAGTACCGCTTTTTATCTTCTTCTGTTTTTGCCATGCCGTCTAACAAAGCTTCATTAAAACCCTGAATAATGGTCAGCGGCGTCCTCAATTCATGGGAAACATTAGCCACAAAATCACGCCTGGTCTGATCCAGCCGTTCTAATTCTGCTATTTTATCCTGCAGTTCGCCCGATAGCTTATTAAAAGAATCCGCCAACATACCAATTTCATCGTTAGTTTTAATATGTACTTGGCGATCGTATTGGCCACCAGCCATATCTTGAGCAGCTTTATTAATTTCTAAAATGGGGCGTACCAGTGAACGGGATAAAAATAAACTTAACATAGCTGCTAAAACAATTCCTGCTGCTGCAGCATATAAAGAAGTATACTGCAGTACCCGCAAGCGATTGTCAATTGTCAGAATCGGAGCCTGCAGCAATACTGCCCCTGCAGCTTGATTATCTATCACTATCGGTACACCGACACTAAGCACCTCGGTATTTAAGTATTCAGACCGAATTCTGTTTATAACAATCTGCCCTTTTAATATTTCTGTTAGTTCAATATCCGGCATAACATCCTGGTTTCCCATCATCATATGTCCTCTGTGGGCAAAACCATGTCCCATACCCATTCCCATTCCGTTATGCGCATAACTTTGTTCCAACACACTGCCGTCGCTGCCAACCAGGAAAATATGGGCCCCAACAGCAGCAGCGGTATTAGTCATCATGTTTCGCGCCAATACCGGATTAGTTTCCTGAGCGATGACTTCCGCCAAACTTTGGCCGGCAGCAACTAACTGATTTGTTTGCTGTTTATAGTAGGTGTGCTGCAGCCAGCCGGTTTGGATTAATACATAAAAACCCAACACAATCAGCACCAACACAGTCATCGCCAGCCAAAGTTTTCTGGCAATATTATTTTTCTTAATCATTTTTAATCTCAAATTTATATCCAACGCCCCATACAGTATCGATGTATTGAACACCGTCAGATGCCCTGTTAAGTTTATCTCGCAAACGATTAACGTGGGTATCAACAGTGCGCAAATCGCCGTAATAATCATAACCCCAAACATTCTGCAGCAGCTGTTCCCTGGTATATGCCCGTCCGGGACTTTTGGCCAAATAATACAGCAAATCAAATTCTTTGGGTGTTAAACTTATTGACGTATTGTTGATGTAAACTTCCCGAGAAGCAGCATTGACAGTAATGTCATTATACTGCAGCACATCACTTTCGGCTGCTTTCGGCCAACTGACAGTGCGCCTCAGCACAGCTTTTACCCTGGCAACCGCTTCACGCGGGCTGAATGGTTTAACAATATAATCATCGGCCCCCAATTCCAAACCCAGAACGCGGTCGATTTCATCACTGCGAGCAGTTAACATAATTACCGGTATCTGTGAACTCTGCCTAATTCGTTTGCAAACTTCCCAACCGTCCGTCCCCGGCATCATTAAATCCAAAACAACTAAGTTGTAATTGTTTTTCTGCAGCATTTTCAGAGCTTGTTGACCGTCTACAGCTTGATGTGTCTCAAAGCCTTCATTCTCCAGATATAACTTCAGTAATTCGCGAATTTTTTCTTCATCGTCAACTACCAAGATGCGCTTAGTATTCATAGCTTCCCTCTCATTTATACATCAATAATTTACTTAACACAGTATAACACGAAACAGTTGACAAATAACAGTTAATACGGCGCTGCATGAAAAAGGCTAAGGGTGGACACATCATCCACCCCTGACTCATTGCTGTTTTTAAATGCTAAATATCAGCATTCCGATACAAAGCACTGCCCTTCCGAAATACCGAACGCCAGGAATTCAAAAGATTACCCAAACAAACCCACCAGTTTAATCATTATTCTAACCGGCCAAGGGCGTATTTGGGCTTCCAGCTGAGCCTTTTGTTCCTGTACACGGTCTAATTGCTGCTGCAGAATTTTAATGGATTTTTGCAATTGTTCAACTGTATCCAGAGATCCTTTCAGCTCGTTGGACATATCGTTAATATCTTGATACAAACGACGTTCCTCATGTTCAGTGTCTTCCCTTACCCGTTCCAATTTTTGTTTTAGTTCCACTATTTCTGTTTGCAATTCCGCTATGCGGTTTGTGTAATGTTCTTTCAGTTCGGTGATTTTTGCTTTGTTTTCGCGATCCTTTTCCTTATATTGTTGAAGTTTAGTGAACATCGTTTCTAAACTTAGCTGGTTCTTTTCATTATATTTTTTTAATTTTTGCACTTCCTGATCTGCGTCTTTAAAGCGTTTTACCCAAAGCCGGCACTGATGAAGAATACTGTTAGCTTTAGATTCCAATTTTGCCAACTGCTCACGATAGCGAAGAATTTCTTTTTTTCTCATTGACAGCAGCAAATCTTTTTCAGAAAGCTGAGTAGATAAATGATGGTATTGATCCATAATAGATACCCGCTCAGCCATTGCCGCCGCTACTTCTTTATGCATTGCCGTCACTTCATCCAGCTGCTTTTTCAAATTATTGTTTTTAATAGCCCAACGTTCTCTGTCATACTGCCATTTTTGCTTTTGGCGCCGTAATATCGATAAGTAACGCTTAACCATGGTATCATGCAGATAATGCAGTTTAGGCTCGTAAACATATGTATCATCATTTGCTTTTTCAAAATAGGGAAACTTATTCAATAATTGTTTAACACTGTCAACAGTGCAGGGACGCCACTCTTGAACATATTCCAATACCTGCTCGGCAGTTAAACCGTTGATGTTCATTTTAAAAGCTTTAATCACCAAATGTTTTAAAGAATATTGTTGAGGTTCAATATTCCATTCTGTTAAACCCCAGTTACCATTTTCTAATTGAACAAAACGACCGTCACTAAGAAGAGAAGCTTCTTCGGCCAGTTTTTTAACTCTGCCTCTTTTGGATGTAGAGTTTCTGCTCACTGCCCGCAGACTCATCGGCTGCTTCTTTTTTTGCAGCGTAGTGTAAAAACTGTCATTTTCGCGAGCACCTTCGGTATTTAAAAACCAAAAATTATATTTATTTTTTACAAAGCAAGGATTTTGATTTAAACAGAGTTCTACCTTCTCTTCTACCTGAGCTAAAGTGTAATCCTGTAACATTTTTTGATGTACGTAAGGGGCTATTTCTGACGCCGATAAACCATCAAAAAATAATAATGTCTTTTTTAATACATCAGTTAAAGAACTTAGTTTACTTTCCATACAACCATCACCTTCCTCAATGGTATATAAATTACAAAAATTACTAATTTAACCTATCAAATATATTCACGGTATTTCTAAATATCCCTGCGTATCAAGCTAATTTTTTTCCATATTTTTCCTACATGTTTTTACATAATTTAACCTGCGGTTATGTTCAGCATTCAGCAGCAGATAAAAATGTAATATACTGTATTGTAATCACTGCTGCTAATAGAATATAATGATAAGTGAATAGCTTTTTATCTTAAGCATTTATACAACACTGCAGAAATAAAATACCGGAGTAGGTGAAACCGTTCACGAAGGTGATGGGTTTGAGTATGATTTATGATCCGAATGAAAAAAATGTTAATCAGAAAGATGTGCAGGTAGCCAAAGGTATAATCTTTACCCCTCAAGGAGTCATTCATTTAGAGGGGCCGGTTAACGGTGAATATATCTCCAGGTTAAATATGCACCAAGGGTTAAATAATTTTCGCCCTGCTGACCGACAAAAAGAGGCTTTAAGCACAATACCTTCGCTGTCAAACGGGCGGGTTTTTATTGCCCGTTATGAGAAAGAAATTATCGGCTATGTTACTTTTCATCATCCCGATGAGTACAGCCGTTGGTGTAAACATCCTTGGGTGTTGGAATTGGGTGCAATTGAAATTTGCCAACCCTGGCGAAAATACCGTATTGCCAATCATTTATTAAAAGAAGCTTTTAGCAATTCTTTTGTAGAGGATTTTATTATTATTACCATTGAATACTGCTGGCATTGGGATTTGCGGGGCAGTGGGTTAACAATGTGGGATTATCAAAGGATGTTAACACGCTTGTTCAGCAGTGTTGGTTTAAAAAAGCGTGCTACAGATGATCCGGATATCATTGAACATCCTGCAAATGTCTTGATGGTTCGTTACGGTAAAAATGTTCCAAAAGAAGCCATTCAAAGGTTTGAACAGCTGACTTTTCGGAGTAAATATTTATAAAAAAGGTGTGACGCGAGGTCACACCTTTTTTATTTACTGTAGTTTGGCGCTTCTTTAGTGATGTGTACATCATGCGGGTGGCTTTCACGCAAACCGGCACCGGTAATGCGAATAAATTTAGTGTTGGTTTGCAGTTCGGTAATTGTTTTACATCCACAATAACCCATTCCTGCTCTTAAGCCCCCGATCAATTGGAAGATCATTTCGGACAGCGGACCTCTGTAAGGAACGCGGCCTTCAACACCTTCAGGTACAAGTTTTTTATCATCATCTTGGAAATAACGATCTTTACTGCCTTTTTTCATTGCCGACAGCGACCCCATTCCCCGATATACCTTGTAACTACGGCCTTGGAAAATTTCAATTTCGCCAGGGCTTTCGGTAGTACCTGCCAACATGCTGCCCAGCATCACTACACTACCGCCGGCAGCAATTGCTTTCACAATGTCACCGGAATATTTAATACCACCGTCAGCAATCACCGGCACGTTGTATTTCTTTGCCTCTTGGGCACAATCATATACTGCGGTGATTTGAGGCACGCCGACACCGGCGATAACCCTGGTTGTACAAATTGATCCCGGACCAATACCTACTTTTACTGCATTAGCACCGGCGGCAATTAAATCTTTAGTTCCTTCCGCTGTGGCCACATTTCCGGCAATAATATCGATATCGGGATAGTTTCGTCTAATGTACTTAACGGTATCAATAACTGCTTTGGAATGCCCGTGAGCAGTATCAACAACAAGAATATCCACTTTAGATTTTACCAGCGCATCTACCCTATCAGGTGTATCAGCAGATACACCTACAGCAGCGGCAACCAGCAGCCGTCCTCTTTCATCTTTGGCTGAATTCGGGAACTGCTTGGCTTTTTCAATATCTTTAATTGTAATTAAACCTTTAAGTTGGTAATTATTATCAACTATTGGAAGCTTTTCTACTTTGTGCAGCATTAATATTTCTTTGGCTTCTTCCAAAGTAGTACCTACCGGCGCTGTAACCAAGTTATGCTTAGTCATAAATTCGCCAATGGGTTGGTTGTAATTTTTAATAAACCGCATGTCGCGGTTGGTAATAATACCCACCAATTTTCCGTTATTGTCTACAATCGGCACACCGGATATCCGGTAACGAGACATTAAAGTCTCCGCTTGACTAATAGTATCATCTGCCTTCAAATAAAAAGGATCCCAGATAACACCATGCTCAGAACGTTTAACACGGTCTACTTCTTGTGCCTGCTGCTCGATGGACATATTTTTATGGATAACGCCAATACCGCCTTCACGAGCCAAAGCAATCGCCATTTTTGACTCGGTAACAGTATCCATCGCGGCACTCATAATTGGAATATTTAACTTAACCTTTTCGGTAAGACGGATTGATGTATCAACATTTTTGGGCAGCACTTCAGAAGCTGCCGGTACTAAAAGAACATCATCAAACGTTAAACCTTCTTTAACAAATTTTTCGGGATACATTTTTCCTCTCCCTTCGCTGTGTTATTTAGTATAATGTCGTATATTATAGCACGGATATTTGTTATGTTAAGTTAAAAAAAGGTTAAGTTTATCGATTTTACCAGCGGTGAATGTACCAATGCCCGGAATTAAAAAATTTATGCACCAACCAAGGGGCGATCAGCTTACTGATTCGCTTACGAGTTAGCGGAAAAAGCAATAGCAGCCCCACAATATCGGTTATTAATCCGGGGGTAATTAGCAGCAGTCCTCCGGCAAAAATTAAAGCGCCATCTAACAATGCCTGGCCGGGCGGCACACCGGCATCAATATTTTTCCTAAAATTTCTCAATACTGACATTCCCTGTGATCTAACCATTGTCAAACCCAAAAGACCCATTAAAATAATCAGTGCCAGTGTGGGCCAAAAACCAATATAATCACCTAAGCGAATAAGAATAATCATCTCAATAAAAGGTACTAAAATAAAAAGCAGCAAAAAGCGCCCAAACATTAAACTCCCTCTCCCTTTTTCAAAACATTTTAAAAAGGGCCGGGAGGCCCCTTTTTTAGTCTTGCCCCATCGTCGAGCCGATGCCGTGTGTCCAAAAATGATTTTTCAAATAGTTAATCGTTTTTTCGGTAACGCCAAATTCTTTAGCCATCTCTGCATCGGTTTTATCATTTTTTACAGCTTCAATAAAATCATCAAAATCTATCCCTACTTCTTCTGTTTTGGTGACCAAGCTCGGTTCTGTTGTCCATGGAACTCTTGATCGAATAAATTCTTCCACTGCAATCACTCCTCAATAACTGGTTTATCAAATATTTTGTCCAAAGAAACAAGAGTTATGACTGCGATTATTCTTCCTTTAATGTTTTTGCAGTGGCAAAAATCTGCAGTTCATCAGTAATGATGATCATATCAACATTTAATATATATCTTTTGCCGTCAGTGCTAAATTCCCTGCCATCAATGATAGGCGGAATTAAATTATAATTTATTGTTTTAATTTCTTGTTCAATTAACGGCTGCAGTAATTCTTTAATTCTTTTTTTTCCTGCCAATTGTATACTGGCTGCTTCAAAGCTGGGAATGTCACTTAGGTCTTGATCAATTTCAACGTTAGCTTCTATATCGGTAATAATTTTATTTTGCTGCTGTTTTTTTAAATGGTTTCTCGCTTCTTCTAAATCTGATTTTGTACTTTCCAGTTCTTCCTGAAGCATGTGGTTGTTAACAGTTAGTTCTTCAAATTCGCGGCTGATATATAGGTTCATAGCAGAGGCACCGATAATCGCCCCAATGATAAAAGCAGAAACAATCTGTACAATTATTCGTTTCAATTTTTTCCACCCGTTAAATACAATATTAAGAAATAACCAACTTGTGCTCCGGCAAAACCACTTAAAACGTATAGTAATTGTTTAATTACCGCGCGAAATTCCCCTTCAAATATTCCAGATTCTAAAACTTCAATAGCAGTAAAAGTTCCGCCGATAGCTGCCACTATTGCCCATATTTTTATTTCACCAGCTAAGCGCAGCATGGTAGTTGCCGGAGGCTGCCGTACCAAAACAGCTGAAGCTGCCCCGATAATAGATGCCCCTAACACTACACCCAATGCAGTAAAAAAAATGATGACCATTTTTTGCTCAAAGGTCATCGAAACCCCTCCTTAAAAGGCTTTGTACATGTTATTAAAGCAGGAGGTAATTTATGCTGTTTTTCAGCAGCAGTATAATCTTAATGTTTGTTTACATAATTGATTACTTGCTTTTCCCAAGTACGCAGTTTAACCTCACTATCAGTTTTGTGCAGCAAGTACTGCGGCAGTATCGGTGTTTTTCCCAACCCATTGGGAGCATTAATAATATAAGTTGGCACCGCCATACCGGAAGTATATCCCCGCAGCTTTTCCATAATTTCTATGCCTTCATCTACAGAAGTAATGAAATGCCCTGTGCCGGTTACTTGTTTAGCGTGGAAGATATAATATGGTTTCACTCTAATTTTTAACAACTGCTGGTTTAGTTTTTTCATCACATGCGGATGGTTGTTGACCCCTTTTAGCAGCACCGCCTGGTTTCCTAAAACTACACCGGCCTTTACTAACAAGTCACAAGCAGCTTTAACTTCAGGCGTAATTTCTCTTGGGTGGTTAAACTGCGTATTGATATAAATTGGCGGGTGTTTTTCTAAAATCGCACAAAGCTCGGGCGTAATACGCTGAGGCATTGTAACAATTACTCTTGTTCCCAGCCTTTTAATTTCAACATGGTCAATTTTGTCTAATTCACCAAGCAACCAGTCCAACGTATTGTCGGCCAACAGCAAAGCATCGCCACCGGTAATTAAAACATCTCTGATTTCCGGATTAGCCCGAATATAAGCCAGTGCCTCTTCTAACATTTTTTTCGGTTTATGTCTATCAACTTCTCCGATGTTGCGTCGGCGCTGGCAGTGGCGGCAGTACATAGCACATTGATTGGTAACATTAATAATTAAGCGATCAGGGTACCGGCGGGTAATGCATGGCGCAGGTGAAGTAAATTCTTCACCCATCGGGTCATCCACCCCATCTTTGCTGATCAGCTCTAACTCTGACGGCACTGCTTGCAACCAAATTGGATCATCATTACTTTCTGTATATTCCATCAAACTAGCATAATAAGGAGAAATCGACCAACGGAACCTAGCCCCCACTTTGGCAATTTTTTCAATAGTTTCAGCACTTAAGTTAAATATCTTACCCAAGATTTCAGGATCATTAATTCGATTGGCCATCTGCCATTTCCAACTGTTCCATTGTTCCTCTGTGGCATTTAAGTATTCTAAAATGCGGTTTTTACGCTGTAATATTATATCTTGCAAATCAAACCCGGTATAAATGGTATCCTTTTCCTTTAAGTAATCACTGATTCTGCTGCGCAGGACAGCAGCACGTTTCAAGGCAATCGCTTTTTTTTCATTTTGATCTAAGCATTTGTCCGGCGTCGGAAATGTTGCCATAAGACAAATCCCCCCTTGCAATTTTTTGGAATATTAAGTAAATAGAAGATGCTGAAAGATAAATTTTGTCACTGCAGTTCTCTAAACACATAAAAAAACACCTGTTCAGCGCGAAAGAACAGGTGTTTTGGGCATAGCAAACCAAGCCGTATCTTTTCTAAAAGATACACTTCTCATTCTTTCAACGCTTACGAAGTTAGCTGTCGGGTTTGGATCGAAACTAACCCATCCGAATTATCGGATTCACCCCAAAAAAATGGTTCCCCCGCTTCTTAATTAAAAGAACTCAGCGATTAACCAAATATTAAGTTAGTAATTTCCATAGTGATTATATCATAATTTTTATTTTTTTACCAGCTTAATTATCAATTAAATAAAAAAAGAGCGCCGTGCCCTTAGTAAGTACAATTAAATAACTCTAAAATACCGTTATCTACACGATTATCAGGAAAATGAATAATACTTAGCGAGCAATTGTCCAGCCGCATACGGCGGTAAAGGTTTAAATCTATCCCCATAATACTGCAGATGATTGATAAAATAGCACCACCGTGAGAAACCAGCAGTACATTTTTATTTGGGTAGTTTTCAACAATTTTTTCAACTGACACCATTGCTCTTTTAGCCACTTCAGAGTACATTTCTCCACCGGGAATTAAGGTATTAACCGGCTCATTCCACCACTTTTGCACAATATCTTGGTATGCGGATTTTATTTCTTCTAACGTCAAGCCTTCCCATTCGCCAAAGTTAATTTCTCTTAAGCGAATGTCCGTTTTTAATTCTAAGTTAGATTTGCCGATGATGATCAGTGCGGTTTCTTTAGCCCTAATCAAATCACTGGTCAGTCCGACATCAAATTTTATTTTTTTTAAATGTTTAGCCAGATGGGCAGCTTGGTTACGGCCAAAAGGTGATAACGGCACATCAGTATGACCTTGAAATTTTCTGACAGCATTCCATTCAGTTTGGCCATGCCTTACTAAATAAAGTCTTGTTCCCATTTGTGCCCCCTAATGCTTATCTATCATAGATTTAAACTTTTAGAAGCTAAGGATTTAATTTCAATGGGTATTCCGGCTACAGTCAAATAAACCTCATCGGCATATTTAGCCATGATTTGATTGGCAATTCCCATCACATCCCGGTAGGCCCGTCCCAAACGATTATCCGGTATACTTCCTAAGCTTACTTCATTAGAAACTACTATCACTGCAGCTTTTGTATTAATCGTTTCCTTGGCTAATTTTTCTACTTCATTAATAATATAACTTTCTTTTTCCGCCCAAGAAACACCTGCAGCCGTGCGATTTGAGTCTAATAAAAGATTTGACAACCACAATGATAAACAATCAATCAATACAACATCTGTTTTTGCACCCCATTCTTTTATGACACTTAATAAATGGGTTGTTTCTTCAACGGTGTTCCAGTGAGACGGGCATACAAAACGCTGCAGAGCTACTCGACGGAACATTTCATCATCCAAAACCGCTGCCGTTGCTACGTAAGTTACATCTTCGCTAATACCGGAAGCTAATTTTTCGGCAAAATTACTTTTACCGCTGCGGGCACCCCCAAGAACCAAGATTAATTTACCCTTACCCATCTGCATCACCTTTCTGATCATTCACCATGGTGAATGTATCATTTACGTCATTATGATTGTTCTTAATCTCACTAATTCAAAATTCAATATTCTCTGAGAAAATCCTGCTTAACAAATATAAAATTTGCTCAACACTGTAGTATTTCTATATAGTGGTATATAATTAAACTAAAGATTAACAAGCAGGAGATCAGCATGTTATTTGTAAGAATTAAGCAGTTTATTTCTGCAATAACCAGCAGCATTACCGCCGACGACCATAACTACTTACGTATGCATCTCAATGACGACGAGCTAAAATTATTTTATCAAATGGACATTCCCACCCAACGGCATGCTTTAAATGTTGCCGATACTTGTACCACTCTTGCTAATAAATATGCCGATGCTGACCGAAATATTTTAATTAAAGCGGCACTGCTGCATGACATTGGCAAAAAAGCCGGAGAAATTAAAACTTGGCACCGGGTGATTATTGTACTAACGCAGCGTTTAGTACCAAAGATTGCCGCATATTTAATTGCAGCCGGCAAAAATGATAAGTATGGTGAACTGGGACGTGCATTTTATATCCAAAAAATTCACGCTTCTCGAGGTGCCGAGTTTGCAGAAAGAATAGCAGTAGATAAAGAAGTTGTTTTTTTAATTCGCCATCACCATCAAAATATAAAGAAGCCACCGCTGGAACTATCTTTACTGCAGCAGGCTGATAACATGAATTAAATAGAATAAAACCTCGGCGTTTGTCAGCCGAGGTTTTAAAATGTCATTTTTTCTTAATAGTAACAGTTTTTTACAATATGTGTATAAAACTGTGGATAAAACTTAATTACTGCTTTTTAACGAAGTTACATTTGATAATTTTGATTCCAGCTCGACAATTATTCGGTTCTTATTTAAAATCGACCTAGCATAGCAATAATTTGATTTGCTTAGTTTCTTATTTTCTTTCTCTAATTTTGACAAAGCGTCATTTTTTTCACGCTCAATTTTTTCGATTAAGTTCATCAGCACACGCCGACTTAACCTCAACTGCTCCACTTTTTCTTCTAACTCTCGGATTCTCTGCTTAAGGCAGCTGATATATTCCAAGTATTCTTTCTCGTTCATAACAACGCCCCTTTACCGGCATTTACACTTTAAGTATATGCGGCAAAGAGCAATAATAGACTAAGAGCGATTTTTAAAATAGGCACCAATCCGTTCCACCGCTTCTTTTAACTTATCTGCTGACTGCACTAACGCAATGCGCACATAACCTTCTCCCTGCTGTCCAAAAGCAACACCGGGAATAAAAAGCACCCCTGTCTTTTCTAATATTTCTATAGCAAAATCTTTTGACGACGTGTAGCCTTCCGGCAGCTCAGCCCAAATAAACATCGAAGCCTGCGGTTTGGTCATTTTCCAGCCAATCGCAGCAAAACCATCAACCAGGATATCCCTTCTTTTTTGGTAATTTCTGGCGTTCTCCAGCACACAATCCTGCGGTCCGGTTAATGCTGCAATCGCACCCTCTTGAACCGGCCCAAAAACACCGTAATCAATGTTGGATTTAATCCGGCCCAAAGCTTCTAAAACCTTGGCATTGCCCACAGCAAAACCACAGCGGCATCCGGCCATGTTATAAGTTTTAGAAGTGGAATAAAATTCAATGCCAACATCTTTTGCTCCCGGCACTTCTAAAAAGCTGACCGGCTTGTATCCGTCATATGCCAATTCCGAATATGCCACGTCATGGCAGATCAGAATATCATATTTTTGGGCAAATTCCACTACCTGAGCGAAAAATTCTTTATCCGCAACAGCAGCCACCGGATTGTTCGGGTAGTTTAACCACATCAGTTTTGCCTTTTTTGCCACTTCTTCGGGAATTTTCTCCAAATCCGGCAGGAATTTATTTTCAGCCAACAGCGGCATAGGATAGATTTCACCTTGCGCAAGCACAATACTGGCCGAGTAAATTGGGTAACCGGGATCGGGAACAAGAGCAATGTCACCGGGGTTAATATATGCTAACGCAATATGCGCCAGTCCATCCTGCGAGCCCATTAATACCAACACTTCCTTTTCAGGATCAAGACTTACGCCAAAACGCTTTAAATACCAGTCTGCCAGCGCTTGGTGCAGCCGAGGTTTACCGGTAATAGTATACATATAACTGCCGTCTTGATCCATTGCTTTGTGCATTGCTTCAATGATATGCGGTGCCGGGTTTCGGTCAGGGCTGCCAATACTTAAATCAATCACGTTAATGCCGCCAGCTTCTACTTCTTTCTTTCGCGCAGCCATTTCACTAAAAATTGCTGAGGTTAAACCATTAATGCGTTCTGCGGTTTGCATTTTCCATTCCTCCAAATTAAATAATTAATTATTAGAATAGCAATGTAAAAAATTTCGCTGTAATTAATTCAAAGCATTTTTTATCAGTGCCACAGATTCTTTAGGAGCTGTAAAAGCACCCAGGCGGTTACAAGTTTGGTGTTTCGATCCATGATAATCCGAACCGCCGGTTGGTATCAGCTTCATTCTTTTGGCTTGTTTATAATAGTAATCACTTTGCAGCAGGGAATGGTGAGGATGCCAAACTTCAATGCCCGCCAAACCTTCATCTGTCAACTCATTTAAGATACTGTAATGGCCAAGTGCTCCCGGGTGAGCAATTACAGCAACACCTTTAGCGCGATTGATTAATTTTATCGCATCAACCGGTGTAATTTTTTTGCGAGGCACATATGCCGGGCAGCCGCGTCCGATATAATTACGAAAAGCAGATTCTCTGTCGGCAACTACTTCCAGTTGAACCAATGCATCGGCAATATGAGGGCGGCCGACAGAACCTTCTCCGGCAATTTCTTCTACTAACTGCCAATCAATATCAAAACCTAAGGATTGCAGTTTATTGACCATTAAGTGTGCTCGCTTCAAACGAAACCGGCGCATTTCGTCTAACACTGCAACCAGTTCAGGATGGTTTGGCTCCGCAAAATATCCTAAGATATGAACTTCTTGATCTTTGAAATCACAACTAATCTCTACCCCCGCTAATACTTCAATGTTTTTTCCTGCCGCTTCCCGACGGGCCGGCAGTACACCGTCAACAATATCGTGATCAGTGATAGCAATCGCATTAAGGCCTAATGACAGTGCATGATTAACAATTTCTTCCGGTGTTTCGGAGCCATCGGAAATTGTAGTGTGTATATGTAAATCTGCACCCAACTGAACCACTCCCTGTTTTGAATTTTTCGATAATCAGGTTATATTTCCCTGCTTACCCTATTACATTCCCCATTACGCGCAAAAAATTGCCGCCTAAAATGCCGCTAATATCTGATGTACTAAAACCTCTTTTTATCAGCCCTTCGCTAATCAATGCCATTTTCGAGCAGTCCGCAATTTCGGGGAGCATATTTTCGGTACCGTCAAAGTCACTGCCAATGCCAATATACTGTGGACCAACCAGATTGGCAATATGCTCAATATGATCTAAATATTTTTCAATTGTAGGCTTTTCAGCAGATACAAAATTAGGAACCAATGTTGTGCCGATTACCCCACCTTTCTCTGCCAAAGCAATAATTTGCCGGTCTGTAAGGTTGCGCGGGTGGGCACAAAGAGCCGCGCAGTTGCTGTGCGATGCTATAATTGGTTTATCGGAAATACTTAACACATCCCAAAAACCTGCTTCCGCAAGATGTGAAATATCAACTAACATACCCAGTTTATTCATCTCTTGCACCACGCTAACACCAAACGAAGTTAAGCCCCCGTTGCTGCGCCTTTCTCCCACGCCGTCAGCAATACTGTTTCTACCGTTCCAGGTGAGCGTCATACAGCGCACTCCCAAACGATAATAAATTGGCAGCATATACAATTTGCCGCCCAGAGCTTCTCCGCCTTCAATCGTTAAAACAGCAGCAATTTTACCGTCTTGCAGCGTCTTGTACAATTCATCTAACGTAGTGACTAAATTCATGCAGTGTTTGCTTGCCGCCAATTCTTTATAAAAAATATTGATTAATTCCATAGCCCGTTCAATTCCACGCGCTTCACCATATTTAGGCGCAATATATGCCGCAAAAAACTGAACGTTAACTCCGCCCTTTTTCAAGCGAGGTAAGTCAATATGGCCTATGTTTGATTCGCAGTGCAAAGTACGCCCTTGTTCCGCTAATACCAGCAAGGTATCGCAGTGTGCATCTAATACTATTGATTGTTGATGTATTGAACTATTCACCGTTTTCACTCCTTTATAAATTCAAAAATTTTCTCAATAATAAAAAAACCTGCTCATAAACATGAACAGGCGGGTAATTGTAATTTAATTATCTGGATAATTAACGAGGTTCTACAATCAATTTAATTGCTGTTCTTTCTTCTCCATCAATAATAATGTCGGTAAAAGCAGGTATACATACCAGGTCAATTCCACCGGGAGCAACAAAACCTCTTGCTATTGCTACTGCCTTTACTGCTTGATTAAGTGCCCCTGCGCCAATAGCCTGCAACTCTGCACATCCGTTTTCCCTCAGCACTCCAGCTAAGGCTCCAGCTACAGAATTTGGATTAGATTTTGCTGAAACTTTTAATACATCCATTTTTAATAATACCTCCCTTAAGGAATGTGATATTAAAACACTTATGTTATTTTTTAATAAATATGTATATTCTATAATTTTTAAAAAATTCCTGCTTCTTGTTAAAAAATTTACTAACATACTTATTCCAAGTTAAATATTCGGTTGATGTCAGTTGCTTCACCGGTCAGATCGTCAATATCAATCACCACTGCATTAAATTGATAATCGGTATTTGCCGTTTCAAAACGCTGAGGCAGTCCGGTTTTAAATTTACGTAAAATTATATCTGTTTTCACCCCGATAACTGAATCCCGCGGACCGGTCATTCCCAAATCAGTAATATAAGCGGTACCTTTAGATAAAATCCGCTCATCAGCTGTCTGAACGTGCGTGTGAGTGCCTACAACAGCGGATACGCGCCCGTTCAAATACCAACCCATGGCAACTTTTTCTGAAGTTGCTTCGGCGTGAAAATCAACAATTATTATTTGGACTCTGTCTTTTAATTCCTCTAAAATTTCATCCACCTTGCGGAACGGGCAATCAATTTCCGGCATAAACACACGTCCGGAAAGGTTAACCACAGCAACTTTGATACCGTTTGGAGCTGTATAAATGAAGTGGCCCCGTCCGGGAGTACCAGGCGGATAGTTAGCCGGACGAATAATTCTTTGCTCGGTAGGCAGGTAGGTAAAAATTTCTTTTTGATTCCAAACATGATTACCCATTGTCAACATGTCAATTCCATATGAAAAAAGCTCTTTTGCAACAGTTTTGGTAATACCGTTACCTCCGGCTGCATTTTCACCGTTAGCAATAACGAAATTAAGACCCAGCTCACTTTTTAGGCTGGGCAAACAGTCTTTAACGGCCCGGCGTCCGGCCCGTCCGACAATATCCCCAATTAGTAAAACTCGCAAGATCCGCCCTCCCAATTAAAGATTATATACTAAAACTCTTCCTTCCTCGCGAAAGGCAAATAAATGTTTGTCATCCTGGGACACTTTGACACTGTAAAGCATATTCTCGATTAATTCTTCTTGGAACTGCAAGTCTTCATCTCCATATCGTTCCGAATGCTCAAAAGCAACCACAGTTTTAACAGCCTGTTGTAAGCAGTGCACAATTAAAGCAATTTCTCCTTGTACCAGTGTTCCCATATCACGAACTATTTCAACCATAGTAAACTGTTCTATTTCTTTTATTGATACAGTGATATTTGTCGGGCTTCTGTCTTCCAGCAGATTATATAATTCAATACTGTCCTGCAGCAGTTTTTTTAAAGCCGACAATTCATTAGAGCCGATATGCTGATTAAGCAGAAAATTAAATTTAATTACTTTTTCGTCAGGATTATACTTAATAGTAGAGACTTCCGGGTAACGAACCAATATTGAAGTTACTAAACTAACACTGTTAGTTAAATCATTTCCGTTTTTATAATGCAGATGCAACGCTGCCACCACCTAAAGAAACAAAGTCAATCGATATTGCTAACCTAGTAAGTATTCTTGTTTGATAGTTAATTTCCTGCTTATTCAAAAGACAATTGTGTGTTCAAAATATTCCAGACAAAAAGAATTAAAAACGACTCCGCTTAAGGGAGTCGTTTGTTTTCCGGTTTATTTAGCGTATTCTACTACGCGGGTTTCTCGAATAATGATCACTTTAATTTGCCCTGGGTAATCCAATTCACTTTCAATCTGTTTGGCAATTTCCCTGGCCATTTTTACCGAACCGTGGTCGTCAACCTTTTCCGGTTTAACCATAATGCGTACCTCTCGGCCGGCTTGGATTGCATAGGACTTGTCCACGCCGTCAAAAGAGTTGGCAATTTCTTCAAGCTTCTGCAGTCTCTTAATGTAAGACTCCAGAGTTTCTCTTCTTGCACCCGGTCTGGCAGCGGAAACTGCATCAGCGGCTTGTACCAATACCGCTTCAATTGTTTTTGGTTCCTCATCACCATGATGAGCAGCTATAGCATGAATTACTTCCGGAGATTCCTTGTATTTTTGGCAGAGGTTAACCCCAATAACTACGTGCGGCCCTTCAACTTCATGGTCTACCGCTTTACCTATATCATGAAGCAAACCTGCCCGCTTGGCAATGTGCACATCTATACCCAGCTCAGCAGCCATTAATCCTGCCAAGTGAGAAACTTCTATAGAGTGCTTAAGCACATTTTGTCCGTAGCTGGTTCTGAATTTCAACCTACCCAGCAGCCTTACAAGCTCTGGATGCAATCCATGCACTCCGGTTTCAAAAGTTGCCTGTTCACCCGCTTCACGAATTTGAAGCTCAACATCCTTTTGTGCCTTTTCTACCATTTCTTCAATGCGCGCCGGGTGAATACGTCCATCAACTATTAAACGTTCTAACGCTATCCGTGCCACTTCCCGGCGAATAGGATCAAATCCGGATAAGATTACTGCCTCCGGTGTATCATCAATAATTAAATCAATACCGGTTAAAGTTTCAAAAGACCTAATATTCCGCCCTTCTCGCCCAATGATTCTACCCTTCATTTCATCATTAGGCAGAGGCACCACTGAAACTGTGGCTTCAGCAACATGGTCGGCAGCACAGCGCTGGATAGCCAGTGAAATAATATCACGAGCTCTTTTTTCGCCTTCTTCTTTTGCTCGCTGTTCAATTTCCTTTATCATTAATGCGGCATCGTGTTGAGTTTCTTTCTCAATATCTGCCATCAATAATTGTCGAGCTTCTTCGGAAGTTAGGCCTGAAATGCGTTCTAATTCAGTTAATTGTTGTTGTAGAGCATTGTTAATTTCATTTCTTAACTTTTCTATTTCATGTTCTTTGCGCTGCAGGGCCTCTTCTTTCTTTTCATTTTGTTCGGTTTTACGGTCAAGAATTTCTTCTTTTTGCATTAAGCGTCTTTCTAAGCGCTGCAGTTCATTGCGGCGTTCTTTATTTTCCTTTTCTACTTCATTACGAAACTTGAGAATCTCTTCTTTAGATTCTAAAATCGCTTCCCGTTTTTTAGCTTCCGCTTGACGTTGTGCTTCTTCAACTATCTTTTTAGCCTCAGCTTCAGCAGTAGCTATCTTAGCTTCAGCCAAATTTTTGCGGATTAAGTATCCGGCTGCAATACCAAATGCAATACCAATAATAATAAGCAAAACAGTTTGCATATCCATTTTAATTCACCTCCTCTTATTAAGTTGTTAATTTTTCAATCTACCTTTGGTTGATACTGTCAGCAAACAGTTTAATAATTTCGCCTATGACAGTATACAACAATAAAAAAAGCCGATACATTCGGCAGAAATAGTCTTGTACAGTCTTATACCTAAAAATAAAATAACTAAAACCAGTATAACACATATATAAATTTCAAAATAATATATATTATGTTTACTTCAAGCAGCAACAAGATACATATATTAAGAAACCTGAAGTATTTAACTGGATTTATATAATAAACACCAAATACGGTGTGTACAATCCTATTTTCTGCCATTTTTAATTTTACAGTTTTTTATGCAGTGTGTCAAGTTGCCCTTATGAGATCAAGCCTAGGTCTGACAGCACCTTGTATATCGTTTCATATGAAAATCCTCTGCGCTGTAATAATCCGGAAATACTTTGAAGTGAAACTTTCCCACGCTGAGCAATTTTTTTGTTTACTAAATTCCTGGCCAGGTTAATCTCCGCTTCATTATCAATTCCACTGATTACCTCGGCAATGATTTCTTCGTTTATGCCAAACTTTTTCAATTCGTATTTTATCAGCTTGCTTCCCATTGGGCGAACGGAAAGTCGGTATTCTACCCACTGCAAAGCAAATTTACGATCATCAATGTAATTGTATTCCTTCATTATTTCTACTACTGCTTTAATAACTTCGCTGCTAAATTTTTTTTGTTTTAATTTAGCAGCCAGCTCGCTTTCACTGCGCGGGCGATATGTTAACAAACGCAGCGCATAATTTTTTGCCTTGTTTAATTCTTTTTCTGTATAAATAGTTATCACTTCCAAGCACAAGTAAAACCGGGGTTAACCCGGTTTTATTCATTATTTTCTTCTTCTTGTTGGTTGTTACTGATTTCCGGCTCTGCTGCCCCAGGGGTCACCTTTTCACGAATTTTTTGCTCTATCTCATCGGCTAATCCGGGATTTTGCTTCAAATATTCTTTCGCATTCTCACGGCCTTGTCCTAACCGCTCTTGATTATAAGAATACCATGATCCACTCTTCTGAACCACATTTTGCTCTACACCTATATCTAAAATGCAGCCTTCACGCGAAATCCCTTTTCCATACATAATATCAAATTCAACCTGCTTGAATGGCGGCGCAACTTTATTTTTTACTACCTTAACTTTAGTACGGTTGCCAAGCACATCATTTCCCTGCTTGATAGCATCTGATTTGCGCACTTCAATTCTTACTGAAGCATAAAATTTTAATGCTCGCCCACCGGGTGTTGTTTCTGGGCTGCCAAACATTACCCCTACTTTTTCTCTTAACTGATTAATAAAAATGACAATAGTTTTGGATTTACTGATTATTCCGGTAAGCTTGCGCAGTGCTTGAGACATTAAGCGAGCCTGCAGTCCAACATGAGCATCTCCCATATCTCCTTCAATTTCTGCGCGCGGTACCAGTGCAGCTACCGAATCCACCACTACGATATCTACAGCATTACTTCGCACCAATGCTTCGCAAATTTCCAATGCCTGTTCACCGGTATCCGGTTGTGAAATCAATAAATTTTCAATATCTACACCTAATGCTTTCGCATATGTAGGATCAAGCGCATGCTCAGCATCTACAATGGCTGCCACACCACCTGCTTTTTGTGCTTCCGCTATGGCATGTAAAGCTATGGTGGTTTTACCGGAGGATTCTGCACCATATATCTCAATTACTCTTCCACGGGGCATTCCGCCTACCCCTAAAGCCAAATCTAACGGCAAACATCCTGAAGAGACTGTTTCTACTTTTAATTTGGCGTTGACTTCTCCCAGTCTCATGATCGAACCTTTGCCAAAACTTCGTTCTATATTAATTAAAGCCTGCTCCAATGCTTGTTTCTTATTGGGGTTATTTAAAGCTTGTTCAAAAGCCTTTTGCTTGTCCAAAACATCGCCTCCTTAATATTAAGGTTTGCCCTTCCAAAAAACCAAAATCGTACGCACGTTCGTCAAAACAATTATAGCCCCAAAAATTGGGGCTTGTCAATAAATTTATTTATGCTGAAAATAATGCCTCACCACTTTCAATGCCGCATTTACAATTCCCTGGCGAATGGCCATTCGCCTACCCGGCATTCTATACTCGCGGCATTGAACTTTTTCCGGTGTAGCTAATGCAATATATGCGGTGCCAATTGGTTTGTTTTTACAAGGCACATGATCAACCACTCCGTTTACCGCTAATCCTATGTCGGCATTCAACAGGGTGCGGATTTTTTTAGCCATTTCAACGGTAGTCCATTTGCTCACTGTGCCTTTTTCTTCAATATCAAGCAGGTCAATTCCTAATAAATCTTCCATAGCCTGCTTCCTCGAACAAACAGCTCCGCCCTTTAAAATGCCGGCACACCCGGCGATATCACAAAGACGCGCTTGCAATAAACCGGCAGTACAGGATTCTGCCACTGCAATAGACATTTTATTTTCTTTTAACAGTTCAGCAACTATTAATTCTATCTGCTCATCATTCACAGCAAAAATGTACTGTTTAAGACGCTTACTAACTTCATCAGCCAGTGGTTTTACCAGTGCATCTGCTTTTTCAGATGTTAAAGCGTGGGCACTGATGCGCACATGCACCTCACCGGGACGTGCAATATAAGCAATTTCCGGATTGCTGAAACCATCCAAGTCACTGAGCATATCTTGAATATTATCTTCACGAATTCCTGTAAGTTTGATGGTTGAAAAACGGGTTACTTCTCCACGCCCGGGCAGAGATGCTAAATACTGACCAACGTAACCTTCATACATCGCTTCTAATTCCCAGGGCGGGCCGGGCAATATTATAACAATTCTGCCATTTCTTTCGATAATTGCTCCTGGTGCAGTACCGCAGGGGTTGGGTATTACGTTTGACCCTTCAGGGAAATATGCTTGTTTTAAAGTACTGTCCGGCATTTTATTATTACGACTTTTAAAAAATTCTTTGATCGAAATTAAGGATTCTTCATGCAGCATCATTGGTAAATTGAGCACTTCAGCGATTGTTTCTTTGGTTAAATCGTCAGATGTCGGACCCAACCCACCGGTTGTGATAATGATGTCCGATCGCCCAAGTGCTCTGGTAAGAATTTCCTTCATGCGATCCCAGTCATCCCCTACAGTTGTATGCAAAACAACTTCTATACCAAGATCAGATAACTTTCTGCCTAAATATTGCGCATGGGTATTTAAAATTTGCCCCAGTAATATCTCAGTGCCGGTAAAAATCAATTCTGCTTTCATAATCTATACCACCAATTATATTATTTATAAAAGTTATTAATTTATACAATACAATATGTGAAAATTTTTACTATTATTAATTTTATTCTAAAAAGATAAGACTGGCAAGTAGGTCGACATAAAAAGTTAAAAATATTTTTTTAATTGATTAACATACGCAGTTCCTCACCGGTTATTTTTTCTAAATCTAACAGCTTATTAACTACCTGATCAACTATCTTCTGCTGATTACTTAAGTAATCAGCAACCACTTTTTCTTGGCGGGAAAGAATATCTTTCGCCGTATTAAACTTCCGTTCTTGAGATAAACTGTTCCAATCCACTATTCCTAAATCACTTAACCCGCTTTTTATAATTGTTTCTGCTGACTTAAGTGCCTTTTCAAAATCATTGGATGAGCCGGTACTGCGGCTGCCGATAACTATTTCCTCCGCTGCCGCGCCGGCAAGCATGATGGCAATTTGGTTTTCCAAATATTCTCTGGTATGCAGATAGCTGTCTTCATTTTCGTTGTTTTGACGCATGTATCCCAAAGCTCCCCCGCGCGGGGTTACTGTAAGAGCAGCAACCGACCCCGGTCTAACCATTTCACTGATTAAAGCATGGCCGGTTTCATGCACCGCCACGCGGTATAATTCATCTTTTGCCGGGCAGCGATTTAATTTTTCACCCATAATTACTTTATCCACCGCTTCCTGCAGGTGACGGCAGCAAATTTCGCTGCATCCTTCACGCATCGCTAAAATAGCGGACTCATTCATTAAGCTTTCTAAGTGAGCACCGGAAAATCCAAAGGTTTCTTTGGCAATTACGTTTAAGTCCACATCCGGTGATAAAGGTTTGTTTTGAGCATGAATTTTTAATATTTCGTATCGTCCGCTTCTGTCAGGCAAGTCCACTTTTACTTGACGGTCAAAGCGCCCCGGGCGCATTAAAGCAGCATCCAGCATATCAATTCGGTTGGTTGCGGCAATAACTAAAACACGCACGGAATCGTCAACTTTCATCCCATCCATTTGTACCAACAGCTCGTTTAAAGTTTGATCATATTCCATGTGGCTGCTGTTTTGCCCCCGTTTTGCACCTAAAATCTCTACTTCATCAATAAAGATAATTGCACTTTTTTTGCCTGTTTTTTTAGCTTTTTCCCGGGCTGAATTAAATAATTTTCTTACCCGTGAAGCACCTACACCCGCATACATCTCTACAAAGCTGCTCCCACTGGCTGCTTTAAAAACACTGTCTGTGTAATTCGCAGCCGCTTTAGCTAACAATGTTTTTCCCGTTCCCGGAGGGCCGGTAAGCAGTATTCCTTTTAACGGGCGGATACCCAGTTGTTTGATTTTTTCATGGTGAATTATAAAATCAAGAGCCTCACGCAGTTCTTTCACAGCTGTTTCTTGACCGCCGATATTTTCAAAGGTAATTTGTTGAGCAGGTGCATTATCTATATCGCCGTCAAATTTTTTAATCATCCCTTTGTTTTGAGCAACAAAATATAAAGCTGCACCAACCAATGCCAAGATAAAGATCGGAACAATGTCATATCCCGCTGCCAGTGCAAAAATAATTAATGCAGCAGCCAAACCTAAGCTAATTTCTTTCAACACCGACTACACCTCCAACATCAGCAACCTGGCCGGTTACCATAAAATTTTGTCGGTTAACAACCTTAAATAAATTGTGTCCGTCATTTTTCTTAAATTGAACATAAATACTGTTATGGTCAACATAAACATCAGCCTGAATTTTATTCTCTGCTGCAAGCTTTTCAATTTGCGCAGCCATTTCAGTAAAGTTGCCGCACATAATGGCTTCTTCTACTGCAAATTGGCTTTTACGCCAAATTTGTTTTAAATCTTGATCGGGATTATCTTTTATTTCTATGGCGAACTGCTTTTTAGGTAATACATTTTCAATATTTAAAGATAAATCTTGATACATTTCAATAAAATCAAGATTTTCTGCTGTATCTTTAAACTGCACTGTAATATTTAAATTTTGATCTTCTTTCTCAATATTGTATTGTTGAACATAATCTTTATTTTCAATAACATTTTTCAGAGGGTTAACATAATTATATTTATTGTAAATAAATTGACCTCCAAAAAAGACCAGCAGACCAACTATCAAAGACAAAATGACTACCGGTATGCTAAGTCCGTTCCACTTTTTCATTCAGTCAATCATCCTTTCAAAATATGTTATGCATCAAACAAGTAGACAGCATCAATAATTGTATCATACATAATTACTAATATCATTATAAAATAATTGCCATGTAAAAAAGCACGTATCAGTTTATGATACGTGCTTCCTAATATGTACTTTAAGAGTACAGCCGTAAGCGAGATTCTGTTTTAGACAGTCATCTATCTAAGGGATGATAATCCCTTCCCCGTTAAGGGGTGCCCCTACCCGCGATCGGCAAAGCCTATCGCCTATTTGGGTTGCGCACCGGAGGAGTTTACCTTTGCACTCACCGGTCGCCCGGTGAAATCGTTTCTGTGGCACTTTATGGCTACTTAAAACTCAGTGAGTTTTTTTTGCCGTCGTCAGGTCGCCCTGCCCCAGTTTGCACTGGGCTCCATACTACAGCAAAAGCTGTGTGCGTCTCGACTTTCCTCTACCTG
>CBEUVQ010000010.1:0-79754 GCA_965546615.1 uncultured Peptococcaceae bacterium
CAGCAGTTGAAGAACTCAGCGATTATTTAATTGGCAAAGACCCCTTAAGAATTGAAGATCACTGGCAGGTAATGTACCGGGCGGGTTTTTACCGCGGCGGCCCAATTTTAATGAGCGCCATAGCAGGAATAGACCAGGCACTATGGGATATTAAAGGCAAATACTACAATGCTCCGGTATATCAACTGCTTGGCGGTGCCTGCCGCGATTCTATGCGCGTGTACTCCTGGATTGGCGGAGACCGCCCCAGTGATGTTGGAAAAGCAGCTGAAGATGCCAAAAAAGCCGGCTTTAACGCAGTAAAAATGAATGCAACAGAAGAGCTGCAGTATGTTGATTCATACAAAAAAATTGATGAGGCTGTTGCCCGTATTGCTGCAGTTAGGGAAGCCGGCGGTGATGATTTTGGTATTGGTATTGACTTCCATGGTCGGGTTCACAAGCCGATGGCTAAAATCTTAGCTAAAGAGTTAGAACCATATAAACCGATGTTTATTGAAGAACCTGTACTGCCGGAAAACAAAGAAGCATTCCGGGAAATAGCAGCTCATACCAATATTCCCATTGCTACCGGTGAAAGAATGTTTTCGCGTTGGGATTTTAAAACTTTATTTAGTGATGGTTATGTTGATATTATCCAACCCGATCTGTCACATGCCGGCGGAATTACTGAATGCAAAAAGATTGCCTCAATGGCTGAGGCTTATGATATAGCATTAGCACCGCACTGTCCGTTAGGACCCATTGCGTTAGCAGCGTGCCTGCATGTCGACGCTGTATGCCACAATGCATTTATTCAAGAACAAAGCTTAGGCATTCACTACAACAAAGGTAACGATATTTTGGATTATCTTGAAGATCCCAGTGTTTTTGAATACAAAGACGGTTATGTGCAAATACCGCAAGGTCCGGGCCTTGGCGTGAAGATAAATGAAGAATACGTTAAAAAAATGGCTGAGGTAAGCCATAATTGGAAAAATCCTGTTTGGCGCCACAAAGATGGTTCAGTAGCAGAATGGTAAAAGGCTGCTTTTGAACAACTATCGGTCTGATTGATCAGCATTATTTCTATATAAATTTTTGATTTCACTTGAACATTGCTCTTTTTATTACCAAGCTTATTAAATTATTTTAAAGGTGCTCAATCCAGAGCACCTTTTTTTTGAAGTATATCCTGCGTCATACTTATTACCCCCGTTATGGCAGTTGGCGGTTATTTTTGTATAATTATTTTTCAGAAAAAAGGTATATTTTTAAATTTAACGAATAATTGTACAAAAAACTGTTCAAAAAGGGGCGTTGCCATGAAACTTTTTGAATATATGAGCAAAGAGTTGTTCAAAAAATACAGCATACCTGTGCCCAAAGGCCGAGTATTTACTGACTCGGAAGGTATTAAAGACTACGCAGACGGATTGAAAGATGTAGTGATTAAATCTCAGGTGCTGTCCGGTGGCAGGGGTAAAGCGGGCGGGGTTAAGTTTACAGCGAGCGCTGAAGAAGCAGAAAAAATTGCCAAAGAATTACTTGCATCAAAAGTGCGTGGTTGTGCGGTAGAGGCAGTTTTAGTAGAAGAAAAATTGCAAGTCGAAAAAGAGATTTACCTGGCAATTACAATAGACGGCGCAGCTAAAAAACCGGTTATCATTGCTTCCGCGAACGGTGGAATTAATATTGAGGAAGCGCCGGAGAACTGCTTGATAAAAATGTTTGTCGATATTCATGCCGGTGTACAACCGTACCTGGCCCGTGAATTAGCCAGGCAGATAAACTTAACGCCCGAATATTTTAATCAGTTTGCTGATTTGTTAGTTAAAATGTACTGTTTATTCCGCGAATATGACTGCGAATTGGTTGAGATCAATCCCCTGGTGGTCAGCGGTGATCAATTGATAGCTGCAGACGCCAAAATAACGGTTGATGATGATGCGGCTTTTCGTTATCCTGACGATTTGCCATTGGTAGAAGAGCGAAATGAGCGGGAGAAATCTGCTTATATGCTGGGAATCTCTTATGTTGAACTGGATGGCGAAATTGGCGTTATTGCCAACGGCGCCGGCATCACTATGGCCACACTCGATATCATTAATCATTACGGCGGAAATCCACGCAATTTCATGGACGCAGGCGGCGGTGCCAATATTGAAGCCACTGCCAAAGCACTGAAGATATTGCTTTCTACCAAGCCTAAAGCAATATTAGGTAATTTCTTTGGCGGTATTACACGCTGCGACGATGTTGCCAATGCTTTTGCTCAAGTAAAAAGGGAGTTGGGGTTTGATGTTCCGTTAGTAATTCGCTTAGTTGGCACTAATGAACAGGCTGGCATAGAAATATTAGAAAAACAGGGGATTAGCAGTTTCCGTACCATAGATGAAGCAGTGGCCAAAGTTGTGGAACTGGCTTATACCGGTGAAGGGAGCAGTAGATAATGGCTGTTATCATTAATAGCGATACTAAAGTACTTGTTCAAGGAATTACCGGGCGACAAGGTGCTTTTCATACAAAACAAATGCTGGATTATGGCACAAATGTTGTTGCCGGGGTAACCCCGGGCAAAGGAGGCCAAAAGGTACATGGTATTCCTGTTTATGATACAGTTTATCAAGCGGTAACAAAGCATGAAATTAATGCCAGCATTGTTTTTGTTCCTGCACAGGGGGCAAAAGATGCTGCTTTTGAAGCAATGACTGCCGGTATAGGTATAATAGTAATCATCACTGAGCATGTCCCGCTGCATGATGAGCTGGATATCATCGCCTATGCTGCTAAAACCGGAGCTGCCGTGATTGGCCCCAACACCTTTGGTATTATTTCACCAGGTCAATGCAAAATGGGAATCATGCCCAACGCCATATATCGACCGGGTCCGATTGGGATTGTTGCCCGCAGCGGCACTCTTAGTTACGAAATTGTTTTTAATTTAAGCAGTGCCGGTTTAGGGCAATCCACTGTAATTGGCTTGGGCGGTGATAGGATAGTGGGGCTGTCATTTACCGACATCCTGCCAATGTTTGAGAATGATCCTGCTACCAAAGCTGTGGTATTAGTAGGTGAAATTGGCGGCGGCGCTGAGGAGAAAGCAGCAGAGTACATTGCTGCCATGACTAAACCGGTAGTTGCCTTTATTGCCGGCAGCAGTGCCCCTCCCGGAAAGCGTATGGGTCATGCCGGTGCAATCATTGAACGCGGCAGCGGTACTTTCTCCGGCAAGGTAGAGGCACTCTCGAAAGCCGGTGCCAAAGTAGCAGCTTTTCCTTGGGATACAGTAAAACTGCTGCGCTCAATGGGGTTTTAAATCATTGTTTTATGACTATGGCGCAAATCTAACAGGTCTGCCATCCATAATACTGCCATAAATCCAATGATGTTTAAGCCTAAACTGTGCCAAAAGTTCCAGTTTAAATGAGTGAAGTAGCCTAATTGCATCATTATATATTCCAAAAATAAAAACAATACTGCCAAAGCAGCGGTAGACAGCGCTTTAAAAATGCCGTTTTCCGGCACAAAGCGGGTTAATAACATTCCATTGGCGAAGTTGCTGATAATATATAGTAGTGGAACACCTTTAACCCCGTAAATGGCATGGTTAAATTGATAGGCACCTAATTTTACCAGTGTAGTGTCAGCCAGCAGTGTCACTGCCACAGCGGCAAAACCTGCTGGCCACAATTTATCAATGCCCGGCTTTCGAACCAATAAAATTGCTAATATCCAAGATACCAACATCAATACTGCCCATATCAACTTTATTCACCTCATCTGTCGTTTAATGAATCACACATGTCTCTCTCTGCAAGTTATCCATTCCTATGCGTGCAATTGTTGCACCCAAACGTTCATTTGTTTTGGCATTTCTTTCATACCAATCCACAATACGCTCCAATATACTTAAGCTTTCTTCTTCCGAAACATTTTCAATCAGCACCTGTCCGAAACGGGGATTTATCCCACCATTACCGCCAACGTAAATAGTCCAACCCTTTGGCGTACCCATAAAACCTACGTCATTAATTACTGTGTCCATACATTTTCTTGGACAGCCGCTTACACTGATTTTAAATTTATTTGGAAGACTTTTACCATGGTATTTTTCATCAATCTTACTACCCAGGCTTACAGAATCCTGCAGTCCGCGCTTGCAGAAGGTTGTGCCGGGGCAAAACTTAATCCTGCGCACACAAAGACCAATAGCCGCTCCCGGATCCATTCCCAAGTCTGCCCAAGCGGAGTCAATATCTTCTTCTTTTAGTCCCACTAAGGCAATCCGTTGGGCGGAAGTGACTTTTAACATAGGTACTTTATATTTTTTAGCTACATCTGCGATTTTAATTAACAAGTCCGGATCAGTGATTACGCCACCGGGAATATGGGGGGCAATGGCAAATGTGCCGTCGCGCTGTAATATCGCCCCTTTCGCCGGTAAATCCTTTCTTGACGGGGCGTTATGTTGATAGCGATCATCTGTTTTATTAGAAATATCTTCAGTATTATTAGAGTTTACTTCATTCAATGAGGCAGAAACTTCCATATCTACAGCAGAACGCTTTGCTTTATTTTCCTGCATAATGCCTAATACCTCCCGATTATTGATTTACTTTATATCTTCCACATTTTATTACGGCAATATACCACCGGTATTTCTCATCGGGTTATTGTAACACATCATGAAAGGTACAAGTATAAAGAATTAATGGACCTAATATTTATTATTAGTTGATATAAAAGAAAGGGGGGGAGTAATGTGCGTTTGTTTTTGGTAAATCGCCGTTTAACTGCCGTTGTTTTAGGTATTGCTGTATTATTAACAATGTTTTTTATTTTCTTTAACGATAATCAGATTCATTCTCTAAAAACAGACAATTCTTTTCGTTTTATAGTAATGGGAGACAGTCAAGGCCCGGATGTGTTCAATCAAGTGAACGAAAAAAGGCTAAGGCAGCTGTTGGAAAAAGTTAAAGAATTATCCATCCAGCCAAGTTTTATTATGTTCAGCGGAGACATGGTGTATGGGGAATATGATGTTGAAGATGCTTTAAATCAATGGAAAGACATTGTTGATGATTATTATTCACTGAACAAGGTTTACACTGCACTGGGAAACCACGAAAACGACGAGCGGGCATTCAGCAGAGCTTTTACCAACTTGCCGAATAACCAACTCCCAAACTACCTGCGCACTGTTTATTATTTTGATTATAGAAATGCTCGCTTTATAGTGTTAAATTCAAATCGCAAAGACAGAAAACATGCCTACGTAATAAATGATGAACAGCTGGCCTGGCTGAAAAAAACATTACGAAGCAGTGACAAAGATCACCACTTTGTAATGCTTCATGTACCGGCGTACCCGGTTGGCAGACGTTACCATGAATCGCTTGACGCCAACCCGGAACAAAGAAATGCTTTTTGGGATATAATTGATAATTACAATGTCACTGCCGTGTTTGTCGGTCACGAGCATAATTATAACCGGCGTTTGATAGACAGCTCATTTGAAGGTTACGGCTATACCTATGAAAATAAAATATATCAAATCACTGACGGGAGTGCCGGCGGTGAAACCAATGAATGTATAAAAGACCATAAAAATGTCAAAGGACCTTATGGTGTCTATTGTTATACTGTGGTAGATGTTAAGGATGATACCGCAGTTTTTAATGTGTTTGATATAAACAACAAAAAAATCGATTCCTTCCAAGTTAAAAGGTAATTTGCTGCCGGCGTAATTTTCGGATAAATACTCTTCTCATTAAAGATATTATCTCATGCAGGTTTTTGGGCAAAAAAGGCAAATATAGTTGTAAACATGTTTAGGGAGGATTTGATGATGAAGATAACATTTATCGGTCATGCAGGTTTTTTATTAGAATGTGACGGATTACGTCTGGTGATAGACCCGTTTATCACCGGCAATCCGAAGGCTAATGTTCGATTAGATGATTTTACCGATATTGACTACGTTTTGGTTTCGCACGGCCACAGCGACCATTTAGGTGATGCCGTGCAAATTGCTAAACAGTCGGGAGGTGTTGTAATAAGTGTCTTTGAAATTGCCAACTATTGTGCCCGTCTTGGTGCTAATGCCCATGGGATGCACTTAGGGGGCAGCTGCAGCTTCGGCGATCTGCAAGTTAAACTTACACTTGCGCTGCACGGCAGTTCAATAGGCGGAGACAGCGGCCCTGCAGAATATCTCGGCAATCCCTGCGGTTTTTTGATCAATCTTGGCGGAAAAACAATCTATCATGCCGGCGACACCGGCTTGTTTGGCGATATGGCTTTAATTGGAAAACGCAGCAAAATTGATATAGCAATGCTGCCGATCGGAGATAATTTCACAATGGGTATAGATGATGCGGTGGAAGCAGCTGCCATGTTAAAACCAACTGTTTGCATACCGATGCACTACAATACATTTCCGCTGATTAAGCAGAACCCTGAAGAATTTAAAGAAAAAACGGAAGAAAAGACCACAACGAAAGTTGTTATTCTCAACCCCGGTGAAAGTTATCTGCTGTAATGACAAACCCCGGCATGATCCGGGGTTTGTCATATTCGCACTGTTGTAAAACTGTTGCACTTAAAGGCCAAAAGACACATTTAATCACTGAGTGCATCCAAATATTTTACTGCCACCAGCGCTGCAACCTGACCTTCGCCTACTGCTTTAGCCAGTTGGTGCGGTTGACCGGTGTTGTCCCCGGCAGCAAATAAACCGGGGATGTTGGTAGACATGTCGCGGTTTACTTTTACGGCACCGTTTTCTATTTCCAGCCCCGGCACCAATTGATCAGGCAGCACTGCTTCGCGAATAATAAAAACACCTTCCACATCTAACGTGCTGTTGGTAAGTTTAATGCCGGAAACAAACATGTCACCTTCAATGGCAGTGGGTTTTTGGTTTTCAATCACTTCAATATTATTTTTATCTTTAATTTGTTCCAAGTGCGTGTGATAGTCTTTAAAAATAGGAAGCAAATACACTTTTTCGCAAAATTGTGCGAGATAATTAGCTTCTTCAACGCCTTCGGCGGTATAAGCAAGAACGGCAACTTTTCTATTTGCGTATAACCTGCCGTCACAAGTGGCACAGTAACTTACGCCTAAACCCAGTTTATCTTGTTCACCGGGCAGTAATTTAGTCACGCTAATTCCGGTAGCTAAAATAACTGATTTAGCATAAAATACTTTGTCTTTGGCTTGAATGGCAAATCCACCGTCCTGCGGCACTACAGCAGTAACGCGATTTTGCAGCACTTTCATACCCATTGCTTCTACGTGACTTAAAAACTTTTGGCGCAGTTCTTCACCACTGATGCTGTGAAAGCCTAAATAATTATCAATGTGCGGGGCTTTATGCAGCTTAGGACTGCAGAAGCCGGAACCTAAAATTGCCAGTGTTTTCCCGCGCACTTTTGCATTAACAGCAGCAGATAATCCGGCCGGTCCGCAGCCGATTATGGCAATATCCACGTTTTCATTGTTCATCAGCAGCTGCCTCCTTTTTTCATTATTATTGAGGTAATATAATTATTGTATATTTAAATTAAGTATGCTGCCGAATTAAAAAGTTATCCTTATAGTCTACCAAGAAGGATAATAAAAATCCGCGTCAGCCGGTAGGTTAATTGGTTTAAAGGATCGCTTTAACTTTTGATTTCCACAGCTGCTCTCAACAAAAGTAGTAGTGATAATTAAATAATTATTATTTGGTAAATTATATTTATAGAGTAATTCTTCAGAAACAGTTTCTAAAAATTGTTGAGGAGCATCTTTAGTGGGCAGCGGCAGATCTAAATAAATTAAACCATGATTGCCGTTTAATTTTTTAATTCCTTCCAATAATTTAGCTTTTGCCGATTGAATAACTTCAGCAGCGGTATGCACCACCGGAGCCAAAGTTACTACAGGGAAGTCAGCTGCAGATAAACGGATAATTATGTCAAAGGGGAGCGTGCTGTCACATAATGAAACTTGTTTGGACATGTTTCTATAACCGACTGCAATGCTTAACTGATAGCAGGCAGTAGAAAATTCGTCTACGCTGCCTTTTAAACGATTTAATATTTTATTAATTCCTGCTGTGTTTTGCAGTGCTGCTAAATCGGCAGCTAACCGCGATAAACGCAGAGTTGATTCATCCGGGGTAAAAGAGCCTAAAAGTTCTGCCATTGCCAATTCATCATGGGCTTTTAACCAAGATACTGCCAGCGGAGGTGTGGAGTTATAAGCCCGACCGTAATCATCCCGAATGCTGTGTACCCAGTTTTCCAGCCAATCCGTACCAACTGTTTCTTCAATAAATGCTAACTGTTTTTTTAACTGTTCCAAGTCATTGTAATTCATGTAATTTCACCTGCCATTATAGGGCTATTATACCATATACTGCATTCTTTCGTTGAACTTCTCTCACCATGCAAAAAATGATATGATATAATTTATGAAAATAACTTCAGAAAGGGTATTTGCTAAATGAAAGCCGTATATTTCGATTGTTTTGCCGGCATTGCCGGTGATATGATTGTTGGGGCTATGCTTGATGCCGGTCTTCCTTTTGAATTATTGGAAGCAGAGTTAAAAAAACTTAATATAGATGGTTGGAAAATTTCAGCCAATCAAGTTAATAAGCATGGCATTACTGCCACCAAGTTTAATGTTCACATTGAAAACAACCATCATCATCATCGAAACCTGCATGATATCGTGCGGATTATTGACAAAAGTACTCTTGACAATGCTGTCAAACAAACAGCTTTAAAAATATTTAAACGATTAGCTGTGGCGGAAGCGAAAGTACATGGAACGACTGTCGAAGAAATTCATTTTCATGAAGTAGGTGCGGTGGATGCAATTATCGATATTGTCGGGGCATCAATTGGTATCCAGCGACTAGGTGTTGAACGGGTCATTGCTTCGCCAATCACAACCGGTACCGGATTTGTCAATTGTGCACACGGAAAAATACCGGTGCCGGCACCGGCTGCAGTAGAATTACTTCACGGTGTACCCTACCGGCATGGTGATATTCCTTATGAAATGGCTACCCCTACCGGAGCAGCAATATTAACTACAATTTGCAGTGAATTTGGTTCCATGCCGGAAATGATTACCGAGCGGGTAGGTTATGGTGCCGGGGATCGTGAATTACCAATACCTAACCTATTGCGTATTCACATTGGAGAGTTAAAAGCAGAATCACCTGAGCAAATTCAGATGATTGAAACTAATATCGACGATATGAATCCCGAATTTTACAATTCGGTAGTTGAAAAACTTTTAAAAAAAGGAGCTCTTGATGTCTATATTAACCAAGTGCTGATGAAAAAAGGACGCCCCGGAGTGGTACTGCATGTTCTTTCTCCTCGGCACTTAACAGAAGAACTTGGTCAGATCATTTTAGAAGAAACCACAAGCATAGGTTATCGCTGTTACCCCGTTCAACGCAGGGTGCTGGATCGGAAAAACGTTCAGATAACAACTGCATACGGCAAAGTGGGTGTTAAAGTTGCCTGCTGTCAAGGAAAAATTTTAAACGCCGCCCCGGAATACGAAGATTGTTTAACGCTGGCAAAAAGTAATAATATTCCGGTTAAACAAGTATACGCATCAGCGATAAAAGAATTTTTTAACCGGTATCAGTCTTCCACGGAAAACTTTTAACGCACCAAAAGGGAAATACCGCCATCAATTAGGAAATATTAAATACTTCATGAAAAAATGCAGGTGTTAAAAATTTGGATGGAACATATATTGGATTGGATTTAGAAACTACGGGACCCGATCCACAATCGGATAAAATTATCGAGGTTGGCCTGGTAAAACTGGAAGACGGCGTTATTGTCGAAACGTTTTCTAGTTTAGTTAACCCAAACAGAAAGCTGCCTCTTAAAATAAAAAGATTAACCGGCATAAATGATGAAATGCTGAGCAGCGCACCATGCATCGCAGAAATAATGCCCCAAGTGATTGATTTTATAGGTGATTACCCGATAATTGGTCATAATGTTCGGTTTGACATAAACTTTTTGCATTCAGCCTGCAGCGAACTCAGCTTACCTGCCGGACTAAATATACTTTATGATACCGTTGATCTGGCCCAAATTGTACTGCCGAATGCATTTAACCACCGGCTGAGTACGGTGTGCGATATATGTAATATTGAACTGCTTGAACATCACCGGGCACCGGAAGATGCTAAAGCTGCCGCCCTTTTGGCGGTAGAGTTGGTAAAACGCATAAAAAAATTTGAAATGCCTTTGATGGGTAACCTGTTAAATCTTTTGATGATTGCTAAGTCACCGTGGTATAATGTGTTGGTCCGTGCCGTTACCAAAGAGTTTGCCGATCATAAAATTGGCAGTAAAGTCGGTCTGCGTCCTTTACCCGAGAATCAAGCGCAAGTTAAGAAAATAAAAATTCTCGAAAGAGAGCATTTACAACCTGTAAGTGAAAGTAAAGCTGCTGAATTCTTAGATAAGAACGGTTTGCTGAGTGAAGCTTTTGAACGCTATGAACATCGCCCTCAGCAGTTAGAAATGGCGAAGGCGGTAACAGCAGTAATCAACAACAGCGGTTTTTTGCTGGCTGAGGCAGGCACCGGAACAGGCAAGAGTATTGCTTACCTGCTGCCGGCGGTTTGTTGGGCAGTACAGAACCGGCAAAGAGTAGTAATTTCCACACATACCATAAATCTGCAGGAACAATTGTGGAATAAAGATATTCCTTTGCTGCAATCACTGCCGGGGATGGATTTTAAGGCAGCATTAGTTAAAGGTAGAAGTAATTATATTTGCTTACGGCGTTGGCAGGCAGCATTAAACAATCCTGCTAACAGTCCACAAGAGGCTGTTTTCTATGCTCGAATTTTGGTATGGCTTACTTTAACCGAAACAGGTGATCGCAGCGAATTAAACTTTAGCTGGAACGATTTGGATTTATGGAATAATTTATGCGCAGAAAGCGACAATTGTTTAGGAAAGAGATGTGGGTTTTACTACAACTACTGCTTTGTAAATCGGGTTAAGCGACAGGCTGAACAAGCAAATATTATTATTGCTAATCACTCTTTGATTTTTTCTGATGTCAGCACAGAAAACCGCGTTTTACCTCAATATAATGTGCTGGTAATGGATGAAGCCCATCATTTGGAGAAAACCGCCACTGAATACTTAGGAACATGCTTTAACCGCAGGATGCTGGCACGCTGGCTTTCCAGAGTATCTAAAGTAATCAGCAGATTAAATGTGTTAAAATCACTGGATGACTGTGAACAGTGGGCGGACAGCATAACAGAAATTAAAGAACTGCAGCTGCGGGTAAGGGAAGCGGCTGATGTTTTATTCACTCTGCTGTCAGATTATCTTTATCACAACACACAGTCGGTTGATGGAAAAAAATACACTTTAAGGTTAAAGCCCGGCAGCTTAAATTATGCTGAAGTGGAAATTGAAAATCTTATCTCCAGAATTAATACTTTGTGTGGTAAAATGCAGCTGATTGCGGAAAAAATAGATCATCAATCAGTTGAAAAAGAAAGTGAAGCTGCTCGTGAAATTGTGCTTGCGGCGGAAACCGGTTTTACATTAGCAGCAGATGCAGCTTATACCTGTGCCTGCGACAACAGCGACATTGTTTATTGGATTGAAGGTGTGCTTAGCGATACCGCCTATCACCATATTTCCATTCACGCTGCACCTATTGAAGTTGGCCCGCTGCTTTATATGCTGCTGTACCAAAATAAGGATGCAATTATTTTTACTTCTGCAACGTTAACGGTAAGCGGCTCTTTTCAACACTTTATTGAGCGCAGTGGTTTAGATTTGGTCAAGCCGGAACTTGTCAAAACATTACGGCTGAATTCACCTTTTTGTTACGATGATCAAAGTTTCCTTACTGTAATTAATGATCTGCCTGACCCAAGATCAAAAGAAGAAGATTATTTAAATGCATTGGCAGAAGTAATCCGCGATATTGTAGAGATTACAGAAGGCCGCACTCTGGTCCTTTTTACTGCGCATAAAATTTTACGGGAAGTGTACCTGCGGCTTAAAGCCAATTTGGAAGAGCAAGAAATTCTTCTTTTAGGTCATGACATTGACGGGAGCAGAACAAGATTGGTTGAAGAATTTAAGAAGAATGAGCGATCGGTGCTGTTTGGAGCATCAAGCTTTTGGGAAGGTTTGGATATTCCCGGCCGGTCATTATCCTGTGTTATATTGGTTAAACTGCCGTTCAGTCCGCCAAACAATCCAATTGTCGAAGCCAGGGTAGAAGCGTTAGAAAGAGCAAATAAAAACGGTTTTTTACATTTTAGTCTGCCGGATGCAATTATTAAGTTTAAGCAGGGGTTTGGGAGGCTGATACGCACAAGATATGATCGAGGTGTAGTAATTGTGCTGGATCGCAGAATTATTGACAAAAAATATGGTCGACACTTTTTAGGATCACTACCGGTAACTACTCATTATCGGGGTGAAAAGAATAAAATGTTAAGTAAAATAAAGCTCTGGTTAAAGAAAGCAGATTGACGCTATTCTCCAAAGGAGGAAAACTTATTTTAATTATGGAAAAAAAAATATATCCCATTGCTCAAGAAGGTTGGCCTTACTTGGCAGTATTGGGAGGATTAGCACTGATAGTTTACTTTATTAACCCTTTTTTAACTATTATTCCCGGTGTATTGTTTGCATTTGTAGCTTTTTTCTTTCGCAATCCCAAAAGAAATATTCCTGCTGAAAATAACATTGTGGTCTCGCCTGCAGACGGTGTGATTCTTACTATTGACGAAGTGCAGGAAGATCAATATATTAAAGGGAAAGCTTTAAGAGTAAGTATTTTTCTGTCGCTTTTTAATGTGCACATTAATCGGGCACCGGTAGCTGGTAAAGTAGAATACCGTCATTACAGACCCGGTAAATTTTTTCCGGCTTTTAAAGGCCATGCCTCAGAGTTAAATGAAAAGAACTACATTGGCATCAAAACCGGTAAGTGGCGGGTGATTGTCACGCAGGTTACGGGGTTTATTGCCCGACGCATTATTTGCTGGGTAAATACTTCTGACCAGCTTAAATTAGGACAAATCTTTGGTTTAATAAAATTTGGTTCTTGTACAGAATTGTTTTTGCCTTTACAAACTGAATTATATGTAAAAAAAGGTGATAAAGTTTGTGGCGGCGAAACGGTGATAGGGAGGCTGCCGGATGAAAGGTAAAAATGTGGCAAATATTATTACTGCTATCAACTTGATTGCAGGAGTTGTTTCTCTGATTTTGGTGATGGCAGAAAATTATCCTTTAGCCGCTGCTATGGTGCTTTTAGCTACATTATTAGACAGCATGGACGGCCGAGTGGCCAGGCACTTGCAGGTAACATCAGATTTTGGCAAAGAGTTGGATTCACTTGCTGATTTGGTTAGTTTTGGTGTGGCACCGGCAATACTGGCTTATACTATGGTATTAGTTCCGCTGGGCCTGCCAGGGCTTGCCGTGACAATCATTTTTGTGGTTTGTGGAGCACTGCGCTTAGCACGCTATAATACCAAAAGTTTTTCCGGAACCTATGAAGGAATGCCGATTACTGTCGCCGGTGGATTAGTTGCTTTGTTGATGTTGGTTTCTGCAAATTTTCACAGTGGTATTATACTGCTGATAATGCTTTGTTTGTCATTTTTAATGATCAGCAAAATCAGTGTACCCAAATTTTAAAAAATGGATGAAAAATGAAATATTGTTTATGCACACATTAACCCCTGCTGCAATAAAATATAGAAAGCCAAATCTTGAAGGGGTGATATGACTTGCGCGTTTACTATGTGAGATTACCCGGTTTTTTGCGTTCAATACTGTCCAAAATTATTAAATAATAGATTGTTAGTGGGTAGGTATAAAATATACCGCCCATTTTTTTCGACAAAAAAATTACCAAAATTAGGCAGGATAAACTTTTTTTGTTGTTGAATATCATAATTTGGTTTTGCATTGAAGAAGGGGTGAGTCATTATTAGGGGTAAAATATTAAAAAATAAAGAAAAATGCAAAATATTAATAACCAGTGTGCTTTTTTTCGGTTTTGTAACAATCGCAATTATTATTGTTAACACAGCAATTTGGAATTATTACCGATATCAAGATGCCGCCACGACTACCAAGATAATTTTTTTAGAGGTAATCTTAGAGATAATTTTTATTTTCGCAGTGACGCTGTTTATATGTCTTATTTCATCCAAACAAGCGAGGATTATTCAAAACGGGTTAAAAAAAATACAGCAGGATAGCAGATATAGATTTCCGGAACTGTTAGGCAATTGGAACACGGTGTCCAGATGTTTAAATAAAATGTCTCAGTCTTTAACGGATACCATGAGTATGATGGATCAGCTGATTAAAGATTTACCGGTGGCTGTAGTTGCGGTAAACAGTTCAGGAGAAATTATTATCAGCAATTATCTTGCCAAGCAGCTGTTTCATTGCCATCAAGATGATCTATCCCGCTGCAGCGGCATAACTAAATTATTAAATTGGACAACCCACAAAGAAAAACCAATTAAAGATTATAATTATCAGATAGAAAATACACCTGGTGAAAATAAGCAGCTGATGATTAATACAGAAGTGATCAGGGATGCAGACGGAAGCTGCTGCGGAGCAGTATTAATAGCGTACGACGTTACTGAGCACAAACAGCTGCTTGATCAGATGCAGCAAGCTGAAAAACTGTCAATGATTACTGAACTTGCAACCGGAATTGCTCATGAAATAAAAAACCCATTAACCACCGCAAGAGGATTAATGCAGGTTTTGGAAACTCGTTTTGATAAAGAAGATATAGCCCGACAGCATATCAAGATAGCTATCAATGAAATGGATCATATCAATTTAATTATTAACGAGTTAGAGTCACTGTCGCAGCAGAATACAACCAATTTATCATTCAGCCAGATTGAAAAGGTGCTGGATGATATTTCTCTTTTGCTGGACGGACAAGCGGTATGCAAAAATATTACAGTTGAAAAACATTACCAGTCTGATTTGCCGCTGGCCGTCATTGATGTTGCCCAAATGAAGCAAGTATTTCTAAATTTAGGTCTTAATGCCCTTAATGCAATGCCTAACGGTGGTAGATTAATAATTACCGCGGCTTTTAACGCTAATAACAATGAGTTTGAGATCAGTTTTAAAGATAACGGCGTTGGCATTAGTAAAGAACATATTAATAAAATATTTAACCCTTTTTATACTACAGCAGAAGATAACACCGGTTTAGGATTAACAGTGTGCTATCAAATGGTCAAGCATCACGGAGGCCGTATCGACGTGCAGAGCGAAAAAAATAAAGGCAGCGTATTTACGGTATATCTGCCGGCAGTAAACAATTTATCAACAGTAGTATAATATTTCAGGAACTTAGACTTACCCCTAACATACCGCCAACTGCACCGCAGATAACAGTTAAAGCGAATTTACTGCCAAAACCGGCTAAAGTTATGATGCTGGGCAAAAATAAAGCGGCGATTATCCAAACTAAAATAAAATAAATGATGGCTGTGCCAATACCATGATACAAACCTTTGACACGTGCTTTAGCGGCTGCATAACCACTGCCAATCAGCACGCTTAAGCATAATATGCCGGAAGCCGTCCAAGGAAGACTGGTTTCAGAAAGACCGGTTAGGTAGTAAATGAGCCCCAAAAAGATACTAAAAATTAATGAAACAATTAAAGTGATCAAAGCACCGCGGTAGACGGCAGAGAAATTAAATGAAGAGCCTTGTCCGTTGTCAGGCGCTGTTTTTATCGGCCGCATAAGATACACCTCCCCAAATGTTATATTTATAAGATATGGGGTTATATGTTAAAATATGCTTAAATGGTAATTAAAGGAGAATCAGTAAGTGGAAAAAGAAATAAATGTTGCTTATACAATTGATAAATCTCTTTATTTGAATATTACTAACCGCTGTACCAACAATTGTGTTTTTTGTATTCGGCGCACAAAAGAAGGTGTTGGCTATGATTTGTGGTTACCGCATGAACCTGACTTACAGGAGATACTGGAGGCAGTTGAACAACCTGATAAATACAAAGAAATTGTATTTTGCGGCTATGGTGAGCCGCTGGTGAGGGTTGAACTGGTAATTGATGCCGCAGCAGAACTAAAAAAACTGGGGGCAAAACAAATACGGATCAATACAAACGGGCAGGCCAATCTTATTCATGGTCGGAACGTCGTTCCGGAGTTGGCCGGTTTAATTGATGTGATGTCGATTAGCTTAAATGCTCATAACGCCTCCGCTTACGGCGAGTTAAGTCAGCCGATAAAATTTAGTGCCGAAGAAGCGTACACTGCAGTATTGGACTTTGCTCGCGAATGCAGGAAGCATATTCCTAAGGTTATTTTGTCCGTTGTAAAATGGCCTGGTGTAGACCTGGCGGCGTGCGAAAAAATTGCGGCTGAATTAGGTGTGGAATTTCGGGTAAGGGAATTTACCGGTACCATTGAGGGAAACGACCAATAGTGCATAATTTCAATGCCTTGGCTAAAATGTGTCGACAAAATAATAAAGGAGTAGTATATTAAAAAAAAATACAACCTTACGATGATAAGGTTGTATTTTTCTTAATTAATTTTTTTGAATTTTTGATTGCTTTTTTGTCGAACTGTTATCGTCTTTGCAGGTATCGTTAACGTTAATCAGAGTTGCCGATCCGGTGTGTTCACCAATAAAGGCATCTCCCTCGGTATGTTTACTGCCGAGTTCTTTGGACTTTTTTGCCATTAAAGAATTCCTCCTTTTAAAATGCTGCTTTTTTTATTGTGACCGTTTTGTCGACGGATTAATCCCTAATTCGTCGGCTAAAATAATTTAAAGTTAAACAACCTATGTTAGGAGAATCATATGAGCACATTAACACTTAAAGTTACCGGTATGACTTGTGCAGCCTGCTCATCAAGGGTGGAAAGGGCATTGTCTAAAATGCCTGGCATAAAGTCAGCACAAGTGAACTTGGCATTAGAGACAGCAACGATAGAATATGATGCTGACGTTGTTGGTAAAAAAGAAATTATTGACCAAATTACTGTTATTGGTTACGGTGTGCAGGTGGATAAAATTCAGTTTGCTATCAGCGGCATGACTTGTGCAGCTTGTTCTGCAAGGGTGGAACGAGGCTTAAAAAAAATGCCCGGCATTATCAATGCTGTAGTTAATTTAGCAGCTGAAAAAGCTGCAGTAGAATATAACCCCGCAGAAATTGACATAGAAGATATCAAGCGAAAAATCCATGAGATAGGTTATAAGCCTGTTGGTTTGGATGATGGTGCGGACAGCGACAGGGAAAAGGTACTGCGTGAAAAAGAAATTAAAAGGCAGCGGACTACTTTTCTTTTATCTGTCGTTTTTTCCTTTCCGCTGTTGTTATTTATGCTGGCGATGCTTTTCCGACTGGAGAACTTAATGAATTTAGTTATCTTTCATCCGAAAGTTCAATTTGTTTTTGCCACATTGGTACAATTCATTCCCGGCTGGCACTTTTATAAAGATGGTTATGCCAGCTTAAAAGGCGGCAGTGCCAATATGTCTGTATTGGTGGCATTAGGGACCAGTGCGGCTTATTTTTACAGTGTGGCAGCTACCTTTTTTGGTCGGCAGCTGGGCATTGACCACGTTTATTATGAAAGTGCGGCAATCATCATTACTTTGGTGTTACTGGGTAAAATGTTAGAATCGCGAGCTAAAGGACGCACTTCTGAAGCTATTCGCAAATTGATGGGTTTAAGGGCCAAGACTGCACGGGTAATCCGCAGCGGTCAAGAAATAGAAGTACCGATTGAGGAAGTTAACGTTGGCGACCTGGTGGTTGTACGCCCCGGCGAAAAAATCCCGGTAGACGGCATTATTCGCGAAGGCAGATCAACTGTAGATGAAGCAATGCTAACCGGAGAAAGTATACCGGTTGATAAAAAGCCCGGTGATGAGGTAATTGGAGCGACAATCAATAAATTAGGAACATTTAAATTTGAAGCTGCTAAAGTGGGGCGGGATACCGCATTGGCGCAAATCATCAAAATTGTTGAAGACGCCCAGAGCTCAAAAGCACCGGTGCAGCGGACCGCTGATATTGTTTCAGCATATTTTGTTCCTGCTGTTGTAGGAATCGCAGTTTTAACATTTTTCAGTTGGTATTTCTACGGTGCCCCGGGAGATTTTACACGTGCTTTAATTAGCTTTACGGCAGTGATGGTGATAGCTTGTCCGTGTGCATTAGGTTTAGCCACCCCGACTTCAATTATGGTGGGCACCGGTAAAGGAGCGGAATACGGCATCCTGATTAAAGGAGGGGAACACTTAGAAAACGCATACCGGTTGGATACGCTGGTGCTGGACAAAACCGGTACTATTACTAAAGGGGAATCTTCTTTAACGGATATTATTCCTAATCAAGGAACAACAGAGCAGGAATTATTGCAATTGGCTGCTTCGGTAGAAAAAATGTCCGAGCACCCGTTAGCCCAAGCAGTTGTTAGTGCGGCCAAAGAACGGGGAATGCAGCTGTCTGAGCCTGATAACTTTGAAGCAATACCCGGTCATGGCGTTAAAGCCCGGCTAAATGGTAAACAAGTCTTAATCGGCACAATAAAGTTAATGAAGAAAAACGGTATTGATGTTATCGGTTTATTTGAAAGTACCCAAAAGCTCGAAGAAAATGGTAAAACCGTAATGTACATTGCCTTGGACGGGCAGCTGTTGGGTATTATAGCGGTGGCGGATACCGTGAAAGAAAATTCCCGACAGGCAATTAAAGCGCTGCAGGATTTGAATATAGAAGTGTGGATGATTACCGGTGACAATCAGCGTACAGCGAAGGCCATTGCTCGCGAAGTTGGCATTACCAACGTAATAGCTGAAGTACTGCCGGAGCAAAAGGCCGAAAAGGTTGCCGAACTGAAAAATCAAGGGAAAAAAGTAGGCATGGTTGGTGACGGCATTAATGATGCCCCGGCACTGGCATGCGCAGATGTTGGATTTGCCATTGGCACCGGTACTGATGTAGCGATGGAAGCAGCAGATATTACTTTAATTCGCGGTGATTTGTCCGGTGTAGTCAACAGCATTAAATTATCACGTGCCACAATGCGAAATATTAAACAAAACTTATTCTGGGCATTGATTTATAATACCATTGGCATTCCGGCTGCAGCTCTGGGTTACTTAAACCCGATTTTAGCCGGGGCTGCTATGGCTTTTAGTTCAGTATCTGTAGTGAGCAATGCCTTGAGATTAAAAAGGCTTAAATTACAAAACATATAAAAACAGGAGGTAACGGCGATGGCTGTAATCGAAGAAAAAATTAATGTCAACGGAATGTCCTGCGGTCACTGCACTGCTGCGGTAGAAAGGGCGTTAAAAGCACTGCCCGGTGTGGAAAAAGCGAAAGCAAGCCTGGAGGACAAAAATGTCACAGTAACCTATGACCCGGGAAAAACTTCACGCAGTGACATAAAAAAAGCAATTGAAGAAGAGGGATATGAAGTACTGTAATCAAAACTCGCAGCCTAAATGCTGCGAGTTTTTTTGTGCTATCATCTATGACATGCGCATATCTTCTTAACAAAATATAGTATTATGTAAACTTATAACTCCTTTGGCATCAAAAAAGTATTTTAATTTGTGTCATTATGACAAAACAAAACATATTATGTAAAAAATGCCAAGGAGGTTTTAAAGGTGTGGTCCAGACATAGTTATTACTGCCTTTTAAATTTTTTGTACGAGTATTTGTGTTATTCCCAAAAGTGGTGTAAGTGCTGCTGCAAACCGAGCAAAAAGGTGTGTCATCCGGAGAAAGACAGAGAGTACTACAAAAAATACTATCAGGGGAAAATGAAACAATGTGAAGAGAAGTGCGACAAATGCGGCGATGATGAAGAATGTAAAAAGTACTATAAAAATAAATATAATCACTACTATAAGAAATACAAAAAATACTGTGGAGATAAAAAACAGCATTCTTGCAAAAAATAAGCATGCAGAGCCCTATCCGTTTTGGATAGGGTTCCGTTATCTTATCAAGGAAGTGGGAGCATGCTTAAGCAAGCTGATGAAAATCAAATTCTGCTGTTAATAATTAGATATCTTAAAGAACAAAAATCTGTTGAACTGCAAAATTTAATAAATGAACTGCAGCCTTACGATTTTGCAAAATTGTATAAAGATCTTCCGGAAAAACACCACGCAAAATTCCTTTTATTATTAACACCAAAGCAAATTGCCAACTTAATTCAACAATTGGATAAAGAGATGCAAATTGACATCCTGCACAAATTGGGATTGGAAAAATCATCTAAAGTAATGGATATTATGGAAAATGATGACTTAGCTGACCTTTTAAGCTATCTGTCATTGGAAGAAATTGAAGAGTTTTTACAATTGATGAGGAAAGAAGAATCTCAATCGGTGCAAAGTTTGTTAAGCTACCCTTCCGATACTGCCGGCGGAATAATGACCAACCGATTTGTTTGGATTCGCAGTTATTATACCGTCAGTGAAGCGGTAGACAAACTTAAATCTTTTGCCGAATACGCTGAAAATCTTTATTACTTGTATGTTTTAGATGAAGATAAAAAGCTGGTTGGGGTAGTGTCATTTCGTGATCTGTTATTAGCGGATGCTAATGATAAAATCAGTAACATTATGTATGACCGGGTAATAGCTGTTCCGGTGGATATGGATCAAGAGGATGTTGCCCGAATTATTGAACGTTACGACTTCATTGCCGTACCGGTAATCAATGATCAAAAGCACATTTTGGGGATAGTTACAGTTGACGATGTATTAGATGTATTAATTCAAGAAGCTAACGAAGATATTGAAAAAATCTCGGCATCCGGTAAATCGATAGACTTTTCCACCGATGCTTTTACTGCATCGGTGCGCCGTTTGCCTTGGTTGATTTTGCTGCTGTTTATCGGCATTATCTCCGGCAGTATTATCAGCAGTTTTGAAACTGCGCTGCAAAAAGCAGTATCGTTAGCTTTTTTTATACCAATGATTGCCGGCATGACCGGAAATACCGGCACCCAATCGCTCGCTGTTGTTGTACGCGGGTTGGTATCAAATGATATTGATCGCAGAACGCTGTATCGACTGTTTTTTCGAGAGTTAGGTGTTGGCTTAATAATCGGTACCATTTGTGGGCTTTTAATTTCCGTAATTGCTTACGTTTGGCAGGAGAATTTGGTGCTTGGTTTGGTTGTTGGTTCTTCATTGTTTATTACTCTAATCATTGGTACTATGGCCGGAACAATTATTCCGCTGATTCTTTATCGTTTTAAAATTGACCCGGCGGTAGCATCCGGACCGCTGATCACTACCTTAAATGATATTTTTTCATTAACAGTGTATTTTGGTTTAGCGTCATTGTTTATCTCTAAATTGGTGTAAATAACTAAACTGCATATTTGCCCATTCATCAATCCAAAATATAAAAAGACTGACTGATGCAGCTAAACGCTGTAATCTGCGATTTAACAGTTCAGGGGTGATAAAATGTCTGACAGCAAAAATAACAGCTTAACTCTTACCAAGCAGGAATATAAGGCGATTTACACAAAAAAAGAACCACCGCGTCCGCTGTTAAATAATGTTTTAAAAGCTTTTTTTGTTGGCGGCTTAATTGCAGTATTAGGCCAAGGTATTTCGGAATTTTATTTATGGAATTTTGATTTTACTGAAAAAACAGTCGGCAGCCCTACATCTGCAACGCTGATCATTATCTCCGTTATTCTCACATCGATAGGTATTTATGATCATATTGGACAATGGGCCGGTGCGGGAACAGCAGTGCCGGTGACCGGTTTTGCCAATACAGTTGCTTCTGCTGCCATTGAGCATCGCAGTGAAGGCTTTGTACTGGGCGTGGGCGGTAATATGTTTAAGATAGCCGGCCCGGTAATTGTCTACGGCGTTTTTTCATCGTTTGTGATAGCGCTGATCATTTCAATTATTACTATGGCGGGAGGAATATAAAATTGCTGCAACGACATCAAAGCTGGGTGTTTGAGAATAAACCGGTGATCATTTCTACCGCTGTTGTAGGTGGACCGCTGGAAGCACAAGGCCCTTTGGCTGATGACTTTGATTTATTACATAGTGATTTATGGTTGGAACAAGACAGCTATGAGAAGGCAGAAAAAAAGATGTTGGAGCAGGCTTGTGAGCTCGCCATTCAGAAGGCCGGGCTTAAAAAGCAGGATATTCACTTTTTTCTCAGCGGGGATTTGATGAATCAAATTATTTCCAGCACTTTTACTGCCCGCACGCTGTCTGTTCCTTACATAGGGATATTTGGTGCATGCTCCAGTTCAATGGAAGGGTTGGCGTTGGGTTCGCAGTTGGTGAGCAGTGGCGCCGCTCAGCGAATTCTTTGTGCTACTAGCAGTCACAATGCGTCGGTAGAAAAACAATTTCGGTATCCCACTGAATATGGAGCCCAAAAACCGCCGACTGCTCAGTGGACAGTAACCGGTGCAGGTGCAGCGGTTGTAGCAAATGATGGAATTGGTCCCAGAGTTACATCGGCAACTATAGGACGGGTGGTTGACTTAGGTATTAAAGACCCGTTCAATATGGGGGCAGCGATGGCACCGGCAGCGCTGGATACTATTATCGCCCATTTTAGAGATTTGAATATATCTGCTGCTGATTATGACTTAATTGCTACCGGAGATCTTGGCCAGGTCGGTTACGAGATCTTAAAGGATTTATTAGTTAAACACCATATTGAAATACCGGAAGAAAAGTATGTGGATTGCGGCCTGCTGATTTACAGTAAAGAACAAGCGGTATTTTCAGGCGGCAGCGGCTGCGCTTGTTCGGCAGCTGTCACTTATGGGCACATTTTAAACCGGATGAAAAAAGGCGAACTTAAAAAAGTGTTGATTGTGGCAACAGGTGCTCTTTTATCGCCGCTGTCATATCAGCAGAAAGAAAGTATCCCTTGTATTGCTCACGCTGTAGCTATTGAATCTCACGTTTAAGGAGTGAATGCCGTTGGAAGCATATTTTTGGGCCTTTGTGGTAGGTGGCTTGATTTGTGTAATAGGGCAGTTAATGATGGACATAGGAAGACTTACACCTGCACATACTATGAGCATATTGGTAGTAGCCGGTGCAGTATTAGGCGGGTTGGGATTATATCAGCCGCTGATTGATTTTGCCGGAGCAGGAGCTACTGTGCCGATTACCAGTTTTGGCAATTCTTTAGTAAACGGTGCACTGGCAGAAGCAAAAAGCACCGGCATCATCGGCATTCTGACAGGGATATTTGAAGTAACCAGTGCCGGCATCTCGGCGGCAATAATATTTGGCTTTATTGCCGCTTTGCTGGTTAAATCAAAAGGTTAGTCTATCTATCAGAAAGGTGATTTCATTGAAATACTTAGCTAAATCTGTAGCTGTTTTTTTAATTCTGCTATCCTTTGGCTGCCAAGCTGTTCAAAAGCCGGTACATCAGCCGGAAAATATATCTTCATCTAAAATTCAAACAGATGCTGATCTGGCAGCAAAAGCGGAAAAAATTGCCCAAAGCGTCAGCGGAGTAGATGACAGCGTTGCGGTAGTGGTTAACAAAGATGTTTCTGTGGGATTAAAAGTCAGCGGCTTTAACCGCCTGCGCTTAAAAACTATTCGCTCGGAAGTGCATCAAGCTGTGCGCTCGACGGTAGGCGATGTATATAAAATTCATGTTACAACAGACAAAAAAATATATACACAATTAGCGGATATTAAGCAAGAAATAAAGCGGAATAAACTGAATGATAATTTGTTAAAAGTATTTAACAAAGCAAATGAAGACATGAAAGGCTAAGGAGTAAATACTTGTGCTGCTGATTATTATCCGTACTTTAATTTTATTTGTAATTGTTGTAATTAGTTTGAGATTAATGGGTAAACGTCAAATTGGCCAATTACAGCCTTATGAGTTGGTAATTATTATTTTATTAGCCGATATGACAGTAACTCCGATGAACAATACCGGCATACCGCTGCTGTCCGGAATTGTGCCGGTTTTAACACTGGTGCTGCTGCAGGTAATTTTATCTTACTCGTCGTTAAAAAGTGAGCGGGTACGCGGAATGATCTGCGGCACACCGACAGTGTTGATTGCTAACGGTAAAATTGTGGAAAAAGAAATGAAGCGGCTTCGCTATAATATTAATGATTTACTTGAACAACTGCGGGCCAAAAACACACCGAATATTGCCGATGTTGAATTTGCAATTTTAGAAACAAGTGGTCAATTAAGTGTTATTCCAAAGTCACAAAAACGGCCGGTTGTTCCGGAGGATATTAACTTAGCCACTAAATATGAAGGTATACCCATTACTTTAGTAATTGATGGGTATGTTTTTCACGATAACCTTATCAAAAATAATTTAAGTGAAAAATGGTTAAGAGAAGAATTAAAAAAATTTGGCATTGATGATATTAAAAATGTGCTTTTTGCCAGTTTAGATACCCAAGGGAACTTGTTTTTTCAAAAAAAGGAGAAGTAGTTTATGCGCTTAATCATTTCACTGAGTATTATTTTGGCGTTATTTATTGCTTTAGGTTTTTGGACAAATCACACACTGAACACCACCGCGCAGGAGTTTTCTAAGCGCATCGACGACATCACTGACCTTGTTGAAAATCAAGATTGGCTGAAAGCAGAACAACAAATAATTGCTTTAGAAGAAGAATGGAGTAAAAAGGCAAATTGGTGGCCGGTAATGTTAGATCATCAAGAAATTGACAATATTGATTTTGCTTTCGCCAAACTGAAAAAATATGCGAGCACCGAAGATAACACTTTAACTTTAGGTTTGCTCTCAGAATTAAAAATGATGCTGCAGCACATTTCTGAGAAAGAAGCAGTAAACATCAAAAATATCTTATAGATATAACAGGAGTAACGCGTACTATTGTAGAATAAAACAAGTTACCAAACAATAGTTCGCGTTTTTTAAGGTGGTGCATTTTTAAGTGCTTGATTTTTCGGGAGTAATTTCCCAAATAGAAGATATGGTTAAACTGAACCAAGCAAAAGTTAAAGACAGCAAACAAAAGCTAAAAACAGCTGATAATACGCTTTCTGACCTTGAGGGGCGTTTTTCTGAAGTTGTCCGGCGAGTTCAAGAAAGCAAAACGTCTTGGCTGGTGGCCGATCCGTTAGAAGAAGTAAACAGCACAGCAAACCTGCCTTCGGAATTTAAGGATTACACTGTATTGGCCAGCGATGGCTCACAATTATTTCCTGATCACCATGAAACGGTGTTGTGCTATATGATTAACATTGGTACAGTCGTTTTAAAATACGGATCAAACAGTGCGGCGCAGCTAACTAGTCAACCGGAATTATACTACAAAGAAGATGATTTATACATTGAGGAAAATGGTGTAAAGTGTTTAATCGACACCCAGCGCGTTTCTAACCTGCGCACTCAAAAAGAAGCCGCTGCACTGGTAGAACTGGCAATAAAACATAAAGCCGACGACCCGATAGTGGCACTGACGGACGGGACATTGATTCATTGGGCTGTTGAGCAGCAAAGTAAACGGGCGGAAGACTTTTTAGGAGAAATACTGACCGGCTATGAATATCTGCGTCAAAGTAATATACCGATTGCCGGTTATATCTCCGGTACACGCAGTGCTGATGTTATCAATATGCTGCGGGTGCAGTTGTGTCCACAGCAGCGCGTTGATTGTGACCACTGTCTTTATTCAGACAGTCAGAACCTTCCGTGTGAAGCAGTAGCCGGACTTAGAGATGCTGCACTGTTTAACGGAAGACTGAAATATGGGCAGCGCTCGGCGGTATTTAAATCGCGTTCAAGTGTGCTTAATAAATATGGTGCTCATTGGATTTGCTTTTTTTACGTCAATGTAGGCCAAGAAATTGCCCGTGTAGAGGTGCCGCTTTGGGTGGCTGAAAATCCCACTATGCTGAATACCGTGCACAGTGTAGTTGTCAACCAAGCGGAAAAAGGGCAGGGTTATCCGGTTTGTTTAAGTGAGGCACATGTACAAGCAGTAATCAGCGGTGCTGACCGTCAGCTTTTTTATCAGTTAGTGGAAAGAAAAATGGTTGAAAGCGGTTTAACATCTGAAACTACCTATAAAAGTTTAAGAAAAAGGAGCGTTCCCGTTTAATGAGTAACGTTTGCTTACCAAATCATATTGGCGAAGTAATTGAGAGTCATACTACTCAATTCACCTGCGAAACAGCCGAGCTGCATCAGGCACCTGCCTTTGGTTCTTTTGTGCAGGTAGATGATCTTAACGGTTCTGTTATCGGTGTGGTTTTTAATACTACTACAACGAGTACTGACCCATCACGTAAGCCGGTTGCTTACGGTCAAAGCGAGGAGGAGCTTAGACGCCAGCAGCCGCAGATTTTTTATTTGCTGCGCACTTATTTTTCAGTGCTGGTAGTGGGCCACTATAATAACGGACAGTATCATGGTTATTTGCCGCCTGCCCCGGCACGAATTCATTCTTTTGTGCGTCCCTGCACCCCGGAACAGTATACTGAAGTCAGTCAAAATGTAAACTATATCAGCACTATTTTGGCTTCGAGCTGTGAAGCAAAAGATGAATTGATAGCTGCAGTGGTGCGCACTGCAAGTGCTTATCACCAGGACTGCGTCAGCTATCAACGCAGAGTAGGTAATGAATTAAGAAGGCTTTTGGTGGCAGATTATGAGCGTTTTAAATCAATTATAAGGAGGATTCGCCGGTGAGAGGAAGGGTTGTTCGCGGCTCATTAAGCAGCGGTGTTGAGGTGAAACTGGACCCCCAATATACCGTTGAAGATGTAAAAGTAGGAAACTTTGCTGTAATTGACGGTCAAAAATACCGTTACTTTTCACTGGTGGCCGATGTAAAAATAGAGTCCACCAATCCTGCGATGTTAGTAGACTCGTTTGATGAAGAAGAAGATGCTTTGGCCAGAGAAATTATTGTTGGCGACAGCATTTTTGGTAATATCTCGCTCAATCCGATGCTGATGGCGGATATTGAACTGCAGACTGAAGTGCGGGCAGTGCGCACCATTCCGCCGCATGGATCACCGGTACGTACTGCCACCGATGAAGATGTGGCCCATGTTTTTGGTGCGCCGGATAACAAAGTGTTTTTTTCTATGGGTACTCCGTTAGAAATGGGAACACCGGTTTGTGTCAATTTGCCTAGATTGGTGGAACGCTGCACCGGCATCTTTGGCAAAGCCGGTACCGGTAAAACCTTTCTTACCAGGCTAGCCCTTGCCGGCATCACTAAAAGTCAGGCGGCAGTAAACCTGATTTTTGATGCTCATAACGAGTACGGTTGGGAAGCTACTAAAGAAGAAGACCGCGGTGACGGCATTAAAAGAGAATCTAACGTGAAAGGCTTAAAGCAGCTTTTTCCTTCCAAGGTGGTAATATTTACGCTCGATCCGGATTCCAGCCGCCGCCGCGGGGCGAAGTTTGATCATGAGATTCATGTTGCTTATAAGCAAATCAGCCCTGAAGATATTCTGCTGCTGCAGTCACAGCTTAATTTAAACAGCACTGCTACAGAAACGATGCATTTGCTGTCCGCTAAAATGGGCCAAGAACATTGGTTTAAACTTTTAATTGAGATGAATGCTGAAGAAATGAAGGATTATGCAGAAGAACACGGTCTGCATTTAGGAGCTTTGCAGGCTTTACAGCGAAAATTAAACCGCATTTATGACCTGCCGTTTATGGGCGATAATGTTCCTTTTGATGCGGTGGAGAAAATCATGCAGTATCTTACTCAAGGAAAACATGTAGTCATTGAATTCGGCAGTACCAAACTTTTAGGTTATATGTTGGTAACCAACTTGTTGACCAAAAGAATTCATGCCGAATATGTAAAAAGAATGGAGAAATATCTGGCAACCAGGCAAAACAAGCCACCTCAACTGGTAATTACCATTGAAGAAGCACACCGCTTTTTAAGCCCTGAACTTTCCAAAGATACCATTTTTGCCACTATTGCCAGGGAAATGCGCAAATATAATGTTACGCTGCTGCTGGTCGACCAGCGCACTTCGGGTATTGACAGCGAAGTGATGTCTCAGATTGGCACAAAAATTGCCTGCAAGCTGGATGATGAAAATGATGTCAATGCACTTTTAACAGGCGTGCACAATGCCAAAAACCTGCGCAACGTGCTATACAGCTTAGATTCTAAACAGCAGGCATTAATTTTAGGACATGCCGTACCGATGCCGGTAGTAATTAAAACCAGAAATTATGATGCCCAGTTTTACAATGAAATCGGCGATACCGATTATACCGAAAACAATCAGGCATTCAGCAAAATGGTGGATAGTATGTTTAGCGATGACATTGAGATATAAAAGGGGAATGACAAATGATACGCATTTTGCATACTGCAGACTGGCACATTGGTGTGGAAAACTACGGACGGATTGATCGGACTACCGGTGTGCACAGCAGGTTGAAGGATTTTTTGACTTCTTTGGATCATCTCGTTCAGCAAGCAATTGATCAGCAGGTAGACTTAGTGTTGTTTTGCGGTGATGCTTTTAAAAACCGTGAACCGTCTGAAACGCACCAAAATGCGCTTGCCCGCAGGCTAAAAAAACTTTCTGATGCCGGGATTAAAGTGTTTTTATTAGTGGGCAATCATGATTTACCGAATGCGGCAGGTAAGTCCAACGCCCTGGATATTTACCGCACGCTGCAGGTTCCGGGAATTGTAGTGGGGCGACAGCCGGGAATTTATAACATTGAAACTAAGAACGGTGTACTGCAAGTGGCGGCAATACCTTACCCGTCGCGCAGCTCATGGTTGGCCCAAGAGGGACAGAGCGGAAAGACTATCAGTGAACTGGAAGAAGAAATGGCGGCTAATGTCGCCGGCATAACCGGACGACTGGCTAAAGAGTTAAATACTGATGTGCCGGCGGTATTGTGTGCCCATATTACAGTAGACGGAGCGGCAGCCGGATCTGAAAGATGCATTATGGTAGGCAGGGATATCGCTGTGCCGGCCAGTGTGCTGCAGCAAACAGGTTTTCAATATATTGCTTTGGGACATATTCATCGCCACCAAGTGCTGGCGGAGCAGCCGCCGGTAGTTTACAGCGGCAGCCATGATCGAATTGACTTTGGTGAAGAAAAGGAAAAAAAAGGCTATGTTTTAGTAGATATAGATAATGACAATTGCAGTTATCGTTTTTGTGAACTGCCAACCAGAGAGTTTGTTACTGTACGGGTAAAGACTAAAGGTGATGATCCGACGGCAGAGATAATTGAGCAGCTGCAAATCTCCGCCAATCCGGAGGCAGTTTTGCGTTTAATTATTGAATGTTCGGCTGCGGATTATATTAACATTAACCACCGAGAAGTACGGCGGACAGTTGATAAACATTATTATTACTTAGCATCGGTAACCCGCGAATTAACAGACGAAAACTTTGCTCTGCGCAACCCCAACCTCAACGAACAGTTAGACCCGTTGGCGGCTTTTAAAGAGTATTTAAACACCGCTAAACTTAAAGCTGATCAAGAGGAGCTTCTGCAGCGTGCCGAACATTTATATCGCAAATTAAAAGAAAGGGAAATTTTGGGATGATACCGATTGAGTTAAAGTTAAAAAATTTTCTCAGTTATAGTGCTGACTGTGAACCGATACGTTTTGACGGGTTTAACATTGCCTGCCTCACCGGTGATAATGGGAACGGCAAATCGGCGCTGCTTGATGCCATTACTTGGGCCGTTTGGGGCCAAGCACGGGGCACTGACGAGCGTGGGGCAGGAGTGGACGATTTAGTTAACTCCGGTGCCGAAGATATGGAAGTAGACTTTACATTTCGGTTAGAAGGGGATACTTACCGCATCAGCCGCCGCCGTGATAAACGCCGCGGCAAATCCTCATTAGAGTTTCAGATTGCTGATAACGGAGTGTTTCGTTCTATCTCCGGCGACAATATTGCCGCCACTCAACAAAAAATCATTCAAGTTTTACGCATGGATTATCATACTTTTACCAGTGCATCTTTTATTCTGCAGGGTAAAGCAGATACTTTTACCTCTATGAAACCTTCAGAACGAAAAAAAATTTTAGGCGAGATTCTCGGTTTATCTATTTACCGCGATTTGGAAGCAATGGCTCGGGAAGAAAGCAACCGAGCCGGTGAAACAGTATCGCGATTGGATGCGCGTCTGAATGAAATAGACAGCGAGTTGTCAGAAAAAGAGCATTATCAGCAGCAGCAGCAGAAACTGCAAACTTTGCTGCAGCAGCTGTCTGAAGAACTTGATGTTCGAAACGCTGAACTAAATCAGCTAAAAAACCGGCTGTATGAGCTTTCCCAAACAGAGAGGCGGGTATGCGAACTAAAGCAGCAGGTGAATGAGCAGCAAAAACAGGCTAAATCACTGAAAGAAAGAGTGCAAACTTTAAAACAGCAAATTGCTCATGGTGAGGAACTGCTGTCACGAGCCGATGAAATTACCGCCGGCTATCATACTCTGCAAAATTTGACGGAAAAAGATCGGGTGCTAAATACCAAATCCCGCCGCTTATTAGAGTTAAGAGAAAAAATGAGTGCGATTGAACAGTTGGTTGATAAAGAACGGGCTGTTTTGGAGAAAAAATACGCCCAAATGCAGGGCGAATATAATCATTATCAAGAAAAGGCAGTGCAAGTTGATAAAATTTCTGCTCAAACAGTGAAATTAGAGAAACGGCTTCAAGAACTGCAGCAGCTGGAAAAACAGCATAAAGAACTGCTCAATGTCAATCAATCTATCGCTCAAGAAATCAAAACCAAAGAAGTATTAGTGAAGACAAAAGTTCAACAGGTTAAAGAACTGCGCGAAAAATATTCATTACTGCGCAAACCGACAGCTGACTGCCCGCTCTGCCGTACTAAACTTACCGGCAGCAAACGCGAACAAGTATTAAATGACATGATCGCCGAAGCCAATATGTTAAAAGCTGAGCAGGACAAACTGCAGCGGGAAATTAGTTTGCTGACAGATAATAATCTCCAAAACGAACTGAAAATTAAGCAGTTAGAAACAAGCATTGCTGATTTAAAACAATTAGAGCGTCAATATACATTGTGTCAGCGTGATTTAGAAGAAGCTAAAAATGCCGCTGATAAACTCAACGAAATTAAGCAAAATCTTGACCGGCTTTTAACTGCCATTGACAACAAGCACTATGCGCAGGAACAGCAAAAACAAATCGTGAAAATTCAATCCGAAATTAACGCATTAAATTACAATGCTGCTGAGCATAATCAAGTGCAGGAGTTAATCAGCAGACATAAGGAATATGAAAATCAGTATCACCGCTTACAGGCGGCAAGCGCGGCATTAGATAACGACAAAAAAAATTTACAACTCTTTACAGAAAACCTGCAGTCGCTGGAAAATGCACTGCAAAACAGTGCTGAATTGATTGCGCAGCATAACGAAAAGTTAGCGGAACTGCCCAAAACAAAAAATAAAGTGCAAACTGTAGAAACAAAAATTAGCGAACTGCAAAAACAAATTGCTGATGCAGAACGCAATTTAGGAATTTTACAGGAAAAATTAGACCGCTGTCAGCGTTTGGAGCAGGAAAAGCAAACTATCACAGCAGAAAGAAATGCAGCAAAAAACGAAAAGATTTATTACAGTGAACTGGTTAAAGCCTTTGGCAAAAACGGCATTCAGGCTATTATCATAGAAAACGCCATTCCTGAACTGGAGCAAGAGGCGAACCGTATTTTACAGCAAATCTCCGATGGTCGTCTGACAGTAGCGCTGGTAACTCAAAAAGCGGCTAAAACGCGCAAAAGCGTTGTTGAAACCTTAGAAATTATTATTTCTGATGAATTTAGTACCCGCCGATATGAAATGTACAGCGGTGGAGAGGCCTTTAAAGTGAATTTTGCACTGCGTATAGCGCTGTCACGGCTGCTGGCAAGGCGTGCAGGCGCGCGTCTGCAGACCTTGGTGATTGATGAAGGCTTCGGCACTCAGGATCAGCAGGGAAAAGAACGTTTAGTACAAGCAATCAACGCCATCGCAGATGACTTTGAAAAAATCATTGTGATTACCCATATAGAAGAACTGAAAAATTCATTTCCGGTGCATCTGGTAGTCACTAAAGGAAACCAAGGCTCAAAAGTAGAGATACGACACTAAACATGTCGCCACAACACCTAATTTGTTGGAATAAAACTGGAATAATTAGCAGGAAAAGGAAATTAATATCCGAATATTTTTATAATATCCAGTAGTCCAACAAAGGAGAGGTGCCAGTTGTGGAAAGTTAACAAATGCTTATTTTGGCGGGTGTTGGCATGTACCATGGAAACATGTGGAGCACACCGGCTGGCCCAACGTTACATCGAAAAAGCAATTGCAACAAACCCTGATAAACAAGAACTGCACATTCAAGCAAGTCGTTTATATCTAAAAAACGGACAAGTTGACCGGGCAGCACTGCATTGTAAAAAGGCTGCCATTGGCGTGGGGCCCGGTGGTTTTTTTTATTGGTTAGATAAAGCCAGTAATGGTTTTTATCTGACGGAAAATAACGGCAGGACGGAATGTGAACATCAAATAAAAGACGAAAAACTGATAAACCAAAAAGATAAAGCGGCGGTGTTAAATAACAGCGGTATTTTGTTGTTGAAGCAAAAACGTTACCAAGAAGCGTTGACCTGCTTTGAGCAGGCTTTAAAAAGTGCCGGCAAAAAAGACCCTGCTGTTTTTACTAACATTGGTTTAGCTTACACAAAAATGGGGTTTCACAGCAAAGCATTGGATTATTATCAGCAGGCACAAAATTCAGGTTTTTTCACTCTTGAATTAATTATTCATAAGGGTTATAGTTTATTTCACTTAAAAAAATATGAAGAAGCATTGACCTGCTATGAGTTAGCCCGGCAAATGGCTCCTAATGACAATGCGGTATTATCCAACCTTGGTTCATGTTATCAAGCACTAGGCAAATACAATGAAGCAATAGATTGTTTTAAAATTGCTGTCAGCGCTGCTCCGGAAGATGCTGCATTATTTAATAATCTGGCGTTATGTTACGAAAAAATCGGCAATAACGATGAAGCACATAAATTTTATCAACGGGCAGTAAAACTTGCCGGTGATGATGTTATCATTATTATTAATTATGCTGCTTTTCTCGGCAAGTTGGGTCAGCTAGAAAATGCTTTAGAATTATGTGAGCAAGCTTTAAATATAGCACCTCATAACCATGAAGCTTGGGGAGTTAAGGGTAACTTATTGATGGATACCGGAAACACTGAAGAAGCAGCCAAGGCTTTTGCCAAAGCTTTAGGTTTGACTGGGTAAATAAGTGTTTGAAACAAAACCTGTCCTAAGTAGGCAGGTTTTGTTTTTTCTCTAATTGCAGGAATGTTATATAATATGACGAATATAGTAAAACTTAGGCTGTTAACGTATACTAAAATTCTATTAACTTTGAAGCGCACCAGTTCGGAAATGATTACCAAAGAATACACTGAAAGGGGAGCCATAAAATGTCAAACTTTGATGCAGAAAAGATTGAACAGGCGGTGCGTATGATATTAGAGGCAATTGGAGAAAATCCTGAGCGGGAGGGCCTAAAAGAAACACCTCAACGCTTGGCCAGGTTATATCAGGAAGTGTTTAGCGGATTGCATCAAGATCCGTTAGAGCACTTGGAAAAAATATTTTCCGAAGAACATGAGGAAATGGTTTTAGTTAAAGATATTCCACTATATTCGATGTGTGAACATCACTTAATACCTTTTTTTGGCAAAGCTCATGTTGCCTATATTCCCAAAGACGGCAACGTCACCGGACTTTCTAAACTGGCCCGGGTTGTGGAAGGTTATGCCCGCCGTCCGCAATTACAGGAAAGATTAACGACACAAATAGCGGATGGGATTATGGAAAAGCTCAAACCTTACGGTGTAGTGGTGGTAATTGAAGCCGAGCACATGTGTATGACAATGCGCGGTGTAAGAAAACCCGGAACTAAGACAGTGACCTCTGCAGTTCGAGGAATTTTCAAAAAAAATGCCACCTCACGCGCAGAAGCGTTTTCAATTATTATGAGATAAAAGAGAAAGGAGAATTGAGATTATGTCTGCAGAAGAAAAACGTGAACCAAAGCTGGAGATAATAGCAAATAAATCCTTTGCGTGTTACAGCGATATGTATAAAGTGGTGGATTTCTTAAACAAAACATTAAAAGAAAAAAATCTAATTTTTGGTTTAACAAAAAAAGATGAAAAAATGACGATTACTATTTATGAAACTTAGGAGGCTGAGATGCGTTTCTTATTATCCAATGACGATGGTATCTATGCCGAAGGTATTAAGGCTTTAAGAAAAGCGTTAGAAGAAATCGGTGAAGTAACCGTTGTTGCTCCGGACAGAGAACGCAGTGCATCCGGTCATGGTATCACTGTAACCCGTCCGCTGCGCACAAAGACAATTAAGTATAAAAACAGCAGTTCAATTGCTTATGCCGTGGACGGAACGCCCGCAGATTGTGTGAAGCTGGGCTTGGAAGCTTTAATGAACGAGCCGCCTGATTTGGTGATTTCCGGGATCAACTTGGGGCCCAATCTTGGTACTGATGTACTTTATTCCGGTACAGTTTCTGCAGCTTATGAAGGAGTTATCAACGGTGTTCCGGCAATTGCTGTTTCGCTGAACACATGGACTGATCCCGATTTTAGCTACGCTGCTGAATTTGTTAAAGAATATGTTCCTAATATGCTCAAACATCCGCTTCCCCCGGGAACACTTTTAAACATTAATGTCCCACACGGCATCAAGCCTAAAGGGATTCGTGTCACAAAACTGGGTTATCGGCGCTACATTGATGTATTTGATAAACGTACCGATCCCCGCGGCAGAGTTTATTTTTGGATGGCCGGTGAGCCAGAAGATGTTAATGCAGATGATCCTGATACAGATATCGGTGCCATTAAAAAAGGCTATATTACTATAACACCAATTCAAATTGATGTTACTCATTACGGGTTTATGTCTGAATTAAAAAAATGGCCGATAAATCAATAACAAAAAAACCTACCGTTTTAGTGGCTGTGCACTAATCGGGTAGGTTTTTTAGTTTGCTGCGTTGTTCAATGTTTAACCGTTCAATATCTTTTAAAAATTCCTTAATGCCGCGATTGGCTAATTTAATATCGTTAGCAACCAACGAGACAAACATCAGAGCATGTAAAAAATGAGCGCCGGTCAATTTGTTGTGCCAGCAATCAATATATTCACTGAGCTCCTGCCAAAAACTTTCACTTACCGGTGGCACTGATTGATATTTTTCATAAATTACCGCATTTCTAAGCTGGTAATTTAATTCGGCAAAAGATTTAACACCATGGCGTAACATCTCTAATATTGCCTCAAATTCTCCTGTTATCGGTGGATCACCCTGTTGTTTGCGCCATTCTATTCGTTGTTCTGTAGCTATATATGTATCTCTGCTGCTGTGATATATATTTGCGTTATAGTTGATAAACCGCTCATAAATTAAAACTTTATGATTAAAATCCACCTGCCTGCCTAATTGTTCCTTATAAAATTCTAAGTAACTACGGCTTTCACGCAGCAATCCTTTAATTTCTTCCCTTTTTATTTGAAAAGACTTATCATCAAATAAATTGAGATCAATAAAGCGCTCAACCGATTCTGTAAAAAAATCAGATGTGGCAGTATTTAATTTTTCCAATACTTGAAGTAATTTGTCTTTATAATTTGGTGGGGCTATCAAAACATTAACACCCAGTGCAGTGATTAGTCCGACAAAAATTACATAGGAGCGGCTTACAGCATGGGCAATAAAATCATGTTTCGGTGCGTCTAAAATAAATATTGCTGCCACCACGCCCATAGCAATGGTTTGAGTTAAACCAAGCTTTTTATTGACACTGATGACGATAACGGTGATGAGAGCCATTTGCACAGGCCCGGAACCGATGATATAACCAAAAATTAAAGCGATAACCACCGAAACAACATGTGTAAGAACTTGTTCACCGGCATTTTTAAAAGAACGATACACAGAAGGTTGAATATTAATTAAAGCAGTAACTGCGGCAAATATTTTAGGCTCAATTTTTAAAAGATCAGCGAAAAATAACGATAAGCCAACCGCTAAACCTGTTTTAAGGATTCTTGCGCCAAATGGTATGGGAATTTTAAAATTCAACTGGTAATGCACCGCCTTAAAAAAATGAAAGTCTACATACCTATTGTATACAGACTTTATCCAACTGGATAACAGTATTTTGACCTACCAAATTATATTCCTAATTACTGCAAAATGCAATATTGCTGTAAGTTATACTATGTTGGCGCATTTTTAAATTAATTAAGATTAACTTATTTGAGTAATATTTTTTGCATTATTTTTGCAATCCACTGTTTATCATGCTTTGTGAAAGCACCACAAAACAGTAAAGTTAAAAAATAAACTGTTGTGCTGAAAAAAACAATTAAGAGTACTGCCAATAAATGTGTTTGGCAGCTAATTAATAGATATGTTTTAATCAGCCAAATTGAAGATGCCATCACTAAGCCGGAAAATAAAGGCTTAAAAACGGAATTGGTAAAATACATTCTAAAGCGAATCAGCTTTTTTAAATCAGCATAATTTAAGCAGGCCATTACAATGTAAAACAGCGCAATGGCTGCTGCCGTACCGTTAAGATTAAGCCGGGGCATGGCAGTCAAATAGTATATACCAATAATTTTAAAAGAAGAAGCAATCACTAAATTTTTAAAAGGCTTTGCTGCTTCACCCAAACCTTGCAGAATACCGGTGATGGTTTGTGATAAGTATAAAAACATTCCGCCGATTGCCATAATCGCTAAACTTAAGCCGGCTTCGGGATAACCAAAAAGCACATCACACAACTCTCGGGGGATTGTTAAAAACAAGACTATACAGGGTATTCCGGCCATATTAGTCAGCCTAATTGCCTCTGATGTTCGTGATTGAACTAATCTAAAGTTATTTTGAGCGAGTGCCTCTGAAACTGCAGGTATTAATGCAGTATATAATGCAATAGTAATTATGCTGGGAGTAAGCAGCAGTGTTTGTGAAATACCCACCAATTTACCATAAGCAGCTGTCGCTTGCTGCAGCGTCATACCGCTGACTTCAAGCCGCTGAGGAATCAATGCTGCATCAATAGTCATTAAAGCGCTGGATACAAATCTCGTTAATGTTACCGGTATACTTAAAGAAAACGTTCGCTTAAAAATGCTTCTTCGTCTTTCTGAACATATCCCTCGCCGAGGGGGTTGCGGTCGGAAGCGAAGATAAACAAATAACATACTTAAAAGTCCGATTAGTTCCCCGCAAACTACCCCCAGGGAAATACCAATTGCCGCATATTCAACTCCCCGAGGTAATAATAAATAAGCAATTAATAACCCGGCACTGACTCTGACCAGCTGCTCCAAAGTTTGGGTTACTGCTGTCGGTGTCATTTGCTGCAAACCTTGAAAAAAGCCTCTGAATGCCGAACATACACTGCAAATTAAAATGCCGGGGGCTAAAGCTAAGAAACTGTAATATACTTTGGGATTGGGAAAGTAATAATCCATTAATAAAGGTGCACATAATATTAAGCCAAATGTAAACAATGTTCCGGATGCAATGAGAATTGCAAGACAGAAATAAAAAATTCTATAAGCACCTCGCAGATTATTACGAGCCACTTCTTCAGCAACAAGTTTAGATATTGCCACCGGTATACCCATGGTAGAAACAACTAAAATTAATACATAGAGAGGGTAGGCCATGTTAAACAGACCGACACCTTCCGGCTTAATCAGTCGAATGACTATAATCTGATAAGAAAACCCAATTATCTTGTTTATAAAGCTCGCTAAAAATAATATCAGTGCACCATAGACAAATGATTGTTTTTTCATGAAAATACCCCTTGTATATTACTGCTAACATGTCTATGCCGCTTCTTATTTCGCTATGTGAGTGAACTTATCAAAAAAAAAAAGATAATTCGCTATATTCACAAGGATATTTAACTGCGTTTGTAGAATAAGTCACATAGATATTAAATTTCGGTTAAAAAATGTTTAACCAAAAAATAATTAGCACTAATTTTTGCACTTGTTTTGCTATTTGAGCAATTTTTTGTGCCAAAATTACCTTTTTTTGGACATAATACAAATAGCATGCAAGTTGAAAGATTATCATAAAAAAAGTGATGTAAAGGAGGCGGTTTTTATGGAAAAATACTATTCAGAAAAGATCCGTAACCTAGCCTTAGTAGGACATGGCGGCACCGGTAAAACATCACTGGTGGAAACAATGATTTTTAACACGGGATCTCTTTCTCGTATCGGCCGTGTCGAAGATGGCAATACCGTGTCAGATTACCATCCTGAAGAAGTGCAGCGCCAGTCCAGTGTGCATACCAGTTTAGTTCCGGTAGAGTGGAAAGGCGTTAAATTAAATTTATTGGATACACCCGGTTTTTCTGATTTTATTGGTGAAGTCAGAGGGGCTTTGCGTGTTGCGGACAGTGCAATGTTTGTATTCTCTGCTGTAGATGGAGTACAGGTGCAGCATGAATTAATCTGGAAATCAGTGAGAAAAGCAGGTTTACCGAGATTGGCATTTGTTAACAAGATGGATCGCGAAAATGCAAATTTTGGTAAAATGCTGGATGAAATGAACACTAAACTAGGCGGAAATTTTGTGCCGATTACTTTTCCGATAGGTGAAGCTCTTGATTTTAAAGGAATAGTAGATGTTTTAAAAGAGAAGGCTTATGAATTTTCTAATGATGGCAAACCAAAAGAAATTGCTATTCCCGATGACCTTAAAGATCAAGTGGCAGAATACCGTGAAAAACTGATAGAAGCAGCGGCGGAAGGCGACGATGATTTGACAATGAAATATCTTGAAGGGGAAGAACTTACTGCTGAAGAGATTAAGGACGGTTTAAGAAAATCCATCGCCTCTGCTAATGTAATACCGGTATTATGCGGATCTGCAGTTAAAAATATGGCTGTTGTTAATCTTGCTGATTTTGCGGCTGAATATTTGCCGGCACCAAAAGTTGAAGAAGGTGCAGTGGCTGCTTTAGTTTTCAAAACTTTGGCCGACCCTTATGTGGGAAGAATGAACTTCATTCGGGTTTACCGCGGTACCTTTAAGTCCGATACACAGGTATATAATCCCAATAAGGAAAAGAATGAAAAAGTTGGGCAAGTGCTGTTTGTCCGCGGAAAACAATCTGAATCTACTCAGGAAGTTGTTTGTGGTGACTTGGCAGTTGTGGTTAAATTAACAAACACTGTTTCGGGTGAAACACTATGCGACAAAGACAATGTAGAAATTTTAGACGGTATTGACTTCCCGGTTCCCAACTATACAATTGCCATAGCGCCGAAGAGTAAAAATGACGAAGATAAATTAGGGGATGCCGTACACAAACTTCTGGAAGAAGATATGTCCTTAAAGGTTGAAAAGAATATAGCCACTAAACAAACACTGCTGACCGGTATGGGGGAAGCCCATTTAAATATTGTTATTAATAAGCTGAAGCAGCGCTATGGTGTAGATGTGCTTACTGAAGAACCTAAAGTGCCTTATCGTGAAACAATTCGGGCGAAAGTGGATGCTGAAGGTAAACACAAGAAGCAATCCGGCGGCCGTGGTCAGTATGGTCACGTTTGGATTACTTTTGAACCACTAAGCGACGGTGAATTTGAATTCCACGAAAAAATCTTTGGCGGTTCAGTGCCGCGCAACTTCTTCCCGGCAGTTGAAAAAGGCCTGCGGGAATCAATGTTAGAAGGCGTTTTGGCCGGTTATCCCACAACCGGTATCAAAGCAACTTTATTTGACGGCTCTTATCACAGTGTAGACTCGTCGGAAATGGCTTTTAAGATTGCTGCATCGCTGGCATTTAAGAAAGCTGTGCCCATGGCTAAACCGGCACTGCTGGAGCCGATTATGTACGTGGAAGTTACTGTTCCGGATGAGTTTATGGGTGATATCATTGGTGACTTTAACACCAAGCGCGGTCGGGTTTTAGGTACCGATCAGACTGAAGACGGTACTGTTATCAAAGCTCACGTTCCGCTTGCAGAGATGTTCAAATACGCCAATGACTTAAAGTCAATGACCCAGGGTCGGGGACAATTTAAAATGGAATTCTACAGCTACGAAGATGTTCCGAGCAATTTGGCAGAAAAAATTATCGCTAAAGCAAAAGAAGCATAAAGAGGAAATAAAACCGGAGGTTTGCTTAAAACCCCCGGTTTTATTATCTTTTATTTTTGTCGGTGTTTTTCAGCAAAGGTTCTAATCAGCACCGATTCCTCACACTGATTATAAGCTAATTGTTTCTTTTTTTGTTTTTCTTTTCTTTTTTAGTTTTTGGGGTAATGTCGCTGCCGAACTCAAACCGCTCAAACTGCTGCTTTTTGTTTTTGTTGTTTGTTTGGGTTTGGGAAGCTAGTTCGGAACCAAATTCAAACTTCCTTTGTGTTTGCTTTTCATTTTGCTTTTTCAAACTAAATACCCCCTCATAAATATTTTTAAGAAACCCGATTATATTTTTCCCGCTGAACAGCAAAAAAACCATTATAATTGTGGTTATTCTGGAAAATTTAAAAATAACTTTGCCGCTAAAAATAAAAAAATTAGACTCAACAAAAAACACCGCTTCCAGGCTCTTCAGCCTAAAAGCGGCATTTTGTTGAGTCTTTGTTTGGCAGGGGAGACAGGACTTGAACCCGCAGCACCCGGTTTTGGAGACCGGTGCTCTACCAATTGAGCTACTCCCCTAAAAATATCGTCACCAGCTATTATTTTATAATAAAAGTTAGCACAAGTAAAGAAAAAAATATTTCCAAATAATTGTTTTTGTTATCCGCTGTTTGGTTCTAATAATGATTGTCAGCGAATAATAATGTTACAAAAAAATTAAGGAGTTGAGTTATCGGCATGATTAAATTAATTAAGCGGTTAATGCGCTGTCGTGTTGTAATGATAAACTTTGATGAAAAACCAACCGTAATGCGCTCAGATTTATTGCAGCCCAGAACACATTACCGCAAAAGAGTTAAGCTTTCATAATTATCAAGATAATATATAAAAAAACGCTGATGCAAAACTGCACCAGCGTTTTTTTGTTGTTTGGCAGGGGAGACAGGACTTGAACCCGCAACACCCGGTTTTGGAGACCGGTGCTCTACCAATTGAGCTACTCCCCTAAAATTTCAGGCAAATAGTATTATAAAATAAGTGCAGCAATTAGTCAAGAAAAAATATTACAAATCTTAATCCTTTGAAGGTAATGCTGCTTCATGTAAAAAGACAAGGAATTTGCTTTTTTTATCCGAATATAATATTCATATAAATTACCGGAGGTGTCAACATGACCCTAAAAATAGCTGTATTATATGGAGGCAAATCAACGGAGAGAGAAGTATCATTGAAAAGTGGGGCAGCTGTCTATAACGCTTTAATTGCTAAAGGATATCAAGCTGTTAAAATTGATACTGCTGATGCAGATTTTATAGAACAACTGCAGAAACAAAAAATTGATTTAGCATTTTTGGCTCTGCATGGAAAGTATGGTGAAGACGGGACTATACAGGGCCTTTTGGAAATCCTGGGTATCCCATATACCGGTTCAGGGGTTTTGGCCAGCTCAGTGGCTATGAATAAAATAACCACTAAAAAATTATTGCAGGCTGATGACATTCCTACACCAGATTTCTGCATTTATACAAAACAAGATCTGGAAGAAAGAGAAACAGACAGCATCTGCAATGAAATAATTGGCCGTTTATCACTTCCGGTAGTAGTTAAAGCACCCACCCAAGGCTCCACTATTGGTATATCTATTGTGAAGAAAAAAGATGAACTGCCGTATGCGTTAAAACAATCTTTTAATTATGACAGCACTATTATGGTTGAAAAATTTATTGCCGGAACAGAGGTTACAGTTACCGTTATCGGCAACGATCAGCTGCAGGTACTGCCGCAGATAGAAATCGTTTCCGCTACCGGGGTATATGATTACCACGCTAAATATACCGTAGGAATGAGCAAGCATATTATTCCACCACGGTTACCGGAAAAACAGCAGAAGGTAATTGCTGAATTGGCACTTAAAACCTATCGTGTAATTGGCTGCCGAGGACTGGGGCGGGTTGATTTTATCGTTGACTCGGACGGTAAAGCATATGTGCTTGAGGTAAATACCTTACCCGGAATGACGGAAACCAGCTTGGTGCCTGACTCTGCACGCGCTGCCGAAATTGATTTTCCGGATTTAATAGAGAAACTGGTTAATTATGCTTTGGATTGACAAGATCATTTAGAAGAAGAGACGTGCCATCGTCTCTTTTTTCTTATTTTTAAAAGTTTTGGAAGGATATTAACCAGTTAATAGAGAAAAAAATAACTTCAAATAATGGTAATGGGGGTGGATTTATGCCTGAACGTTGTATCATTTGTGGACGGATTATTGAAGTGGAAGAAGAACCAAAAAAAGATGATTTCTGGGACGATGAAGATGACTTTATTCCTAAACCTAAAAAAAAGACCACCGGCTTTTGCCAGCTTTGTGAAGCAAAATTAAGAAAGGAATCTGATGATGCAGCAAAAGGACCTAAGAAGAATATGTAATTTAAAAAAAGGTAATAAATATCTGCCTTGGGTCTGTAAAATGTGCTAAAAACATCTATAATTGGGAATTATTAATATAGACTTGGAGGTGGATATTGTTGCGTCGCAACACACGAATTACTGTTTTAGGTATACTTATTATTATCTTTGCTGCTTTGTTTTGGGCAGCGGGGTTGTACACCGATTGGCTGTGGTTTGGCTCTCTTAACTACCAATCAGTCTTTCTTAAAATATTGACTACCAAAATTTCTTTGAGCTTTGCCACAGGATTTATATTTTTTATATTCATTTTCCTTAATTTGTTACTTACCAGGCGGTCGTTATTAGCGGGAATAGAATACTTTAAGAAACGTCGGCAAGTCTTTGATGAAAATGTCATTGTCATTCAGCCGCAGGGATATGAATGGCTGGAAAGAATCACCAAGCGTTCTCTTGGCGTTTTGTTTTTAATTTCCGCCATCGTTTTGGCTTTAATGACCAGTGGTAGTTTTAACAATGATTGGATAACATTCCAAAAGTTTTTAAATAGCGTTCCTTTTGATATAAAAGACCCTATCTTTAATAATGATATTGGATTTTATGTTTTCAAGCTGCCTTTTTATCAGTTTGTGCTGTCGTTTTTGATGTGGACGACATTGCTTACAATCCTGGCAGTGGCATTTGTTTATTTCATTGCGGAAACGCTTCATAATAACGGACGCATAGAACTGTTAAAATCAGCACAATCGCGCTTTCATTTGTCAGCTTTGGCTGCATTCTTATTTATTTTAAAGGGCATTGATTTTTATTTAGATCGCTACATGCTGCTGTACTCTCCCCAAGGTATTGTTTACGGCCCTGGGTATACTGACGTGCATGCCACGCTGTTGGCATTAAAAGTATTGGCGGTACTGTCAATTCTCACTGCAGTAATCATTCTAATTAACATCTATATGCGTCGGTTTAACATCGTAGTTTATAGTATTGTTGCCTTGACTGCAGCCGGCATAATACTAAACGGAGTTTATCCATATATTGTTGAACGTTTCATTGTTCAACCGAACCAGTTTAACAGAGAAGAACAATACATTGCCAATAACATTAAATACACCAGACAAGCATATAACCTGGATAAAATTGAAGTAGCTACATTCCCGTCAGGAAAGACATTAGATGTCAAGGATATTCAAGAAAACAGAGAAACCATCGATAATATCCGGTTGTGGGACTGGCAGCCTTTCCGGCAAACTTATACCCAACTTCAGGAAATGCGTTTGTATTATGAGTTCTCAGATATTGATATTGACCGTTATACAATAAATGGTGAATATCGTCAGGTAATGCTGGCTCCCCGGGAATTAAATCAAAGTCAACTGCCTTCCCAAGCCCAAACGTGGGTAAACCAACGTTTAATTTACACTCACGGTTATGGCGTTGCGATGAGTCCGGTAAATGAAGTCACCAGCGAAGGACTGCCAAAGTTTTTTATTAAGGATATTCCGCCCAAAACACTTGTGGATATCCCGATTGACCGACCGGAAATCTATTTCGGGGAAGCAACCAACAATTACGTAATTGTCGATACAAAAACCAAAGAATTTGATTATCCTTCCGGTTCTAAAAATGTTTACACTACTTATGAAGCAGACAGCGGCATTAAACTGGAAACGTTTCTGCATCGCCTGTTATTTGCTTTTGCTCTTTCTGATTATAAGTTGTTATTTACCAGTGATATCACTAATGACAGTAAAGTACTGATGTACCGGAATATTCGGGAGCGGGTTCCTAAAATTGCACCTTTCTTAACCTATGATAAAGACCCTTACATTGTAATCAGCGACGGAAGGCTGAAATGGATGTGGGATGCATATACAACTACAAATATGTATCCATATTCCGAACCATACCAAGGCGATTTAAACTATATTCGCAATGCCGTTAAAGTAGTGGTGGATGCTTATACCGGTGCGGTAGATTTTTATATTGCCGATCCGGACGATCCAATAATAAAGTCTTATAATGAAATTTTCCCCGGCATGTTCAAACCACTTAGCCAAATGCCGGAAGACTTACAAAAGCATATTCGTTATCCGATCGATCTGTTTAATGTACAGGCACAAATGTATACAAATTACCATATGACCAACACGCAGGTCTTTTATAACAAAGAAGACCGTTGGGAGCTGCCTACAGAGGTGTTTGGCGGTGAAGAGGTTAATTTAGAACCTTATTATACTATCATCAAGCTCCCTGGTTCAGATACAACAGAATTTGTGCAAATACTGCCGTTTAAACCTACTAATAAACAAAACATGATTGCTTGGATGGCCGGTCGTTCTGACGGGGAAAATTATGGAAAACTGCTTGTGTATGAGTTCCCGAAACAAGAACTGGTTTACGGTCCGATGCAGATTGAAGCCAGAATTGACCAAGATGCCGCAATTTCTCAACAGCTTACATTGTGGAGCTCACGCGGCACGTCGGTGATCAGGGGGAATTTATTAGTAATTCCTATCAGAGATTCTATATTATATGTAGAACCGTTGTATCTGAAAGCTGAACAAAGCAGCATGCCGGAACTGAGGCGCGTAATTGTCGCCCATGGTGAAAGTGTTGTTATGGAACCAACTTTAGAGCAGGCACTGCAGCGGATTTTTGGTCAGAACACCGAAGCGCAGCCACAAACTCCGACAGGCGGATCTGATGTTCCAAATGAGCAGCCGGAAGAACGCAGTATTGCTGATTTAGCAAAGGAAGCTCAACAAATATACAATCAAGCTCAAGAGAGCTTGAAAAATGGTGATTGGACCGGCTATGGGGAAGCTCAAAGTCAACTGCAAAAAATACTGGAACAATTAGCTCAACAAGCAAATTAATATAACCAAGCCCGGCGAAACTGCCGGGCTTGCTGTTTGTTTGCGTTTTGCTGAATATTTTAACTATTTATTAATGATTTTGATATAATAATATAAACTAATTGATTAGTGAGGGGTTTAGATTATGTTACATAATTATACCGAAACGGCTGTACTGCAGCTGCTGGATTCTGTTTTAACTAACTATCAAGAGAAAAATAAACCAATTTGCACATGTGAACGGTGCCGGCAGGACATTATGGCCATTGCATTAAATAATCTGCCACCACGTTATGTAGTAACAGATACCGGTAAAATAATTACTTCAGTATCTTTTGAGCAGTTTGGCGGCAAAGCACAAATAACTGCGCAAATATTAAGAGCAATTGAAATAGTCCAAAGTAATCCCAAATGCCTCTTCAGCCGGTCATAAGCCGGCGTTTATTTTAATATAAATAAATCTACAATATATGTGCAATTGTATAGAAGGATTTAAACAGCCTGCCAACGAATAATAATTTGGAAAATATTTACAGGGGTGGGTTGTTTGAAAAAATTATATTTAATTGGATTATGTGTGCTGATGAGCACATTGTTTACTGTTTTTATATTTCAGTCAGAAGCATCAGAAAGCAATTTGTCCGACCAAGAACTGTTAGATGTGATTAAAGGAGCAGTTGAAGATGACCGGTGGCTTTTCGTTAAATCACCGGAAATGGCCAGATGTGTATTAGCGCAGTATTACACCGGTCAACTTTTGGAAGAAAACACCCAGCAAGTTTGGGAAACAGTAAAATATCCTACGGATTGGTATTGGAAAGCAGCAGCACAGAATATAAAAGTGATATCAAATAATGGTAAGGAAGCAGTTGCCACTGCCGAAATATTGGATTATGATCTAATTACTGGTGAGATAAAACATGGTCAAGCAAAATATTTTCTTTTAAATACCGAAAAAGGGTGGCGGGTAGCAGAGGCGAAATATCAATGGTAATGTTATAAAATTTAAAATATGCGGTAATATTACTTAGATAGTAGGTTTAAGGTGGATTAGCAGAGTTTGGGAGGATGATAAAATGAAGATAGCCATGTTCTCTGATAGCTATAGTCCTTACACCAGTGGTGTGGTGCGCTCTGTGGAAACCTTTACAAACGAATTAACGCGTTTAGGACATCAGGTGTTTATCTTTGCTCCTAATTACCCTAATTGTGAAAAGGAATCCGGAGTATATCGATTTTTTTCTATACCCTCGCCTACGAATAAAGATTTTGCTTTAGCTTTCCCTTTTTCATTAAGCTTATGGTCTAAAGTAAAAAAACTTCAGCCGGATATTATTCATGTGCACTCACCTTTTTTACTAGGTCGGTTAGGTGCCAAGTGGGCACGACGGCTGGGAATTCCTTTGGTTTTTACGTATCATACTCTTTACGACAAATATGTGCACTACATACCAATTAATCAGCAGATTGTTAAGGAACTAACTATCAAAATGACGATGGATTTTTGTAATCATTGTGATCAAGTGATTACACCAACTAAAATAATTGCTAATCACCTGATTGAAAACGGGGTTGAAGTTCCTGTAACTGCGGTGCCAACCGGTATTATTACTGAAGAGTTTCAAAATGCTGATAAGTCGTGGCTGAGAAGCCGGTATAATATTCCGCTTGATAAAAAAATACTGCTGTTTGTAGGGCGGCTTGGGAAAGAGAAAAATATCAGTTTCTTGTTAGACTGCTACTTGGAGATATTTAAACAATATCAAGATACCGTATTGGTTTTGGTTGGAAGCGGTCCGGATGAAGAAAGTTTAAAAGAAAAGGTTAAAGAATATAGACTGCAAAATAATGTTATCTTTACCGGAACGCTTTCTAAGACTGATACAATAAATGCTTATTCAGGGGCAGATATTTTTGTTTTTGCATCGGTCACTGAAACACAAGGCCTGGTAATGGCGGAAGCTAAAACTGCCGGCTTACCGGTAATAGCGGTAGATGCTTTTGGGGCAAAAGAAATGGTAGTAGACGGAGAAGACGGTTACCTTTGCCCGTTGGATATCAACATTTTTTCGAAAACGGTACTTAAGCTGATAACCGACACCAATCTTTGCAGGCAAATGGGGCAAAAAGCTGTACAAAATGCGAAAAAATTGTCAGCCCAAAGCTGTACTTTGAAATTATTGGATGTATATGAAAACGTAATCAAAAATAATCATCTGCAAAACAGGCGACTGCATGGTTAAGAAAGGGGACAAAGCCCCTTTCTTTTCTTTTTTACCCCATCGGTATGCAGTGTTTGTCATAGTAAATTTTAAATAATTTTGCATGGTGAGCTTCATCTTTTGCTGCCCGCCGCAGCCATGCCGACAAATATTTGTCTTTAATAAAATCAGCCATTTCCATGTACAGCTTATAAGCATTTTTTTCTTCTTGAATTACCGTCATCAGCAGATTGCATACATTGTGCAGCTCATAATTTACATAAGCGGCACACCATGGTCTGCCGCGGCTGTTAGTATATATTGGTTCGCAGCCAAGTTTTTTAATAAATTCCATAGTATCGTGCATATGCTTCATTTCAATTATTGAAATAGCTTCCAACAAATCCGCAAGCTCTTCATATTTGGTATTTTTAAGCATGGTGTAATAATAAAGATATGTGTGAATGGCAGTCAACTCACTTTCCCTGTCTGCCAGTACATCCATCATCATTTTAGCATATTTTATGTTTTGCCTTTCTACTTCTACTTCGGGATAAGGAAGGTTTAAACAGACCTTCAGTTATCACCCTGGTATTTGCCCGCTGCTTTTTTAGGAATATTGATTATTTGTCCGGGATAAATTATATTTGGGTCTTTAATTTCCGGGTTGGCTGCAATTAAATCATCTAAACTGACACCAAAACGTTTGGCTATGTTGTACAAGGTATCTTCATTTTTAACTTTGTAAGTCATACTTTTCCCTCCATAATTGTTTGCATTAATTTATGTGTGACAACCTATATTTGTGAATAACAACATTAATAAGAAAAATACAGAAGGACTTTTTTTAGCAGTGCAGAAGAAGTATTTTAATATTAGTGTGTTTTGGAGGGAGCGGAAACTATGGATGTTGAAAAAATCAAAGCCAAACTAAATTGGAATCATAAATTTGAAAATGAATTTAAAACCAGAGATTACGGTTACACCTTTGTAATTGATGTCATCGACGGCAAGGCAATGGTATCTTTATATCGTTTCTCGCCTTTTGGAGTTAAGAGTGAACCGCTGGATAATCAGCCTCCGAGCGAAATGATTACCGACGCTTTGCTAAAACAAGGTGTTGAAGTTTGCCGAGATGGTTTGTACTACATAGATGATGCTATTAAGGAATGGATCGAAAAAAACATACTGCAGGTTTCCTGAAAAACTGCACTGGCTGTAAATACTTTAGCTATGATTTGGTAATGGTAAAGCTGTGCTTTTAATGATAAAATTTAATACGACTTCATAGAAAAGACCCTCGAAAAAATCGAGGGTTTGTTAATTTAACGTTAAAACTTGCTTTAACAAAAAGGTATTTTTTTATTATTAAAGAATATAAAGTGTGGTCTGCAGGCTTGTCGATACTTACCGAAACTTGTAAATCCATAAACTAAATCGCTTTGTAGCTCCTAAAGATTGCCAAATAATAATTACCAATTAAATTAATTCAACCGCTAGTACTTAAGTTTAAATTTGGAGGTATACTGTATGGAATTATCTATAAAAGATATTTTGTTTTTTGCTCTGGGCGGTTTAGGTATTTTTTTGTTCGGCATTAAGTTTATGTCAGAAGGTCTGCAAAATGCAGCAGGCCAGCGCTTAAAAAGTTTTTTAGAGAAGGGTACAAAAACACCCATCAGAGGGGTAATTACCGGTGCACTTGTTACAGCCCTTATTCAAAGCAGTAGTGGTACTACAGTTTTAACGGTAGGCTTGGTAAATGCCGGCTTACTAAATTTAAGACAAGCTATTGGCATTATTATGGGAGCCAATATTGGTACAACTATGACCGCTTATTTAATCGGCATTAAATTAGAGGATTATGCACTGCCGATTATTGCTGCCGGTGTTTTTTTCCTGTTTTTCTTTAAAAATAAAATGCTGAATAATATTGGCCAGGTACTTACCGGTTTTGGTATGTTGTTTTATGGCATGGATATTATGGGTGACGGTTTAAAACCGCTAAAAGATTTACCGTACTTTTTGGATCTAATGGTAAGTGTAGAAGATAATCCGCTTACCGGGGTATTAATTGGTGCTATTTTTACAGTAGTAGTTCAAAGCAGCAGTGCCACTATTGGTATTCTGCAGCAGCTGGCCAGTCAAGGTTCTGTAACCTATATGCAGGCAGTACCAATACTTTTTGGTGATAATATAGGAACAACGATCACCGCAATATTGGCATCGATAGGCACATCAGTTGCAGCCCGCCGTACTGCTTTCACCCATATGCTGTTTAATTTAAGCGGTACCGCTATTTTTTTGCCTTTAACTATTCTGGGTATTTTTCCTGAAATAGTAAGATTAGTAACAGATTACTTTTTTGTGCTGCTTCCCGGTTTTGAAGGTACCTTTGATACATTAAATGTTAGGATGCAGATCGCGCAAACACACGGCGTTTTTAACATTACTAATACTTTAATACAGCTTCCTTTTGTTTCATTTTTAGCCTGGACAGTAACTAAAATGGTTCCCGGTCAATTGGCACAATTTGATATGGAACCCAAATATCTGGAACCCCGTTTGTTGGCACAGCCGGAAGTGGCTTTAAGACAAGCCCACATGGAAATTGTGCGTATGGGCAGATATTCCAGCAGCTTTTTTAATGAGTCCATTCGATTTTTCTTTAACACTAAAGATAAAGAATTAAACCCAATGTATTTGGAACAAAAAGAGCAATTAATTAATCGCCTTGATGAGGATATTACTGATTACATTGTAAAATTAACATCAAACAAAAAAATGACTGAAGACCAATCTAATTATGCTTCAACTCTGCTGCATGCAGTTACCGATCTTGAACGGATTGGCGACCATGCTGATAATATTGTTGAGCTGGCAATTTATGCTGTAGAAAACAAAGTTGTATTTTCTAAAGAAGCGTTAGACAGTATTACCTCAATGGCAGATATAACTGCTAACACACTGCGGCTAAGCCTTGAGGCTTTAGAAGATAATGATCATGATAAAGCACGGAAAGTTATTCAGAATGAAGTGGTCATCGATAACCTTGAAAGGGAATTTAGACAAGGACATATTGCCAGATTAAATGAAGGAGAATGTACCGGTGTCTGCGGCGCAGTATTCTTAGATATGTTAAGCAATATGGAACGGATTGGCGACCACGCATTGAATATTGCAGAGTATGTGCTGGGCGATATGGGGGCAGTGGAGAGACGGCAGGTTAAATATTCAATTTCTGCTATTGCTTACCCTACAAAAAAAACCTGAACTATTGAAAATAAGTAACCACCCGTTGGGTGGTTATTTGTTTAAATGGCTGGTATAATATTGCATATAGTTTTTGATTAACTATTTGTAAGGGTGTCGATAGCATATGGCGGATAACAATTCTGAAAGAGGAAAGGTACTGGAATTTAAACCGCGAAAAAAAAGACGTCTTAAAACATTAAATTATGTTGATCCGGCTAAAAAAGAACTTTTGGAAATGAGAAAAAGGCAAAGGCAAATGGCTAAAACCAGGAAAACTGTAATTAAGAATGCCGGCTACTTTTTATTGATATGCATTGCTTTCTATATTATTAAATTCTTCATTTAAGAAAGTTGACTGAAACGGAAGGGTTATAATAAGTTATGGCGAAACCTTTGCAGTAAAAGTACTGGATAATCTTCGTCAAAGGGGAGATTGCTTTGTTCAACTTTAGTATGTGGGATATAATTTTAATTTTGATATTGTCATTAATTATATTCGGACCCGGCAAAATGCCTGAAGTTGCCAGGTCGCTTGGCAAAGGCTTGGTAGAGTTTAGAAAAATGACAAATAAAGTTACCGAAACAATTAAAGAGGAAACCAGTGATATCAAAAAAGACCTGCAGCAGAGCGTTGAGATAGGCGAAACAAAAACCGCTGAAGAGGTAAAAACCACCGAAAAAGCAAACAATTCTAAATGATACAGGTTAAGAAGCCTAAAACCATAATCATAAAATAATTTTAGGCTTCTTCAACTGCGGTTTTCCTCTTTCGACGAACTTTCTTTTTTGGCTTGTCAGCAGTTCTTGTTAAATTTTCAAATGCTATCACTGTCAGGGCATAAAACAAAAACCAAGAAACAAAAAATAACAGTACGTTATGGTAAAGCGGATTTATAGCTTTATTGGCATATCCGAAGCTAAATAATGCTCCTCCGACAGCAGTAACTAAAAAAAGCAATTTGTGAAGTAAATCCGACAATATTATACCTCCTTTGATATTGTTAGATTTACTTCGCCGATACCTTTAATATATCCTTTAATGTTGTTGGTTTTTTTCTTTTCTCAGTACTGCCCGAAAACCTCTGTCCGGAGATGCAGATACAGTAATTAGTTTATAACCGTCATCGATTAGTTCATAGGACTCTTTAATTGCTGCTTCCATCTTGTTTAGCAGTTTTTCGCCATTGTCACCAAAGTCGGGAGTGTTGTCAATACCCAATTCTTCTTCAATGTAATTATTATTTTCCTTGTGCTGCTTATAGTAACGGCTCAAAACTAACACCTTCCTTTTAATGATAGTAATTGTTAACTTATTATTCCCCAAAATAAAAAAACCCAAGAATTTTTTTCTTGGGTTTGTGATTACGTTAAATCGGTACGGTAATAGTTTTTAGTTCTTTACATTTGCTTGCTGAGTAACCGCGGAGTTGGTAAACTTTTTTCGGCATGTCCACCATACAAAAGTTTACTGATATGTCAGTTTCCGGAATACAACGACTTGATTTATATTGGCAATATTGACAATCATGAGTTTTCGTCCGAAAAGAAATTTTCGCATGTTTTACTGACATGGCAACCCCTCCCGAATAGGTTCTTTAAATTATTAGACGAAAAAATTGGCCAAAATGTGCCAAAAACATGGAAAAAATTTAATAAATAATTAACAATTGTTTTATTTGCAGGGAATAATGAATTTTTTAACGAATTACAGAGTGAAAATATATTATGGGAGGGAAAGTTAATGAAGCATTTTACTGCTGATGAACTAAAAGACGTCTTAACCAAACTTAGAAACCGTGAAAAAGTCAGTGCAGAAGAATTAGAAACGTTAAAAAGATATGTCCCGCTGCATTTAGATCAAGCCAGTGCAGAAAGAATGTCAAAAATTGTGGATGAAATTAGGAGCGGAAAACGACCGCCGATGACACCGGAAGAAAGGGCAGAACTGCATCAAGAGAATATAAATATTACAATAAAAAACATGGTGGAAACCCTTCCAACCATGAGTGATGATGAGTTCGCGCAGGTAATATCGATGTGTGAAACTTTGCGAGCTCAGATTAGGTAAAGTAGTGCCAAAGATAATACAGCTTCCCTCTTTTGGCATAGTAAATTCCGGAGAATTTCATTACTTTTTTGATTTTGTTCCGGTACTTGGCAGCGTAACAGTGAGTATCGCAGTTTTTACATGACGGTTTAGGGTTTTTGGGGCAATTTTTCCGTCTTTTGACTGCATAATTACTCAGCTCCAGGCATTCCTGACAAAGCTGTAAAGTGTTATTTTCTATTATTACCGCAAGTTGATTTTCATGGTTGCATTTGCAATTAGTTTCAATGAATTTTAATAGAATTTTTAAGTCTTTTTCCAGCTTGTTCATCAAACCAGCTCCTTCTATTACTTTAATGATACATAAAAAAGTGCAGAAATACTGTGACGAAAATCATATCCCCATAAAGTAAGGAAAGAGCCTTTCAAGCAGCGCTTCTTTCCTTATTTCAGTTGATTATAAGATATTTGGCAGCTGGTTTCATCATGTCCAGGCTCGCAAACGAATATTTGCTCTGCTGCATCAGCAGCATGTTTATTGGGATAGCGGCTTTTAATAGTACGGACAATTTATTTAGCGCATAATATATAATTAATTAAAAAGAATACTAGTGACAACATTATCTACATATGATAAAATTACCTTTAATTAGAATTAGATTAGTTGAGTATAGTTTTTAGAGAGAGTTGGTTCCAAAACTGCATATGTGAGGTGAGTTGAGGTGAGCTGAGCCAGTTAAGCATAGTTCTTAGTGTAGATATAGCGTGTTTAACCAGGCCAAGTGCCTGGTTTTTAGTTTTTATGCAGGTTGACGGACTATGTCTGCTGTGAAAATGTTAAAAGAAAGGCAGAGTAGAGCAGAGGAGAGATGAGTGTGAATACCGAAAAAACCCTGTCAAACAATGAGCGGATTATCGAACAGCCGATTACCAAAACCAAATCAGTGGCAATAGCAGCCATTTTAATTGCTATTGGTGCGGTCCTGCGCATGTTTTCCCCAAACATTCTAGGAATTACACCTAACTTTATCATCGCAATGTATTGTCTGGCAATCGTATTATTACAACCCACCTTTAAAGCAGTTTTTGGTATTGGGTTAGTAGCCGGAGCTGTCAGCATGATTTTCTCAAAATCCCCAATCCCCATGCTTAATTTAATCACCGAACCCACAGGAGCTTTAGTATGCTTCTTGGTCGTTAGGTATTTACCGGAATTTACTTTTAAAAACTATTCTTTCAAACCAATATTTGCCACTTTGTTAGGCACATTAGCGAGCGGTGGTTTATACGTTGTATTGAATTTCCGTTATGCCTTAAATTTACCGGTTGATGCAATGCAGGCGGCCTTTATCGGTGTAGTTATCCCGGTAGCTTTAATTAATGCTGTTATGGCCCAAATATTATATGCCCCGGTTAAAAAATTTATTAAGTTTTAGCCCGCTGGGAGGTAGTTGAATGGCAGTATATATCATTAAAGATTTGACCTTTCATTACCCGCAGGCAAAATCACCGGCGTTATCCGGTATAAACTTGACAATTCGCAAAGGGGAATTTTTGGGAATCACCGGTCCCACCGGTGCAGGGAAAAGTACGCTGGCAAGATGTTTAAACGGCATTATTCCCCATTTTCAAAAGGGCTGCCTGCAGGGTAGTGTGTTATTGAACGGCAAACACCTTCAACAAGAAACTACTGCTAATATTGCCAGGGTGGTGGGCAGTGTTTTTGACGACCCTGAGGCGCAAATAATTTCGGCAGATGTTGAACAGGAGCTGATATTTTCTCTTGAAAATATGGGTGTTGAACCAAACGAAATGGAAAGTCGCATTACTCAGGCTTTAGAAATGACCGGACTAAGTGCGCTGAGACACAGCAGTACAAATAATCTTTCCGGAGGCCAGAAGCAGAGGTTGGCAATTGCGGCAGTGCTGGCAATAAAACCCCAGATTCTGGTGTTGGATGAACCGACATCGGAATTGGATCCGCTGGGAACAAAAGAAATTTTTAAAATTCTGGCCGACTTAAATCAACGGGAAGGCATTACAGTAGTGTTAATTGAACAAAAAACTGAGTATTTGGCCCGTTATGCCGGTAGAATTGTAATTTTAGATCAAGGGAAGGTAGCTGTTGACGGCCATCCAAGGGATGTTTTTTCTTCTTCGGAAGAACTTCGGCATTTAGGCGTGCAGCCACCTCAAATAGCACAGCTGGCTCACCGTTTTGGTTCGTGCCGGCATCTGCCGATAACGGTATCCGAAGGTTTATCATACATTCAAAAATTGCGGAGTGGGATAAGTGAGCAGAAAAGAAATTATTAAAACAGTAAATTTATCTTATCGTTATCAAAATAATGCTGCGGTTTTAAAGAACATCAACATTTCTGTCAAAGCGGGTGAAATGGTTGCTGTTGTCGGGCAAAACGGTGCCGGCAAAACTACACTGGTGAAACATTTTAACGGCTTACTAAAGCCCACTTCAGGCCAAGTATTGGTTAACGGCTGTAATACATCAAATCGTAAAATTTCTGACTTGGCCCGTCATGTGGGATTTGTATTCCAAAATCCTGACCATCAGATATTTCATGACAGTGTGGAAAAAGAAGTCGCTTTTGGACTGAGTAATGCCGGTTTCACAAAAAATGAAATTTGCGAACGGGTGGAAGAAGCGCTGACTGCAGTGAAACTCATTGAAAAGCGTACTGTTTACCCCTATGAGTTGAGCAAAGGCCAGCGACAGCGTTTGGCATTAGCGTCAGTGTTGGCAGTACGCCCCGAAGTAATTGTGCTGGATGAACCAACTACCGGTCAGGATTATCGGGAAAGCAGACAGATCATGAAAATGATTACTGATTTAAATCAGTCCGGACACACTATTATTTTTATTACTCATGATATGTCATTGGTAGCGGAATTTGCACAGCGAGTGATTGTGCTTTGTCAGGGTGAAGTACTGATTGACGGTCCGGTGCGGGAGGTTTTTACAAAACCACACTTACTCGCCAGAACGTTTTTAGAGCTTCCCCCGGTTATCAGATTGGCCCAAAATCTGGAGCTTTGCACGAACAGCAGCTGCCTATTGACAGTTGATGAAGTTTATCACGCTCTGCTGCATTCAATGGGAGGTGAAACAAATGGCTTCAATTGCAGAATATCTCCCTTATAATTCCATCGTACACAACTTAAATCCGCTTACAAAAATAATTTGGCTGATTGCGGTGATGATTGTTGCCCTCACTTTTAGCAGCGGTGTTTACCTGCTGCTGTTATTGAGCAGTGTGCTGGCAGTTGCGGCGGCAGCGAAAGTGCTGCCCAAACTGCTGCCGATGTTTAAAGGGCTGTTGTTATTTAGTTTAATGATGATTTTGCTGCAGGTAATTTTTTTAAAACAGGGCGAAATTTTAATTTATTTATTACCGGGAGAAATCCTGCCGGTATATAGTAAAGCTGTTTATTTGGGTGCTGCAATGAGCATTAGAATGATGGCTGTAGTGCTGAGTTTTGTGGTTTTTTTGGCCACCACCCAATACAGAGATATTATTCTGACGATGCACCGCCAATTAAAACTACCATACGATTATGTGTTTATGTTTATGACGGCGCTGCGTTTTATTCCGGCTTTTTTAACAGAAATTAAACTGGTTCGTGAAGCACAAGCTGCCCGAGGGTGTTTGGTTGATGGCGGTAATCCTGTTATTAAATTAAAATCCTATGGGTCAGTAGCTGTTCCGCTGGTATTAATATCGCTGCAAAAAGCTGAACAGTTGGCGATGGCTATGGAAACCAGAGGTTACGGCGCCGGACACCGCACCCAATATCGAGAAGTGGTAATTACAGCTAAAGATTGGCTATTTATTTTTATCACAGTAGTTTTGACGATTACCGCAATCACTTTTCAAATAACCAGCCATTAGGCGACAATATATATCAGCATGGAGGAATTTCGATGAAAAAATTGTTAATGGGTAATGAAGCCATTGCCTACGGGGCTGTGGAAGCCGGTGTTCAAGTGGCCGCCGCTTATCCCGGCACGCCTTCATCAGAGATATTTTCCACTTTGGCGGCAATGGCCAAGGAAAAAGGAATCTATACTGAATGGTCGGTAAATGAAAAAGTTGCTTTAGAGGTGGCTGCCGGAGCAGCGTATGCCGGGGCAAGAGCAATGGTGACAATGAAGCAGGTTGGATTGAATGTTGCTGCCGACCCATTGATGACACTGGCCTATATCGGTGTTAAAGGCGGCTTGGTTTTAGTAGTGGCCGATGACCCCGGACCGCACAGCTCGCAAAATGAGCAGGATACCAGGAAATTTGCGCAGTTTGCTAAACTGCCGGTTTTAGACCCGGCCGATCCCCAAGAAGCAAAAGATATGATTATTAAAGCTTTTGATATTTCTGAGGAACTTGGTTTACCGGTGATTTTACGGCCAACTACCCGCACTTGTCACGTCTGTCAAGACGTAGAAGTTTCCGAAGCACAAAACACCAATGTTCCGGAAGGATTTGTTAAAGATCCGGGCTGGGTAATTTTCCCCAGCTTAGCAATAAAACGTCATGTTTGGTTAAATAAGCAGCAGCAGGCAGCCCAAGATATTTTTGAAAATCTTCCCTTTAATAATGCTGTCTGTCGTGCTGATGTCGGCATTGTCGCCGGTGGCGTAGCTTATAACTATGTGCAGGAGGCACTGGCGATGTTAGGGGTAAAAGCATCGCTGTTAAAAATCGGCACACCATATCCGCTGCCCCAAAAACTTGTACTGGATTTTTTAAAACAGCATAAACGCATACTGGTAGTGGAAGAACAAGAACCGGTAGTGGAAGATCAGCTGATTAAACTGGCTTGGGAACAAAAACTGCCGCTGGAAATTGTGGGTAAATACCGCAATTATGTTCCACGTGAGGGTGAACTAAACGTAAATAAAGCTGCTGCCGCTGTTGCAAAATTTGTTAATCTGCCAATTAGTCAGAATAACAATCCGGTGCTGCCAGAGCTTCCTGTTCGCCCTCCGGTACTTTGTGCCGGCTGTCCACACCGGGCATCATTTTATGCCTTTAAACAAGCTGCCGGCAAAGATGCTGTTTTTACCGGAGATATTGGCTGCTATACATTAGGCAACATGCCTCCGCTGAACGCGGTAGACACTTGTCTGTGTATGGGAGCAAGCATAACTATTGCCACCGGTCTCAGCCGAGTTGAACCTCAGCGCAAACAAATTGCCTTTTTAGGTGACTCGACCTTCTTTCATACCGGTATACCGGGTTTAATAAATGCAGTATATAACAAAACGAACATTACTTTAGTTGTTTTAGATAATCGCACAACTGCGATGACCGGCCATCAACCGCACCCCGGTTTAGGGGAAACAGCGGTAGGTGATCCGACGGTAACTTTAGATATTGCTAAAATTGCCTCTGCTTGCGGTGTAGAAAAAGTATTGGTTGTTGATCCTTATGATTTAACAGCAGCTAAAGCCGCCGCGCAGGAAGCTGTTGACTATGCCGGGCCTGCTGTAGTTGTGATGCGGCGCGAATGTATCGCTTTAAAAACGAGAGAGCATAAAAAGCCCTGTAGGATCAACCCGGAAACTTGTTTGCAATGCAGAGTGTGCATTGAAGAGTTGGGCTGCCCGGCGATATTTGTTAAGGACGGACAGCCGGTTATTGCCACCAATTGTACAGGTTGCGGCCTTTGCGCTCAGATCTGCCCGGCCGGAGCTGTTGAGGAGGTGCTTTAAATGAAATTAGATATCGTTATCACCGGGGTTGGCGGCCAGGGTAATGTGCTGGCATCGAGAATCATAGCTCAAACTGCAATGGAGGCAGGATACCCGGTGCGCACCTCAGAGGCTATCGGCATGGCGCAGCGCGAAGGGGTAGTAATGAGCCAGGTGCGAATAGGTGACAGTTTAAGCGGTGCTTTAATACCGGACGGATCTGCTGATGTGCTTTTAGGCTTTGAACTTGCCGAAACAGTACGCGGGCTGCCTAAAATAAAAAAGGATGCGGCAGTTATTGCTAATACCGCCACCATTATTCCGGTATCCGCTGCTTTGGGGATTTGCAGTTACCAGCCGGAAACATTAGTCAGCTGTCTAAAGCAGAATACTACCAATTTACATTTAATTGATGCCACAACTTTAGCTGCTGATGCCGGCACACCGAAAGCGGCCAATATTGTGCTGTTGGGGGCGCTGGCTGCTTTAAAAATTCTGCCCTGTACGGCAGAGCAGCTGCTTAACACCGTTCTTAAAACGGTGCCGCCCAAATTTAAAGAGATTAATAACCGTGCTTTTCAGCTTGGTTTTAAAGCGCTGGAGGTGTAATTATAATGGCAGTGGCCAAAGAGAGTGTTAAATCGTGTTTTGATTTTGCAGAATTGACCGCTATGCAGGAATATAAATTAAGAAAAGCAATCCAACGAATATATGATCAATCCCCGTATTATAAAAATAAACTGGATGAGTATGGGATTAAACCGTCTCAAATTAAAACCGTTAAGGATTTAAGCAATATTCCATTTACCACAAAAAGCGAACTGCGAAAAACTTATCCTTTAGGTATGATGGCAGTTCCGGAAGATAAGGTAGTGCGCATCCATTCATCTTCCGGAACGACCGGTAAGCCCATCATCATTCCTTACACCGAGAACGACGTAAAAACTTGGGCGGAGATGATGGCTCGTTGCTTGGAGATGGTTGGTGTTACTAATAAAGACCGGGTTCAAGTGACCCCGGGCTACGGTTTATGGACTGCGGGAATTGGCTTTCAAGCCGGCGTAGAAAAGATCGGGGCGATGGCTGTACCTACCGGCCCAGGCAATACCGAAAAACAATTAGAGATGATGATTGATTTAAAGTCTACCGTTCTTATCGGCACATCTTCATATGGCTTATTACTGTCAGAAGAAATTTGCCGCAGGGAAATTAAGCACGACTTGGCATTGCGCATTGGTATCTTCGGTTCAGAACGCTGGGGCGATAAAATGCGTGCACGAATTGAAGAAAACATCGGCATTAAAACCTATGATATATATGGGCTTACAGAAATTTACGGGCCTGGTATTGCAATTGACTGTGAGCAGCATAACGGACTGCATTATTGGGCTGACCATTTGCTGTTTGAAATTATTGACCCCGCTACAGGCGAGCAGCTGCCGCCGGGAGAACGAGGCGAATTAGTAATTACTACGCTTACCAAGGAAGGCTTGCCGCTGCTGCGCTACCGCACTCATGACATCACGCGCATTAAATTGGAAAAATGCGCATGTGGTTCACCGTACCCACTAATGGGCCGGGTATTGGGGCGCAGTGATGATATGGTTAAAGTAAAAGGGGTAAACATTTATCCCGGACAAATTGATTACGTATTAAAAGAAACCCCCGGTGCCGGCAGTGAGTATCAATTAATATTAACCCGTCACCAAGGAAAAGACAAAATTACGGTGCGCATTGAACATGAAGAAGGATATAACTCAAATGACGTGGCAGAGCATTGTCAGCGTATCTTTAAAACAAAAATCGGTGTATTAGCAAATATTGAGGTACTGCGCTACGGTGAACTGCCGCGCAGTGAAAAGAAAAGCAAACGGGTTTTTGACCTGCGGGAAGAAAAAATTTAAGGATATTAACAACTGCTGTTCAATTAAAGTGCTCCTGTTGTGGTAGACGGTTTAAATGATAAACTGTTTATTACAAAGAGGGGTATTTTTTTCTGCTTTTAGTTGCTTATAATTAAAATGACGGTTAATATTTACAATAGTGGTATCAACGCAGCGGAAATACCTCGGATTTTGTGGCGGGGTTTTGATTTTAAGCGCAAAAATTTGAACGTCAAAAGCAAAAGCCAATGGAGGTCATGGAAATGGGAAAAGTTCTTTCTATTAATGTCGGTGCACAGCGAGGTATAGAAAAAAGACCGGTTAACGAGGTTAAACTGCTGGAAGGTTGGGGGGTGGAAGGTGATGCTCATGGCGGAGATTGGGATAGACAAGTAAGTATTTTTCCAATTGAAGCGTTAGAAAAAGTTCCGCCGGAGAAAATAGATGATGTATTGAAAGGCAGTTTTACCGAAAACTTTACTGTTTCAGGTATTTTGCCGGAGCAAATGCAGGTGGGCAGCTTAATAAAAATCGGTACTGCGGTGGTCAAAATACTGCATGTTGGCAAAGATGAATACAAAGAAGATGGACGGCCATACATAGTGAGCAGGGAAGGGCGATTCGGCCGGGTGATTAAATCCGGATTTGCCCGTGTCGGTGATCAAGCAGAGATTATTGCTGAAGAATAATAATTCAACATTGCTGCGGCAATAATTTATTTAACGATAAAGCAAATTTTGGAGGAAATAATGAATTATGACTTAGTTGTTATTGGCGGCGGACCGGCGGGAATGTTGGGCGCAGCCACAGCAGCAGCGAACGGCTTAAAAGTAGTTTTGATAGAGAAAAACAATAAATTAGGCAGAAAGCTTTACATAACCGGGAAAGGCCGATGCAATGTAACCAATTATGGTGACCGCGACGATTTCTTTGACAATGTAGTTACTAATAAAAAGTTTCTCTACAGTGCATTTCAAAGTTTTGACAATCACCGGTTAATAGCACTGTTAAATTCACTTGGCCTTAAGACAAAAGTAGAACGCGGCAACCGCGTTTTTCCGCAATCTGATAAATCAAGTGATGTAATTAAGGCTCTTACCAAATATTTAGACCAAAATAAAGTGGAAGTCAGATTAAACAGCGAAGTAAAAGAAGTTCTGGTGAAAAACCAAACTGTGGTCGGTGTTATGTTAACTAATGCAGAAAAAATTAGCTGCCGAAAAGTACTCATAGCTACCGGTGGCATGTCTTACCGACAAACCGGTTCTACCGGGGACGGCTACAGAATGGCGGCACAGCTGGGGCACACCATTAAAGAAACAAGACCGGCTTTAGTGCCGCTGACAATTAAGGAAGAATGGGTTAAAAGGCTGCAGGGATTAACTTTAAAAAATGTTGCAGTAAAAGCGCTGATTAACGGCAAGATAAAAGCAGAACAGTTTGGAGAAATGCTGTTTACTCATTTCGGTGTTTCCGGTCCAATAATTTTAAGCATAAGCAGTTTGTTAAAAAAACACTTGAATTCACCAATAACGCTGCGCATTGATTTGAAACCGGCAATATCAAATGAACAGCTGGACGCCCGTATCCAAAGGGAATTTAAAAAATACGCCACCAAACATTTAAAAAACGCCCTTGATGATTTACTTCCGCAGAGAATGATTGCAGTTATATTGGAATTGTCCGGCATAGATATCCATAAACCGGTAAATCAAATTACTAAAAAAGAACGAGGGCGGTTGGTGCAAATATTAAAGAACTTGGATTTAACGGTAACCGGTACGCTGGACTTAAACTATGCCATTGTCACAGGTGGGGGAGTTAATGTTAAAGAAATAAACCCATCAACTTTGGAGTCAAAAATTGTGAAAGGACTGTATTTTGCCGGTGAAGTTATCGATGTTGATGCTTTAACAGGCGGCTACAACTTGCAAATTGCATTTTCTACCGGCCACCTCAGCGGAATCAGTGCGGCAAAAGAAGATATATCCAAATAAAAAAATGCTGCTGCATATTTTAAAATGCAGCAGCATTTTGCTTTAAGCACCGACTTGGGTTTTTAAATCTGCAGAGTGATCTGTGTTAATCTTTTGAGCAGCAAATAAATTAATTAATGCGATCAAAGCGGCAGTTATAAAGACATATTCATAACCAAACTTCATCCAAATTAACCCGCCAAAAACCGGAACAGTCATTGAAGCTAAATGATCGACGGTAACCCCCATTGACAGGGTAGGCGTAAGATCGTCTTGAGAATCGGCGATTTTGTTAAGATATGTTGCCCGGGCCATGTTGCAGGCAAACAGCAGTTGGTCTCCGACATAGCAGGCAAAAATCAACCAGACTGCCATACTTCCGATACCAATATCTTCAGCAAAAGCATAGCCCAAACAGACAAAAATTAAGGCAATTGATTCCCAGGTAATTATTTTACGTTCTCCAAACTTGTCAATGGCGCGACCTAACAATGCCCGAAACGCAATACCGGTTATTGTACCTACCAAACCCAACAATGCAAAAGTAGTTACCGGCTGATCGAAAATTTTAATCAGCACCCAGGGGCCAAAGGTTAAAAACACTTGTTTGCGAGCCCCAAAAAGGACGTTAAGCCAGTAAAATAACATATATTTGCGCTTAAAAAGTAAACGTTTGCGTTTTGTGGTGCTGGGGCGGGGGGTCATCAGCATAAGGCAGACTGCAGCCATAATTGCACTGGCGCCGGCCATGGCAAAAACTATTTTGTAATTTAAATGAAAATAACGAAAACCAAAGTAGACGATTAAAAAACCAAGCAGTGAAACAGCGGTTCTGATTGCTCCCAGCTGTCCAAGGGTTTTACCTGCCTCACCGGGTTTAGAAAGGGTCATGCCAATTGCTGATTCCAGCGGCATATATAAGTGTGAACCAAAGCTCCACGCAATCATCCAAATTACTACCATATTTAAGTTCGGTGACAAAAAACCCTGCCCGAACAAACCTAAAGCTAAAACCAAGTTGGCAACTACAGCAATACGAATATCCGGTAAAAAGATTAACAACCCAGCAGCAAAAACAACTAAAAAGCCGGGCAATTCCCGTGGAAATTCCAATCCTCCTCTTGCCACTTCACTGATATGAAAGACATCATTTAAATAGTTATTAAACGACGGATCATAAAGACCGCTGTACAGCCCCAAAAAAGCCCCGGTCAGCATAAAAAGAAAAAGATCCCGCTTGACGCGGGCATCAGCATTAGAATAGCGCATCGGTTTCTCCTCCAAGCAGTTTATTCACTTAATAATATACAATGTACTCAGATTAAACAAAAGAGAACAGCAGGTATTTTCGGTTATGCAGAATACTTTTATAACGCCCAAAAGAAAAACACCGCAGCTTTTAGCAAACTGCAGTGCCTTGTTTAAATAAAATGGCGGAGAGAAAGGGATTCGAACCCTTGAGACAGGTTTATGCCCGCCTACACGATTTCCAGTCGTGCGCCTTCGACCAACTCGGCCACCTCTCCGTTTTTTATGGCGGAGTGGGCGGGATTTGAACCCGCGCTGGCCATAAGACCACTAACGGTTTAGCAAACCGTCCTCTTCAGCCGCTTGAGTACCACTCCGTATTTTAATAATTATAATGGCGGAGCTGACGGGAGTCGAACCCGCGATCTCCTGCGTGACAGGCAGGCATGTTAGACCACTACACCACAGCTCCGTAATGGTGGGCGATGACAGGTTCGAACTGCCGACCCCCTGCTTGTAAGGCAGGTGCTCTCCCAGCTGAGCTAATCGCCCTTTTTTTGCAGCGCAATTTTAATTTTAACATTTTAAGTTGATTATTTCAAGAGTATTTTTTCATTAATGTCAATTATTTAATGACGTTATTTACCAATTGGAATTTTGCTGATCACAGCTGCCATATGCCGCCTGTTAACATGCGTATATATTCGTGTTGTTGCGATATTGTCATGTCCTAAAAGCTCTTGAATTTCTTCTAATTTTGCTCCGCTCTTTCTGAGAATGGTAGCAAAAGAATGCCGCAGCTTGTGCGGTGTAATATTGTTAGGCATTCCTGCAAGCTGCACATATTTTTGCACCAAGTTTTCCAACGCCCGGGTAGAAAACCGTTTATACAATCGCGAGATAAATAAAATATCTTTATCTTTAGGAGCCACCCGATCATGTGGGCGGATTTCTAAATATTTTTTAATCGCTGCGTAACAGGCCTCGGACAAAGGTATTTCCCGTTCTTTATTGCCTTTGCCAATCACCCGTAAAAAGCTGCCTTCTGAGGTTTCGATTATTCCGCTTATTTTTACGCCGGTGAGTTCCGATACTCTAAGACCGGTATGCAAAAACATCATTAAAATGGCATAATCCCTAATTTTATTCGGAGAATCACTTTTTTGTACCGTTTCTAATAATTTATTTGCTTCATCTACTTCTAAGTAAACCAGTTCCCGTTTTGGCGGTTCCCGCCGAGAAATGCGGACCGGATTTTGCGGCAGTAAATTTAGAATCTGTACCACGTAGTTGTAAAATGATTTAAGAGAAGCAAGTTTACGGGCATCTGCATGGTAAGCATCGCCTTTTTTTTGCCTTGGTCGTGTGCTGACAAAATCAGTAAAATAACACTCAATCGTTTTTGGTGTTACTGCCAAAAGGTGCCGGTCGGTCACGACAGCAGGAGAGATGGTGTGAATTAATTTGTGCGTATCGGCAGCGTTATCCGTCGGCAGCTTTTCAAGCCCTAACTCTAATGCTAACCAGCGGCAGAAAAGGCTTAAATCTACAGCATATTCTTTAACGGTAGTTTGACTGCGGTGCTCGGTTTTATATTTATATTCTAAGTAGCGCTGTATCAAAGGGGGAAGCAGCATAACCGTTAACCTCCGTTAATAATATGTTCGATATGTGTTCGGTTAAATATTCTAGATTAGCTGAAAAAATCCTGCTTATTGATTTTTGCCATCACCAAGAACCTTTTGATTACTGTTAGAATATCTTACCAAAAAGAAACTCTGAATGGGGGGATTTGCTGTGGATGAATTGAAAAGAATGCTGGAAGAGATTGAGAAGGCAATGGACAAATTTAATAGAATAGCCGAAAGCCAAATAACACCGACAGGCAGGGGTAAGAAAGTTTCGTATTTTAAGTTTTACGCGAAACGTGAATTTGACTCTAAAGGCAAAGATATGCATGAAGCTTATATGGAAGTTGACGGAAAGAAAAAATACTGGAAAAAAGACGGCGATAAAGAAATACTGCTGGAACCAAAACAAAATGATGATGGTTTCATTGAAGAAATATGGCATAAATTTTTACCTTATATATAAACAGCTGCATTTTCATTTTAAACTCTTTTTTACAATATACAACTTCGCAAAATGTAAGTTTTGCGAAGTTGTTCTCCGATAAACATCTAATTAACTCTTAAGTCATCTGCTGCAATTTACATAAAGCGTTTATATTTTACCGCTGATTAACTTGTAAATTAAAAAAGTAATTTGATTACCGGACAACTGTGCCTTTGAGCAGCCAAAATCTATTATTATCTGTTGAAAACTTCATCAACCATATATTCGGACTGTCTTAAAAAGCACTTTAATCTATGCCGTTTTATTTTGCTTTCAGGATAACTGCCCAAAGCAGCTGATACCGGTAAGTATCAAACGCGGTGAAACAAGGATTAAAATTTCGGCATAAAGCAGATAATCCAACCGGTTAATTCAGACCCGACAGGCTGGATTTTGCCTGGAATTTATTAACACCTACAGCTCTTTTTACTAACTTAGCTTCTTTTTATTTTATTAGTTTACATAATACTTATTAGCGGAACCAACAAAAGTAACTTTTTGCCGGTTTTTTGCATCACTTATCCATAATGTCGTAAAGTGAATTTGCTGCCGGCAATGTTTTTTAATGCTTTATAGTAATTATGGCTGACATGATTACCGATGATGCTGCCGGTGTGAAATGCAATCGGTAATTTTTTATTTACATGCTGATAGCGCCAAATCCGCTTAATTAACGGAGATTTAATCGCCCTAAACGGCAGGTGCGGTACTATATCACGAACATTTACAATGCGTATGCTGTTTTTTACTCTTGCATTGTACTCCTCAGCAAAAATTGTGTTTCCCACTCTTGGTGAACCAAAATTAATCATTGTCGGATGTTTGAAGCGAGTATTTGCAGCAACATCTAAAGCATTGAGTGTTGCCAGTGCTCCCCCTAAGCTGTGCCCGGTGATAAATAACTGCTTACGTGGTGACAGCCACTGCAGAGCATCAATAATTCTGTCACGACATGATGAATAAATTTCTGTAAAACCGGTATGAGTTTTGGCATTTCCGGTAACAAAATGATAATTGGTTTGAGGAAAATCCAAATTGTTCAGCCAATCACTTATTGAGCGCGTACCGCGAAATACAACAATAATACTATAGGGTGATTCAATAATATATCCAAACCATGCTTTTTGATTAAAAGCGTCAGTATTAAATGTATCTGCATTTAAGGCATGGGCTTTAAAAGTACTTACCGGTTGATAACCCTTAGGTATCTCAAAAGAACCATTAGTTTCATATTGTTTATATGCCTGCATACATCTTTGCATTAGAAAAAACGCCAGTTGATAATTAAAACCTGACATAAACAGCCGCCCTCCCCCACCACTGTTTTTAGTAATATATTGCTTTTTTTGATAGTTGGTTACAAAAGTAAACCCCCGGTTTAGGCAACCGGGGGCAAAACTTCTGCTTTTATTCAATTACCGTTTGTGCTTTGGCCTTTATTTCATCAGAAATGGTGACACCCATTCTTTCCGCAGCTTTTAGATTAATGACAATATTAGAACCTTCTTGGCTTTCAATGGGCATATCTTGGGGTTTTTCACCATCTAAGATCCGCAATGCCATTTCACCGGTAGTGCGTCCCAATTGATAATAGTCAATGCCTATTGTAGCCAGCGCACCTTTTTTTACAGAATCCTGTTCAGCTGCAAAAAGCGGTATTTTATTGTCCTCAGCAACTTTAATTACCGCAGTTACTGAAGCAATTACCATGTTGTCAGTTGGTAAATAAAAAGCATCCACCCTGCCTACCAATGATTGAGCAGCCTGCATTACTTCGTTAGAAGCTGTAATCGGCACTTTAATTATTTCTAAGTTCATTTCTTCAGCTGATTTTTCAGCAATATCAATTTGAATTTGAGAATTGATTTCGCTGGAATTATAAATGACACCAATTTTACTTGCTTCCGGTACTATATCTTTAATTAACTGCAGCTGATCTCTTACCGGGTTCAAATCTGTAGTGCCGGTAACATTTGTTTCCGGTTTTTCATTACTTTTTACCAATTTAGCGCTTACCGGGTCGGTAACTGCAGTTATCAGAATTGGTATTTCAGTTGTTTCATTTGCCATTGCCATCGCTGAAGGGGTGGCGACAGCAAGCACTAAATCGCTTTTATCCTGCACAAATTTACGCGCAATGGCTTGAAGGTTGCCTTGGTCACCTTGGGCGTTTTGATAATCCACTATCAGTTTTTCGCCGTCAACGTACCCATTTTCTTTTAATACATCTAAAAAACCATTTCTGGCTGCATCTAATGAAGGGTGTTCTACAATTTGAATAATCCCTAATTTAACCTGCCCAGAGTCACTGCTGCCTGCTGATTTGCTTTCTTCACCACAACCTGCCAAGCCAATCATCAATATCAAAGATAAAACTGCTAACAATATCTTTCTCATTAATGCATACCTCCCAATTATTTATAAATTAATTATTTATTGATTGGTTAATGTGTTTATTAAGCTCTCCCCCCTTTTCTAAAAAATAAAAACTCTCCGTTCCCAATAAGGGACGGAGAGTTAAATCCGCGGTACCACCCTAGTTGACTTGTTAAAAGTCCACCTCAAACCGGTACGGGATCGTTCACGTCTGACGGATGTTTTAGAAAATAAAAAAAGCATTTCATCCTCAAGGGACGAAATGCTGTATTTCGCGGTACCACCCTAGTTGCTGCAAAAGCCGCTTTTCCGGTACGGGACGTATCGATCCGATACCTGTTTCCTTTTAACGGTGGAACATTCCGGCTGTACCTACTTAATAATTTCAGCACAGCAACTCCGGAGAGAACTTCAATTAACCATACCTTAAAGAAGCTCGCAGTCTATGACTTCTTCTCCCTGAAAGGCTGGGTTTAATCTACTTTTCCCCATCATCGTCGATAAATAATGTTCAATTTATATTTATATTAAGCATTAACAGCACTGCTGTCAATTGTTTTTTATCAATTTAATGAATTTTATTAATCCGCAAATCGAGTGCGGCTTATTATTGGTATTAATTGCATTATCCTTTTTCTATTTCGTCATTAATCCGGTAATTGTTTACCAAATCTTCACTGTGCAATTCTAAGCAGTACATTCTACACGAAGGCAAATTTAAGGTTTTATGCAGTTCTGCCAGCATATGTTTAGAGCCTTCAGCAGTAAAAGCCAATCCATTTTCCAGTAATTCATGCAGCACTGTTTCATAAAATTTAAATACAGCAGCTGTTTTAGGATTGTGCTGAATATACTGCTTTTGGTATTTTGTTAAAACGTTATTATTTAACCAATAATTTAATTCAATCAAGTTTAACGTTTTACCTATTGCATCTAAATCTGAGGTAAATCCTTTTTTCGCTGCTGCTTTACAATAGCTGTACTGTTTTTGATGCCAAGCAATAATATCAAAACCACAAGATTTTAAGATGTTATCAATGGAAAAATGATGCGAAAAACTCATAATTAGAGAAAAGAGCGGATTTTCAGTGTTTTTTTCCTCAAAAAAGAACCAATAACCTTTTTCGTATATCAGGTAATGATGGCAAAGCTCATGTGCTTTGATATAGTCCTCCATTTTGGGATCAGTGTCACTTCTTACATAAACATGCGTTTTGTTGATAACCCCGCCGGATAAATGCATAAGCAGAGCATCATTGACCGGTGTTTTTTTCTCAAAGACTACGGTATTGGAATCTATTTTTAGCTCTCGATATAAGCGGTTCCATATTTCAGACATGGCAATCTCCTTTTTTTAAGAGATTTTATGTAAAACAATTATTCTTTACAGGCAATTATATACCTCATATTGGGTTTTCACTAGGCGTATGTTATAGAAATACAGCAGCATATCTATCAAAATTATATACAATAAATCCAGGTAAATAAACACATAAAAAACAGCCGGATAATTATTGCCGGCTGTTTTTTTAATTAAATTAATAAGTAAATGTAAATGCACCTATTTTAGCAGCAAACGGTCTTGACTGCAGCCACTGGTTAGTTACATCAGATTCAAAAAAGTAAATAGCCCCGTTTGTTGGATCCTGTCCGCTAAATGCGTCTTGGGCGGCGTTATAAGCTGAATTTGTGGCTGAATTGTAAATAAAGCCGTTCTCTACAGGTGTAAATTGATAGTACCCATAGCTTTTTTGATAGATTACACCACTAATCGAGTTTGGAAAATCTTTGTTTGCCACTCTGTTTAACACTACAGCCCCTACTGCTACCTGAGCGGTATATGGTTCCCCTTGGGCTTCTGCACTAATCAGTCTGGCCAACAAATCCAAATCGCTGCTGCTGATGGTAGTTTCCCTGCCTGTACTTCCGCGGTCAGCGGTTGCAGCACCGGGAATGCGCAATTGCTGCCCGGGGTAAATGGCTGTGCTGCTTAAGCCGTTTTCACGCATGATTTCTTGGTAGGAAACACCATATTTTTGACCGATAAAGTACAGCGAATCACCTTTTTGTACAGTATAAACATTTGCAGCAGGGATAATTAGTTTTTGACCGGCATAAATAGTTGTGCTGGTCAGTCCGTTAGCTTGTTGGATTTGTGACGCCGATACGCTGTATTTTTGACCAATTAAATAAAGAGAATCGCCGCGCTGCACGGTATAACTTGCTGCTTCGGCATAGCCGGCTGATGCTGATAATAACAGCATGAATACAAAACCCGCAAAAAATAATCCTATTTTTTTATTCACTTTGTCCCTCCTTTTACTAAATTTTTATTTATATATCTGCAAACACTTAGTTCGACAAAAAACAGCATCTCCCTTTATGAAAATATTGGTCAGTAAAAGCAAAACAAGCCTGTACTTAATTACAGACTTGTGGGTGCCGGATCGATGTTAAATTGTTTTAATTTGAGCATTTTTGCTATTTTTTCTTGAGTTACCGGCTCGCTGAAAAGAAAGCCCTGTACCTCGTTGCATTTTAACTTTTTAAGAAACTGCAGCTGCTCTGCAGTTTCCACCCCTTCAGCAACAACTTTTAATTTTAAACTGTGAGCCATAGCAATAGCAGCCGCTACAATGGCAGCATTATCTGCATCCGAAGTTATGTCGGTAATAAAAGATCGATCTATTTTCAGCATGTCAATAGGCATTTTCTTTAAAAAACTTAGCGAAGAATAGCCCGTGCCGAAATCATCCAATGAGATATGGATGCCCATACTTTTTAATTCTTGCAGTATTTTCGAGACCAGTTTTATATTATGCATAGCAATATTTTCTGTTATTTCCAGTTCCAGCCACTGTGCTTCTAAACCGGTTTCTTGGAGAATATCTGCAATAATTTTTTTAAAATCAGTTTGCAAAAATTGTTTTGCAGATAAGTTAACTGCCATCCGTATCGGCGGCAGCCCACTTTGCTGCCAAGCAATATTCTGATTACAAGCGGTACGCAGCACCCACTCTCCAATCGGTATGATTAGTCCGATTTCTTCAGCCAAGGGAATAAACTCGGCAGGAGAAATGATCCCATGTTTAGGATGCTGCCAGCGAATCAGCGCTTCTACCCCGATTACCTTTTTGCTGTTTACATTAACTTTGGGCTGGTAATGAAGTGTAAATTCATTTAGTTCTAATGCTTTGCGTAAGCTGTTTTCCATCTTTAATAATTTAATCGCTTGATTGTACATTGATTGATTATACAGCTGATAGTTATTTCTGCCTTTTTCTTTAGCATGATACATTGCAGTGTCTGCATTTTTTAAAAGCGTTTCTTCATCACGACCGTCCTTAGGATAAATGGCTATACCAATGCTGGTACTTACATGCAAATTAAGTCCGTTAATATTAAAAGGCTTTTGCATTGCGGTAATTATTTTTTTAGAAATTTGCACAGCATCTTCTTCACTGTCAATCTCCGATAAAAGCACAATAAATTCGTCGCCGCCCATCCGGGAAATTACATCATCTTTTCTTAAACAGCTAACCAAACGATTGGCCGCGCTTTTTAATAAAAAATCACCGATGTTGTGGCCCAAAGAGTCATTGATAAATTTAAACCGATCTAAGTCTAAAAACAGAACTGCTGTGTTTTTCTGCTTTTGCTTAGCCTTTTTGAGGGCGGCAGAAAGCTGCTTTTTAAAAAGTATCCGGTTTGGCAGGTTAGTCAAAGAATCATGATAAGCTAAAAATTCAATTTTTTCTTCTATCTTTTTATGTTCAGTAATATCAATTAGAGCAATCACAACACCGCCCTGCTTGCTTTTTAGCGGTACTGCTTGCAGTAAAAACCAATGTTTACCGTCTTTTAATTGTTGGTTAAACTCCATACTAAAATTTTCTTTTAAACCCAACAGTACTTTTTTTAGCCCCACAACAATTTTTTTCCAATGAGCAGCTTGAAATACAGACTGCTGACAAATCTCAATTACATTAATATTATTAATAAAATCTTGTTTTTTACCGCTAAGCTCATATACAAACTTAATAAATGCATCGTTAACAGTAATGATATTGCCGCTGTTATCCAAAACAGCTATCGGAGAGTATAAAGATCGCAATATCGCTTGATTTAATTCCTCGCTGGCATGCAGCTGATCCAAGCTTTGCTGCAGTTCAGCATAATAATTTTTTCTCATTGAGTGTTCTCCAAGCCCAATAAGTTTATCTCGCAGTGAGTGTTGCTTATCTTTTACTTTAGAGTGCATTTTTAAAAATCACCTCAACATGCTTTTGTGTCAAAGTACGCGGATTGGTAGCCATGCAGGCATCATTCATTGTATTGGCAGCTAAATGAGGGATATCGTCCGATGTCACACCTAAGTCCGTTAAAGTACGAGTAATGCCTACTGCTCCTTTTAACCGCTTAATCTTTTCTAAAAGCGCATTTAATTTTTCATTATCGCTCATACCGGTAAAGTTTAAGTCCATGGCCTCTCCGATTTTCCAATAGCGTTCAGGACATGCTGAATAATTGTATTCAATAACGTGGTTGAGTAAAACCGCGTTGCACTCCCCGTGAGGCAAATCTAAATAACCTCCTAAACTGTGTGCCATTGCATGTACTGCACCTAAAATTGCATTTGAAAAGGCGATTCCGGCCTGTAAACTTGCCAGCATCATTTTACCGCGCAGCTCGATGTTATCAGGCTGTTTTATTGTTCCGGGCAGATATAATGAAATTAAGCGAATAGCCTCTAAAGCAAAATTATCGGTAATTGGTGAACTTGCATTAGAAACATAAGCTTCAATGGCGTGTGTCAGTGCATCCATGCCGGTACATGCCGTAAGGTATGCCGGCATGGTAGTTAACGTTTGGGGATCGATCAGTGATACATCAGGAACTAATATTTTGCTGACAATGGTTTTTTTAACGCGAAGTTCTTCATCCATGATAATAGCAAACTGTGAAACATCAGCCGAACTGCCGGCAGTTGTTGGAATACAAATTAATGGTGGCAGCGGCTGAATAATCTTATCTATCCCTTCAAATTCAAAAATATGCTTATTATTTGCAGAAACGATGCCAATTCCTTTGGCGCAGTCAATTGAGCTTCCTCCTCCTACCGCCACAATGGCATCGCAACCGGCATCTTGGTATACTAACGCTCCGTTTAAAACTTCCGCTGCTTTTGGATTAGGGGTTATGTGCGAAAATATCTCATAGGAGAGGTTGAATTTTTCTAAACTGGCAGCAACAGGTTCAATCCAGCCGGCGTTAATGATTTCCGCATCTGTTACCACCAATACTTTTTTTGCACCATAATTCTTGGCATATTGACCGGCTAAGTTTATTGCCCCCAGCCCATAAACAAACTCTGGCACAACAAACTTTCTTAATTCTAATAACATTTTAAACTTCAACCTCCCTTTTTTTATATTATCACACCAAAAGATTTAGCAGCACATGACAGAAATTAAATTTAGATTTCGCTGAATATTTCAACACTAAACAAACAAAACCTGCACCAACAGCGCAGGTTTTTGTTAATTTATTTTTCATCTAATCTGATCTCATCAATAATAATTCCGTTGTAGTCCGCTTCATCAAGGCAGCGGCCGCAATTATCACAAATTTTTTCCGGTACTAAGTCGCATCGGTCACATTCACCGCAATCGTTACAAATTTTTGCATCATCGAGCAAACAGAGTTTTTCATCAGCTAATTTTTTTTTGGGTGCAAATCGATAGACTGCCAAAAAATCACCTCACTTTAACTTTTTTACTTGCATTGTTTGATGATCACTATACTGGGTAAAATTCTTGATCAACATCACACCTATAAGAATTATTACTGCCAACATAATAATTGTTCCGCCGGGAGGTAGGTTTAAATAAAATGATAATATCAGACCAACCAGCACGGAAATATTGCCAAAAATTATTGATAAAGTTAATGCTTCTTTAAAACTTTTTGCCAACTGCAGTGCAGTAGCCACCGGAATAATCATCAATGATGAAACCATTAGAATTCCAACAATACGCATCGTTAAAGCAATGGTTAAGGCAGTTGCTGCAGTAAAAATAACATTTATTGTTTTTACCGGCAGCCCATACACATGAGCTGTTTCTTCATCAAAGGATATCAAATACAGCTCTTTAAATAATGAAATGATCAACAACAACACAGTTAGTCCGGCAGTTAAAACTACAATTACATCGGTGTCATTATTGACTACAATACTGCCAAAAAGATAGTTTAAGACGTTTGCATTTAATCCGTTGCCAATGCCCAATAACACAGCAGCTAAAGCCACACCGGTTGATAACATAATGGCAACTGCCAACTCCGAATAGTGACGGTAACGCTGACGCAGATTTTCGATAATTAATCCTCCGCCAACTGCAAAGAGCGAAGCACCGATAATTGGATTGGAACCGGATATCAACCCCGCAGCCACGCCCGCCAATGAAATGTGCGACAAAGCATCTGCTATTAAAGACATGCGGCGCAGCGCAATGAAAAGCCCGACTAAAGGACAAATAATCGCCACCACAAAACCTATGACAAAGGCCTTTTGCATGAAATTGTATTGGAAAATCTCTAACATTTAATCACCTTTATAATTAGTTTAATGCAAAACTGTTTATACTTTTGGGGCAAACTATATCCTGAATCAGATCGTTATCTCCGTTATGACAAGAACAATGACAAATTTTTTTATCTAAGCAAACCTGTCTGTTAATCAAGTTCCTGATTAATTCTAATTCATGGGAAACAATCAATATCGTTAAACCATGTTCACGGTTTAAGTTCTTCAGTAATTCGATAATTATTGTTTGGTTTTGAACATCAACACCAACAGTCGGCTCGTCAAGAATTAATAATTCAGGATTAGACACAATCGCCCTGGCAATAAATACGCGCTGCTGCTGTCCGCCTGAAAGGGTTGACAACATCTGATTTTTCAGGTCATACAGTCCAACCATCTGCAGAACTTCATCAGTTTGCTTATAATCAATACTGTTTAATGGTTTAAACAATCCCCTTTTGGCAATTCTTCCGGCAGCAACCGCTTCTTGTACGGTTGTAGGAAAACCAAGATTAAAGGATGTTGCCCGCTGCGGTACATAACCAACTCGGTGCCGTTCTAAAAATCTGTATATTGGTACATTAAATAATTTAATTGAACCACTTGCCGGTTTTAACAGGCCTAAAATCAACTTTAACAGCGTGCTTTTTCCGGCACCGTTCGGTCCGGTGATACCAACAGCATCACCGACATTAACGGTTAAATTAACATCTTCCAGCACGTTATGACAACCGTAACTGAAGGTTACATTATTCAGTTCCAAGATTTGCTTAGTATTCATCGGAAACCCCCAGTGCAATTTCCAGATTGCGCAGATTATCTTCCATCACAGTGAGATAATTTTTGCCCCGGCTAATTTCATCCTCAGTAAGGCTGCTGATCGGGTTTAATACCAAGGTATCCCCACCTATCTCTTCAGCAATAGTTTCACTGACTTTGGGGTTAACCAAGCTCTCGAAAAAAATGTGTTTAATGTTGTTTGCTCTCGCTATTGAAACAATCTCAGCCATGCGGCTCGGACCGGGTTCCATTTCCGGCGTCAGCCCTCGTATAGCTATTTGCTCCAAACCATACCTATCAGCCAAATAGCCAAATGCTTCATGAGAAGTAATAAATTTCTTTAAAGGTGCATCAGCCAGCCGCTCACGATATTTTTCATCTAACTCTTGCAATTTGTCTTTGTATGCAGCTGCTTTATTGCGGTAATAATTGGCGTTTTCCGGATCCTTTTTAATTAGACCGGCCAGAATATTATCAACCTGCTGCTGAGCTTTGATTGGATCTAACCAAATATGCGGATCAGTTCCATGATGATGATTATCACTTTCGTGATGCGCTAAATCAATCCCCCTGCTGCTGTCAATGGCAATTGGCCCTTTTTCACCAAGTGAAGATATTACTTGTTCCACCCAAGGTTCTAAACCCGCACCGCAGTAAATAAACAGGTCTGCATTTTGCAGATCAGCGATATCCCGTGGAGACGGTTCCCAGCTGTGGGGCTCAGCACCCGGTGAAATTAAATTAATTACCTGCACATGTTCACCACCGACATTAGCAGTAAAATCCGCTAATGGGTAAATAGTGGTGTATACCACCAGTTTACTGCTGTCATTTTGCGGTTCAGTGCTGTTTTTTTCACCACATGCAGTTAATAGAACCGTGAACAGCAAAAAGATTACGATTAAAGCTGTAGTTTTCTTCAAAAAATTCCCTCCCGCAAATAGTTTTTACAGGCATTTGTCACAATAACCAAATATTTCAAAACTATGGTTGGTAACGTGAAATTTTTTATTGTTAATTTTATCTTGAATTAGCTCCATTGGACAGAAATCTAATTCTAACAAACAACCGCACTTAAGGCAAATCATATGATGATGATGTTTATCACCACATAACCGGAATCTGTTTTTTCCATCACCAAAGTTAGCTTCACAAACAATGTTTAACTGCTGCAGCAGATTTAAATTTCGATAAACAGTATCCATGCTGATATTCGGATATTTTTCTGTTATCTGCTGATAAATTTCTTCAGCTGTTTGCATCTTCTTTGATGATAAAACATTTAGCAGCTCTTGACGCTGAGGAGTAATTTTATACCCTTTATCTTTTAACTCATTAAGATAACTGTCATTTTTAATCAGTACAATCGCCTCCTAAATAATAACTATTCCTATTTAATATCTATTATACCTTTATCACAATTGACAATTTATGTCAAGCCAACCCCGATTGTTTCACCAACACAAAAAATAAATACGAGAAAAAAATTCAGCCCAAATAAAAAACGCAAGGGGTTTAATCCTCGCGTTTACTTAACCTGCGGCCTTTCAACAGCCTGCACAATTTCGGGTTTTAGGTGTTGATATTTGTAAAGCCATGACCGGCGCTCCTGACGCAAGTTTTCTACTAATTGACGGTATTCATCAACAGAATAGTAGTTTTTAGGGTTGAATTTTTGTATATCTACTTCCGGTATTTTTAAAGGTACTTGATAACCCCAATCCGGGTCGGTTGTCCAGACAATGTCATCAATGGCTAAATGTTTCATTATATTAGCAGAATCTTTAACCGTAATTTTTGTTCCTTCCTGCCCTTTCTTTTTGCCCACACTGCCGGTATTCATAATATAACATTTCATATCTGGGTTACTGCGCAATATTTCTAAAAGCATGTTGCCTTCTTCGGCTTCCGGTCCGACAATAAAAGGATTGGTACCGACACAGCGTTTGCTTTGGCCCGCTTTTGTAGGATCACCGGCGGAAGTTTCAATTGATTCACCCAACATAAAATAAGCTGCCGCCTGTTCGGGGTTAAGCTGGGCAATTGCCGGCATAATATCATTGCGGCGGGTGATAAATATAATCCGATGAGCCTTTTCTAAATCAATTTTGCTGTCTGTTCCCGCCACTTCGCTGCGCAGTATCACGCCGCGGCCGTTAGATGTAAGCTCGGAATTGTCAAATAACACCGTGCCGTCATCCAGTACCATGATGTTTTCAAATATTGCCCGCGGAGAAGCTGCAGCATGATACAGTACCCGTTGAGATTCATCTAATCCATCCGTCTTAATATAAAAGCCGTTTTCCGTGCCATAACAATAACCGTACTGATTCATCATTACAACGTCATCCTGGCGAATAGCTACTCCTTCTTCATTGGTTAGCCAGTGATCATGCATAGTTAATGTTGTTTTACCGGTGCCGGACAAACCAAACATAATAAAGCCAACTTCATGCAGCTCTCCGTCGCTTCTTCTCACCCGCAATAATTTGCTGCCGGCATGAAAACCAAGCCAACCTTTCTTTTTAACTTTGTACATAGCTTTGCGCAAAAATGACTTTTTGCACTCACCAAAATAGTCGCTGCCTAAAATATAAGTTATTCCTGCTTCCGGGTGGCAGAATATAATGCGTTCACGCCATTCCGGAACATAAATGCTTACTAAATCCGGTTCACCATCTTTGTTTTTGGGTTCAAACAGCATATTGCTCCACTGCAGCGGAATGCGGGCATAATCTTTAGAAATGTACAAGCGGCAGTGTAAATTAAAATCAGCGTGCATCCCCATTTGTCTGTCAATTCTGATAATTTCTTGTTCGCGCAGGTAATTGTGAACTTCTTCAGCCAGTGCAGTCGCTTTTTCCAACGAAATACTCTTTTGATCTGCTCCCAATTTAACGCCGTCAGCTACGATATAAGTAAATTTTGCACTTCTGCTGCGCACTTTGGTGACATAGCTGGCACTGCCATAACAAGTGGTTTTCTCCTGATGAGCAGCCATATCACGCAGTTCGGCAGGTGACGGGTTATCATATATTATCTTAGCCTCCACGCTGCGTCTGAAAGGGTGCATAATCACACTCTCCTTTTTGTGGTATACATAATATTGTATACTATATTATGTATACCTAAGTAATTTGACTTTTCTTTACTCATTTAGTTAGCAATATTTAAGTTTTAAGTTTAGATCAAGCAAGATCAATTGGGTTTATCTTGCTTGATCTACATCATTCTTTATAAATTTACTTTGGCCAGCACATTTTTAACAGATTGGAATGATTTTGCCAATGCAGATTTTTCTTCCGCCGTCAGATCTACTTCAATAATTTTTTCTACACCGCTGCCGCCGATAACAGCCGGCACTCCTGCAAAAATATTGCTTTCGCCGTACTGGCCATCTAAATAGGCAGCTACCGGTAAAATACGTTTTTTGTCTTTTAATATTGCTTCCGCCATCTGAATTACTGAAGCTGCCGGTGCATAGTACGCACTGCCGGTTTTTAGGTAGCTGACAATTTCCGCTCCACCTTTGCGGGTACGCTCCACAATGGCATCAATTCGCTCTTTTGAAATCAATTTTTCAATAGGAATACCACCGGCATATGTATAGCGCACCAATGGAACCATATCATCGCCGTGACCACCCAGCACAAAAGCACTAACGTCTTCAAAAGAAATTCCTAATTCCAGTGCAACAAAAGTGCGGTAGCGGGCGGAATCCAGCACGCCGGCCATACCCATTACTTTGTTGTGTGCAAATCCTGCTGTTTTATAAATAACGTAAGTAATGACGTCGACCGGATTCGATACTACGATTACATAAGCGTTTGGTGAGTATAGGGCAATGTTTTTGGCAACATCGGCAGCAATTTTTGCATTGGTATTCAGCAAATCATCCCGGCTCATTCCTGGTTTGCGGGCAATACCGGCAGTCACAATAACCAAGTCAGAGTCTTTGGTATCTGCATAATCATTTGAGCCAATGATATGACAATCAAAGCCCTCTA
>CBEUVQ010000011.1:0-55333 GCA_965546615.1 uncultured Peptococcaceae bacterium
CAAGTTGTTTTTGGCCTTTTTCAACGCTACTCATTCTGTTTTCAAGTTGTTTTTGACCTTCAAACAGCGCTTTCTGACCTTCATTTAATGCTTCTAATTGCTGTAATACAAGTTCTTGAAACTTACCGGTATCCATACTTTCCACTTTCCTCCTTCCTTTAAAACGGTACGTCATCATTATTGAAGTTTATTTCTTCCTCGGCAATGCTGCCGTTTATTTTGTAATCTTTCGGGTAGTCTAAAAACTCAATACTTCTTGCTACTACTTCGGCGGTTTTCCTTCTAACTCCTTCTTTATCGGTGTAGGAACGCACGGTGAGCATGCCTTCCACAGCTATTTTGCGGCCTTTTTGCAGATTGTCGGCAGTTACTTCTGCCAGCTTATTCCAGGCAACAATACTGATAAAGTCCGCTTCTTTTTCACCCTGCTGGTTGGTAAACGGCCGGTTTACCGCTAACGAAAACCTTGTAACGGCTGTTCCTTTAGGGGTGTACCGTGGTTCAGGATCTTGCGCCAGTCTTCCAATCAATATCACTTTGTTCATTAGTTACCATCCTTTCTTCTTTATTCACTTTCTAAAAAAACAAAAAGAGACCGCTTAAGGTTTAATAATCCTTAAATTACGGTCTCTTTCTTTGTTTCCGGTTCTCTTACTCCACAACAAATACCGCAAATAAAGCGCCATTATTCATACGACGGTATTTGGCGGCTACTTCTTTCCCAACGGACTCTAACAGAACTCTGCCGGCACCGTTCTTTGCAAAGATAGCTTCTTTATGGCCATCCTCAAACTGGCACCAAGCTCTTACAGAACCGGAGTTTTTCGTCTCCCGAGCTTCTAAAACCTTTACAACGGTTTCAACTAAACCGTCATCATTGCGTTTTTCTTCTGCTTTTCCTATTCCGGCCTGCTCCTGCTTATTTTTTTCAGTCTCCTGCGAAGGTTGTTCTTTAGGATTAGGTACGAAGGTTATAAGACTGCAGCAGCCGTTTTGCCAGGCCGTGCATTTTTCATTTACACATTCCATGAAGTGTTCTTCCCACTGAGTCACCGTATAACATCCTGGTCTCTCAGCCACATCAGCTGCAACTTTCCTTTTTCTAAACGGACACAACATTCTTTCGGACACGGGCCCTACGCCCGTATCCATTCACCTCCTCAAAGTGTTTGGATTACGGGCGAAAGCCCAACATTTTAACTTTGCAGTCCAAGAAGCAGAGATAGTTTTCTCCTAACCCTGACCAGGGTCAGGAAATCTATCCTGCCTATCTTTTCCACCGAATCCTTGGACAATGTTTCTAGATGGTCGCAGACTACTTTTGACCGTGTCACAAGACCGGTTATTTTATTGCTGGCTATCGCTACTTCCCATCGGTTATCCTTTACCGGTTTTGATGATATTTTGAGCAAAACGAGATCCTTTCGATATCTGTTATGTTCGAAAGAGCTTATAACCAGCGCCGGCCTTCGTTTACTTTTGATCGAGTCTATCTCTGAATACTTGATTCTAGCTGTCACTATGTCTCCCGGCCTGTATGTCTTCCTCTCCGTCGTAGACGTTGTAGAACTCGTCAATCTCCTTGTCTTCCCAGTCGTCCCAAAATTCCGATGGATCATAAAACGCCACCGGCTTTCCTTTGAATTCCGGCCAGAACTTGCGAATGATATGGTTCATCAACCATAATTGGTCTTCTTCTGATAAACTCTCCACAACATTCAATACTTCTTCCCTTGTCATTCTCACTTACTCCTCTCATTCCCGGTACGCTCCTTTCTATACAAAATTAAAGCGCCCGGGGTTTTCTCCCACGGACGCTTGATTTAACGCCCGTGGGGCCAAAAAACACAAAAAGACACCTAGCAGAGCAAGCTGAAAAATTTTCTGCTCACACGATCTGCCAAAGTGTCTCTCATCTTTCGAAAAAAATTCACAAATCTTTCTTTAGTTCTTGTCCGGTTCTCTATCCGGTGCATGGGCATACCCGGACTTCAACCTCTGCACCTTCACCCTGCGCTGCCGCCGCATCAGCACCGGATGTGCGGGCCACACACTTACCGGTGGTTAGGTTTCTGCTTAGCTATCAGTCCCGTGGCGGTGAAAACCTCAAAAACCCTGCACGGGAGTTGGTGCCGTTTCTTTCCGCAACCCAGCATCCCCCTCGACGGAGCACACCCGCCGGATGCCGCATTACTGCACGGCTGCAGATTTTCCGCTTGGATTTACCAGTGCTGGGTTCTGATTCCCCACTGAGCCAAGCTCCTCCTGGACCGTTATAAAGGGGATAATCAACGGCCAGGGACTTTTTTGTCTTCTTACCGGTGCGGTCACTCACCGATGCAATGAACGCCTGCATTTATCATGATAAACGCTGTTTATCATGATGCCGGCATGGAAGACTGCAGTAACGCTGTTACTGCAATGACCGGTCTTCCTAGCACAGCCAAAATTCACTCGGTGATTGGCTGTACCGCTGTAGTTTGATACACAATTTTAAGTTATCAGATTTTTTTAAAAAAATCAACCGATAATATTCAAAAATTCCTTTCGGTATATGTCAAAAAATTTATTCCTATTGCAATTCAGCTGTTTAGCTAGATTTTTAACAGGTTTTTCTATGTTTAGCAGATCCAAGGTTTTTCGGTTTAACAAAAAAATCGTATTCGTATATTTGTAATTAGGTACTGCAGAAACTTTGACATCTTCTAAAAGCTCTATGTTATACACCTGACCGCTCCGATCTTTTACTTTATAGTAATCTATCATGCTGAAATATCCCGATACAGTGAAAACAAAATTTGCTTTGAGATACAGCTTGTATTTTTCCTCCAGGGACAGCGTAAACGGCAGCTGATTATATTTTTCACCCATATCATCCAGGGCATATATGCCCCCGGTATCGACCATATACCAAAAGTATTCTCTTTCTTCGGTTTTTATATGGTTTTCAAATATCAGACCTGTTAGAATACAAAGTTCTTTTGTTTTTTTAAATTTGTTAAACTTTAGACCCGTACCTGAAATTATCATTTCGGTATCAGCAATTTGAAATTGGTTTACAACTTTAAGTATTGACTTCTCTTCCTCTGTAAGAGTAAGTGTTCTAAAAAATCCGGCAACATCATCTTTCGATATATTTCGGCCGATCAGAGTATCCGGGCCGGCAGGTGAATTATACCTCCGGCCCTGGATAGCTTCCACCGACTCTAAAAAATAATCGGTATCATAGTTGCAAAGCACCATCTTATTCCTCCCCGGTTATCTTATTTCTGCTGCCCTTTTTTCTCTGCCAATAAGTGCGGTTTTTCTTCCTTCCTCTAATAAGTTCCGGATCAAACAGTGCTAGACTTATTGTTTTTTCTTTTGGATTAAAATTATTTACCTTGCATACCAGCCTATCTCCCAATTTCGGTATTTTCTTGTTTACCGGGTAGGGAGCTATCCCCACAATCCCCGGGCATAGGGCTAAAAATATGTTGTTTATCCCAAGGCGAACCACCGTGCCGGTAACAACATCTCCCCTCATATAGCGGACGTGATCCCACGGATCGTCCAGCGAAACTGCTATTTCACCGACATTTTTATCTACCTTATCTACAACCGCTTTTATATATTGGCCTTCGCGGTACAGTTCGTCCAGCCGCATAGCTCTTGAAATCCTGGCTTCTCCGGGGTTAAAACCGACGATAACTCCGCCGCCAATGTCTACGCCCAGCCATGTATCGGTTACAAATACTACCTGAGCTTCAAATTCCAAGCCTTCTTCCGCTGCAGAAATAATACGCGCTTTGTTTTCTTCTATTATCTCCCGACGGGTGCAGGCTGTCAGATTATTTTTCTTATCTATTGCCTTTATTCTTACGTTAATTTCTTTTCCTACAAAGAAATTCATCATTCTTTCCGTCGGCAGGCCGGTTTCACCCGCCGGCACTATCCCTCGAATGTTCGGAATATCGTTAAACTCAACTTCCCACGCTAAGCCTTCTATTGTTTCATGTCTTCTGGTGGCAATTACTACAGCCGTTAAAATGGTATTCCTGTCTTTAGCATCATAAAGCATATTCCAGTAATCAATTAGTTGATTGTGATTTCTTTCAGGTGGCAAAAGCGTTCTCATATGTCAATGCTCCTCCCTTATATTTTTACTTTCTGCGAGTGATAAGCTACCACTCGTTATTTTTTAGTTCAATTAAACCTTTTTTAGTTTTAAAACTGCCGGCTGTATGGCTGCTGCTTATGGCAGCAGCGGAATCAATAATCTCCGGCAAATCCACATCAAAACCTCTCGGCGGTACCAGTTCGCTGACTTCCAGCTTCCCGGCTTTTTCAATATCACCGGCCTGCGGCAGTTTAACCCATCCTACTTTTTTTAGATATAACGGTGGGCACCACTGGATCAAAGCTATACAGTCCAGCGGGTCCATACGCGCTATCTCGTCGGCTTCCATAAGGGATCGCCGGACCGTGCTCATCGTCCTTTCCCGCAGCTTAAAGTGATGGACCACCGGCACCGTCATGTCTTCCTTTTCAAACCTGCCTTCTACCGCGGCCTTACCCAGCACCCGCGAAAACATCTCCGCGGTCTCCCCATCGGTGGGGGCTACCCCCAGCAGCAGGACCGTCGGGCAGTTGGCAAGTATATTTTTTGCCTCGTTCGGCCCGTATACGTCGTCCAGCTGGCTGCGCCCCTGAAGAATAAACTGAATGTGAATGCCGAGACTGCGGGCGGTGGAAATGATTTCAGAAAACCCGGGTATCTGACCGATATTGGCAAATTCGTCCAGCAAAAACCTTACCGGCACCGGCAGTTTACCGTTGTTTTTGTCAGCCAGGCGGTACAATCGTTTGAACAGAAACATATAGAAGGTGGACAAAATCGGCCGCAGCACCTTTCCTTCCCCGCTGACCGGTATAACGCAGAACAGGGCTGTTTTTTTGCGGCCAACTTCACCCAGCTTGATCTCGTGTTCCGACAGCAGCGCGGCCAGCGGCTCCGTGGTTAGAATTTTCAATTTCGCCGACAGGCCGGACACTGCATGGTCAAAGTTTGCCGAAGCCACCCCGCGCCAGCGTTCGTAAATGGTGGCACTGATTTTTCCCGCTTGATACGCAGTCTTAAATCTCACGTCCAGCTCTTCCTTTGTCCACGCGGTCAGGCTCATAGCCGCCCGCAGGTGCTGCTGTTCCGGCGGAAAATCACCCTTTAAAAGTCCCGTTAAAGCTTCCAGTAATTGAATCTCTTTGGCTAGAAAATATGCACTGTCATCCTTCCCGGCATTGTGAATCAGGCAGGCTGCCATTTCAGCTATCTCTGCATCATTTTCACACTCGGAAATAGTATTCCACCGGTGGCTGCTGGCCGGATTGGAAAGGTTAAATATTTTGACTTCATAACCATGTTCTTTAAGCCAATTAGATGTGGCTGCGGCCAGCTCTCCTTTTGGGTCGGTACAGATGAACGACTGCCCATCTGCAACAGCTGCAATGATGTTAGGCAGGACGAAGGAAAACGATTTACCGGAACCGGTACCGCCGAATACAGCGGCGTGCCCGGCCAGCCCTGGTTTACCTTTCGGTGACTTCCCGGGTATTACCCGAACGATTTTTCTGTCCAGCTTACCAAGGGCTATTCCGCCGGAACCTTTACCCTCATCCCTGATTTTAGGCGGCCCGAACTCGCACAGGTGTTTTACATCCCTGGCTGCGGCCCAGCGGGCGGTACCGAAGGCGGCATTGTCGGCAAGTCTCATCCCGTGCACCCGATTCGAGCCGTTTTTTTGTTTGCTGCGCCACAGCAGGTAACCTAAAGCGGTTCCGCTGCCGAGCAGCAGATTTAGGTACTGCCACAGACGTTTCACATCCGGGTGCGTCAGCATCTCCGTCGGCCTGGTCAGCCATGCCCAACCGACACTAAATGGATGGCGAAAAACATAGGGCAGCATTTTTCCGTGAGCAGCGGCCGCAGCCTTCTCTTCCGGAGAAGAAAGGAATGAGACGGCTGACAGCTGGTGCTGTAAGTCGTGTACTGCAGCAGCTATACTGCCTACAGCCCAAACATCGGCAAAATAAAAAAGCGGCACGACAACGGGCACGCTTCCCAGTATCAGTGCTGCTTTTTTATGATTCTGAATCCACCCGGATAACTGCAGTTTAGGTAGTTTATCCGGCAGTTTATCTTTCACTTTCAGCAACGGTTTCACCTCCTCTCGATTCATCTGCCGGCGGTGCTATACGTACCGCTATCCTTTCACGGCTGCCGATGTAATCCAGTATGTTTTTGCTTATATATATCACCCCCAGCTCACCCTTTTCCCCGATGTCCTCGGTAAACCGGATTTTCTTTTCTGTTTCCTTGTCTCTCACACACGCTGCTGTGTAACCGCCCGGGGGAAGGATGTTTTTGCCTGCTGCCAGTTGAAGAACAATCTCCTCGCCAATCTTCATCTGCCGGATAAAAGATATCGGCAGGTATATCCTGCCGATACGATCTGCATTTTCTTTGTAACATGCTTTGTATTTCGTGTTTTTGTACAATCTCAAAACAAATTCCATCGCTTTCAAACCTTTCTACCCCCTGTCAAACTCAAAACTCACTTTCCCATCGCCCTGTATGACCAGTGCAGCGTCAAACTTTTTGCCGGCCCTAGACGCAAATCCCTTGATTACCCCTGTTTTTCCTTTTTCCAGCAGATCCTTTGCTTGTTTGGTGGTGATTTTTTTACCGGCGATTTCCTTCCAAATGACAAATTTACAGCCCTCCCTGTAGCCGCTGCAGCCGTATCCCTTCTTACCCTCAATTACGTTTCTGCCGCACAAAGGACATTTGCCCACAGCTTCAGCGTTTCGCTCAGGAAACTCAAATTCCACCCTTCCTTCACCGGACAGCTTTAATGCCGCATCAAACTTTTTACCGTTTTTAGACTTAAATCCCTTGATTACTGCTGTCTTTCTTTTTGCAAGCAGATCCTTTGCTTGTTTGGCGGTGATTTTTTTACCGGCGATTTCCTTCCAAATGACGAATTTACAGCCTTCCTTGTAGCCGCTGCAGCCGTATCCCTTCTTACCCTCAATTACGTCTTTACCGCACAGCGGGCATTTGCCTAATATCTCCCTGTTCTGGCCGACAGCACTGCTGGCTTTCTGTTCTTTTGCTATTTGCACTACCTCTCGTGTAGAATTTTTTATACCTTCCAACCATGCAGCGGCAGCATTTTGTCCTTCTTCAATCTGCCGCAGTCCTTCTTCCCATTCCGCCGTCATTTCTACGGATTTAACCTGTTCCGGCACCAGGTCAATTAAAGTTTCCCCCTTCGGGGTAGGCAGCAGTGTTTTTTTCTGCCGCTGTATATATCCCACCCTGATCAGTCTTTCAATGATTGCCGCTCTGGTGGCCGGTGTGCCGATACCGCCGGCAGATTTCAGTGTATCAGCCATATCTTTATCTTCCAGCAGCCTACCGGCGTTTTCCATTGCCGCCAGCAGGGCGGCCTCCGTGTATCTCTTGGGCGGTTTGGTTTGTTTCTCCGGGGTTTCAACCTTTTGTACGGTTACCGTTTCGTTCTCGGCCAGACGCGGAAGGGCCCGTTCTTCCGTACCTTCCTCCTCTTTCTGCTGCGCCGGTTCGTTCCGGTACACCGCCTTCCAACCGCGTTCAAGTTCTACCCTGCCTTTAGATGTAAAACTCTCTCCGTTAACGTCAGTAGTTACCTTTGTCACTGCGTATCTGGCATCCGGATAGAATACCGCCAGAAACCGGCGGGCAACCAGGTCATATACCAACCTTTCGTTCTTACTCAAGCTTGATAAATCGGGCTTTTTATCCGTCGGTATAATTGCATGGTGGTCTGTCACTTTTCCGTCGTTTACGTACCGTTTTCCAAGCTTACACTGTGTTTCGGGAATTAAGCTTTTATAATCCGATACTTCACTAAGGGCATTTAACCTGGCGGAAAGCGTACTTACCATTGCCTGCGTAATATGCCGGCTGTCGGTGCGCGGGTAAGTAAGCAGCTTATATTTCTCGTAGAGTTTCTGCGCTGCATCCAGCGTCTGCTGCGCGGTCAATCCGTATCTTTTGTTAGCTTCTTTTTGCAGGTCGTTCAAATTAAACAGCATCGGCGGTTGTTCTGCGGATTCTTTTTGCTCCACCCCGGTTACTGTGCCGGCAGCGGCACCTTCGATCTTCTTCAGTATTGCGTTCAGCTCTTCCGGAGTAAACAGCCGGCCGTCATTACTTCCCGTCCACTTTGCCGGATAAGTTTCGCCCGTATCCTTGCTGAATACGGCCCATATTTCCCGGTATTTTACCGGCTTAAAATCCCGTATCTCCCGCTCTCTGGTCACTACCAGCGCAAGCGTAGGCGTTTGTACCCGCCCCACAGATAGGACGGAATAGTGTCTGACTGAAAAGGCTCTTGTCGCGTTGATACCCACAAGCCAGTCAGCTTCCGCCCTTGCTTCCGCTGCTGCAGCGAGGTTGTCCATCTCCTTACCTGCCAGCAGCCGTTGAAAAGCATTTTTTATGGCTGACGGTGTTGCCTCCGACAGCCACAGCCTTCTCAACGGTTTACGGCAGCCGCAATACCGATAAATACGCCGGAAAATCAATTCCCCTTCCCGGCCGGCATCGCAGGCATTGATAACTTCCTCCACTTCTTGAGAATTAAGCAGTTTTTTTAATACCTGCAGCTGTTTTCTACCCTCCCTGACGGGTTTTAACCGAAAGTCCGACGGTATAATAGGCAGCTGCTCCAGATTCCACTTTGTCAGATTTTCATCGTACTCGTGCGGTTCGGCTAATTCCAGTAAGTGTCCGAAAGCCCATGAAACAATGTACTCCTGATTTTCCAGATAGCCTTCCGTTTTTCTGAAGCTGCCCAGGGCAGCAGCGATATCCCTGGCCACAGAAGGCTTTTCTGCAATTATTAGTTTTTTTATTTTTACCACATCCTTAACCGATTAATTGTAAGATCAGCTCATTAACAAAGCATCGAATATTTCTTTGTGCCTGTTTTTATCAGTTTTATTTTTCTTATAGCTAATTTTCGGGGGATATTTTTCCGGGCTTTTTAAAGCTTTTTCCATCCACCGGATTACATTGTTTATTTTCTTATCCTGTTCGGCCAATCGGTCAACCACATACATGACGCGTTCCTTCCCATAAGTTTGCACCCATCGGTAAATATAAGGCAGTATATTATCATCTTCACCGATCTTTTGAAAGTAATTTATTGCTGTTTTTTCGTAGTCATCGTAAAGCTGCTCGTCCGCTTTTGTTTCGGTTAACCCATATTTCGTCTTTTCGCTTTTTCCGCCCGTATCCTCCTCATCATTCATCTTAATTTCTGTATTGTAATCTCTGTATGTAATCTCTGGTATTGCTTTCACGATTCGTTCGCTTTGATCTTTCGAATTGTTAATTTGATTTTTCATTTCATGAATTCCATTTTTCGTTTCGTGAAATGCATTTTTCACTTCAGAAAATGGAATTTCTGGTTCGTTAAATGGAAGAGCAACTTTATAATCCTGCAAAACATATCCCAATTGTAATAAATCCTGCTGAATTTTTAAAATGTTTACTCGGTACTGTTTTGTTCTGTCCCATTTATATTCCGGGTTGGTTCTTTCACTTAACCACCCGTTTTTAACTAATACGCTAAGATGCCTTCTGATATTGGCAGGAGCTAAATTAAGCATTGTTTCTTCGCTGAGTTCCTCAGCAGTCTTATATATCCATCCGTTAGTTAACGCAAAATCCTTTTCAACACCGTTTTTTCGAGCTCTGCTAATTTCTTCAGCTATAAATTTATCAAAATCTCTTACACGCTCACTCCAATATATAAACTGGTTTAATAGTATTGCTTTTGTGATGTCACCTGTTAATGCCACAAATTCTTCTTTAATCACAACCCGTTTTAATCGTTTTAAATTCTCATTCATCTCCTTCAACCCTCCAGTTGCTAACCTTTATTTCCCGCCAGCTTTTAAACCGCTTGAGGTTTTTCCCCCTAACATGCCTGTTGTACGGCCAGTCTTTAAGAAACACCTTTATACCGGCAGCAAGCATTGCCGCGGCTGTATAAGGCTCATCTTCAAAAAACAATGCTATTTCTTTCCTTGCTGCAAAGTCTGCTTTTTTATCTTGAGATACGAAAAACACCGGTCCTTTAGGAAACCGGTGAATCTCCAGCCACCTTTTGGTAATAAACTCGGCCGTTCTGCTTCTGCTTGTAACATAGACAATTTGGCACTCCCTGCCAGACAACTTATTCAGCACATCGGCAGCTCCCGGAAATGCTTCCGCTTTCCGAAAAATCCGCAGCCCTTCACCGGTTAGAAAAAAGTCCCGGGAGACTTCCGGGAACGGGTATTTATCAAATGTTATTGTTTCAAAATGCCGCAGTAGCTCCAAGTTCACATTAGCGATTGTGTTGCAGATATCTACTGCTACTTTCACTAAAAATCACCTCATGTTGTTAGATTTCTAAAAAAGCGTCTATGTCGAACCGCACGTTATTATCCCGGTTTTCTTTTTCCTGGTGGGTTCCGTTCGCGATCATTTCCTCCAATCCATCCAGCCTTTTGTTTATGACGGAAATAGAGTCCTTTATTTCCGCAAGAATATCCGCCAACTGCATGGCTGCGTCTATAGCTTCCCTTGCCCGCCTGCTTCTTACCCCTTTCGGGTACTGCCACAGCGGATGTGTATCCGGCAGACGAATCATTAGTTTTTTATCGGGCATGTTATACACCCCTTTGTCTTGATATTTCTGGGTTTCCGCCTGTTTTTCGGCCATTTTGTATAGCAGGCGGGAATTAAAAATCCGCCTGCTATACAAAGCCGTTAAAAAAACACCTTAACGCCTTATTTCATGCGGCTTATAGCCGTTTGACAACACTTAAAAAACCTTCTGCGTTAGCCCACTGGGGATCAGGGATGATTTGGGTGACGGGAAATATATTTTTTAATGCCGGCAGAACCTCAGCTCCGCCTCCTGCTAAGTAGGCCCTGCGTATAAATGCTGCCCGGTCACCGAGGCGGGCCATTACCTGGTCAATAATGTTCACAGCCACAGCATCCTTGATTTTCTTAAGTTCATCTGATATATCTATCTCATTACCGTAGAAAAAGATTTTACCTTTGTTATTAATTATTTGATGAACATCGACTGCTGCCAGCGGTGTTCCGGTTCGAGTTTGGTACTCCGCTGAAATTGCTTCATGAACCGTATGAACACCGGTTTCTATGCTGCCGCACAGGCTGGATACCGGTCTTACCATTCCGCCGGCAATTTCAGCTACCACAAAATCGGTGGTTTTGTATCCCACGTCTACCAGCAGCACCAGGCCGTCGGAAGGCAGGTCCGGAGCGGTGAGCAGTGCCCCGGCTCCCTGCGGATATACAACCACCTTACCGAAACTCACCCTGCTGAAAGAACCGCCGTCTGCCTTCACCTCCGCGTGCAGGCTCATAAGATGTTTGGTAAGCTCTTCCCGCTGGCTGCGGTAATATGCCACCGGAAGGCCGACAAGCAGAACGGCACCCGGGTTTGCATTTAAAAGCCTAGCAGCCGTGAGTAATAACACGTCGTGGTTGGGATGCCGGTGCTTCTGACGATCCAGAGTAAACGTTGCGCCTTTACCTTCCCGCAGCGCCAGCTCTCCTACGAAATGTTTTGTTTCTGTTCCATTTACCCGGCGTATTTCTACCGCATAACCCACGTCTTCGGTCATATCCGAAAGGCTAAGTTCTCTATACGGAGCCACCACAGATGGAATTATTACGCGTCGATCAGGGGTAACAGCCTTTACATGGCTGTATCCTACATCGATAGCTACAGCTTGCATAAAATAATCACTCCTTATTTTTCTGTTGTGAAATATAAAAAGCACCGGCTGTATCATTTGCCGGTGCTTTAATGTAAAAAAATAAAACCGGATAAACTGCCGGTTTTTTATAGATTGTGTCTATAACACTATCACATTAACTTATTAACGGCCTGGTAAGCATCAAAGTGAATATTGCCAGAGCAGCAGTAAATATCAACGCAGCAATTATTCCGGTGTTAGGATCTTTGTCCATAGCAACCCTTCTTTCATATTTCTTCTTAAAGTAAAAACGTCCGGTTAACAATTATGCTTACTACCATAATTTTCTATAAACTTGACTTTTGAAAGAAAAATATACATAATAAAGATGGGAATACTAATAACAACTGAACGGCTCGAGTGCCTCACTCTACCGAGGTATTAATTACGACCCCTTAAACTGTTGCAGCAGCTTAAGGGGTTGCGCATTTAACGCCTGCGGTCGGCGATCAGCACTACCAGGGTGATAAGTAGGATGACTGCTGTAACGATCTGTATTGCATCTGATATTGTCAGCATCCCGCCTCACCCCCTTTCTTGGATGTTTCCATCCTCGGCAGGTGAGGCCCGTTTAGTTTTATTGTATTCCCTTCATCATTTTACCACATTTTGCTATTAATTTTTACCCCTTTACTATTTTTTGAGCTTTAATCTTATTCAACAAAGATGTGCAGCAAGAATAAAGCAAGGCTAATTTCAAATGCCTCTTTAGCCCAATTGGTGAACGTTTCTTTCATAGATACCCCTCCTCAGCAAATCACCGAATTAAAGTCCGATATCTTCTTTATCATTTCTGCAAAAACATATGCAAGCAACGGGTCAAATTGGCTTCCGGCGCAATTCGTTATTTCATTTAATGCTTCATCTCTTGTTTTGGTATCTTGATAAACTCTTTTTGCCGTCATTGCGTCATAGGCGTCCGCAACTGCGATAATGCGTGAAGCAAGCGGAATTTCTTCTCCGGATAGTCCGTCCGGGTATCCTTTGCCGTCCCACCTTTCGTGATGATGCCGTACTATTTTGGCAGCTGCTTTATCTTCTGTATAAAGCATTTTTTCTCCGATAATCGGATGCAGCTTAATAAGTTCATATTCATGTGCAGTTAGTTTACCGGGTTTCAACAGAATTTCCCGAGGTATACCTAATTTACCAATGTCATGAACTTTTGCTGCTTCAAAGCATAATTCTGCTGCTATGCTGTTAACACCGAGAGATTCAGCTAAGCTCTTAACGTATACAGAAACTCTTTCATGATGTTCTGCTACATCTTTCATTAAGTTTTTTTGATTAAAAGATATTGAGAACTTAATTTTCTACACCCCCTCTAAAAAAAGAAAAATTCCCTATCCTTGAGGACTTGGAAATTACTTATCCTATCCTTTAAGAATAGGGAAACAATCTTAATAAACACTGCCTTCTGTGACTGCGAAGCTGCAGTACAAGGCGGTGTATTCAATTCTGTTACCTATAATCCACATCCTTCTCACGTTCTACCGACAAATATCTTGAGAAAAACTCATCCCGATTATATAGATTAATATCTTTCGGATATACATCGGGACTTTCCGATGAACTATACCCCTCTGCTACCGGCCAGAAATCGGAATGAAGAGAATATCTGCCAGGAACGCTGATTTTTAACTTGCGGCTTCTGTTTAGGTAAGCATATAACTCACTGTCAGTCAGTACACTAATTCCATCGTGCAGATAAGAAACTATCGGTACGCTTCTCGGGCAGCCGTATTCAGATTCCCGGTAATGTTCAAAGTCATCATCTCCCCAATCGTAATACTTGTACGTAAATTCAGATCTGGTTAATCCCATCAATTTATCATTAGGAATAATCTCAAAAACATATCCACCACCGTTATTTGAGAAAATAGCTTCTCTGCTGTCATTTAAAAACTTTTGGAACGTTTCCGTATTTAAGTCGTAATCTTTTCTTTGAGTAATATCAAAAGCAATAGTTCTTCTCTGACTGCAAACCGTCTTTCGGCTATTTTTAGGTATTGTTACTGATTTTATTCCCAAATCCGCTATATCAAACTCAGGCGTTACTATATTCGGTTCATTATAGTAGGTATAAGTAGTGATTTTATCCCGGTATCGACCGCGTCTGATATGCTTATCAATTGTTACTGAGTTATGATACTGCAAAAAGTTTTTTAAGAACCTTACCTTCGGCATATAGAAACGCATGTTTCCCGAATTAGCAGTAAATTTACAGTCATACGGTGACTCGTTAACTGCGTCAATGTTAACATCAAATGTGAATGTAAACCTTGTTTTGCCGTCAGACAGCTCCTGCTTATTCCAGTCAATATATTTAGTAGTTATTTCAAATTTTGGAACGGATATATGATCATCATCGATGTAGTAACCTGGCTTAACAGTTTTCTTTAAGTAACCAATATTCTTGCCGTCTACAGGTTTAAATTCGTACCAGGGTATAAATATATATTCCTTTTCCAGTACCGGCATTTTATCTTCATGCCATCCTACTATACTGGGGTCTTCTAACCGCGGAAGCGGGCGGCCGTCCCAATCTTCTTCGTATTCGTCTAAGTCGCCACCCGTATATCCAACTATAATAGGACCGAGTTGATCCCACTTCCAAATTGCTGCACCATCCACTAATAACGCGTCATAGCTTTCAAACTCATAAATATAAGTGTAATCATTTGTCCAACCTGCAGTACCTTTAATGACAACAGAAGGATCATCGTCTTCAATAATCGGCAGATTGGGCATTTTAGATTCTATCCAATTTTTCATCAGTTCTTTGGCTTCCTCTTCTTTTTCCGGTTTGGATATTTCACGAAAACTTATCTTCCAACCATCTTCGGTATAGCGTGCATAACCTTCCGCGCTGTAACCCCAATACCCCATACGTCTTGAATGCTCTCTCATTTTAAAGCGGTATACCATGCTCTGATTTAATACTTCAGGATCGCTTAAATCCAAGTCAAACCCCCAAAAGCTATCTGCCCAGCCGCTATTTGGCTTGAGGTTATCCGGTAATTCGGGATCAAGGTTTTCTTCTATGTCGGTATTTATCCATACAGATGACCAACCGACATCCCAATCATCATCATCCCATTCACCTTCCTCATCTTTGATTTCTGTTAAAGGACCGTCATTAAGTTTTATATACTTGGTTTCATTCGCCTCAAACGTTAACTCACCATTAAATTCTGCCCGCGGGCTTGAACCCCACAAATCTATTTCAACATTAGCTTTTACCGGGAAGGGGTTAGGGTTAGTTACCATAGCAACTATTAACCAATAATCAGGGTGAGTGCCCGGCACTATTCGCGGTGTTCTGGAACCCGGCCAGCTTACATGTGACTTTGTTGTGTTTCTTGATTCTCCGGTAGCTAAATAGTGTTCTCTGTCCCAACCTATACCTATAGGAATATTGGGAGCAAATACATCATCTACGGTAACCGGGTGCAGCCCTGTTACTCTGCTGAAGTCTTCTTTTTTGACGTATTCATAAGTATCTACTACCTCTTTTTCTTTTTCCTCCCATTTCCCGGAATTAATAAAAGCGTAACCGGTTTCTTCGTTAGTATTAGGATTGCATTCAACTAAAACGCTTTTATCGTTAAACTCCAACCAATATCCGTAAACCTTTGTATTGTCGGCCAGCGTTGTCCAATCCGCTTTGGGCTTACTATAAGCGGGAGAGATAATAAATAAAGTTAGGATAATCAGAAGAATTAAGTATTTAACGTTTTTAAACAATTAAAAGCACCTCCTCACTAACTAAAAAGAGTGGACAAAGTGGCCACTCCTTCTCAGCTTTTATTTCTCAGGTTCGTTTATCAGTCTTGCTCTAACTTGCGCATCTGCCGGTATAAAACGCACTTTTTTAACTTCCGGCACCCAAACTTTTTCTTTAACCGTTTTATAAACCGGTACGTATTCTTCTTTTACCGGGTGATAATATAAGGATACCGAGCTTTCCCCGGGTGTCGGTACGTTCCTTGAAGTTTCGGAAGCTGAAGTTGCTAACTCTTTTTTATTGTCATCGTAAGTAAGTTCTGTTTCCCCTTCAAACGGTAGGTTGATAAATTTGCCATTCTTCCAGTCCAGGTTTATTACCCCTATAAGGCTGCCTTTGTAACTGCTTGCGCCCCAAAGGTATTCTTTTTCAAATGTACCGCCGGGAGCAAATTTGTAGTGTGTTGTATCGCCTATCTGCCGCATATCTCCATCTTCGTCTCTGAAATATAAAGCTAATTTTGCCCAGCCGGAAAAGTCAAAAGTTGATTTATAGCTTACTTTGACAATATAGCTTTGGCCGGCTCTTAAAGTACCGCCGACAGGTTCGCCGTTTCTCTCGTACAGCCCAATGGAAGTAACTAATAAGTTTTCCGGAGCGCTATTGACCGCATCGTCAGGATCATCAACTACACCGCCGGCCATTTTTGTACTTTCCAACCAGTTGTCGTCATAGGCATCTAATCCGCTGTGTCCGCTGTAATGTCTAAGTACAGCTTTCTCGTACTGACCGCTGTAAGTGGACGGTTTGCCGTTTGCTGTACCGAAGGCAAATTCGGATTTCAGCGGTTCTTTTGTTGCAGTGCTGCTGGTGACAGCTTTAGAACCTGATTTAACGTTTAAATTTGCTGTTACTATCACAGTATAATCTTTATCGGACAGAGGAACGGAAAAATCGTATTTTATATAAGCTAATTCACGAGCTGTTAAGGTTGTAGGTTCTATGTCTACTACTTTGCTGTCTATTTGCTCAAGCGTTCCTCCTTCTTCCAGCTTGTATGCTCTAAGCATTACGTTTTTAGCGCGATAAGGTGTGCTGTTTACTACTATTGCATGCCATCTGTCTTTATCACCTACTTTTACGCCCGTTGATGTAAGATTTATAGCGCTAACCGTTAATCCGTACGGAAAAGAAATAATCACGTCTGCTGACGTGCTGCGGGATGCGGTATAAAATGAGCTTGCAGCTTTTGCTGTTAGGTTAGCTTCGCCGTAAGTACCGGTGCTGCCCCAGTAATATCTTTTACCGGTGGAATATGCACCGGCTTTGAAGTGCGGTGGGCCTTGGGATATTGCATCAGGTTCTTCTATTGTGGCTGTTGGATCTATTGCCGGCCCGTTTGTGCTTTTTACGATGCTTACGTCATACTTACAGCCAGATTGATTTGAAAACGGCGATATTCCACCCCCCTGCTTATAGCTTGCCGGGCTTATTAGGTATGCACCTGTTCCGGAGTCTTTAGTAACACCGTAAGGGTCTAAAAATTCTCCGTTTATCTGTGCAAATTTTGATTGGTTAACTGTTCTGTCCCAATCTGTTGCTGCTGTATAGCCATCGTTTAAATTATTAGGCTTATCGAATACCGAACAGTACATTCCGCCAATATAATCTGCATTTTCAATACCTAAATGATAGCCGTATGGGTTTACCCAAAAACGGGTAAAGTGCTGCCTTGTGTATTCCCTGCCGGGATAAGGTGATTCAACTTGATCCAGCGGTACCCAGCCATCTTGCGCAAAAGCCGCTGAAGTTAACATTATTATAAGTATTGCGGTTACTGTGATCAGAAAAAGATATTTGCTTTTGTGTATCAATTTAAACACCCCTTTCAATAATTGTCCTTAAAATAAAAAACCACCGCGTTTGTTTTACGGTGGTTATCAACTATTCTAATTTATTACAAGCAAGCGATACGGTTCCGGTTGGTATATCCTCACCGTAACTTGTATCTACAAAACCTGTTGTAAAGCTGGATGGGCTAGTTACTTTAAAAAGCAAGCCTTCTAAGGACATAGTAGAAAACATCAACTCTCCATCTATTATTTTTGCAGGGGAAGATAATTTACCTCCCCATTGAGGACTGTTGCTGCCAATAGCTGTCCCTTCTGTAAAGGATAGGTACAAATCAGGTTCCCTATACACCTTCAACGTCTTTCCATCCCACTTAATGTTTTGTGCTGGTACGCCGAAAGCTTTGGCTGCACTTTTAAAAGGGATATATACTTTTGATCTGGTAACGTTATTATCAATAATAGGCTCAATACTTTTTGGTAAGTAACCACTTTCCCAAGCCATTTCTACATATTTTTGTGCAGGATATATAACAACGGGTGCAGCATCCAAATTAACCGTTACTTTAGTGCCATCCCATTTGGTAGCCGTAGCCACCGTACTGCCTATTTTCATATCCAGCCGCTGAATAGTCGGTTCAAACGGGCCGGTTGCGATAGGCTGCGGTTTGGTAACGGTTACAGTGTTGTTGGCAAATCCCACTTCATAGCCAAATGCCTCGGCAACGTATCTTGCCGGCAGGTATGTTCTGCCGTTTTTTACAACCGGTGCAACATCTATATTTCTGTTTGCCCCGTCTACCTGCAATGCCTTTTGGCCGATGGTTAGCTGCACTTCCTTCCCTGCTTTGCTTACTGTTACTATTCCGCTGTCGTAGTTGGTTTCGGCATTCAAACTGTCACCTAAGTACCGCACCGGTACAAAGGTCCGGCCATTTTCGATGTACGGAGCGGCATCCATGTTGTGCTTTATACTGTCAGTGATATAGTGCTGTTGGCCGATTGGAAAGCGTACCTCCATGTAATCATTATCCTGTGCAGCAGCTTGAGTGATCTGCACTTGAAACGAGGTCATTACCAGTGCTGTTGTGATCAAACCGGTTAACAGCGTTTTTCTCAAAACTAATCACCGTCCTTCTTTTTGTTTAACAATACCGGTGCCCTTGCAGCATGGGCAAGGTTTGTCGTTATCAGTTACCTTTGCAATAACAAAACCGTTTTTGTGAGGAATATACATGATTTCATCTCCAGGTTCAATGTCTAACAAATTGCGAACTTCGATAGGTATGGTAGTTTGCCCTCTAACCGTTATTTTTGATGTCAATACTCTTGGCATATATATCACTCTATTCTTTAATTTTAGCTTACCAAATGTAAATATATTCGTTTAATTAAGCGGTGATTTTTATAAATTTTATTTTATTAAATCTTACTTTATTCTTACTATATATAGTATGTTGTTCTTTGTCAAGCATTTTTTGGAAGAATTAATGTATTAACGGCCGGGTAAGCATCAAAGTGAATACTGCCAGAGCAGCGTTTTTTATTTCTTTTCATTAGCGTCTTGCTGTATTTCCTCAGTATTAGGGGTTTGTTGTTCCTCCGGTATTACAGTCGGTTCATCCGCTTCCCAGTAAATAGCAAGAGCTTTGTTGTCTCTTTCCAGCACATCAATCACCGTTCCCGGTTTAAGATATTTGGTTAAGTCCACCGGATTTTTCAGTAATTCCGCCCCGTTTTGTACGTTGGTATCACTGTCTATAGTAACAGTTATAGTTTTTCCTTCCTTCGCTTTATCACCTGACTGTGTTACATTTAACGTTACTTCATTCGATTTAACCGAAACCACCTCACCATGACGCACCATACTGTCCAGTTCCCTTTGTTGTTGTTTAACTTCTTCCATTGCCAGTTTTTCGGGCCGGTCAATATAATAGTATTTACCACCCCAAAAACCAACGCCACCGCCAATCAGTAAAGCAAAAACGATAAGTAAAACAACTGCTTTTTTACTCATTACTAACCTCCTATTCATCTTTAAATATTTTTTGAATAAATGATTCTGAATCACTTTCCGCATATACAGGCATTTTATCTGCACCCAAAAGTTTTAAAAATCCCGGTGCTAAATTAACACGGGCTGCCGTTGCGTAAGTGGTATCGCCCGTAACTCTACCGGCCCAGCCCGTTTCACCTTCATACAGTTCCGAACCGGCTGCAGTCAGTTCAAATTTACCGCTCATTTTTTCCCAATAATCCCGATCTGCACCGTTGGCAGCAGCTGCGGTTAATGCCTTTTCGTTAGCTTTTTGATGATCCGATATTTTAAGACCGGTTATTACTTCTTCTACAATCGTTTCTCCGTTCTCATCGGTACTTAGCCTTACCTCTTTTTGCGGTTCAGCAGTTAAGGCACCTGCAAGCGATGATGAATCCACAACAGTTTGCAGCTGGGCTTTAGCAATATGTCCCATGCCGATGTTAAGAACAAGGCCGGCACAGGCCATAAATATCAAGATTTCAATCGCAAATTCCAGTGAGCCGCGGCGGTCTTTAATTAAACGCATTTAGTTACCCCTCCATATCTTCCAATGCAGGCGGTTCAGCTTCTCTGATAAACCTGGCTGTAGCCGTTTGCGGCATATAATTGCCGATTACTTTATCGGAACCGATTAAATAAAACATCTGCGGCACAACAACCGGTACACGATAGGTTACAGTACAGGTTGCAAATTCGCCGTCATCGGCTAAAACAACATCTTTATCCGGATTAAAGTATTTACTGTCTTTTGCCATTGTGTTTTCAACAATTTGTTTCACCGATTGTAAAGCAGCATTCTTGTCATGAGTTACCGCATAAGTTCTCGCCCCTTCTCTAGCGGCCGTGATTACATTGATTTTGGCATGCTCCGCTAAACCATAAGTCAGCGTAAACAGCAGGATGAAAAGTGTCAGCGGCAGTCTAAATGCTACAAAACTTAAAATTTCACCTCTTCTGTCCTTGATCAAATTAACATCACCTCATTTATTAAAATGTATAAAATTGTGCCGGGTAAGAAGAAGGCTCCTAACGGGATAGTAACCTTCTTTTTATCCTCAAGATTTTTTGGTGTTTCCAATTTTAAATGTCCGGTCATATACGTGCTTTTATAAACAAAATAGCTCTCCTTCAGCCAAGCTATAAATTTAGACTGTAAGGTTTTATGAAGCACGGTGTAGATTAACGCCGATAATAACGTGTACAGCAAAACATGAATGCCGCTGAAATAGCCGAGTAGCGCACCCACGCCTGCGGTTAATTTAACATCACCCAGTCCGATACCGCCGGAACGGATAAAAGGAATAAAAATTAGTGTGCAAAACAGCATGCTTTTGAAAACCAAGGAAAGCGGATTTAATGCTAATCCGGTAACGATAAAAGCAAAAACTACAGTGTTGGGAATAATTCTGTATCTTACATCGGTATAAAATGTCCAAATTAAAAAAGGAAACATTATTGACCAAGGGGTATCTACCCCGAGGTAGTTTAGTATCAAGCTGCCAAGCAGAACGGTTAGAAAAATAAATAACTCTCTAACCAGCGAAGCATTTAGCTCTGTTTGAAGATATTTAAGATCACCTGAGAGAATCCACATTAAGAACAATATTGTTACCAACCAAAACAAACTATATATTTCCCGCTGAAACAAAACGCTTAATAAAAGAAATAGTGCAGCGAAAGCCGAAAGGTAAATCAAATCTGTTTTTAAACTATTTTTCAATTAATCACCTCCTTAAAAATAAAAAAGGAGCTGCTTGCACAAAAAACAATTGGTTCATTGTGCAACAGCCCCAGTAGGCTTTTATTCAGAACCGGAACTTTCCAGTACATCACCCTGATTTTTAATTGTACCGATAAATTTCGGCTTTACATACGTCCATCCCAAATAAAAAGCACCAAGCACACAAGCCCAAACAATCGTAGTCTGCAAAGTATCCCCCGAACGATCTTCTAACCAGTTCATACAATCACCCTTTCTAAATTAGTAACCTACCGCAAACATTTGATCGAGCAGCGGTAGGGTTTCAGCGACAATCGGCCCTACATATAAGCTTAATGCTGCTACCATTATTGTTAGGGTAAGAATACTGCTGATGGAAGGTTCCAGCCTTCCAACCCTTATTTCCGCCTCTCTTTCCCTGGTATCCCGTAAGTCCCGGGAAAGGCCAGAAAGTGTTACCCCTATTTCCACACCCTGCACATCTGCCTGTTTAAGTGCCATTGCCACCTCTCTGGCTTCGGCAATTCCGTAATCATCTGCTAATCGGGAAAAAATAACGTAAGTTTTTTCACCCATTGAGATCTCTTTATGCAGCAGTTTTAATAGGTTACCTAATTTGGTCGGTGATTCCGCAGCCCATTCCAAAACCCTCGCTGTAGTCAGTCCGGCGTAAACACCTAATTCCAGCTGCATAATCAGGTCAATTACTTCACTGCTCAACCTTGCTGTTCCCGTTTCGGCTGCAGAATGGACTATCACTCTCGGTAAAACCGCTAATAAGAATACAAGGAATATGCCGAAGAACGGTGTTAATGAACCTGATATAATTAGCGTACCGACAACCACAACAGCAGCTGCTACCATCGCCACCCAAGCCCCGACAAACTCTTCCGCAGTCATAGAAAAAGGCCTTCCGGCCAGGAAAAGTTTGCGATCAAACTTAGAAAGATCAGTATTGAAACCAAATTTACCTGCCAGTTGGATAATAAACGTTGAGATATTACTGAACACTGCTTTATTACCAGCTAAATTTTTGTGAGAAACAGCCTGGATTCTTTCTGCCAGTTTGGAATGGTTTTTTAAAAAATAAATCCCGGCAGAAAAAGATGCACAGCTTAAAAAAATCAGTATCCCTAAAACACTGTCAGTTTTGATTAGTCTCACCACCTCAGCTCAAATACCTCTAATTATTGAGTTTAATATTAACGCCCCCCAAGCGATACTGGTAATCAACACACCCGGATTTCGCCATGCGGCAGCGGCCATAAAAACCAGGGCAGTTGCTTCGATTATCGAGGAAATATAGCGGCCGCCACTCTTACCGAACCAAGAGTATATCAACGCTCTTACAGTAAACCTAATGACAACCAAGATGATAATTATACATACTGCACCGCCGAGGACGCTGTTCATGAAAAAATCAGCAGCCGTTAACTGCTGATAAACCGATTGGTTTATGGTGGAATATAAATCATACACAAATTACACACCCCCTTTTAAACATAATTTGTATTTTTGAACTTTTGAATTTTATTCAGTGACAGATACCAGCCAATGCCCAGGGCAATAAATCCCGTTAATACTACTACCGGGTGTTTCTGCACTAAATACCATTGCCCTGTCCAGGGCCCGTACATCAAAAAAAAGTAACCTACAATGACGCAGGTGGAAATGAGCATTTTAAGTTTTAAACCGCTTATTGAAGCATCGATTTTTCCTCGAATTCGTTCTAAAAACCTAATATGATCAGCAGCAGAAGTTAACGTTTCGCTGGCCTTTTCACCGCCTCCTAATTCATTAATGATCCTGATGGCATTACCTAGCTTATCAAGTCCGGGGTAATTAAACTGCTGCTGAGCATCCCGGATTGCTTCACTAGGGCTGGTGCCGCTGGCTATTGACTCTGCTATATAACCAAAAACATCTCTCACCGGGGAAGGGTGTTCCTCTTTGACAGCAATAAACCCATCCAAAATTGTGCCGGTTCTGGCTACAGCCGCCAATTCGCTAACTGCCCGCGGAAACTGTTTGAAGAAAAGCTTCTTTTGGCGATTTTCCTCTACTGTATTTCTGATACGCGGTGCCAGCACAAATGAACAGGCGGCAAATACCAATGATGCCTCCGGCGTTAGCGTTAAGCCGATAACAAAAGCAATTACAGAAGCAAGCACCGCTGTTTTTAGCGATCTCTCACGCTGTACCGGTGCGATATTCCAAAGCGTATCTAAAAAGAAAGCCTTTTGATCTTTTCCCAAATGATTGGAAATATTACTTTTAGCAGCTTTAATTTTTTCTGCTAACGGTGTCCGCTCATAACGAAGCAGTATAGCTAAACCAAACGACAGGACAGAAAGGAAAATTAACAGGCTAAATAACAGCAATTATCCTCCCTCCTTACCTATTTGGTGGCAGCAGCTCACACCAAACAAATTTATCGGAACTCTGCGCTGTTTTAATCTTTAGGGCGTCGGCTGCTGATACTGCCAAAACTACTGCGTTTACTCCTGATTCTTCATTCGGTACGTCAAGAACTTCAGCACGATTGGTTAATTCTTCATTGCTTGCATCTTTCGCCGCTGCTTTAACGCTAACTTTATCTCCGCGCCTTAAACTGTTACCTACCGTTGTGTCAGCTGATGGAGGCAGGGCAATTGCTACCTTGTCACCGTCTAACGTACCAAGCCTAGCTGCTAAACCTGCACCTGAACTTGGTTGAAACATGGACATGCGCAGCGGCGTGCCGGCCGGAATAAAGCCTTTGGCTACCATACCTTTTAATTGTTTCGCATCAGTAATTGAATCGCTTTTTAAAGAACCGGCCGGTTCTTTGGACATGGCAACCATCCTTCCGGTAGGTGCCTCGTCAGCGTTTATGTCTTGCGAGGCAACTATTACCGGCACCATTTTGGCTACGGTGTTGTATCCGTATACCCCTACAAAAGCTGCCAGAATTGCAAAGAAAACAGCTAAAACAAAAAAAATCTTATAATTTTTCTGCTTCATCTTCTCACCTCTTAATATTAAAAATTTGAAGCGGCAAATGAATTTTATGGCGGGCCATTTTGCTGATTACCCGTTTAGGTACGTACCCTGTGGGTATCATTTCACCGCCACGACGGACAAAAATGTCTTTTACTTCTACCGGTTCCCCGCTTGAAGTCTGCACTTCAGAGATATGCGTGCATACCCTTTTTTCGGATTGTGTCATCGGGTCATATTCCTTGGCCAGCTGAACAACAATGTCAATGGCGGAACCGATAATCATGTTTCTTGTCGCTTGATCCATACCGGCTGCTTCATAAGATTGCCCCATTAGCATCGGAATTTGTACACGCACGGCGTGTTCGGGGCTCTCAGCGTGCAGAGTACCCATGCCGCTTTGACCGGTTGCCATAGCTCTTAGCATATAAAAAATAGCCCCATCTCTTACTTCGGCAACCAGTATTCTGGTAGCCCGACTTTGCAGGGCGTGTTTCAAAATATAGTCAAATTTTATTTCCCCTTTACCTTCGATGTTTGCAGGCCGTGCAACATAATTCCGTAAGTATGAGTGTTCCAGCGGACATTCTCGCACTTCTTCAACCAGAACCGGCAGCTCTAACCTGCCGAATTCATGACCCAGTACTGCAATCATTGTAGTTTTACCTGTACCCATCGGGCCGGTAAATACCATATTGACAAATCCTCGTGTTGCTAACTTTAAAAATTCCGCAGCTGCTTTAGAGTACGTTGTAGGAACCATTCCATCAATACTGCCGATATAGACAAACTTTCGGAAGGCGATGTTTGTACTTTCTGTAAGCGGCGGTACTGAGATAGCCACCCGGTGTCTTTTAGTACCGTCTTTAATGCTTAATGATATTGAAGGGTTAGATTCATCTACTTTACGTTTGCCGAGATAGCACAATCGTTCAACAAATAGCCTTAGATGAGCTTCGCTGCGAAATGTAAGCTTAGCCGGATAAAGCCTACCATCTTCCTCGTAAACTATTTTGTCAGGACCGGTCACCACTATATCTGTCACTTTGTCTTTATGTCTTATCAATTCCTCCAGCGGACCAAATCCTTCTAACTCATTTTTAATTAGTCTTGCGATCTGCGTTCGGTCAGATAGTGTTAAATCCGAATGGTGTTCTAATAAAAAACGGCTCAGCTCTGATTCCAGAGTAGAACCGGAAAGTTGCTTCCCTTTTTGATAAATATTCAAAACATGATGCCGACAGGCATCGATTGTGTCTTCCATACTGGTGAAAACTTTATCCTCAACCAGTCTTTGCTGTCGCTGTCCTAAAATATCGGAAATGCCGGATAATCCTGTGAAGTTGGGCATATTCAATAAACCTTCCCTTACAGATTGACTATCCTTTTAAAGATTTTAAATAGACCGCCGTTACTCGCAGTATTTTTATTTTGCCTAAATACTTCTTTAGGAAATATATGATACAGCAGCTTTTCCATTTCCTTTGTAAACGGCAGGTCATGGCAGCCAAGGTACGGCACTGTGGCATTACAGGACAGCATTTTAAAAACCCCTTCATCATGGGGAAAAATTGCTACTACCGGATAGCCCTTAGTGATATTCGGCAGCTCTTTTTCTAATTTATAAGGGTAATCTTTGGGAACCTCATTGATACACAAAGAGATGATGGGGCTCCCTTGAATCATATTTATTGTGCTGGTTGTAAAATCAGCTAAGCTGTCTAACACGCAAAGCTCAGCAGAACTTAGAATAATTATTTCGTCAGAGGATTCCATTGCTGATAAAGTAGCGTTTGACAAGGTATTACCGCCATCAACCAACACAAAGCTGAAGTGTCTTTTCAGCACTTCAATTACTTTTTGCACCAATTCATAAGTTACTTCTTTTGCATCCATAATTGTTCTTACCGGCGGTAGAACAAATAGGTTTTTATGGTTTGGCACCTGTACTAAGCAGGAATCAACCAACTGTCTGTCGTGACGCAGCTCCCATGGGAATTTTGACCAGGCTGACAATGTTTTTTCAGCCGGAATACGTGTTTTTCGGTAGGTATCAAACACTTTTTCATCAATTTCTATAATGTTTGATTTATCCGGACCGATAATGCCAAAATATCTGATAACATCTCCGTAATCCCGGTTGAAATCCAGGTCAAGTATTACCCCTCGCATGTTGGTGAGGGTAGCAATACTTTTGGCCAGTGATACCGTTGTTGTACTTTTACCGATACCTCCTTTCTGTCCAAAGATAGTAATCGTTTTTTTGTCTACCGCAACAACCTTATTTTTATCTTCTCTTTCCCTGATAATATCAACCCTTGCCCGAAGTATTTCAGATTCCTGGTTACTGTTTGTTAAGTCATTTTGCCGATTAACACCCCGGGATACTGCTGCCTTAGATTGAAAAAACCTTTCAATTGTACTTAATTCGCTTCCGCCAGGGGCAATTTTAATTCTGTACCGTGCCCATTTTTTATACGCTGCTGCAGGATTTTGAGTGGATACAAAAATAACTGCCTTTATCTGGTTTCTGGTAATTACATCAGCCAGCAGAGCAATGTTGTCGTCATCAAAGCCTAATAAAACGGCATCAACACCGGCTGCTCGTGTTTCTAAAACTTCTACTGTAGTCGATGGTTCGGTAGTTTCGTTTACGATACGTGTGTTGGTATATTTTTGCTGCTGGATGCGGATATAGTCGGTAAAATCCCGCGGCCCGGCGACAAGTAATTTGATCAGTTTCAACACGCTCCTTTCTTTTTTGTCATGCCAAAATCAACTATCAATTACTGCTGCTAATTCCCCGATACCTTGAGCAATAACATCACTTTTGTGGTAAGCAGGTTCTCCGGAACTTAATCCTGCTTGACAGCCATCAATATCGCATCTAATCATGATTATGTCGGAACCGACAAAGGCACGTACAACTTCAATATCAACTTCAGGCACAGCTTTGTTATATACAAAGATTGCTTGCTCATTTAATTCGATAAGAGGTTCTACCGCCTGGGGAATATCATAATCCATGACGGCAATAACTTTTTCGGAATTAACCGCCTTTAAAATGCCTTCGGGTATTTCTGCCGGTAAGTCAACAATTACTCTTCTGTATTTTGCTCTGAGTTCGCTAACCAGTTGGTTAATGATTTCAGGGGCGGTATTCCAAACCGAACCTACCGGTGCAAATACATCGCAAAATGGTGATTGTAAAAATCGCAGGCCGTCTTGCATCTCAAGTGAAAGCCCTGTATGGCGGTAGGCTGCTGCCGGTGAACCTAAATCCAAAACTGCAACCGTTTGATTTATTTCCCGATAGTGGGCAGCTAAACTCATGGCGATTGTAGTGCGGCCAACACCGCCACGACTACCTATAAAAGAGATTACTTTAATTCTTTGTACTGCTTTTATTTCACCCCAGTAATCACTTTGCAGTTCATTATCTGCCGGAGCATTATTAACTATCTGCATTAGCTTTTCGGCAATCTGTTGAATGCTGATCTTTTGCCCTGCGGGAATAAATAAAAGATTATCTTCCGGCACGCCTAAAGAAATAGCAATATCAGCAAAGTTAAAACCTGCTTCATTGTCCGTTCCTGGTATTACTAAACAGCGGTTGGGGTCAGTGATATATTGGCTTGGATCATTTACACCGCCCATTGAATTTTTGCGAACTATAAGCGTTGCTGTTGGTTGTTCACCTTTAAACCTTTCAGCACTGCAGTTAATACCGGTTAGCTGAGCAAGTTTATTATTGAATCGGTCAAACATCGGTGTGTATATATACAAAAAATCATCTCCTTTTGAAATTGCCAAATATTTTTTGAAGAAATGATTTATTTTGGCTTACAGCTGGTGCTTCCAAACCGAATGGCAGTATATTGGCCGCATACTGCTTAACGGCTTCGCCGGAAAGACTGCCCGGTAATTGAACGGGAAGCTTATGCTGTTTCTTTGCTGCGTTTAATCCTTGATCATCCAGAGGTATTTCAAAATAGCTGTCAAACCCCAGTTTCTTTGCCACTTCTCCCGGGGTAAAGTAACCGGTTGGTGATACTTTATTTACTACTAAACTCATTTTGTCGTTATATCCGCCTTCCTGTTTTAGGAAGTGTGATATCTTGCCGATAGTTTTCTCACTTTGGCCTCCTATCAGCATTATGATATCGGCCATTTTTAGTGCTACTCTTGCATGTGGTGAAAAACCGTCTACGCCTAAATCGACCACTACAAAGCCGAATATCTCAGAAATTGTATAAAGCAGATCTTCAATTTCCGACTCTGCTAAATCTCTCCCGGCATAAGGATATGAAGGAATAACGTATAACCCGCTGTTGTGTTTAAGTATGTTTTGTTTAATAGAAACCGCATATTTTCTCCAGTCAGATACTGTTGCCCATCCGTTTTTTGGTACTACAGCTTTTTTATCAATAACTTTTGTTCGGTCAGAAACGCTAACTAAGCCTGTTGCAGTATCCAGGTCCCCGTACCCTAAATCTAAGTCTACTGCTACAGAAGGTATGCCTTTTAATGCTGCATAGCAGCCGATTGCTGAGGAAACAAAGGTTTTACCTATACCACCTTCTGCAGAAAATGATACTGCAATTACAGCTCGTCTTGAATGCTGCTGCAGTATGTCCGGCGGCTCTTGCTGAAATTTTATTGGTGTTTCTTTTTCAGGAAGATTAATCGTTTTTTTCATAACGGACGTTTGCAGCTTTGATTTTTCCTGAAGTGCTGCCGTTGACTCATAATCGAATTCATCAAAGAAGAAAAAATCATCTTCTCCGTTATTAGTGCCGGTATTTAAAAGTTTCGATACTTCCACCTGTAATTGATCAATAGTAACTGATTTTGCAGCTGATGTTTTTAATGCTTTTGCCTCCCGGTAATTTAGCATAGCTGTCGTTACAGCTATTACCGGAATACCGCTGATTTGCTCAAGCATATGGAGATTCCCCGGTATTTCAATAACTGCACAGCTGGCTTTTTTTATATCATCAGTTATTGGAAATCCATCAATTTGTGCTTTTACTGTTTCAGAACCGCAAAAATATATCAATTAATTCACCTACCCTCTAAAAATTAAAAATCTCTCAGTTCTTAACTGAGAAATTACATCTTCCGCAGCAAGTATAATAACCTTCTTTTTTTGACTTACGGCAGCATTTACTATGTCTTTTAAAGCTCGGAAGTCCCGCTCTTCCCATTCAATGTCCTCACGTTCATACGGTATAGTATAAAGCTCTGTCTTTCTATTTACTTTGACAGGTGCGGCAGCCAGCCCGATCCGCCAATCGTGCTGCCATTGTGTACTAGGATCTATGCCAATCATATTAGCCAGCGAGCCCTTTTCAGCATCTATAATTACTAAAGCCTTTTTGTTTTTTCTAATTAAATTAAGGATTTGTTCATTAGACGTTGCTTCAGTTAAAATAACATTTTTATTGTTTAATTCGTCCTCTATATTTAAAGGCTCGTACTTATGTTCCGACAGTGTTATTTCTCTGAATAATTTCGGCACATCTCCTAAGGTGGCCGGATTGCGCAGCCGGTAAATTAATTTTTTCGGATCTACTTCATCGAACACAAAGTCGTATATACCATAAGGAATTAACTTTGCTAAAAAAGAGCGGGTTTCTTGGTGCTCAATGTCACCCGGTAAAACAATTACCCTGTTGCCTCTCTCGCGTAGGATTTTAATTGCCTTCAAAAGATCATCTTGATCTCCTAAGAGAATTGAAACTATTACTGTGTCTGCATTCACCTTGCAGGCAACATCAGCCAGCACTTCAGCACTATAACAATCACCTACTATTTGCAGATTATCTTTTTGCAGTATTTCTCTAAGGTTTTGATTAATGTCAATATCGCTGCTAGCTCCGGCAGCAAGCAGTATCCTCATATCTCTACCTCCTTAATAAAAAATGAACCGCCGTTAGGCGGTTTACTCCCGAAATATCAGCATTGGATCAATTGGCTGTCCCGAATGTCCCCCTAAGGATAAATCTCTTACCTCAAAGTGTAAGTGGGGTGCGGTAGATGTTCCGGTTGATCCTACTGCTCCAATTACATCACCGATATTTACTTCATCTCCTTTCTTAACGTTTAAAGCACTTAAGTGTCCATATAAGTATAGGTAGTTTTCGTCTCGGATAGTTATATACAGTCCGTATCCCTGCTCCTGATTATTTGGGTTTTCCCATCCGGCAAAGGTAACTCTACCCGTTGCAGCCGATACAACTGCTGCTCCGGCAGGTGCTCCAATGTCAATGCCGCTGTGAAATTTTTGCTCTCCCCAGATAGGATGTAATCTCATTCCAAAAGGAGATGTTATAGTGTTGTATCCCGGCACCGGCCATCTTGTACTGCCGGCTCTAAATTTATCGGCGTATTCCCAAATTTTTGAGGCATATTCCTCACGGCATCTCTCTTCCGCATTTTTGCCTCTAAAACCGCCGTAAAAAGTTAGTACAGACAGCGTTTGTTCCCGCCAGTTATCAACTTCCCAATTAACATTTTTAAGCCCCTGTTCGCCTAACATATATGCTCCTACAAAAATTTGTGCGCGAGGATTATCACGGTCTAAATCCGGATCAAAATTCAACAGTTTTGCATATACCGGCCAGTTATCCTGGGATATCTGCATTAATCCATAGCATCCGCTTTCGGCGTTTTCAGCCTGCGGATTAAATGAAGATTCCTTGTAGGCTACCGCTGCTAAAAACCACCAAGGAATCCCAAATCTTTCTTCAGCTTCTTTAAAAAAAGGCACCAATTCCGGCGGAATGGTAGACTGAGAAAGATATTTGCCGGATAAGTTTTGACTAATAAGCCACTCTAACCATTCCGCCTGCTCATTAAAACCACTGCCCGCCTCCCATACTGCTTGGCGGGCTGCTGCCAAATCATTTGAATCATCATCAATCTGATATTCTTTTTTCATCCAGTCCTCTAATCGCTGCCATTTGTTTGGCAGTATTTGCTGCACATCCTTTAACACTTCTTCAGTAACGGTGGTTTTGTTTTTACCTGAGCCAAAGGTTTTGGTTTTCCATTTATAGTGATATTGATAATGTCCCTGAATAGTATATGCCTCCACCAAAAGATACCTAACCGAAACAGTTGTTTCTCTTTTCCCTTCTTCATCGGTAGAACTAACTATTCGTTTTGATTTTTTGTAAAAAAAGTAAGGATGCAAATCTTTTGCTGTTTTTTTCTGCATGAATTTCGTTATTTCCGATAAATTATTGGCGTAAGCATTATATAACGTTGCAGCATGAACCTGCCCCCAAAGAAGTTTTAGTTTTTTGTCATTGCCGTAACTATCTCTAAGCGAACCGATATATTCAACTCCCGTACCCGGATAAAATGACTGGTTGGGAGATGCTTCGTAAGCATTGCCATCTGACGGCCCAATAGCCTTTTCATTAACTACCCAGGTATCTTTAATGTTATATTCGTTGCAAAATTTAATATAGTTTTCTCTTAGTTCTTCGTCTTTTTCTTTGTTTTCTATTACCCCCGCTAAAATCGGCAGCTGCTTTTTATCATCAACAACCGGAAAGGCTGAATATATTGCAGCAATAATAGCAAAAAGCATAAAAAAAATCAGGAGGATGATGATAATGAGCGGCAAATACGGTTTAATTAATTTTGCTGCCAGCTTAAATATTAATTTACCCAGCTTTTTAGCTTGTTTAAGAACCTCTTTTTCTATTTGATCGCTGTTCATCATCTTATCCCCCTATAAAAAATAAAACCCGGCTAATGCCGGATTTAAGTTAATTTGATTTTTTTCTTGTTTTCTCTAAACCTTTGTCTATCGCTTTAATTCCAAAATTAGAAACTCGACTGCCAAAAGGTGATAAAGCGGTAGCAGATAATGCTTTGGTTACCGCCGATACCCGGTTGTTAGTTCCGGTTATTTGCATTAAACTTTTGTCCCAGCTTTGATTATTTTGTTTGTTTCTGGCCTTAACTTCTTTTATTAGCTGATGGGTTGCTGAAGAACCTCCAACAACCGCTTTCCCGGCAGCAGCATAAATAGCTGCAGTAACGGGTGCCACTTCCGGAACTGCAAAAGCAGAGCCGGCTCCAACCTTAGCCATCACACCGGCAGCTTTAGAACCTGATTCTCCGGCCATATTAACTATATCGTTTAGGTTGCGCTGACCAGATTCCGGTATATCACCTACATCGCTCGGTGTAGGTGATTTTGCTGCTGTTGCTGCTGTTTCTGCTGTACCGTTATACTGTGTTTGATGTATTCCCTGTGATTTTGTATGCTGAGCAAATGACTGACTGTTTACAGATGCTTGTCCGGGATCTCCACCGCTGCCGTTCATGTTAATTTTTCCGGGAGATGATCTTCCGCTTGTACCCGGGGAAGCACCGGACAAACCTTTTGTAATACTGCTGTTTAAGTTGCCTAAGCCTCCTTTTTTCATTAATCCAACGGTGGCACCAATGGCACCGAGGCCAATCATTGCCCATTTATCTTCATCCACTGTGCCTACGCGCGCTACCAGTTTCATAAAAATCGAACTCATCATTTTGCTGACCGGTATTACCGCTAAGAGCATAAAAAATGTCTCCCAAACAGTTATACTGCCGGAATTTTCTCTGTTTGTAGAATCATCCGTACCGGCCCATGCAGCTGAAGCAGCCGACAAAATAAGCAGCAATACCAGCAGCAGGGAAAATTTTTTAATTCTAATCATTTGGTTTATTTAACCCCCCAGCTACCGGAAAATAGTACGGCCAAGAACGAAGCGATCACAACGCAAAGGCCAAGTATAATCAAACCGATAAATGCTTTGGCCAAACCGGATTTTGCCTCCTCACGTTCCTTTTCTGTATTGGCCAAAATCAACCTAATGCCTAAAACAATAACTGCAGCAGTGCAGACAGAACCGGCAAATCCGGCAAAAAACACCCCGATCTGTACCAATTGATTAGAAAAGAAGCTGACATCCAATATTTTACCGGTAACGCTGCTAACACCGGTGGCTATACTCATAAATATACCCAGCGATAATGCATGTGCCGACTGTAAAAAGGTAGTTTGAATTATTTCTGCTACCCAGATTTCTAAAACCTGACGTTCTCCAGAAAATGCCCATACCCAAAGAATGATTGGTGTGGCAACAATATTGGCAGTAATAACCCATTTGCGAATGGCATATACAGCATTAAAATAAATATCAAAGCCAACCATTGCGGTATTAATCAAGGCATTGGCAAATACATTGCCCGTATCTATAGTGCTTAATAGTTTATTTCCAAAGATGCCGGTAGAACCGTTAAAAATCAAATCGTCAATACTTTTTAAACCAAACACATAATTAAAAATATTAATGATAGTATTAAACGGGGCGGCAATAACCGTTTCAAACATGCCGGCAGCTTTTTCTACTGCGGTTTTTTCTATTTCAGGGTTGTCAACAAAATTATTTAGCAGCTTACCGCAAACCCACACAAAACCATCATTAATACCTGACAGCAAAGTAACAAATACCGGCACCAGTGCAATAAACAGCATAGCGATAAACATTCGCTGCACGTCTTCAATAAAGGATACTTTAACCCCCGGGTTAAAAGCAGAAGTCATATACCGGTATCCTGATTTAATTACCGTAAAAAGCAGTATCCCGCCACAAACAGTTGTTAGAGTTGCATACCAAAACATCATAATCTGCCACTGACCGGCTGTAAACAATGATGGATGCATATATTATCACCACCCGGTAGCTAATACTGCTTCAGGATCGGATCGCAGGAATTCTTCTTCAAATGGCAGTCCTTTAAACCTAACGATTGCACTTTCCTGGTTGGCTTGAAGAATACCTTCACCCTGCCGAAAGCTTTCAATACGCTTAACTACCTCTGACGGAAGATTAAATATTTCTGTAAGACTTTTAGCATCACTTGGATGCATTTTTAGAAAGAACTTGGTGTTGCACTGGCTTAGGATTACCTTGCCTTCTTCACTGGTAAATTCTCTAAAACTTTGAGACGCCAGCATTAAAGATGTGTTATATTTGGCCCCACGACGGGCCAGGTCGGAAAGAAAACTTGCAGTATCTTTATGCCGCATCATTAACCAGGCCTCGTCAACTACAACCCGCTTACGTTTGTTTCTGTCCTTTTTAACGAACTTTTCCCATACCCAGCTAATCATTACAAACATAGCATACATACGCTGAAACTCTGTTTTTAAGCCCGACACGTCAAACACTACTAATTGATTATCATAGAATTTACCTATACTTTGGCCATCAAAGTAGCCCATACCACCTTCTTTGGTAAAGGGGTACAGCATTGTGGCCAATCTGACAGCACCCATTTCCTTAAGTCTTTCAATAAAACTTGATATGGTTGGCATTTCTTTATATGTTTTACCAACATAAACTCCTTGACCGGTTTTCTTGCCTCCAGGTTGGTAAATACTTTCCGGATCTTCGGTAATACCACACGACTGATACTCTGCTCTTACCGCTCTGGCAGCTAAAGCTCTTTCTTCGGCAGAAATTTTTTCTCCGGTTTGAGTTTCGACCAGAGAAGTTATTAGATAACAGATATCTTCCGATTTGCCTGCAATATCAAGATATTTTCGGCCGGTTTCCTCATCCTCTTCAGGTTCAATATCAAAAATATTGAACATACACTCCATGTTGGGCTTGAATTTTATGATTTCACCGCCAAATTTATCAACCATTTTTTTATACTCTCCCTCGGGGTCAATCATAACTGCATATATCCCGTTGGCAATAGATCTAGCGGTAATTCCTTTCACGCTATAACTTTTTCCTGAGCGTGTGGTACCGGTTATAAACATGTGCGGTCCGAACAGCCTCGGAGCACCAATAAATAAGTCTAAAAACACCGGACTGCCGCTCTCATTAATTCCGAAGTAAATACCGGAAGGATGAGTAAAATCTGACGATATTAAAGGCGAAAGGCAGGCTGCATTAGCAACATCAACATCATGGTATTCGTTGATACTGCTGATAAAAGGCAGCGTATGAGCGAACCCTTCCAACTGCCGATGATACATGGTAACAGCTTTTGTTACTCCAAGCTTGTCTTTAATAACCTCGCACTTATACAGCAATTCGTGATAGCTTGAAGCAGCAACAAAAATTGTTATGGTAGCGGCTACCAGATTGTTTCTCCCCAGCTGCAGGTCGGTAAGAAAGTTATAATAAAAAGCATATTTTGTTTCCAATGCACCGGTGCGAGTGGTATCACCGTATTTCATGGCCAGCCGCAGGTCAGCCCCAATATTAACTTGTTCTCTGGTAATTATGTCATTAGCTTCTTTTTTGCTGTACGGGTGAAGGGCTACTGATACGGTTACCCCACTGATGGTGGTTATTTCGTTAAACCAACCAAAACAAATAAATTCCGGTAGAGATTCCACTACCAGTACCCGGCAGTACATATCATCTATTCTTAAGTGATCCTCGTATTCGTCCACTCTGTCCGGGGAAAATACTTGCACCATATCTGTTATTGAATTAGATTTTGCTTTGTTTTGCCGCTTGCTTCGTTTTAAAAATGATTTTAAAGATTTAATGACGTTCACCCCCTAAAAAAAAGAAAACACCGGTTAGTTAATTAGTTCCGGTGCTAATAAGTCCCTTAATATTAAACTTAATTGGCTGCAAACAGAGTTTTGCTACCTCTGATGGTTTTACCAATTTTTCCGGCAGCATGATCTGTTGAAAGGTATCTATTACTTCTTCGGTAGTAGTTAGCGGTGTCATAATAATGCCCGCTCTTGAACGAAATGCTTCCTGTAGGATGGCCATTCTTTCTCTAATTCTTTGAACCGGATTTCCCGGTGCCCCCGGCCTATCTGCTTCACCGCTTATCACAATCCAAGACACTTTCGCCATAGCCCGGCGTTCATTCTTCATGTTTTCTAATTCCGCAGCATACAGACGAGCATATTCAGCAACTTCATTATTGCTTGCTTTTTCCGCATATTCTCGCACCTTTTCTACCGCTCGGTCTGTGTCTGCAACGATTGTACTGGTTATATATTGTACCGGGTATTTAATTTGGTTTTGAATGGCAATTAATATATCCTCTCTAATATCCTACTCCCCATCTGAAAGTATAGAGAAATTGGTGCCTTCAATACGGGCCAATCCTAAATATTTACCTTTTGCATAGTATATCCCGGGCTCTATAAGCTCAATGTTTATTAATTCGCTGATATGTTTGTATTCCTCTTTATTGGTAGATTTTTGGTGTTTGGTTGAAACAGCTTTTTCTGATTCGGCATTAACTTCTAAGTTATTTGTTTTTGGGCTTTTTTCTCTTTTGTTAAAATACCACATCATTACTAAAGCAGCTGCCATTACTAAAGCAATAAATACAATAACCACAAATAAATAAGTCATTTTCATTCAGATGCCCTCCGAAAACTCAAATATTTATGGGGGCGGTATTTGTATCTGATCTGACTAAGACAGTACCGGTCCAGCGTTTGTGTGTAATCTCCTTTATTAACAGTTTTTTTAGCTAGATAAAGTCCCAATAATGTAAAAGGTATAATTGTTGGCAGGCAAAGAATTATGTTTTCTAACTCTGTCCCAATAATCAGGAAAGAGATTAGGGAAAAAACTAAACCTACCAAGAAGCCCCCTCCAATCCAGGCCATTTCCCTGATTGTAAGACCAAAGATAAAAGGGGCTTCTTCTCTGGTGGAAAAAGGAACTCGGTATTCCCGCATACTTATACCCCTTTAATTAAGAAAGCTGCAAAACCGACAATCATTACCGAAAGAGCAACAACAGCCATCCCGATAAACACATACCTAATATGATCCTTTGCTTTTTCCCTCGTTTCCTCTTTCCCTGTTTTCAGTTTAAAGCCTAGATAAATTAGCATTGCTGTTGCAACTGCACCCGACAATGCCCCTATACCAATAAAAATATTTAGTATTTTATCAGCCAAAGTTGCTGCATCTACATTTTGCAATCCGGTAGTAATGTCCGGGTCGGTGGGTGCTGCAAAGGACGGTACTGCAGCTACCAGCAAAGCAAGTACCAAAAGAGATAAAAAAGTTATTTTATTTGCCTTCTTATTTTTCAATGAATCATTACCTCCTTTAAGTTCATTTTTCTGCGTAACCTCTAATTAAAGAAATTATCTGCGGCCCCCATAGAATTAAAAGCATGCTTATCACTGCCCAGAGTATGGTTTCTCGTGCCTTTTGAAAGAAAATGCCTAAGATACCAAAAACAACGACTATACCAAGTGTTATAAGCGGTGAAATATCCTTTGCATCCTGATAGATACTGGCCACAATGCGGCTTGCTTTATCTATAAATTGATCCGATGTTACCGTAGGTAGGCCGGTATTTATTTCCGGTGCTTCCGCCGCAATAGCTATTCCACCAAATGCAGTTAACACAACAACTAAAACTAAAGATATAATAAATAAACGGATTTTTCTCACCCCCTCCTTCTTTTGCAAATTTCACCTATAAAAAATAAAGCCAGCGGCTAATACGCTGGCTTTGTATAACACTATTCTGTTAAAGTCCCTTCTTTAATATGATATTCAATGCCCTTTTCCTTGCAAAAATCAATTACTTGCTTGCTTAATTCATTGTAATACTGTTTAACACCTTTGTATTTTGTTACCTCAGAATTGTAATTTGTGCGTCCAAAAATTATCTTGTCTACAAAACTTATAGCTTCAAGTATTGAAGAAAAATCTTGTTCAATAATATTAGGTGTAGGATATGGTTCAATACTGACCCAAGTTTTACAACCTTTTTTATTTAACTCTCTTAGACGGTTTATACGTTCTTGATATGGTGCAGCATTTGGCTCAACGCTTTCCCGAAATGTTTCATCTAGCGAGATTAGTGTTATACCATACTCGTTCTCTTTCGATAATTCTGCTAGGCTTAAAGGCAGCAATCCCTTAGTTAGTGCACTGCATTTAATTCCTTCTGAATTGGATCTTTTTATTATCTCAATACTCATATTTGATATCTCTTCATATTCATTCATAAAAGGATCGGTTGTAAAACATAAATGAAGAGTTTTTATTTTGCTCTTAAATTTTGGTATCTCTTTATCTAGTAAATCAAGAGCATTTTCTACTAATGCTGGTTCCATCCACTCTTCATATGATTTTACTTTTCCAAATCGTTTTGCCATTAAAAAAGCATAACAAGGATATTTACATCCATGGTAACATCCTTGCACATGATTTAATGTATAATCACCATACTCTACAGCCGTCTTATATATTAAGCTTTTTCTTTTAATGAACTTGGTCACCTTTTTCATTTATAAACACCTTACTTTTATAGTTCTGCCTTTACCAGATGTCCAAAATTTTGACGATTTTCCTTTATCTGTTGTTTCTGGGTATCTCTTTACATCTATCTTTTTGTTATTATATAACTGTTTTAGCTCTTTACAAATATCCCCAGTTGAAAATCTCACTCCATATTTACTAACAAAATCTGCATAGAAAACATCAATATCTGTGTAATTTTTGTAGGAAGATAGCACTTCTAATATTTCCGCTTGTAATGTCTCAGTATTTATATGCCTATTTTCAACATCTTCCATAAATAAAGACATTTGTCCCTGATTTTGCTGATCCTGCAATGCTTCCCAGCGTTTACACATATTATCATTCATTAAAACGCAACCTTTTGGATGATTAGTTGCGTGGATCATACGATACTTTGGTCTTTGTCCTTTTTTTATCCTTATAGGCATATTAAGCACATAATTAAACTGAGTCCTGAGTCTTTCACAGTACATTTTAGAAAACTTTTCTTCAGCTTCATAGCCATCAATAAATCCTTTTTTATAATCTTCAATAATTTTCTGCCAGTAATCGCCACCAGCAACTTCGTTAAGGTCTAAAATTGATTTTTTATTATTAGGGTTGGTATCTCCTAGTTCACTCTCAACTTCAATCAAATCATCCAAATTTATTATGTCAAAATTTACATTCATAACATTACAGGCTGCTCTTATAAACCCAAAAGAGTTAAAATTAATAAGTAATTCAATACTATAGAATTTTTTTATGGATAATTTTTCAAATATATTGAAACGTAATGACTTAATACCATAAGGATCAATATATAATAATACATTATGGAATTCTTTTCCTTTTAGTATTAGGTCAATATTATCTTCATATTTTCCTTCGATTACTGTAATATTATTATACTTGCTAATATTATTCCTTAAATTATCTGCGTGGTTCAACTCTATAAAGCATGATTTTATAGTTGGTCTCCTAAACTGTGTTTTCTCTAAGGCCTCAGCTATAATATCTAATGCAATAACCGGGGATCCGGGATTTCCATCATCAAACATACCTTTTCCAGCAAAAGCGTCTACATAAAACACTGGTTTTTGTGTAGCAAGTATTTTGGAAAAATACGGCTTGAGATAACACCCTAATAGCTGATCTTTTATTATAGACCATGGTTTTTTTTCTTTAAAAAAATCATTATTATTTTTGCTCAAACTTATTCCCCCTTCCACCCTAAGAATCCTCTTTTACAGGAAAGATATGCCATATCGTATATTTACTAACATGACTTGGTTAATCCTTTTTATTTAGGTGTTATTTTTTTAGGGGAATTATAGCTTTTACAATACTTTTTCAATTTTTGTCTGATTTTACTTGCTGGACTGCTGGATATTAGTAATATTAGGTTATTCCCATGCCAACTTTTCTACCGCTTTCTCCATGTCACAAATTGATGGCCGCGTATATTTTGCTGTTGTATTTAAGTCCGAATGACCCATTAGTGCAGCCACCCTATCCAGACTTTCACCTGCATCTATTAACATTTTTCCAAAAGTGTGGCGCAGCATGTGCGGGGTTACTTCTACATCTGCAATCCTTGCATACTTACTTATAATCCTTTCTGCTGTTCGGGTGGTCATATGTGCTTTACGCCCGGGGAAAAGCCATTTTCCGGTTAAATCGGTAAGGTATATATTTAATATCTTGCGAATGGTTATATTTAAAGGCACCTCCCGATATTTATCCCCCTTCCCTTCTCGCACTTTGACTACTCCAGAACGTTCTTTAATTATTAAATCTTCTCTCAATAAGGAACACGTTTCTGAAATACGTAAACCGGTATGCAGCAGCAGATTAATCAGGGCTATATCCCGAATGGACCCATATTTCTGTACAGCTCTCATAAATTTACCAAGGTTTTTTCTTTTCAGCCATTTCGGTGCTTTTTGCTGCTCAGAAACTCTTTTTACTTCACTTGTGGGGTTAATAGGAACAATATTATTAATATCTGCCCATTTGTAAAAAGAACGTAATACATCTAAGGATAAATTTACTGTTGCAGGCTTTTTCCCAAGGCCAATTAGATGCCGCCGGTAGTCTGCAATGTCTAAAGCGGTTACAGATACCAGTTCAGCATTTTCATACCTTTCCAACAACCAGCTATTGAATTTATTTAATCTTGTTAAATAAGAACAAATTGTTCGCTGCGATAAACCACGGCTTTGAAGATATCTTTCAAATCCCTTTATACTATCCATCACACTAACACCTCAAAAAAGAAAAGCCGGATTGCAGTTAAAAAAACTTGTCTTCTATTTTGAGCCAAATGTATGCAATTGCTAAGGAGATTATACCTGTAATTGCTAACGCTAACCATGCTAGCCATGATACTGCAAGAGAATCAATAAAGGAAAAATCTTTCCTGATAAAAGCTACTGCAGTAATAATAATAAGTGGTATAAGGAATAGTATTGTTGCTATAGGTGGGACAACAATAGCCCAGGCAGAATCAACACCCATAATTATTAATTCTGATACTGCAAAAAGTAACCAGAAAAAAATAAATAATATACAAATGCTTATTTCAGCAGTAGATAAATTTGAAAGTCTAGCTAGTAATTCAGTTAGCATTTATTAATCCTCCTTATGCGACAAAAAAATGGCCGCTTAGCACGGTCATTTTTCCTTTATAATCATTAAAATTACTTAATTTTTGTCGTATAAGACATCTTGTGTGTCACATTCTCTTCTTATGTTTCCATACCAAATTTCCCCAAATAATATAAAACAAGGCCTGCGCTGTAATAACAAGTGCAGGCCTTGTTAATTTGACCAAAAACATTTTTCTTCCATCCTCTTTCTCTTTCCCCCATTCCTTCCCCTACGGTGAGCTGTACCGGCTGTACTTTTGTTTTGGGCGTCAGTAAATATTTCTTCTATTTGATTGCGCTCCGGTTCATCGGCAGCAGTATCAAGATTTATGCCAACCGCTTCATTATATCTGCTTGTGTTACTAACTAACGCTGGCATTACCCCCGAAGAAAATTCTGCTGCAAAAAACGGTATGTATACCTCCTCTTCCAGATACCTTTCTGCAACAAGTTTAGTCTCACTATCCATATTTTCCATTCCCCGCCGTATTTCCGCCCAATATTTTCTCTCTATTTTGTGCTGTAGAAGATTCATCATGTGGCGCATTCCCACATACTCAGCATCCTGAGTTAAAACGACCATACTTGCACTTCTGACACCCATACGGGCCATCACATCTGGTGCAGGAAGGCAGCCCTTTTCTTCCGGCGTCAGCTGATCAATTTTCACCCTGATTTCTTTCATCTGTGTTTTAAGACATTCAACTTCCAGCAGCGTTACCCTTTTATTAATGATTGAATCAACTCTTTCCCGCCACGTTAAAAATATTTTTTCCTGCATACTGTTTAGTTCATTTTTAATTCTCGGCCATGTACGAGGTTGATTTTTTAAGTATATCTTTATCACATCATTTCTGGTTATTTCATGCTTTTTTGCTACTTCCCGAGGCGAATGTCCTTGTTCCAATAAATGCAGCACATCGTTTTCTATTTGAGGAGTAATTTCTACTTTTGGTTTTACAGCTGGTCTACCTTTTTCTTTATTTGCTTTTAAATCAAGACGCTGGCGGGCCATACCTACAGTTCTTCTGGATATTCCCAGTTCTTCAGCTATTTCACTATCCGTTTTTCCTTCTTTATGTAATGCTATAAGCTTTTTCTTATCCAAACTGTAGTTTTCTTTTAATCCCAATCGCTTTCTGGCCATTCCCACCGTCCTACGGCTGACGCCTAAAATCAAAGCAATTTCCGTATCCTTTTTTCCCTGTGTTACAAGTTTCGTTAACCTTGCTTCATCTATTTTGGGTTTCCTGCCTTTTTTGCCACTTTTGCCATTTTCTAAAATTTCGCTTAAGGACATACTTCACCCCCGGCTCTTTCACTCTTGAAAATGATAAGAGTGTTTTTAACTAATTAGATAGTGATTAACTACAAATTATTTTGAGAGCTAATACTTTCTTCATTAAGTTTTGATCCTTCCATGCGCTTTTCTTTAGCCGCCAGCTGCAGCAGGTGTACGTAATAATTTATTAAAGCCTTTTCATCCCCAAGATGTTTTACGGTAATTTTGGGTTTAACCTTCTTAGGCACTTTTTAAACCTCCCTATTTAAAAATCCCACAACGTCTCTGCCATTTTTTTCTTGGTGAATGGTATAATAAATTAATTGGTAATTAGACCGTAAAATTATTGCTGGATGCTGTGGAAAAGATAGTGGTGAGAATTAAACAGCTTTTTACACCGCTTTTTTCGGCGGACCTTCTTCCAGTAGTTCCGAAACTGTTACGCCAAGGGCAATGGCTAGTTTTTCCAAAGTTCGCAACGTAGGACTTTTTTGTTCAGCTTCAATCTTGCTTATTGCAACCTGAGACAAACCAGCAGTTTCAGCAAGGCTTGCTTGGCTCAGTTCACGCTGTTTCCTTAGTGCTTTAATTTTTTGACCGACTTTCAATTCATTCACCTCCTTATTATTTATTATAACTATACTTATAAGTATGTCAATACTATAGTTATGAATGCTTTTTAAAAAATATGATGTTATAATAACTATAGTTATATTTATCGGAGGTCGCCTATGGACGTTTCTTCTCGCATTAAACAACTAAGGGAAAGTGCAGGACTAAGTAAAAATAAACTTGCTTCTATGTCCGGCATCTCTCAAGCATATATCAGCATGCTAGAGGCAGGCACTAAACAGCCTACAGTAGAAAAATTATCTGCCATCTGTAACGCCTTAGGTATCACCCTATCCGACTTTTTTGCCGACACCCGGGATGCTGAACCGCTGCCGGCTGAATTGCGTAAGATGCTGAATGTTGCTTACCGCCTTAATCCCGAGCAACGTGAATTATTACTGAAAGTTATGGAAGAATGGGCAAATTACAATAATCCAAATAAAAAATGAATTTAACTGCCATTTACAAATTTCCCTAACAACTTACGCCATTTTTTCTAACATTGGGTGATATAATAAATTAATTGACTTTACGGAAAAATGGTGACAGAGAATTAAGCAGCTTTTTACACCGCTTTTTTTGGTGGCCCTTCTTCCAGTAGTTCCGAAACTGTTACACCAAGGGCGGTGGCTAGTTTTCGCAGAGTTTCAATCCCAGGATTATTCAAAACACCTTTTTCTATACGAGATATTGAAGACTGCGGAACTTCAGAAACCTCTTCAAGCTGTTGTTGAGACCAGTTTTTAGTTTCGCGTAGTTTTTGAATTTTTTGACCTAATCTCACTTGCATCACCTCCTATGCAATTCCCTATAATTATTTTATGCATTTACGCATTATTAGTCAATGCGTTTTTGCATAACTACTTTAAAAAAATATAATGTATAATGCAAATATGCATATTTTTACCTAAAGGAATGATTTTCAATGAACCTTGGCCTTAAAATTAAAACCGTTCGCACTCAGCAAAACATTAGCATGAACACGTTGGCCAAGCGCGCTAATATTGCACAAAGTACATTAAGCCGCATCGAATCTGGCAATCAAATGCCAACATTCGACGTTTTAGAAAAAATAATCGATGGCCTCGGATATACCCTATCCGACTTCTTTGCCGACACCCAGGAGACTGAGCTGCTGCCGGCAGAGATAAGACAAGCTGTAGATTTATTACAGCAGCTGCCGGACTCCCACCGCGAAACCTTTATCGAACTGCTGGAGGCCCTGGTGGAAAAAAATAAAGCGAAAGAAAAATAGTCTCAGAAGAGCGAGCTAATCTCTCGACATGCTTAACAATTTGGCTGTTTTTTTGAATGCCTTAAATCCTCTTTAACCAGGAATTGCAGTTGGCAAGTTTGCACGCATTTTGCGAGCATCATTGCCAAAAAAAATTCTTTCAACTGGCACTCCAAAAAATTGAGCTATTTTTGTAGCATTCGATAGCGACGGTGTTCTTTCTCCTAATTCATACATCGCTATAGTACTAGGCTTTAAACCAACAGCTTTAGCTAATTCCCGCTGTGATAACCCTTTTTCTGTTCTTAAATCAGCTATAGTTTTTTTATTCATATACAACACCTTTTACTCGCGAAATGTGAGCCGTTTTTGTTTATATAATAAACACACTTCGTGAGCATGTCAAGTAATTTTATATATATTATTCACTTTTTGTAAGCAAATATTTTTTATGCTCACACATGGTGATAATATAAGGTTGGGGGTACTTAATATGAGTTTTGGAAAGAGACTGAAATTATTACGAGAGCAAAAGAATTTAAGTCAAAGGGACTTAGCAAAAATTCTTAATATGGCACCCAGCACTTTGGCAATGTACGAAGTTGATAAAAGAGAACCAGATTTTAGTACTATTAAAAAGCTAGCAGATTTTTTCAATGTTACTACTGATTATCTATTAGGCCGGACTGATATTTGCAATGCAAACAAAGCAGACGAAGATGCTAATATAGATGATCAGCTCCAACCTAAAGAACTGGAAAAGATTTTAAAAGAAGCAAATATAATGTTTGACGGTACACCTCTTGATGAAAATGATAGAGAAGATATACTTGACTTTTTAAGAATAGCAATGCGAACAATAAAAAAACGTAAGCAGCATGGGGAAAAGACTACTGATGACAATCATCACTAGTCTTTTGTTTTATATCGGCAATGTTTATTAACTAACATAGGTGATGTTAATGAACTGGATAACCAAAGAAGTAAGAAATTTAATTAAAAAATATGATACTACCGATCCTTTTGAGTTAGCTGATTATCTTAACTATATTGTTATCCCTTACCCGTTTAAAAGTATCAGGGGAATGCTTCTGGTCGTAGATGGGACAACCTGTATAGGTGTTAATTCGTCCCTCTCACGCAAGCTGCAGGGACTGGTAGTGCTGCATGAAATAGGCCACCGGCTGCTCCATCCAGGCATGAATTACTTTATGCTTATTGAAAACACTTTATTTCCGGCCGGTAAATTTGAACATCAGGCAAACCGCTTCGTAGCTGAATTATTGCTTGGTGAAAGGCAGCCGTATGCCGGAGAAACAATATACGAATTTGCAGCCAGATATGAAGTACCGGTGGAGGTGGTTAAGACATTGGTAAAATAATGAGTAAAGTGCAGGATATAATAGATGAGGCCATATGTTACTTTTTTTGATGATTCAGGTAATTTAAATTCTCAGGAGGAAAAACATGGAAGGTAAAAAAATAAATGATTACTATGTAGAAAGATTTTTAGGTCAAGGTACTTATGGTCAAACATATAAGGTATCAAAAAACGATCGTACCTACGCAATGAAACTTTTTAAAAATGAGCATTTAATTGACGATAAAGATCATAAAAGAGTTGATAGAGAAATTAATGCATTAAAAACTGTAAATCACCCCAATGTAGTTAAATATGTTGATAGCGGAGAAGCAGTAATTGGTATAAATACCCATAAATATTTAGTTATGGAATACATTGAAGGAAACACCCTGGACAAGTTAATAAAAAAGCACAAGCACCTTACAGTAAAACAAGCCCAAAATATTGGACTGCAAGTTCTTTCCGGACTTAAAGCTATTCACGAATGCAACATTTACCATCGAGACCTTAAACCAGCAAATATAATTATTACATCACTAGGAGAAGCTATAATATTAGATTTTGGAATGGCTAAATTAATAAATGCTAGTTCTCTCACAACTACCGGAGTAACCATGGGTACTTATGCATATATGTCTCCCGAACAACTGGTTGATGCAAAACATATTGACTACCGTAGCGATTTATATTCATTTGGAGCAATACTTTTTCACATGTTAACTGGCCGTCTTCCGCTAGAATTTAACTCTTTGTCAGAGGCTTATCATAAAATAGTAAAAGAAGCTCCTCCTTTTGCCAGCCAGTTTAATCCAGATATACCAAACAAGTTAGATAACTTTATAGCAACACTATTAGAAAAAGAAACATTTGCTCGCAACTACACTATTGATGAAGCATATAATTTACTTGAGAATCTAGATGAGAAAAAAATAAAACTCCCCAAAATAGATTTAAGCCCTAAATTACTTCCACGATTACTTCACAACGAACGCACTCTTATTGAAAGATTTAGTTCAGAATATAAATTGGATGGTATAGTTTTTCCAGCTAATTTTATACCAAAATACGAAGCTGTTTATGACTATATAAATAACCAAGGTGGACATACAATAATTGATCCAGTAGTGTATCGTTTGGCTTATTCAAAATTTTCAGATACAAAATCTTTAGTTAATCTTCCTTACGTAATTGACCGTTATAACAAAGAAAAACCTTCTGATTTTAAAACTGTTTCTGCCTGTCAAAAAAGGGCACATAAAAGCTTAGAATGGCAATTAACTAAAAATCCTTCTGTATTACTAGCTCCATTTCATTACCTAGATAGTCTTAAAAGTGAATGGTTAGCAGTCGACTTTAAAATATTTAATGAATGTCGTCGATATTTATCTAAAAACAGCATACTAAAAAGACTTTATGCAGGTATATGTATTGATATAGAAAGTGTAGCAGATAAAGACAGCAGAAAAGACCTTGTTAACTATTTTACTAAATTCAACTGTGACGGTTATTTTATAATGCTAAATATTGATCTTAATTCAACTATCAAGTCACATTATTACGCTTTCGCTACTATTATAAAAATGTTATCAACGAAGGGAAAACCAATAATTTTATCCAGGATTAATGATTTCGGTATTGGCTTATTAGGTTTAGGAGCAACAGCAATTTCCTCTGGAATTGGATACATAGAAAGTTTTGACGAATCAATTTTAAGTGTTCAGAACAAAGGATATAACATTAAGGCAAAATATTATATACCAGAATTACTTACTTCCTTTTCCGAAACAGTACTCAAGGATATATTTGACACAGATTATGGACGACAATTTTTATGTACATGCCCTTACTGTAATAAACACTCAGATATTAACTATTTGTTTAATAAAAGCAATCAAAAATACCATTATCTTTATAAAAAATATGAACAAATTAGTATTTTGAGATCCCTAGAACCTAATAAAAGACTTGAATGGTTTCTAAATAAAATTAAGGAAGCTGACAAGCATTGTCGTAGATTAAAGAAAGAAGGTATTAAAATTAATTATGAGCATTTTAATGTGTGGTATGACGCATTATACAACGCAAGCAAAGTTAAGTTCAGTTTTGTAGGATAAGTGATACTCTCCATTAAGTATTAATGAAAATATTTTTTCATTAGCTAGCAGGAACATATGTTTATCTTTTGGGGTTGACGTCTTAGCATAATATTCAAGATCAACCCCTTTTTCATCAACTGACAATAGTCCGATATTATCTCTAAGAAGAATTTCTTCTCTAACTCTATGCTTAAAATCTTTATCAATAGCTAAATATGACTGGTGAGCAAAATGAAGGTACCGCCTTGCCTGCATGTATCCGGCTTTCCAATCTTTTAATTTTGCTTCTATTGCAATGATCTCTGAAACTAATGGTCGGTAATTAAAACGCAAAGAATATACTTCTTTATCTATTTCTTTTACAAATCCATTATTTATAAGACGTTTTAAAATGTTGTATTTTAGGTTTCTCTTATTGAAGTATAATTGATCCATCATTGTTGAAAGGTCAGATTTTTTATTTAGGCATAAAAAATCAATTACTCTTATACTATTTTTATCTTTTATAATTGAGTGAGGACCATTTTTTACTCTTTCCTCAAAAACCTCTTTATTTATATTACAGTAAATTACATCTGCAATACCATACCCTACCCCAAACTCAAAAAAGCAAGGTATATCATCATAAAAAGAAAAACTTAAAAATTTTTTTACCATTTTTTCTTCCGTGGTAAACATAACAGAAATCTCTCCATTAAAACATTTTAAGAATGTTATAATTATATAGTGATAACTCTCAAAAAGCAAAACCAATTTATTGCGATATAATTATTGGCACTAAAAAATTACCACGTTATACTATTATTACTATATCATCTTAAAAAATTGCACCTCATTTTCAGTTCACTTAACTTATTTTGTCTATACAAAAGTTGACCAGTCCCGATTTTATTGTGGTAAACTGACAGATAATTCTGCCTAAATGTTGCTGTTAGCATTATTCTTCGTTAGGTACCAGCTTTTGCTGAATCGTTTCCCATAAGCGATAGCTTTCGCCGTTCATTAAGTGAATATCAGCTCTGTGAGTCAAACGGTCAACTAAGGCTTCGGTCATGCGAATATCGCCAATTACCTCTGTCCACTTTTCGATTCCAGGTTAGTGGTAACTATGAAAAAATTCCCTTCCAAATAAACAAATGTTCTGTTTTTATCGAAAGTCTGGTATTATTTTAATATACAGATTTATTATTCTGGTAGGTGGCCCAAATGAAGTTAAAGGCAGCTCTTTATATTCGCGTCAGTACAGAAGAGCAGGCAGAGAACAATAGTATCCCCAGCCAAAAAGAGCGGCTTGAAGCTTATTGTAAATCGCAGGATTGGGAAATATATGACTGCTTCATAGACGACGGCTTTAGCGGAAAAAACTTAGATAGGCCGGCTATGCAAAAGCTATTACGTAAAGCGCAGGAAAAAGAGTTTGATATTGTACTAATTTATCGACTTGACCGCTTTTCACGACGAGCCCTTGATGTCCTGCGTGTGGTTGAAGAAGTCTTTGAACCCAATCAGATATTTTTAAAATCTGCCACCGAACCGTTTGACACTTCCACTATTGCCGGCAGAATGATGCTCACAATGTTAGTTGGTTTTGCTCAATTTGAACGCGAAAGTATATCTGAACGGGTAAAAACTAACATGTTATATAAGGCAGCGCATGGAGAATGGTGTGGTGGAAACCAGGCACCATATGGATATAAAAACATGGACAAGCAGCTGGTAATTGTACCGGAGGAAGCAGCCATAGTAAAAGAAGTTTTTTCTATGTATGCTTCCGGAAATGGTTTGAGAACCATAGCTAAAAATCTGAATGAACGCGGCTGCCGTACTAGAAAAGGCTGTATGTGGTCCCATACAGTTATTCGTAATATGCTTGTAAATCCTCAGTATGCCGGCTATATGGTTTGGAATCGTACGCAAAGAAAAGGAACAAAAACAATAAAAAGAGATAAAAGCGAATGGATAATTTCTAAAGGAAATCATGAACCTATAGTAGATAAAAAAACATTTGATGCAGTACAATCCCTTTTAGAAAATCGGGGCAAAATGTCTATGCGAGAAGCCAGCAGCGATTATGTACTTAGCGGCTTGGTATACTGCGGCCAATGCGGCCATAAATATCGCGGTTGGTATAAAAATGCTAAAAAGCCCGGAAGAAAAGTTCGATATTACCGCTGCGGAGGCTATAATCAATTTGGTACAAGCTGTAAAAATCCTAGTATACAAGCTCCTGAACTTGAAGAATATGTTTTGCAGGAATTAGAAAAATTAGAGCAGAATGAAAGTGCCCTATTCCATGCTTATAAACATTTTCAAGAACGCGATCTTGGTAAAAAAGAAACTCTTGCCGTTTTATTAAAAGAAACTAAACAAACTTTAGCCAGTATCGGTACTAGAAAACAAAAATGGTTTAATGCTTTTGAACAGGGTATTTTAGAAGCCAATGACCTTAAAGAAAGAATTAATCTTTTAAATAATGAAAAGGAAGAATGTGAAAAACGTTTAGCAGAGCTAGAAGCATCATTGGCCAATATTGAAGCCAGGGAAATTAGTATCAGTAATGCTTTGGAAAGTATTAAAAATGTTCGGTATCGGTGGAATTTAGCCAGTACCCAGGAAAAAAAACTTTTGATACGCTCAATTATTAGCAAAATCACTATTCACAGCAGAGATAATATCGAGATAGAGTTTTATTTTTAAGTGAGATTGCAAAAGGGTGCCAACGGCACCCTTTTTACAGTCTCCTGATTTTATTTTTCTGTTACGTTCTTATAGTTAGCCTCAAAACATATTTTGGGACTAACTAAAACATTCTCTACATTTTTCTAAAATATTATTCAAATCTGTAATGTCAAGTTTTCCTATTTGTTTATAAAGAATACTATTATGTATCATTGTAATTTTTGATGTTCTAGCCACGGATGGTTTTTCAAGGCCTGCTTCTCGCCATTTTTTTATCGGAACGTCAAATTCATTACGAGCAGCTTGTCCAGTTATAGGGCTAATCAAAACATCTAAATCAATAGCTTTCTCATTTGACACAATAACAACAGGTCGAATCTTTGTTTCACCAGTTAGTTGATAATGAACTTTAATAAGGTAAACATCACCTTGTCCATACGGTTTGTTGTCACTCTTCCCCGTACTTCTCGTCATAAACTTCATCATCCTCATTTAACCAAAAATCATACTCATTACCGTAAACAATAAGTGGCCTAGAAACATTCTCATTTTTTTTATTAGCCATATACTTCCACCTCACAAAACAAACTAAATCCGGGCCACAATAACTAATTATTAATTATATTTATATAATATAGTTATTGTATTTGTAAGTCAATATCTGCGAAATTAATTAATTCCTCATAAAGATTTTATACAACTCTCAGATATTTATACTTACTTGAATAACCACTACCTATCCTCAAGAATTAAGTAGTGGTTAGTTTGCTAAATTTTTATATTAATAAATATCCCTTTTTACAGTCTCCTGATTTTATTTTTCCTGATCGGCTTATTTGAAGTGTATCTTTTAATCTCTCCATTTGGTGAAATTGGCTTAGTAGTACCACCTACAAGGAGTTGTCTTATTGACATAGTTGGTTGGGCATCGGATACCGGTACGCCTTGGCCGTCTTTGCCGCAGGTACCTATTGCAAAGCCAATATCACTGCCAACCATATCAACAATTTTTAGTACCTCAGGACCATTGCCGGTAAGCGTTGCTCCCCGCACCGGCAGGCCGACTTCACCGTCGTTAATTAAGTATCCTTCCGCCACATCAAACACAAAATCCCCGGTGGTGGTGTTTACTTGACCGCCGCCCATTTTAGTTACCAATAAACCGTTTTTGGTTTCTTTAATAATCTGCTGTGGATCAGTTTTTCCGGGGGCAATATAGGTATTGCCCATTCTGGGAATGGGTTTATCTTGATAAGACTGGCGGCGCCCGTGCCCATTCGGTTCTACCCCGTCTTTGGCAGCAGTCAGCCGATCATAAAGAAAATCGGTTAGCACACCGTTTTTAATTAATTCTACTTTGCGCGAAGGCACCCCTTCATCATCAAAGCTGTAGGAACCGTATTTATCCGGCAAAGCAGCATCATCAACCACCGTTACCAGTTCAGACGCCACCTGCTTGCCTTTGCCGTCGGCGTATACCGATAACCCACGCTGCACTAAATCAGCTTCCAATCCATGCCCGCAGGCTTCATGCACCATGGTGCCGCCTGCTTCACCGGCCATTACACAAGGCATTTTACCGGCCGGTGCCGGCTTAGCCGTCAGCATGTTTACCGCTCGTCCGGCGGCTTTTTGAGCAAACTCTTCCGGATTAAAGTTATCAAACAGCTCAAAACCGCACATGCTGCCCACAGCATCATAGCCGGTTTGAATGACATCACCGTCGGCAGCCACTGCATTTACCATTAACCGGGTGCGCACCCGCTCTTCTTCAACATAATTGCCGCTGCTGTTAGCATACAGCACCTGCTGCACGGTATCTCCGTAACCAACAATAACCTGCTTGATTTTTTGACTATCCACCGCCCGGGCTGCTTTTTCCACATCCTTTACAACCCCAACTTTTTCATCAGCAGGCACATCTTCGGGACGCTTTTTAAATTCAAAGGTCACTTTCGGCTGCACTTTGGTTAAATTCAGGTTGTAATCCTTTTTACCGGCACTGGCGGCATGGCTTACTAATTTCGCTGCTTCAACCAGTCCCTTTGTACTTAAGTCATTGGTATAGCCATAAGAGGTATTATCACCGGACAGCACTCTAATGCCTGCACCGGCTTCGTATCCGGAATTCACCCGTTCCACCTGTCCTGCTTCCATTCCAATGCCGGTAACATTTTTGTACTCCACAAATATATCGGCAAAGTCGCCGCCGTTTGATAATGCTGCTTCTAAAACCTGCCGCATAATGTTCTTATCCATACCACTCACCTCATTTTATTGTCCGTCAATTTAAAATTAATTATACAGAAATTGGCACTTAAATTGTCGGGTATTTTTCTCTTACACTGAAAACTAATTCCGGCATTGCATCTATCATCGTTTCATCATATGTAAAAGTAAATTTATTCTTTGCATCCAGCGAACGGGCTACAATTGCCCCGGACACTTTACCCCCGTTCGGCACTACAACTACTTCGTTTAAAGCAAACGCTAAAAGCATAAATTCTTCATCATGAGGATTGCTCTTTTTATCCAAAATAATATTATTTCCTGAAATTAAACATAATGCTGCTTCCGGATTATCCTGGGTGATGCTGCTGTCACAGATAATATCACCGCCGGCGATAACAGTTACATCTTCAGAGTAGTCACCCTCAAGCACTACCGAACCGTCGACATAGTAAATACCGCTGAGATCTTCCATTTTCAATCTGCTTGATGGCGGTATAATTTGTACGCCGGGTAAATTTTTTAAAGCTTTAATATCACTCAAAGTTAAATCAATGCTGCTGCCGACGTCAGTATAAAGGGTACCGTTTATTTCAGCATGCTTTTTAATATCGGCATTACCGGCCAGATAAGCATCGGAATTGATCACCGCTTTATTGCCAATTTTAATGCTGCTGTCTTCACCGTAAATGTACATGCCCTTATCAAATTGCAGCATGCTGTTTATAAACAAGAAGTCGGCAATCAGGGTTTTGGTTACCCCTTTATGCTCAGCTGTTGAAGTTACAGTGTAGTTGTTATTTTTTTTCTTTACTTCAATCTGTTTAATCACCCCATCGGCAAAAGGAACGGGATCATCTGTACCATTCCAGCGAATATCCCGCTGCAGCATATTCGCAGCTAAGCTTATACCGGCTTCGGCGGTATAGTAAGCCTGCATTTCGCGGCTGTACAGTGTGCTGCTCATTTTCGCTTGATGGGCAATATAGAGATAAGTGCTGCCCAGCACTATCAGCGCAGACATTGCCAGAATAATAAAAACCAGCACATTGCCCCGTTGATTGTTCATACACATCCAACCCCAACGCCTATAATCTATTGCGAACAGCCACCGATGTAACCAGCTTGTGGTCGTTAACACCGTCGGCACCGCTTAATATTTCAATCTCTACCCGTGCTGCTTTGGCCGCCTGATCACCGGCCGCTACCTGCTGCCCGTTTATATTGTAATACTTAAAAGTAATATCCTTAATATTGCTTGCTATCGGCAGCGGTGGGCTTTTATTTCCGTAATATCCACCGGCAAAAACCTCTTGGGTTTGCCTTCGCAGTTCACTTTTGCCGCTGTCCTCGTCTTGGTACAGCATATACGTTACTTCATAATTTCTTTCTTTATTATTTTTATCGTCTTTTATCGTCATAGCAAATTTAAGCCAGTGGCTCTCAATTTCAATCAACCCGCTGCACATTCTGAGTTCTCTTGCCAATTTATTCAGCGCAATGGCAGCGCTTTGCTGCACATCTACTTCTTTTTTACCCTTCTGCCACATTAAGTTACTTTGAAAAGTCAAAGTAACCATTGTTAACATAACCAGCGTTAAAACAGTAACAGCCACCGTCATTTCAATTAACGTAAACCCGCGCTGATCTTTAAAAAGCACCTGTCATCACCGCTCCTTAAGCATCTTTAAGGTAACTGCTTTGCTGCTGTTTACTGCCGGGTAGGTAACTGTTACCGTTATTTCCTGCCATTCTCCTTTTTCGTCAGGTACGAATTTATTACTGCGGGCATCAAACTTTACTTCTTTTACCTCCTGCCGGTAGTACCAACCGTCAGCAGGCTTTAGCTTCTCTTCCCATTCTACCGGGTGACCCGCCATAATCGTTTCCATTATCCCTTGAGCCAGTGCGGCAGCTTTTACTGCCTGCTCTCCAGACTGCTGCTGCTGTTTGGCACTGATCAGCATACCGGTGAGCGGTGTTAACAATACCGAGATAATTGCTGTTGCTATCACCACCTCTAAAAGAGTGATGCCGTGCTGATCCCGAAAGAATTTCAATATTCTCACCTCAATAACCGTCTTCCGGCGGTGTATCACTTACCCGCACTCTGCCTACAACCGATGCAACAATCACGTATTTCAGTTTTTTGGTGTATGTACTTGCCAGCGTAACGGTGCCGCCGGTTACAATGTTTCCGGCTGCACCAATCATCAGACGATTTAAATTAAAACTTGTATGCACCAACTGTACATCAGAATACAGCTTAACCTTTTTAATTAGTTCCGTACCTTTAAGCACTCGGTAGCAGTTGTCATTTATATCAAACGAGATATTATATGATACTGACTCTTGGGCCCGGGCAAGATTTTGAAAGTAACGGATGTCGCTCATCAGCTGCTGTGCTTGAGCTTCTAAGCGCTGATTATGATAATAAACTAAATAGTTGGGCACCGTCACTGCCGCCGCTGCGCTGAAAATCGTCATCACAATCAGCAATTCCAGCAGTGTAAATCCCCGACAGTTTTTTAACAGTTTCATTAAATCACCACCATTACGAAGGAGGCAAATAGCTTTCGTCAGCAGGTATCATAACTGCCCCTGCAAAAGGATTGACTTTGCCGGTATGCCAGTTTTGAATGCCGGTTAACGCCAATTTGCCCTGCGGTGAACGCTGAGAGTAAACCAGCAGCA
>CBEUVQ010000012.1:0-54218 GCA_965546615.1 uncultured Peptococcaceae bacterium
CATACAATCACCCTTAATTAGTACCTGGTACTAAAATAATTATACCTTAATTTGTAAAAAAAGCAAGCCCGGGGATTTTTCCCCGGGCTTTAACGGTTACGCTTCTTTAATTTCTTTTACTTCTCTTTCCTTATAATAGCCGCATTCTTGGCACATCTGGTGCGGTTTGACCAGTGCCTGGCACTGCGGACAACGCACCAAGGTCGGTGCATCTAATTTCAAAACTTCTGCACGGCGGCGTCTGTTTCTTAATTTTGATCTTTTACGCTTGGGTACACCCACATCTTACACCCCCTTATCAAAAAGGCCTAAAATATTATTTTTTTAGTAAGTCCTGCAGCACTGCCATTCTGGGGTCAATATCTTCATCAGCACACCGGCATTTATCTCGATTCAAATTTATACCGCACTTGGCACATAAACCCCGACAGTCATCGCGGCAGATCTGCCGCATCGGAATTGCCAACTGAATGCCGGCCATCACTTCCGGTTTTAGATCAATATAGTCCCCGGTAAAAGTTATACATTCTTCGTCTGTTTCCTGATCATCCTGATCACCGGAAACTTCAGCAGCAACATACTTCTCATTAAAGTCTGTTACCAATGGATAATCAAATAATTCCAGGCAGCGTCCGCATACCAGTCTAACAGCAGTTTTTATGGTGCCTTTGGCTTCTAAATATGTACCGCCATTGGTCACATCTAATGTCAATTCAATCGGTTCTATGATCTGAAGTTCGTTATCAGCAGCTTCAGCTTGTTTAATTTCTTCTTTCAATTCGTAATGCTTAGTTTCTCCAACTGCTCTTTTTAAGCCAGACACATTGATACGCATACGATACCCACCCCAACGTTTAACAAAAATCATTATAGTGATTGTCAGTATATTTGTCAAGGTATTTTCGTTGATATGTCTATTTTGCCCTGTTGGTCTAATCTTCATAAGCATTATGTATATATCTTTAAGAAGGATTAGTTTTGAGGTGAAAACATTTGTTTACTGTCACAATTATCTTACTTATTAGTTTATTAGCGGTCGCTAAATCACCGTTTAATAATTTTTTAAAACAGTTCCGCTTAAGTTACAGCAAGTTATTCGGGGCTTTTTTGGTGGTGTTCTTTGTTATTGCAATGATCAGCCAACCAATAGCTGTTTTTGAAGGTGCTACTGTTGGTTTAAAAGCATGGTGGAACATTGTTTTTCCGTCATTACTGCCTTTCTTCATCGCATCCGAACTATTGATGAGCTTAGGAATTGTTCATTTTATGGGTGTGCTTTTGGAACCGATAATGCGGCCGGTTTTTAATGTACCGGGCTGCGGTTCCTTTGTAATGGTTGTTGGTTTTACATCCGGCTGTCCAATTGCTTCGGTAATTACCGCAAGGCTTCGGCGGGAAAAACTTTGTACGCGTGTCGAAGCAGAAAGATTGCTGTGCTTTACCAACAACTCCAGCCCACTGTTTATGTTGGTAGCGGTATCGGTCGGCATGTTTAATAACGCCGGTTTGGGGTTGGTTATTGCCGGGGCACACTATTTGGCTAATCTAACACTGGGCCTAACACTCAAGTACTATCGTAAAAACGATCAAGAAGCAAGATCTTATTCTCCTGCCAACAGATCGGTTCTTAAGCAAGCATTTTTCGAACTGTCTCGAATTCATCAGCATGAAAAGAGACCATTTGGCAAAATATTAGGAGATGCTGTTACCAATGCAGTCACTAATTTACTGAAAATCGGTGGGTTTATCATTCTTTTTGCTGTAATTATCCGCATTCTTACCGAAATGAAAGTTATCAGCTTAATTGCCGGATTGTTAGGTTTTTACCTCACCCCCATCGGTCTTGACGCCGATATTATGAAACCAATTGCCAGCGGGCTGTTTGAAATGACCCTGGGAGCCAAACTGTCCAGCGAAGCCGATGCTTCATTATTGCAGCAATTGATTGCGGTAGCTGTTATTTTAGCCTGGAGCGGTTTGTCCATTCACGCCCAAGTTGCCAGCATGATTGCAGATACTGATATCAGAATGTATCCCTTTGTCATTGCCCGCATTGCCCATGCATTTATTGCTTCAGTATATACCTATTTAATATGGAAATATCAAAACTCTTTTTCCGTCGCCTGGCTTAACACCCCTGTTTTTTCCATAAAACTTTTTAATGAACCGTCAGCCTGGCTTGCTTCGTGGTACAATTTTAAATTGTTCATTTTTACTCTAATTTTTGCAATCGCATTCGGACTTGCAGTACAAACACTTAGATACTTTAAAAATGCCAGCTGCAGCTAAGTTCTATCGACAATTGGATTTTTTTCTTGTTTAAAAAAAATTACGCTTCATAAACTAAATATGACTAAATCAAATATAAGAAATATTTGAATAGTAGCAATAATTTGCTGAGAGTTGACAAAAAAAAATCGCTGATAGATAATGAAAATAAAGAGTTTGATTGATAGTTGGGGATTTTGAATTAAATGGTATGACCATCTTACCAAATTTTAAACATATTAAAATAATTAAATTCAAATTTTCACAAAAGGGGTGGCGCGGATGTTGAATAATGGGATTAAAGACAAAGTTACAGTACAGGAAATGCCGAACGCCAAAGAGGATAATACCGGTCGTTTGACAGTGATTAAACCCAAAATTTTTGAAGTACCGCTGGGGATTTCCAATCGTCACGTGCATTTATCTCAAGATCACTTAGAAAAACTTTTCGGCGAGGGATCTCAATTAACTAAAGCAAAAGACCTGTCTCAGCCCGGCCAGTTTGCAGCCAATGAAACAGTAATGCTGGTTGGTCCTAAAGGAGTCATTGAAAAAGTTAGAGTGTTAGGACCGGTTCGCAAGCAAACTCAGGTTGAAATTACCATCACCGACAGTTTTAAATTAGGGGTTAAAGCCCCATTGAGAGATTCCGGTGATTTGGTCGGCTCTGCTCCGATTACCATCGTCGGTCCTAAAGGTACAGTTGTTTTGCAAGAAGGTGCCATTGTTGCTGCTCGTCACATCCACATGCACACATCTGAAGCTGAAAAGTTGGGTTTAAAAGACGGTGACAAAGTAAGCGTTAGAGCCAAAGGCCCCCGCGGGATTATCTTCGGCGATGTTTTAGTTCGGGTAAGCGATAATTATTCTTTAGAAATGCACGTAGACACCGATGAGGCTAACGCTGTCGGTTTAAGAAACGGTGACGTCTTAAACGCCTATATTCATAAAGGACATATTTCCGAAATTTTATATAATAAATAAATAAATTATTTACATTATGTATAGTTTAATGTTAAACAAACTGGGTTAAATTTTTTTTAACCCAGCTTATAATTTTTATAATAATTGTCATTACTATACATAATTAAGGAGGATATATCTGTGCTTATTCTTGTTGTTAACTGCGGCAGTTCATCTGTAAAGTACAAGCTAATGGATATGGCTGAGAAAAAACCGCTGCTTACCGGTCTGGCTGAGAGAATTGGCATTGCCGGATCTCGGATTAAACACGAAAAAATAGGTGGCGGAGAGCTGAAAATTGAACAAGATCTGCCCAACCATAAAGCGGCATTGGAAAAAATCATTGCCTGCATTACTGATAAAGAATACGGCGCTGTCAATGATATCAGCGAAATTGCTGCTGTCGGTCATCGCGTGGTACACGGCGGCGAAAAATTTAATAAAGCAGTATTAATTGATGATGAATTGATCCAAGAGCTGGAGTCGCTCTTTGAATTGGCTCCACTGCACAACCCGCCAAACGTTGTGGGCATTAAAACATGCAAAGAACTGCTGCCCAATGCCCCGCAAGTTGCGGTGTTTGATACCGCTTTCCATCAAACTATCCCTGATTATGCTTTCATGTATGCTCTGCCTTATGAGTATTATGAAAAGTACGGTATTCGGAAATACGGCTTCCACGGCACATCTCATAAATATGTGTCTGCCAGGGCAGCAGAAATTTTAGGTAAGCCTCTTTCCGAGTTAAAAACAGTTGTCTGTCATTTAGGCAACGGCTCAAGTATCACCGCTGTTAAAAACGGTCAATCCGTAGATACTACTATGGGCTTTACTCCGCTGGCCGGTGTGCCGATGGGTACCCGTACAGGTGATATCGATCCGGCAATTGTACCGTTTGTAATGGAAAAAGAAAACCTGTCAACAGAACAGGTAAGCAGCCTGATGAATAAAAAGAGCGGTGTTTTAGGAATATCCGGCATCAGCAGCGATTTCAGAGATTTAGAAAATGCCGCTTCTGAAGAAAATGAGCGCGCTCAATTGGCTCTGAACATGTTTAATTATCAGGTGAAAAAATACATCGGTGCTTTTAGTGCCATCATGGGCGGCCTGGATATAGTAGTATTTACCGGCGGTATCGGTGAAAACGGTATTGCTCAAAGAGAGGAAATTTTAAAAGACCTCTCCTACCTGGGCATAGAATTAGATACCGAGAAAAACAAAGTTCGCGGTAAAGAAGCGATCATTACTAAGGAAAGTTCAAAAGTAACCGCTATGGTAGTACCTACTAATGAAGAATTAATGATTGCCGTTGAAACCAAAGCATTAGTGTAATAAAGCAACTTAAAGGCCGGAGGTGTTTCCTCCGGCCTTTTTTATTGCCTGAAAAGGAATATAATGGTATCATGAGGATAAGTATGCTACTCATGTGATTTGGGGAAAGGCGGTGATTTTTTTGACAATTTTGTCCGGCTTTTTTAACCCTAACTCCGTCGCCGTGGTTGGTGCATCAGCTAATGTCAAAAAAGTTGGTAATGCTGTGTTAAAAAACATCATTACCAGCGGATTTAAAGGAGCGGTTTACCCGGTCAATCCACATGAAGAAGTCATTGAGGGGCTGAAATGCTACCCAACCCTTACCGATATAGGCTCGGATATAGATTTGGTGGTAACAGCTATCCCCGCCAAGCACTGTTTGGATATTGCCGAAGAAGCCGGCAGCCTGGGAATTAAAAATCTCATTATCATTAGTGCCGGCTTTAAAGAAGCCGGCAGTGAAGGAATGGAATTAGAAAAAAAATTATTTACCATATGCAGCCGATACGGTATTAATATGCTCGGCCCAAACTGCGTAGGTTATATAGACACCGTTATTCCGATAAATGCCTCGTTTTCGGCCGCATTCCCTAAAAAAGGAAACATTGCTTTTATCTCTCAAAGCGGAGCAATGATGCTTTCCGTTATCGACTGGAGTTTGTCTGCCGGTCTGGGATTTTCGCGGGTAATTAGTCTGGGCAACAAAGCGCAGTTAAATGAGGCGGACTTTTTTGAAGCATTGGCAAATGATGATAATACCAAGGTTATTTTAGCTTATATTGAAGATGTTTCCAGCGGTGAAAGATTTATCGAAGCAGCCAAAAAAGCAACCTGTAAAAAACCGTTAATTGTCTTTAAATCCGGTACCAGCCAGGCAGGCGCATTAGCGGCCTCCTCTCACACCGGCGCTTTGGTGGGCAGTGATCCTGCTTATAAAGCATCCTTTGAAAAAGCAGGAATTATCAGAGCCCGTTCAATCACCGAACTTTTTGACCTGGCAAAGGCTTTTTCTTATCAGCCGCTGCCAAACAGCGGCAGAATAGCGGTGGTTACTAATGCCGGTGGTCCGGGTATTGTGGCCTCCGATGCCATTGAGCACCACAACTTAACAATGGCCCGTTTTACAAAAGAAACAATTGAAAAATTAAGAGAAGCACTGCCAACAGAAGCTAACATTTATAATCCGATAGATGTATTAGGTGATGCTGATGCTGACCGCTACCGCTTAGCATTGGAAAAAACGCTTACCGATCCTAATGTTGATTGCGTATTGATGCTCATCTGCCCCACTGCAATAACCGATGAAATAGCTATCGCCAAAACCATCACCGAATTACACCAAAAGCACCCTGATAAACCAATATTTACCTCGTTTATGGGTGGACCAAACCTCAACGAAGGTGTAAAAATAGTCACTGCTGCCGGTATACCGAACTATACTTTCCCCGAACCGGCGGTATGCTGCATTAAAGGTATGGTAGATTACAGTGAAGCGGTAAACAAATTGACCGTTGAAGACGGAGATGCTCTAAATTATCAAGATGTTGATAAGAACATGGTCAAAGCAATTTTTTATGATGTTTTCAGAGATCGGCGCCGTGTACTGCTGGGCAGCGAAGCCCACGCGGTAGCTGATGCTTACGGCATACCGACCGCACTTTCCAAACTGGCTACAACTATCGAGGAAGCTGTACAGCTGGCCGAAAAAATCGGTTATCCGGTAGTTCTTAAGGTAGCCTCACCTAAAATACTGCATAAAACTGACGTCGGCGGTGTACTGACAGATATAAACAATGCTGAAGAAGTACGCGAAGGTTTCATTAAAATTATGGAGAGCGTGCAGCGGTACCTTCCCGATGTTGTCCCTTACGGCATAGAAGTACAGAAGATGATGCCGCCGGGAACAGAAATAATTATCGGAATAACTAAAGATATTCATTTTGGCCCGATTATTGCCTTTGGTTTAGGCGGCGTATTTGTAAACCTGCTTAAAGATGTTTCTTTTCGTTTAGCCAAAAATATCACCGCAAGCGAAATTCAAGCTATGATTAATGATACCAAAGCTTTTACCCTGCTTCGGGGCTATCGCGGCGAACAGCCTAAAGATATCTTAGCAGTGATGGACGTCATTGCCAGAGTGGCTAAACTGGTTAACGACTTTCCGGAAATTACTGAAATGGATATCAACCCAATTCACGTTTATCAGCAAGGCTTGTCTGCTTTGGATATAAAAATTACTATATCGTGAGGTGTTATCAGTGCAAAACCTCTTTATTACCGGAACCGCAGGTAGTGCCAAAACCGCTTTTGCGGTTGGCCTGGGGTTAAAACTGCAAAACGAAGGTTATAGGGTTGGCTATTTTAAGCCGATAGGTACAACGGCAACAGGGATAGTAGCCGATGAAGACGGTTTGTTAATGCAGCAGGTGTTGGGAATTAATAAACCGCTGGATACTATTGTCCCCTGCACCACCAGTCCGTACTACATGACCCGCTATCATCAGCTGACCGAAATTGAAGAAAAAATAACTGCCGCTTTTAAAGAAATATCTCAAGATACCGATATTATCCTCATTGACGGGGCAATCTTCCCTCATGCCATGGCCAGTATGAATTTGGATGCAGCTACATTAGCCAAAAAATTTAACGCTGCTGCAATATATATGATTAAATTAAAAAATGATTTCAGTCTTGACGAGGCAATGCTTTTCAACCGCTATTTTACCTGTCAAGGCATCAATGTGCCGGGCAATGTTTTTTATAATGTGCCAAGGCAAATTATGGCTAAATGCGAAGGGGTATATAAAACTATTTTAGAAGAAAACGGTTTTAACACATTAGGTATAGTTCCCCGCCAAATGGAATTAAACGCTCCCACTGTTGAACAATTTTACCAAGTGCTCGGCGGCGACATCCTCACCGGAGAAGATAAATTAAATCGACCGGTAGAAGAATCAGTTGTCGGTGCAATGACGATTGAAAGTGCGTTAGGGTATTTACGTCGGGCGGTAAACAAAGCGGTAATCACCGGCGGCGACCGAGCAGATATGGCTCTCGCTGCTTTGGAAACTGACACCTCGGTATTAATCTTAACGGGAGGTTTATACCCGGACATTAAAGTAATCGCCAAGGCCAAAGAAAAAGGCGTGCCCATCATTATGGTACATTATGACACCTTCGCTACAATTGAACGAATGACGGAAGTTTCCAACCGCATTAAACCCGATGACGAAACCAGCATCAAAATTGCTCTGCACAACATCGAACAATATGTAGATTGGCAGCTGCTAATTAACAGTTTGCAATAATTTCCATTATTTATGTCACCTCTTTTGTTATTAAATCATAACATGACAGCAAAAGGGGTGATTGTTATGATTTACAAAAGAAAATGCCCGCATGTCTGCCCGGAGCAATGCCTTAAAATCGGAGATGCCGCACCGGATTTTGAAGCCGAGGCTTATTGGCGTGGACGTAAAATAAATATTCGCCTTTCTGATTATCTTGGTCAATGGGTAATGCTGTTTTTCTATGCTAACGATTTTACCTTTGTGTGACCAACTGAATTGGCAGCAGTTGCTGACGCTTATGACATTTTCCAAAGTTTAGGGGTAAATGTGCTGGCAGTAAGCACAAACAGCATTTACTCTCACAAAGTATTTGCCCAAACATCTCCCTCCGCCCGCAAAATACAGTACCCGCTGCTCTCTGACCAAAGTCACCTAATCAGCTGGAAATACGGAGTGTTAAAATGCAAAGAAGGAATTTCACCGCGAGCAACTTTTTTTATCGACCCCAACGGCATCATTCAATATTTCGCGGTTTATCCTCAACCGGTGGGGCGCAGCATCAATGAACTGATAAGAATTTTCCAAGCACTGCAGTTTACTGAAAGAACCGGTTTAGGCGCACCTGCAAACTGGCACCCCGGCAGACCGGGTGTATCCAGGGATTGGGATAATGTAGGAAAAATATAACAAAAAAATCACCCACTAGGGTGATTTTATTTCATGTTTTTTAATTCCTGCTGCCCGGCTTTAATTTGAGCCAGTGTAGCCGTTAAATTGTTTTCAATTTTTTCCAGTACCTCTTCAGCATAATCTTTTGCCCCGAGGCGAATTTCCGCAGCCATCTGTTCCGCTTGTTGAATCAGCTCGTTAGCCCGCTGCTGTGCTATTTCCATTATTTCACTTTCTTCTGCTTTTTTGATGATTTGTTTCTGGGCGTTTTCCATCAGCTGCTGAGCTTCACGTTTAGATTCACTCAAAACCTTTTCTCGTTCTCTAATTAACAGTTTAGCCTGCCTAACTTCATCCGGAAGTGTCGTACGAATCCGATCCACATAATCTAACAGCCTGTTTTCATCCACCATAACTTTTCTGCTCAGCGGTACTCTCGGACACTCCTCAATCATCTCTTCTAACTCATTTAATATCTTTAAGAGTTCCATCCTCTACCCCCCCATATTTTAACGATGTAGTGGGTATTTCTCTCTTAATTTGTCTGCTATTATTGACGGTACCATATCATTGACATTGCCACCATAAAAAGCCACTTCTTTCACAGTGCTTGAACTGATAAAAGAATATTCTGAGCGTGTCATTAGATAGAGTGTTTCTACTTTTGGTTCCAGCTTTTTATTAGTTAATGCAAAGACAAATTCATTTTCAAAATCAGTAATTGCCCTAAGCCCTCGAATGATCACTTGTGCACCTTGTTTTAAAGCAAAATTAACAGTAAGCCCTTCAAAAGATTCAATAAAAACATTATCGTATTTTTTTAAGACCGACTGCAGAATTTCTACTCTTTCTTCTGTAGTAAACAGCGGTTCTTTATTTGGGTTATTGGCTACACATACAATTAATTTATCAAACAAATGCGATGCTCGTTCGATAATATCCAAGTGTCCATAGTGAATGGGGTCAAAACTGCCTGGGTACAGCGCAATTCGCATAAATTACTTCTTCCTCTCATTTGATTACATTACTGCTGATAGATACTGATTACTGTATCACCATAAGTTTTCCTGCGATGAACAACTAAAGTTTGCACCGTATCAGGAGGCACATCTTTTTTGCTGCTTTCCGCCACTACAATTCCGTCAGGAGCAAGCAGATGAAGGTTCGCTATCATTTCCAGCACCTTTTGATAATACCCGGCGGCATACGGCGGGTCAAGATAAATTATGTTAAAACAGCTCTTTTCCTTAGCTAAAATATCAAGAGCTTTGAACACGTCAAGATTGATAATTTTTGCATAATCAATAAGTTTGGTTTTAGTTAGGTTTTCTTTAATAGTCGCCAATGCTTCGGCGCTTTTTTCCACCAGTACGGCAGTTTCTGCACCCCGACTCAATGCTTCAACAGCAATACTGCCACTTCCCGAAAACAAATCAAGAAAAATGCAGCCCGGTATTTCGGGGGCTAATATATTAAAAACAGACTCTTTTACCCGGTCGGCTGTTGGTCTTGTATGGGTACCTTTTGGGGCTTTTAGTTGAAATTTTTTAGCACTTCCTGCAATAACCCTCAAAAACAACAGTCCTTTCCTTCATAGCGTTAATTATATCATATAGTATCCAAAAAATCGATTTTTTTAAATATAATTGAACATTAAGTATAAATTTACATCTCCAGGAAAAAATAATAGCAGCTTATATGTAGGAAGGAAGAAGGCTGATGACACTAGATTTAAAATTTTTATCTTCCTTGGGAGTAAATTTAGATTTAGCAGTTGAAGCACAGGAGATTGTGCGCGGACAAACCGGTCAAGAAATCCCTGGGGTTGCAATGGATAAAGAAACTTATCAAAATGCAGCTGTAACTATAGTAAAAATTATGGAAAAATCCGCCGAGGAAATAATGGGAAAACCCCAGGGAACCTATATAACTATTGAAGCACCGGTCATTAAAGAGAGCAATCCGCAGATTCATCAAGAAGTTGTCGAGGTATTGGCAAAACATTTAAATCAACTGTTCAATATTTCTCCGCAGGGCAACGTACTTGTGGTTGGACTGGGAAATTGGAACGCTACCCCGGATGCACTGGGACCGAGAACAATTGATCAAGTAATGGTCACCAGGCACATTTTTAATTTTGCACCTGATGAGGTGCATGACGGAATGCGTCCTGTAAGCGCAATTGCCCCCGGTGTACTGGGCATTACCGGTATTGAAACTGCTGAAATAATTAAGGGTATTGTTGACAAAATTCAACCGGAATTAATTATAGCTGTCGACTCACTGGCTTCGCGCAGTGTATCCCGAATTGCCACTACTATTCAAATAGCGGATACCGGCATTGCGCCAGGATCGGGCATCGGCAATAAACGCAAAGGCATCAATCAGGAAACGATGGGTGTCCCGGTGATTGCCATCGGTGTGCCGATGGTGGTACATGCCGCCTTTATCGCCAATGATGCCATAGATACATTATTCCAACGCTTTCAGCATAATCCGGCTGTTTTACAAGCTTATCAGCAGCAGGAAGTACAAAGTGCTTTAAATGAGATACTGTCCAACTTTGGCGGCCAGTTGATGGTTACCCCCAAAGAAATAGACGTGCTGATTCAAAACATATCCAAAATTGTTGCCGGCGGAATTACTTCGGCACTGCATCGCGACATCTCTGCAGAAGAATACAGTATGTATTTACAGTAAAACTAACCAAAACGAACAAGCGGGCATTAATGTCCGCTTGTTCAACACCAACCCGCCAGAGCGCGCTCAGCATTTCAAGGGTGCGGTTGGGAAAGACACCCTTCAAATGTTGGGATTTTAACTGTTTTCTCTATTGATATTATCAAATAAAATAGTCAGAACTATGCAAGTAAGTTCTGACCATCTTTTTCTAATCAGTTATTAAACGCTGCACGGGATCAACGACAAATGTCTTCACAACCGCAAAATACTCTCTGGTATAATAATAAATTTTTTCTGATTTAGGGGTTTTTACTGCCAAACAGCTAACGTTAAATCCCTGACGCTTGGCAATGGCTTTCGCTCTAAAAATGTGAAAATCATTGGTTAAAATAATCATTTTAATATTTTTTCGGCCATCAATTTGTTGAAGCAGCTTTTTTGTAAAAACAATGTTTTCATAGGTGCTGGTTGATTTATCCTCTATAGTTATCTGGCTTTCTTTAAATTGATGAGCAAGCAAATATTTTTTCATTGCTTCCGCTTCCGATACTGCTTCACCGGGGCCCTTTCCACCGGAAACAATAATTTTTATATGCGAATCAGACTTAAAATATTGAACTGCTTTTTCCAGTCTGCTCATTAATAACGGCTGTGGTTCTTCACCTTTAAGTCCCGCTCCCAATATCAGCAGATAATCTGCATCACTGTCGGCAAATTTAATATGCTGTGATCCGCTGTACATAATTACCCCTTCGACGATTATAAAAGAACTTATCCAGGCAGCTAAAACATAAACTGCAGCTCGTTTAACGTTCATGTTTACCTCCGCTAACCTATGCTGAGCAGCGCTTCATTTTTGCCAAACCGGTTGTAAAGCTCCTGTGCCAACAATTGATGCTCGGGAAGCTGAAGTTGGGGATCCTTTTTAACGATGGCAAAAGCCTCTTGACGTGCATATTCCATTGCTTGGCGATCACGAATGATATCAGCAATTTTGAATTCCGGAAGGCCGGATTGTTTTACACCAAAAAATTCCCCCGGCCCCCGCAGCCGCAAATCTTCTTCAGCCAGCGCAAAACCGTCACCGGAGTTAACCATCGCACTCATACGCAGTTTACCTTCTTCTGTTTTGGGGTTAGCTACCAAAACACAGTAAGATTGGTGTCGGCCCCGTCCCACCCTGCCGCGCAGTTGGTGAAGCTGCGCCAATCCAAAGCGATCAGCGTCCATAACCACCATTACTGCAGCATTGGGCACATCTACCCCTACTTCAATCACAGTAGTTGAAACTAAAATATCGATATTCCCCTGACGAAATTCAGCCATCACCTGCTCTTTTTCATTTGCCTTCATCCGGCCATGCAAAAGCCCTACCCGCAAATCCGGAAATGCTTTTGTTGACAACTCCGCCGCTAAATCGACGGCAGCCTGCACATCGAGCACTTCCGATTCATCTACCAGCGGACAGACAAAATAGGCCTGTCTACCTTGTTGGATCTCCCGGCGAACCAACCGGTAAACATCGTTAATCGCTTGTTGAGTAACATGATAGGTACGCACCGGCCTTCGACCGGGCGGCAGGCTGTAAATAACAGACATATCAAGATCACCGTACACTGTTAAAGCAAGTGTGCGCGGTATTGGGGTAGCGGTCATCACCAGTACGTCCGGAGCAGTACCCTTGCACTGTAAAGCCAGCCTTTGTTTAACACCAAAGCGGTGCTGTTCATCCACCACCACCGCGCCAAGCTGTTTAAAATTTACTTCCTCTTGAATTAAAGCATGGGTGCCGATAACAACCTGCACATCTCCTAGAGCAACACGCTGCAGCAGTTCTTCACGCTGGGCTTTTTTTATGCTGCCGGTCAGCAATCCAACTTTTACCCCCAGCGGCTCCATCCAAGCGGTCAATCCTAAATAATGCTGCTCCGCCAGTATTTCGGTCGGAGCCATTAATGCCCCCTGCAAACCGGCATCTACTGCTTTAAGCAGCATTAATGCACTTATCAGTGTTTTTCCCGAACCCACGTCACCCTGCAGCAGCCGATTCATCGGATAAGGACCGTCCATATCCTGCATAATTTCTTTCCATACTTTAATTTGATCTAAAGTTGGTTTAAACGGCAGCTTTTTTAATAATTGCTCTACCAGTTTGCCTTTACCGGTCTGATAGCTGTGTTTCTTTTTTTGAATTTTGGTTCTTTGGCGAATCTTGGCCAATGCTAACTGCAGCAGGAAAAGTTCTTCAAAAATAAAACGGCGGCGGGCTTGTTTTACGTCATCCATCGTGCCGGGAGAATGTATGCTGTAAAACGCCTTAACTAATGAAGGCAGTTTATATTTGGTTAACAAACTTTGCGGCATAAATTCGGTAAGCTGCCGCACTTGTGTCAAATTGGTTTCTATAATGCCGCGCATTACTTTTTGGCTGATTCCTTCGGTTAAAGGATAAAGGGGTATAATTCTTCCCCGCTGCTCAGTCTCGCTATCACCGATCGATTCGCTTTCCACAACTTGAATTTGCGTTTTCCCCCGATAGCTTTTATCAACTTTACCATATACTAAAATTTTTGTACCGGGTGGATATTGTTTGAGCACATATTTTTGGTTATACCAAACTGCCATAAATACGCCAACCCCATCATCAACAGCCAGTTTAATAATTGTTAAGCCTTTGCGCGGTTTTAACTCTTGGCCGTACAGCACCCGTCCGGAAACAGCAGCCATTTGCCCGTGCTGATACATGTATGCCGCTCGAATATCGGTACGATCTTGATAATCACGGGGGAAATGATAGATTAAATCCGCCATGGTAAATATGTTAATTTTTTGCAGTGTTTGGGCTCTTTTCGGCCCCACACCTTTTAAATATTGAACCGGTTTATTCAGAATTTCATTCATCAGTAATCACCCAACGTTATTTTATCATTAACAGTCAACATAAATTTGCAGCATAGTACTAATCCGCTGTCAAGGAACTTACTTTGAAACCGGCGGAAAAATTGCTTTGAAATCGGGTTGGTTTATGGTATACTATGTTAGTGAGACTTTTGAAATATTTTACCATCTTTTGGGCGGTATATAAAGGAGGTGTAACACAATGGCCAGAAAATGCGAAGTATGCGGTAAAGGTGTTGTTTCCGGTTTCCAGGTGAGTCACTCTCATATTCGTACTAAAAGAGTATGGAAACCTAACTTGCAGCGTGTACGCGCCATTGTAAACGGCTCTCCCAAGCGCATTCTGGTGTGCACAAGGTGCCTCCGGAGTGGCAAAGTACAGCGTGCTATGTAACTTAAAAACGAAATTTAAAAAGGGGCTTTCCGCCCCTTTTTTTATTTTATCAAACATTCATTTTTACATCTGCTATATCATTCTCAACAATCGGTTCGTTTTGGTAATGCCGGGAATACGCCCACGCTTGGCAATCGGTTTTCCGTCGATTTCTTTTAAATCCATCGTCATGTCAATTGCACTCGCGCCGGATATGTAACTGCCTACACCAAAAGAATCCGCACCGGCTTCTTTCAGCAGCTTGATTCGTTCAGGAGTCAAACCGCCGGAAATGAAAATTTTTACATGTTTATGGCCGGCCTGATCCAGTCGTGCTCTTACCTCCCTGACTAAGGCCGGGGTCACGCCACCACGTTCTGAAGGAGTATCAAGTCTTACCCCATCGAGATTTGATTTTAATGCATCAGCAACTCTTAAAGCCTCTTCTGCTTCATCTTTAAAAGTATCTACAAGCACAATGACCGGCGAACCCGGCGGCATATATTGATAGTAAGCCTCGGCAACTTTTAAGGTATCACCGACCACCAAAAAAACGGCATGCGGCACTGTTCCTTTTGGCTCCATACCGCCAAATTTTGCCCCCATAATATTGCTGGCACCGGTGGCCCCACCTATCAATGCCGCTCTTTCCATCACCGGCGATACAGCAGGGTGAAGGTGGCGCGAGCCAAAACAAATCATCCCGCTTTCGCCGGCTGCTTCTGAACATTCTTTGGCTGCAGTTGCCCAACCACAAGAACTGGCTAATATACCCAAAATAGCTGTTTCATAAACTCCAAATTCTCCGTACGAACCGGTAATCCGCATCACCACTTCTTTGGGGCCAAATAATTCGCCTTCCGGCAAAGCCAGCATTTCAATGGGCAAGCCCTGCAGTAAATTAGTTACTTCTTTAGTTCCACACATTACTCCCGCCCTGCTGGCAAAAATCTCCGCCACTACTTTAGTATTTTCCAAGCCAAGTTTTTGTAAAATTTCTAACGTTTTAACAAAATAAATGTCAGTAGTATAGCCGCATTTAATTTCTTCATTGTCGGCAGAAAATAATCGTTCATCAGAAAATTTTAGATCATTAACTTCCTTCATGCTCTTTATGGGTTTTACTTGCAAAATAAGGCCCCCATTCAGTAGTATAATTTTTCCTATTATATAGTGTATATTTTAACGGAAAAGGGGTTTATAAATCAAGGTCTTTTGGGCGCTAAACAATTGAGCGCAGCAAATTAGCCATTTCAATTGCGGTTACCGCTGCTTCCCAGCCCTTGTTGCCGGCTTTAGTACCGGCCCGTTCAATAGCTTGTTCAATGGTATCGGTAGTAAGCACCCCAAAAATCACCGGTTTCCCGCTGTCTAAGCCGACTTTAGCCACCCCTTTTGATACTTCCGCAGAAACATAGTCAAAATGCGGGGTATTTCCTCTGATAACTGCCCCCAAACAAACAACCGCATCATACTTTTTTAAATCAACCATGTGTTTAGCCACCAATGGAATTTCAAAGGCACCCGGTACCCAAGCAACATCAATATCGTTTTCATTAACACCATGTCTTTTCAAAGCGTCTAAAGCACCGCTTAATAATTTATTGGTAATAAATTCATTAAAACGACCTACTACCAATCCTATTTTTAAACCTTCACCTATAAGATGTCCTTCATAAATGTAACCCATTCTTAAACCCTCCCTGATAATCTAAAGTACTGTTCAGCTTATGCCTGTTTTTTTTGGTCATCCACCGTATTAAGCATATGACCGAGTTTCAGCTTCTTGGTGCTTAGATAGAATTTATTATTTTCACCGGGGCAAATTTCAATAGGCACTCTACCAACCACTTCTAAGCCATAACCTTCCAAGCCGGCTATTTTCCTGGGGTTATTGGTCAGAAGCCTAATTTTGGTTAATCCTAAATCAGTTAAGATTTGAGCACCCAGGCCATAATCCCTTAAATCGGCCGGAAAACCTAACGCTTCATTGGCCTCTACCGTATCGGCGCCTAAATCCTGCAGCCTGTATGCGCGAATTTTATTCAGAAGACCAATCCCCCGGCCTTCTTGACGCATGTATAAAAGGACACCCACCCCTTCTTTTTCAATCATTTTCAGGGCAGTGGCCAGTTGATCACCGCAGTCACAGCGTTCAGAGCCAAAAACGTCACCGGTTAAACATTCTGAGTGAACGCGAACCAGCGGTGCTTCTACACTCTGCAGATCTCCTTTAACCAAAGCAATGTGGCCTTTGCCGTCCAGCAGGCTTTCATAAGCCACTGCGGTAAAAGTACCGTATTTTGTCGGCATATTTGCCGAGTCAACTTTTTTCACCAATTTTTCATTATGCCGGCGATATTTAATCAGGTCGGCTACCGTAATAATTTTTAGACCGTGTTTTTTGCAAAATTTGATAAGCTCCGGAACTCTGGCCATAGTGCCGTCATCTTTCATAATTTCACAAATTACTCCGGCAGGGTATAAACCGGCCAATTTGGCTAAATCCACCGCTGCTTCTGTATGACCGGCACGCCGCAGCACACCGCCTTCTTTGGCCCGCAGCGGGAAAATGTGTCCGGGTCGGCGCAAATCAGCAGGCTTGGTATTGGGATCGAGCACCGCTTTTACCGTCATCGCCCGTTCATAAGCCGATATACCGGTAGTAGTATTCTTAGCATCAATCGAAACTGTAAAAGCAGTACCGTGGGTATCGGTATTATGGGTTACCATTGCCGGCAAATCCAGTTCATCCAAACGCTTACCTTCTACCGGCATGCAAATCAGCCCCCGAGCGTGAGTAGCCATAAAGTTAATCGCTTCCGGCGTGGCATATTCAGCAGCGATAATTAGGTCACCTTCATTTTCCCGACCTTCATCATCTACAGCAACCACCATTTTCCCTTGTTTGATATCTTCAATTGCCTCTTCAACAGTATTAAATTTAAATTCCATTAAAATCCCTCCCTGCCCTAGGCAAAACCATGTTTTTGCAGAAAATCCATTGTCACATTTTCCGGCTTTGTATTATTGACTTTAGCCGAACTTTGACGATTTTCCAAAAATTTTTCAATGTATTTACCCACCACATCAGCTTCCAGATTTACCGGATCACCAACTTTTTTGCTTCCTAAAACAGTGTGCTGGGCGGTGTGCGGAATCAAAGATACCTGAAAACTTTCCGAAGTTAAGTCAACTACCGTTAAGCTGGTGCCATCGATGGTTATCGATCCCTTTTTAACTATATAATGCAAAACTTCAATCGGTGCATTGACAGTAATTACGATTGCTATATCCTGTCGTTCAATTCGGGCAATTGTTCCAACGCCGTCAACATGCCCGGTGACCAAATGGCCTCCCAGACGGTCACCGAGGCGCAGCGCCCGCTCTAAATTCACTTTATCCCCCGGAGCAAGCTTATTGAGATTTGTTTTGGCCAGCGTTTCCGCCATAGCATCTGCCACAAAACTGCTGCTGTCAAAAGCCGTAGCAGTAAGACAAACCCCATTAACGGCAATACTGTCGCCAATGTTAATATCCTCCAGCACTTTAACGGCATTGATATGCAGCTGTGCGGAATCAGTACCCCGGGTAATATTTTTAATTGTGCCTACTTCCTCAACAATTCCGGTGAATATATTTTGTCACCTCCTGCAGCATTATAGCTTTCAATACAAATATCTTCTCCAAATCTTTTTACTGTAATATTATCTAACCTCACTGCTTCGCTAAGCTTTTTTATTCCTTTTCCTCCTACCGCTCCGGGAGCGGCATTCCCACCAATAATAATTGGTGCAATAAACCAATAAACTTTGTCTACCATTTTAGCCGTTAAAAACGCGCCGTGAACTGCCGCTCCGCCTTCCACCAGTATGCCGGTGATGCTTTTTTTAGCAAGTTCTTTAAGCAGATTAACAATGTCTACCTTATCACCACTGCCCGGAACAACCAGTACTTCCGCCCCTGCCGCTTGTAGTGCTTGAACTTTGTCGGTATCTGCATTGGGGGTTGTTGCAATTATTGTTACTGCATTTGATTTTTGGGTGAGTATTTTAGCATTAAGCGGCGTGCGGCACCTGCTGTCCAATACCACTCTTATCGGGTCAATTCCGCCGTCCGGCAGCCTGGTTGTTAATGACGGGTCATCAGCCAAAACTGTGTTTACACCGACCAAAATGGCATCATATTTATGGCGCAGGCGATGAGTATACTCACGGGACTGCGGCCCGGTAATCCACTTAGATTCACCGGTGGCAGTAGCGATTTTACCATCTAAGCTTACCGCCGCTTTTAACGCTACAAACGGCAATTTGGTCGTTATATATTTTAAAAACACTTCATTCTGCCTGGCAGCCTCTTGAGCTAAAACACCGCTTACAACCTCAATACCGGCCTCCCGCAATCTTTTTAATCCCTGCCCCGCTACCAAAGGGTTAGGATCAGTCAGCGCTGTTACCACTCTACTGATACCGGCCTTAATCACCGCTTCAGTGCAGGGTGGAGTACGCCCATAATGACAGCACGGTTCCAGCGTGACATATAAAGTAGCACCTTTTGCACTTTCCCCTGCGTCGTTTAAAGCATGTACCTCAGCATGAGGAGTACCTGCCTTCATGTGGTAGCCTTGACCCACTATTTTACCGTTTTTAACAACAACCGCTCCCACCAGCGGGTTGGGGCTGGTATAACCTTCGGCACGCCCGGCCAATTCCAGCGCTATCTTCATATAGTGCCGGTCTTTTATATCATCACTTTGGTGCATCAACAGGCCCCCTTTAATAAAGAAAAACCCCGAAACACTTCGGGGTTTTTAAGCAGCAACAAATAAGCATCCGGCATTTTAATAAAAATAGTATTTACGTAATACTATTTTTATGCCAACTGCATAACTTCTTCACCTTCTCCCATCCAGACTTTAACTGTCGGCTCCGGATTCTAACCGGATCTGCCCTTTAGAAAAGGGCTCGCGGGCTTAGTTTTGACAACATCACCGCCGGTACGGAATTTCACCTATCCCCGAAGGTGTAATATTAAATTACACTAATTTTAGTTCTACTAAGTCAATTATATGACTTGTGTTAAATTGTGTCAATAATAACTTGTTCATTTGTCCAATTAAAACTGCCTTAATATTTCCAAACCTGTACGGGCATTGTTCAATCGCCGCTCTGCCAGCACCCCTAAGGTAGGGTCGGTTTTGGCATATTCACCAAATTTTTTAAGATCAAACTCATCAGCTTGAGATAATTCCTTGTTTAGGTTTGTCTCTAAAAAATTTACAAACGCCACCATATCCAATTTAAACTGAAATATCTCTGCTTTATTCATTCCGCTTTTCTCCAGTTTAGCAGTGATTCTATCTACATCAGTGGTATCAACAATAATATACGCATGTTCATTAGATAAATCAGTCAAGTTTAAACACCTCCACTGTTATTAACATACCCAATATGTATTTCGCACATCACATGGCAAATTTTACTCTTTTTCATTTGGTGTGTCAACACAAAGAAAAAGTCGGGGCAGTTTCCCCGACTTTTGACTTACTTCAACCATGCCTCCACTTTGTCGCTGTTTTCTTCAACCCACTCTTTGGCAGCTTCTTCAGGAGACATACCATCCTGTATTTTTACCATGACAGCTTCCATATCAGCCGGCTCCCAATAGAAGTTGTCCAGGAAGTTATATACCTCAGGCATATCTTCTTTTAATCCTAACCGAACTAAAGTGGAGATATGTTCAGTTCCGCCGTAAATCTCTTTCGGATCTTCTAAATATTTGAGATCCCATCTGGCAAATTTCCAGTGCGGTGTCCAACCGGTAACAGCAATCCACTCATTCTTTTCAACAGCACTTTTCAAGCTGGCAGCCATAGCAGCGCTGCTGCTGTCAATCAGCTCATAATCCAAACCATACTGCTCAATGGCTTCCTCGGTGGCCCTCATTATGCCGGCACCGGGTTCAATGCCGATAATTTTTCCGTCAAATTTGTCTTTTACACTGTTTAAATCTTCAATAGAATCAATATCAACATATGCAGGCACAACCAGACCAATTTTGGCGCCTTCTAAGTTCGGACCAAGATCCTCGAAATTATCTTTATTTTGTTCATAATAGTCGGCATGAGTGGCAGGTAACCAAGCAGCTACAATACCGTCAAAATCACTCTGAGCAAGCCCGGTAAACATCAAACCGGCTTTAACAGCGATGGTTTCAACTTCGTAACCAAGTTTACTTTCCAGCACTTCTTTAACAACGTTGGTGCTGGCAATTTCCGAATCCCATTCCACATAACCAAGCTTAACCTTACCTTTCGGCTCTGCTTGTCCGGAACTGCCTTGACTATCCTCTCCACTGCCGCCGCATCCGGCAAGCGCCGCAGCAAGCAGCATAATGGTAGACAACAGTGCAAACAGCTTAACAAATCTCCGCATTAATTAAAACATCCCCCTTTAACCTTCTTTATTTGACATACCACCAATTCTTTGGGTAATGCGGTCAAGCAGCATGGCAATGATGACAATAGATAAGCCCGCTTCAAATCCTAGGCCAACATCCAGTCGTTCAATGCCGCGCAGCACCATTTTACCTAAACCGCCTACACCAACCATTGCTGCAATAACCACCATGGATAACGCCAGCAGTATGCATTGGTTTACACCCGCCATTATTGTCGGCATCGCCAAAGGCAGTTGTACTTTGAAAAGTTTCTGCATTTCAGTAGAACCAAAAGCTTCAGCCGCTTCCGTCAATTCTTCCGGAACCTGTCTGATGCCTAAACTGGTAAGTCGTATCGCCGGCGGCATGGCAAATACCATAGTAGCAATTAAGCCGGGAACATCACCAATAGCAAAGAACATAACTGCCGGCACCAAATAAACAAAAGGCGGCATTGTTTGCATAAAATCCAATACCGGTGTCATCAGCCTGTTCAGCCATTCATAACGGGCAGTTAATATGCCAAGGGGAATACTGATTATTAAAGCAAATAATGTTGCCACCACTACCAAGGCAATTGTAACGATTGCATATTCCCACATTTCCATGTTGTCGATCAAAGCCAAACCAACAATCGAGCCAACAGCCACTTTCACACCGGAAAGCCGCCAAGCAATTAAAGCAACAATGGCAATAAAAAGAATCGGAGGCAGTAACAGCAATAAATCGGTAAAATTACCGACCAAAAACTGAATAACATTTTTTACTAAATCAAAAAACCAAGCAAAGTAAATGTTCAGGGTATCAACCAGCCAGGTTACTCCGTCACCGATCGGTATTTTAGGCAGCCCCATTTTGTTCTCCCCCCTTCTTGATCATACCGGCCAACACCGCACCGCGCACAATAACTCCTACTAATTTGTCTTCATTATCAACCACTGCTACCGGGTACTTAGAGTCGGCCAAAAGAGGTATCACTTCACTTAGCGGGGCATCCGGATTAATCCTGGGGATATCAGTGATAATTAAACGGTTAATATCGGTATAACCGTTTACTACTGCATCAACGCAGCAGTCGGCAGTAGCTAAGCCTATAAGTTTCTTTTCGCGTGAAGTAACAAAAATGCTGGATAGACCGTGTTCACGCATTAAGCGCAGCGCAAAACGAGGACCGTTTTTAACTGTGACTACTACTTCAGGCCTTTTCATTACTCCTTCAGCAGTTAATACTTTAGTCATGTCAACATCTTCAACAAACCGTTCAACATAATCATTAGCGGGATGAGTAAGAATTTCTTCCGGCGTACCGATCTGCACTACCGCCCCGTCTTTCATTAAAGCAATGCGGTCTCCAATTTTCAGCGCTTCATCTAAATCGTGTGTCACAAAAATAATAGTTTTGTTCATCTTGCTTTGAATTGCTAACAGCTCGTCCTGCATTTCTTTACGGATTAAAGGGTCTAAAGCACTGAAAGCTTCATCCATCAGGAGAATATCCGGATCACTGGCCAGCGCCCTTGCTAACCCCACTCTTTGCTGCATTCCGCCGGAAAGCTGTTTGGGCATGGACTGTTCCCAACCCTTTAGTCCGACAAGTTCCAATGCCGCTTCTGCTTGTTTAATCCTCTGTTCCGGATCAATTCCCTGTATTTCCAAACCAAAAGCAGTGTTTTCTAAAACAGTACGATGAGGAAAAAGAGCAAACCTTTGAAAAACCATCCCTAACTTTTTGCGTCTAATGTCGCGCAGTTTTTCTTCATTAGCTGCGGTAACATCTTCCCCGTCAATAATTACTTGGCCGGCGGTTGGATCAATTAAGCGGTTTAAACAGCGCAGCAGCGTTGATTTCCCGCTTCCCGACAAACCCATAATGACAAATGTTTCTCCCTCTTCCACCTCAAAGCTGACATTATAAACACCAACGGTTTGCTTGGTTTTTTGATGTATTTCTTTTTTATCAATACCTTGCTGTAATAATTTCAATGCTTTTTCAGGGTTATCTCCAAAAATCTTAACTAAATTTTTTACCGCTAATTTTTTCATAATAAGCCTCCTTTCGACTGTTGCATATTTTTCTGCATTAACCGGCACTAAAAAAACCCCCGTGGGGGTTTAATTAAAAAATATAAACTGACATCTAAAGCCAAACATCAATTTATGTCAACCAATTTACCCCTACAACGCTTGCGAAGTTAGCTGTCGGATTAGAATCGCTGTTAACTCTACCTGAAATAGATAGTATTATTCAAGTTTAGACAGGATTCACCCCTATAACTTGGTTTCTCCGTTCTCCAATTATAAAGATTAAGCGTTAAAATAATACATATTCCATTTTATTATAATCATAACAAAAATACCCATGGTTTGTCCAGAGTTATTATAATTAGCTGTACATATCACTCTGCAACCAAACATCGTCCTCACTGAATTAAACGGGTTGTCTTTTTTGAAAAATAAAAAAGAAGAACGAAGATTTTTTAATTATAATGCTCAGAAACAAAAAAAATATCAGAAATACCGACAATCTAATTGCATTAATGACAAAACTTAAATAAGTAAGTTTTTATGAAAAGAAAATGCATTTTTTCGAATACATTCGTCGATTGCCTGCTTATAATTAAAGGGTGGCAGATATTTGAACAAATATCTGCCACCCAAACATTTGACAAAGAAACTAACTTTATAACGCTTTAATTGTGAGCGGCAGCACGCAGCTGCTCAACTGCGGCAGCAATGTTACCTCCGCTAAAAATTGCTGATCCCGCTACCAGCACATTCGCCCCTGCTTGTACTGCTTGAGAAACAGTTTGCAGATTAACTCCGCCGTCAACTTGCAGTTCCGTTGGCAAACCGGCATCATCAATCATATCACGCACAGCTCTAATCTTAGGCAGCACATGTGGGATAAATTTCTGTCCACCAAACCCGGGGTTCACCGTCATCAGCAGCACCAAATCCAAAAGCGGCAGCACATGTTCAACTGCACTAACAGGTGTGGCCGGGTTTAACGCTACACCGGCTTTAACACCCAACTCCTTAATATGTGTTACTACCCGATGCAAATGAGTACAAGCCTCGGCATGCACCGTTATTAAATCTGCACCGGCTTTGGCAAAATCAGCTATATATTTTTCCGGTTCAACAATCATTAAGTGAGCATCAAAAGTCATGTTGGAATGAGGACGTAAGGCTTTAATTACCGGCGGCCCAATGGTAATATTGGGCACGAAACGCCCATCCATTACATCAATGTGTAAATATTCCGCACCGGCAGCCTCCACTTGGTGCACATCATCGGCCAAAGCAGCAAAATTTGCTGATAATATTGAAGGGGCAAGCTTAATCATAATATCTCCTTTCTCTTTCCACCAGTTCATTAAAGTACTGCAGATATATTTGATGACGTCTCGGGTTGATTTTTCCGTCAGCTACCGCCTTTTTAACGGCACAGTCCGGTTCTTTATTATGGGTGCAACCTGCAAACCGGCATTCGCTTTGATAATACGCTATTTCCGGAAAATAATTAATCAATTCTTCAGAAGGCATGTCCGGTAAATCTAAGTTGGAAAATCCCGGGGTATCCGCTATCAGACCACCGCCGGTCAGTGGAATTAATTCTACATGACGGGTGGTGTGTTTGCCCCGGCCCAACTTTTTACTGATTTCTCCGGTTTTTAGTTTCAATCCGGGTTGAACAGCATTCAGCAAACTGGACTTACCTACGCCTGACGGGCCGGCAAAAACCGATATCTTACCTTTAAGCATCTGACGCAAATCTTCTATCCCGATACCTTTTTTTACACTGACTGCCAGTACCGAGTAGCCCAGCATGCGGTAAACATCTAACCAGTCGGGAAGTTCAGCAGTTAACAGATCAATTTTATTTAAACAAATTACGGGACTAACGTTGGCAGCTTGAGCAAGTATTAAAAAGCGATCCAGCAGATCAAGGTTGGGCAGCGGATTTTCCACCGCAAAAGTAATTACCGCTTGATCGACATTGGCAATTGGTGGGCGCACCAGTTCATTCTTCCTGGAAAATACTTCGTACACCATACCGGTATTATTCTCGGCCGGCTTTAAGCGCACATGGTCCCCTACCAACACCTTTTGCTTTTTTAAACGAAATTTACCACGCAGTCGACATGTCCACTGCGTTTCCCCGCATTGAATGTAATAAAATCCACTATAGGCCTTGACGACAATCCCCTCAAGCATTTTAACCTCCGATAGGTTTATGGTGTCCATTCTTGGACTAACTCCCCGTCTACATATACTTTAATTACTGCCTGCCCGTAAAATGTTACTTCCTGATAAACTTTTTCTTTAGAGTTGTGAGTTGCCACATATACTACCCGATCGTCGCCTAAAATATCAGTTATTGTTATCCGCACTTCGTGCTTTTGTTTATCATTATCAATATCTACTTTTATACCGGCAGTTCGCGGTTTCGGACCCGGTCCTTCACTTACGGTAAGTGATACAGTGCTGCCTTCTTCAATTTCTTCGCCGGCACTTGGTGTTTGGCTGATTACCTGTCCCTCTAAATATTGATCGCTGGGATTATAGTTTACCGGCTTCTCTAATACCAAGTTGAGCGAATTAATTTTCTCTTCAGCTTGATTTAACTTCCAGCCGATAAAGCGGGGCATTTCCAATTTTACCGGTTCTTTGCCTTTACTTATTTTTAGCTCCACTGCTGTACTTTTCGGCTGGCGGCCGGGCGCCGGACTTTGATCGATAACCATACCTTTCTCTATATCGTCATCAAATGCTTCAACTATAGTTATATCATCAAATCCGGCATTGCTCAGATTCAATTCAGCCTCATCTTGGGTTTTTCCGCGCACATCCGGAAGATCAGCCATTTCCGGTCCGAGGCTTACAATTAACGTAATTTCCCGTCCCTGTTTTGCTTTTCTGCCGGGATCGATACTTTGGGAAATCACTATTCCCTTTTCTGTTTCATCATTATACTCTTCAGAAACAACACTCTTCAAGCCTACTTTATTAAGCTCTTCACGCGCATCGTCAACCGTCATCCCAATTACCTCGGGAACTTCCACTTCAGGGACATTTAAATATTTATACGATGCAAACAACACTCCGCTTAATAAACTTAAAAACAATAAAACCGTGATTACAGCAATTTTCTTTTTATTCAGCCGCTGTTGGGATTTATCTTCCACCTCTTCTTCTTCACTGATCAAATCTTTACTGATTGGAGCGGGAAGCACTCGGGTAGCAAAATCATCACCGTCATCAATTAACAGCGTTCCTTTAACCGCGTTATGCAAATCTTGGCTGAACTGCACTGCAGTTTGATAACGGTACACAACGTCTTTACTCATTGCTTTCATTACTACCCGTTCTAGAGCTTCCGGTATTCCGGGATTGATTTCACTGGGCGGCTTGGGTTGTTCCTGCACATGCTTTAAAGCAACAGCTACCGGACCGTCCCCTTTAAAAGGAAGCTCACGGGTGAGCATTTCATATAACACTACACCAAGCGAGTAGATGTCTGATTGAGGTCCTGCCATTTCGCCTTTAGCCTGTTCCGGTGATATATAATGTACCGACCCGACAATCGTTTCGGTATTAGTGATTGTGCCGGTAGTAGCCTCCAGCGCAATACCAAAATCTGTAAGTTTAACGCGTTCGTTATTGGTAATCAATATATTTTGGGGTTTAACATCACGGTGTACAATATGATTTTCATGGGCATGCTGCAGAGCATCACATATTTGCCTGGCAATATTAACAATTTTATCCAGCGGCAGATCAGGATGATTTTTTAAATAGTTTTTAAGGTTATCACCTGCCACATATTCCATCACTAGATACTGAGTTTCATTTTCTTGTCCAACATCATGTATGTTTACAATATTCGGGTGAGAAAGGCTGGCCACTGCCTGAGCCTCTCGGCGAAAACGACGGATAAAATCACTGTCCGTAACATATTCCGGGCGCAGTATTTTAATTGTCACCAATCGATTTAAAAAATTATCTTTGGCCTTATAAACAATGGCCATTCCTCCGCCGCCTAATTGTTCCAAAATTTCATATCGGTTTCCCAATAACTTCCCGATCATTTAAACTCACCTCAGCGCCTCTAATATCATCTGCTTGGCAATAGGTGCTGCCACTTCTCCGCCGGAACCACCATTTTCAACAATCACTGCCACTGCCACCTGCGGGTCGGCAGCCGGTGCATATCCCACAAACCAAGCATGTGGTGTTTTTTTCTCTTGGTTTTCAGCGGTGCCGGTTTTTCCTGCCACAGCTACACCGTCAATACCTGCCAACCTGCCGGTGCCGTGTTCAACTGCTGCAATCATTGCCTGCTCTATTAATCCGGCAGTTTCTGCATCTGTAGATTGATGCAGTACTTTTGGTTCGTTCTGCCAAACTGTCTGTTTTTTGGGGTTTAATACTTGTTCTACTAAGTAAGGTTTCATCATTTGTCCTTCATTAGCTATTGCTCCGGCAACTAATGCCATATGCAGCGGGCTTACCAACAGTTCGCCCTGACCAATAGCGGCATTGACCAGTTCCACATCGTCAATAATCTTATCTTTTGATATCGTACTGACCCGGCTTTCTACCGGCAAATCAAAATTTTGGTTGAAACCAAAGCCTTCAGCAGCTTTAACAAATTTTTCTTGTCCTAAATCCAATCCCATCTGTCCAAAGTATGTATTGCAGGAAACTGCCATTGCTTCTGTAAAGTTAACATTACCATGTACTTGATCTGCAAGTTTAAAACCGTCCACCAGCAAATATCCGGGGCAATCTATCGAACGGTCAATATTTTGCCGTTCGGTCAAGCCACCTGAAGCGGTAACCAACTTCATAATTGATCCCGGCGGATATGCCCCTTGAAAAGCTCGGTTTAACAGAGGGGCCTGCTGATTGCTTACCAGCTGCTCCCAATCCTCTTCTAAATTATTGGGATTAAAAGAGGGAAGTGATGCAGCTGTTAAAATTGCCCCGGTACGCGGATCAATTACCACAATCGATCCGTTTTTACCGGTTTGCTTTAGCAAACTCACCGCTAAATGCTGCAGATCAGCATCGATGGTTAACACTAAATCATTACCAAGTTGATCTTTACCGGTCAGCCTTCTTAAAATATTGATTGCTTTTTCTCCACCGGTTTGACCTAACAAATACTTTGCATAAGCCGCTTCCAATCCGGTGTTCCCATACCGAGTCGATAGGTAACCGATCAAATGTGCTGTTTCATCGGCCCGCGGGTAATACCTTTGTCCGTGGTCACCCGCCCAACGGGTCTCAGCTAATACTTGTCCGCTGCGGTCATAAATACTTCCCCGCTTGATGCTGCTTAATTGCTCGGATATACGGCTGTTATAGGGATTATTAACCAGCTCAGGGGCTTTAATAAACTGTAAATAAGATAAATAGAATACCAATAATATTAATATGGTAATTAAAAATGTACCTAGTCTGCGGATGTTATTATTCATGTCGGCAGCCCGCCTCATGAGATATATTTAACAAAAACCCCAACAATATATAATTTACAACCAGAGAACTGCCCCCATAACTAATATACGGCAGCGTTACACCGGTTAATGGCAGCAGCTTAATAACGCCGGCAGTAATAATAAATACCTGTAAAGCCATCAGCGCAGTTAGGCCCGCCGCAAACAACGCAGAAAAATCATCTTCTGCACTAAGTGCGATTTTCAGTCCACGGTAGATAAATAAGATAAATAATATGATAATTCCGCCGCCGCCCAAAAGACCCATTTCTTCACATACCGCAGAAAAAATAAAATCAGTGTGCACTGCCGGAATCAAATCCGGTCTTCCTGCTCCCAGGCCAACGCCAATTAATCCTCCTTCGGCAATGGCAAACAATGATTGGATAACTTGATAACCGCTTGTTTCAAAGTAAGGCCACGGGTTTAGCCAAATATCCACCCGTGACTGAACATGGTTGAAAAAGTGGTAGCTTAAAAAACCGCTTACCGAAAACACGGCAGTTCCAAATAACACGTAAAGAAAACGGGAGGTAGCAGCATACAGCATTGCTAAAAAAGTGGCGAAATAAATTAAGGCAGTACCTAAGTCCCGTTGAAATACCAGCAAAACCATGGCAATGCCCCACATAAAAACCAGCGGCCCCCATTCTGAGACGGTAGGAACAGGCAGGCCTAAAAATGTAGCGGTACCGGTAGATAAAACTCTCCGGTTTTCAACAAGAAACGCTGCCAAAAATAATACCAGCAGTATTTTAACAAATTCCGAAGTCTGTACTTGAAAAAGGCCGAAGTCCAACCAGCTGCGCGAACCACCCTGCTCTACACCCCAAAAAATTGGCAGCAGCAGCGCTGCTGTTCCTAGTAAAGCATAAACGTATTTATAATCAGCCAGCGCACGATAATGCCGCAGCAGTGTAGTTGTTATCGCTAAAGCCGCTAACGCTGTCATCAGCCAGATAAACTGGCGTGCTGCAATATCGGAGTTAAGGCGCAGCAAAAAAATCAAGCCGGTGGATGTTAGTAATGCAGTAATTGGCAGCAAATAAGGATCCGCTTTAAAACCCGTTAAACTCCATAATATGCTTAAAGCAGCAAACGCAGCCATTCCCCCAAAAACAGCTGATAAGATCATCAGTACAGAGAATTCTTTGGTATTGCCACCTAAATACAGCACTATTACACCAACAAATGCATAAATTGCACAGTATAAAAGCAGCTTTCTTTCCTGGGTTCTGGCCTTTTTATTAAATTGATCAGCATGATCTGCGATCAATTACTATACCTCCTAATTTATACCTCAATTAAAATGATGGATATATTATCCGTTCCGCCTTGTTCTAATGCGGCTGCGGTAAGATTTCTCACTGCCTGTTCCAAACTCGAAGCATCGCTGACAATATTTTGAATTTGAAGCCGATTCAGGTGGTTGGTCAATCCATCAGTGCACAGTAAAATCAAATCCCCTCTTTGCAGCTGCAGCCGGTATAAATCAGCACTTACTTCGGGGAATACACCTACAGCTTGGGTTAAAACATTGCGGCGTGGGTGAACTTGAGCCAATTCTTCACTAATATCACCGTTTTTAACCAATTCTCCTACCAAAGAATGATCCTGGGTTATTTGGGTTATAGAATCTCCTTTTAACAGATACGCCCGGCTGTCACCCACATGTACTATCAAAGCTTCATTATTCCGCACTAAACAAGCAGTAACGGTAGTACCCATGCCTTCCAATTCAGAATCTTGACAAGCCATCTGATAAAGAAAGGCGTTGGTTTCTTGCAGCGCTTCCACCAGCATTTGACCGACATCATCTGCCTTAGGCAGCAGCATACGCACCTTCTGCTCTAAATATTTCAATGCCTGCTGACTGGCAACCTCACCTGCATTATGGCCGCCCATACCGTCGGCTAACATAAAAAAACCAAGATCAGGTGATATTAGTAAGCTGTCCTCATTACCCGGTCTGACCAGTCCCACTTCAGTTATTTGGCTCCACTTCATAAGCCCACCTCACAAACTCAAAACTGACTCCGCCAACCCGCAGTATATCTCCGTTAGCCAGCACTGCAGGTTTTTTTAGCTTAATTTCGTTTAAATAAGTACCGTTAAGACTGCCCAAATCTTCTACCCAATATTGAGCGTCTCGATATTTAATTACCGCGTGTTTGCTTGAGACAGTGTTATCAATAATTTTAACTTGACAGCCCGGCACTCGGCCAATAACGGTATTATTCCCCAGCGGTATTACCGAGCCTGCGCTGATATCTTCAGCGGCCGCTGTCAATACCAGCAGCCCCGCCCCGTCTCCGCCGCTATCCGGTGCCGCCTGAATACTTTTTACATCACAATCACACTTTGCATCTTGGATGATTTTTTGGTTATCCCGACGCAAATCATTAAATATTGCTAACGTTAGTTTGATTAAAAACACATAAAAGAGTGCTAAAAAGAAATATCGCAGTATTAAAAGTAATATCCCCAACATAATCAACTTACCTTAAAAACACAAACTGTTGTCCCCATTGTAATTACATCACCGGATTTCAGCAGTTTTTTAGTTACTTTCAGCCCATTAACATAAGTACCGTTAGTACTGTTTAAGTCCGTTAAAATATATTCTTCCCCCTGGCAGTCCAACTGAGCATGCCTTCGGGAAATACTGGGGTCATGCAAAACAATGTCACAAGTATCCCGCCGGCCAATCACTGTACGATAATCAGCCAACACAAATTCTTGGCCGGCATCTTGACCTTCCTCTATTACCAGAGAAGGTTTAATTATCTTTACCTTAGTTAAAGGAGAGGTATCCTTAACGGGATGAAACATCTGCGTATGCTGCTCTTCCTCTGACAAGTGATCATTTTCTTTTTGAGCATCCTTTTTATTTGCCGGAACTGCTTCACTGAAATTCACCGCAACTTTTAGATGCCCCCGCTCCACTCCTTCATCTTTTTCCAACGTTACTACCGGATCTGCCACCGGAGTGAAGCCTTTTTCTTCCGCCTTTTGCACAATATAATCCTGCAATTCTAAAGAAAGCAGCTTATTAAACGCCCCGATACTTTCCCAATCTTCCGGATGGAGTGACACGGTATACTCGTTAGGAACATAAATATTACTGATGCTTACTCTTCGGTTATCCCGCATTTCCCGCGCCAAACGCTTGGCAATTTCTATCGGCTGCACTCGGCATTTAAACTTATCCTTAAAAAATCCCTCAATGTATTTTTCAAGGTTACCTTCCAATCCTGAAAAGAGGCCCATTACTCTCACCTCACTGATTTAACACGCCTGCGCAGCTGTCCACAGGCAGCATCAATATCAGCCCCCATTTCTCTGCGCACCGTAGCATTAACCCCATATTGTTCTAACTCTTTTTGAAACTTTAATACCTGCTGCGGCGGTGTACGTTCCAGCCCGCGCTCTTTTACCGGGTTCACCGGAATCAAATTCACATGACACAGCAATCCCTGCAAAAGGCGGCCCAGCTGTTGAGCATGAATGAGCTGATCATTTTTTCCTTTAATCAACGAATACTCAAAAGTTATCCGCCTGCCGGTCTGTTGGGCATATTCTGCACAGGCCGGAATTAACTGCTCCAATGGATATTTGCGATTAATCGGCATCAGTTCATTCCTAAGTTTATTGTCCGGGGCATGCAGCGAAACTGCCAGTGTAATGGGGATATCTTCTTGAGCTAACTTTTTAATTCCCGGCACAATGCCGCAAGTACTTAACGTAATATGGCGTAAACTGATATTCAATCCATAAGGAGCAGCTATATTTCTGATAAATTTAATGGTAGCATCGTAGTTATCCATTGGTTCGCCACTGCCCATTATTACAACGTGGCTTACTCTTTCATTAGTATCCTTTTGGATAGCTAATACCTGCGCATAGATTTCTCCTGCTGTCAGATTGCGCACCACCCCGTCAACGGTAGAAGCACAAAAACGGCAGCCCATCCGGCATCCTACCTGCGTGGAAACACAGGCGGATCGGCCGTAGGAATGCCGCATTAAAACACTTTCTACCGCCTCACCGTCCGTAAGGCCAAATAAATATTTAATTGTTTCGCCGTCTTTGGAAGCCTGCTTGGCTAATATTTCCGGTTGGCCAATAACTGCAATCTGCTTTAATTGCTCACGCAGCTCTTTTGAAATATTGGTCATTTCATCAAAATCAGCTGCCCCTTTCTGCAGCACCCACTGGCACAGCTGTTTGGCCCGGTAGCGTTCTTTTCCCAAGCTGATTAACATCGCTTCCATTTCTTTAAGATTTAAATCTAAAAGGTTGGTTTTGGTCATCAATACAATCCCTCTTCTTTAATTAAATTATAACCAATAACCGCCAATTCCCAACCCGGTTGAACAATTCTACATTTTATACTATATTCCTCTTTTTCGCATTCTTGCAATAAAAAATCCATCCATGCCATGAATGTGGGGAAGTAATTGAATATAACCCTTGGAAGCACTCCGTTCTTTAGCTAAACTTGCGGGAAGAAGAGGTGTTAAATCTTCTAAAACAAATTCTCGATGGTCCTGTAAAAACGATGTTATTTGACCAAGGTTTTCTTCTTCAGTAATGGTACATGTACTGTACACCAAAACACCGCCCGGCCGCACACATTTATGCACACTCTCCAGCATTTCACGCTGTAATTTAACTATAGCCGGTATTTGATGAGCATCTTTTCGCCATCTGGAATCAGGCCGCCTTCTTAAAACCCCCAGTCCTGAACAGGGTGCGTCCAGCAGTAAATAATCCGCCCAGTTATGAAAATCCTTCGGCATTTCACGGGTATCTCCCACCCGCCCTTTAACATTGGTAATTCCCAAGCGCTTACAATTTTCTTGAATTAAATCCAATTTATGGGGGTGCAAATCAAATGCCATTACCAAACCGGTATTATGCATCAACTGAGCTAAGTGGGTTGATTTGCCTCCGGGGGCTGCCGCGGCGTCAATCACTCTCGAGCCATGGGCCGGGTTTATCGCATGGCCCACTAACATCGAGCTTTCATCTTGAATTTGAAATAATCCCTGCTGAAAACTGGGCAGAGTGCGATATGATAAAAAGCCTTCAATGTTCAAGCCTTCCGGTGCATAGTTGGTCTTGACTGCTCTTACCCCTTCATCATTTAAGCGGGCAATCAGCTCATCTCTTGTAATACGCAGTGTGTTTGTGCGAATTATATTTGGCGGACTGACATTATTGGCTTTGCATAATTCAATCGTTTGATTTAGTCCGTATTCTTTCAGCCATCTTTCTACCATCCAGGTAGGGTGCGAGTATTTTAAAGAAACGTGACTTACCGGATCAGTTTTTATATCGGGGTATTCAATTTTATCCAAGTTGCGGGTAATATTGCGCAGCACTCCGTTAACAAACTTAACGACTCCCTGATTAGCATACTTTTTGGATAGTTCAACCGCTTCATTACACGCTGCCGCCGGCGGCACTTTACTTAAAAACATCAGCTGATAAGTGCCCATTCTTAAGATGTTGCGCACCCAAACATTGACACTGGCCAATGGCTGCCTTAAAAACCTTGATATTACCCAGTCCAAAGTATTCAATGTGCGAAGTGTACCATAAGTCAGCTCTGTAGCAAAAGCACGGTCAAGTTTATTTGGTTGATATTTTTCCAGCATTTTGTTCAGGGCTAAGTTAGCGTAGGCCCCTTCTTCTTCCACTGCTTTAAGTGCCTTTAAGGCTATTTCCCTAGCGGAAATATTTGCCATTATTTCTCCACCTTTATAAAATATCTTATTGCTTCTTCGACCCGAGGTACCGATATTTGTGTATTAAAGCACGGTCCGAAAGGCCGTTCATTTAGTACTCCCAAAACAGGAATTGGTGACGAATCCTGAATGCCGCTGGCTAAATCACGTTCACAGGCAATTGCCACCACAGCTTTCGGACGATACTCTTTGACATATTTTCTCGCCAGCGTACCTCCGGTGGCTAAGCCAATATTCACACCAAAGCGGTCTCTTATTGCTAAAAGCTCATTTACCGGACACCCGCCGCAGCGCTTACAGTTATTGATATCAGTAGTAATTTTGTGCGGGCAGCTGCTTTTTTGCAGGCAGTGTGGAGCCAACACCAAAATTTGAGAAGGCATCAATTTTAATTCTTTGGTCAGCACCAATTGATTATTAACTTCGATGAATGACCTTTTGATTTTATCCGTATCAATATTAAATATCCGCCCCAGGCCAATTGCAATAGGAAACAAAGTGCTCATAGCCACTCTCATCAGCGGCTGCAGCGGCGCAATTGTTTTTGCCAGCCAAATAGTAAGTACAATACCGCCAATCCCAAAAGCCACAGCCACCATCGACATCAGAATACCGGTTACCAAAACAACCAGCATTAATTTCTGCAGCACAGTTGTCGGTTGGGATATTAAATACCACAACAGGCCGGCAAGACCGCCTACCGTTAACAAACTTCCCGCCAGCAAACCAATAAACAGCCGTTTTTTACCCTGAGGTTGAATGTATGAATTGCTAATCATTTTTATGCCTCCTCAGCACCAAGCACTTTCCCTGTCAACATCTGCCTGCCGCGCAAAAAATCTGCACAGCTTAAACGCTTCCCACCTTGAAGCTGCAGCTCCAGCAAAGAGACCGTTCCGCGTGCTGCTTGCACTACAATACTGTCACCTTCAGCCTGAACAACCGTGCCCGGCTTTTTATCAGTAGTTTTATCCAACACTTCTGCCCGCCAAACCTTCAGCACTTTGCCATCTAAAGTGGTATAGCTCCCCGGCCAAGGATTCATACCTCTGATCTGATTTTTGATGTCCTCTGCCGGTTTATTCCAATTAATTTTTTCATGCTCCCGTGTCAGCATCGGCGCATAGGTTGCCAGGTCATCATCCTGCGGAGTGCGCGGTGCAGTTCCCTGTTCAATTAATTCCAATGTTTCTCCCAGAAGCTCAGCACCCAATATTTTCAGCTGATCATGTACCTCTCCAACGGTAGTATCTGAACCAATTTTAACAGTTTTTTTCAAGATCATGTCACCGGTATCCATCCCTTCATCCATATACATGGTGGTGACACCGGTTTCCTTTTCACCGTTGATTACTGCCCAATGAATCGGTGCTGATCCGCGGTACTTAGGCAGTAACGAAGCATGTACATTTACACACCCCATCGGGGGCAGAGCCAATATTTCCGGAGGCAGTATTTTGCCATAAGCCACAACCACAATCAGATCCGGCCCGATATCTTTTAAAACATTAAAAAAATCAGCAGTTTTAATTTTATTCGGTTGATAGACATCAATGCCGTGCTCTTGGGCAGCAGCTTTCACCGGCGGTGGCTGCAGCTTGCGCCCCCGGCCTTTTGGGCGGTCCGGTTGAGTAACAACTGCCGCTAACTGATGCCCTCTGTTTATAATTTCCTCCAAGCAGGGCACTGCAAAATCAGGTGTCCCCATATAAACAATACGCATTAACGAACTTCTTCCTTTCGCACATTTTGTGCTTTGTCAATAAATAAAATTCCGTCTAAATGATCAATTTCATGCTGAAATGCCCGAGCAGTATAACCTTTAGCCCGATATTCCATCATTTGGCCTTTGCGATTCAGTGCCCGCACCACAACACTTGCTGCCCGGGGCACTTCTCCGACCACACCGGGAATGGACAAACAACCTTCTGCAGCAACTTCTACACCATGAGCTTCAATAATTTCCGGGTTGATTAACTCATACAGTCCTTCACCGACATCTACAACCACAACCCGTTTAGATACACCGATTTGCGGCGCCGCTAAACCAACGCCTTTGGCAGCATACATGGTATCGCGCATGTTATCAAGCAGTTTTAAAATATTGGGAGTAATTTTTGCTACCGGTTTAGCTTTCTCCCGCAGCACCGGGTCACCGTTTTTAACCACATTATAAACCGCCAAACTTAACATCTCCTTTAAAACTTAAAAGTAAACCGAAAAAGCTTAATTTTAACATTCTAATGTTTAATTATACTAAAATAAAAACTGCGGGTCTATGTCTACCGTCACAGTCACTTTGTTTTTGAGGGCTGACTTTTCATCCCAAAGGTGCACCGCTTGAGCGGTAGCACTGCGCACTTCACCGGCCCGGCGGCCTTTTAAAACCAGCTGCCAGCGAAAACGTTTTTGTATTTTAGCCAGTGCAGCAGGTGCCGGGCCGAGAACAATCAATTCGCAAGCTGCAGCATCTTTTAACAGAGCTTGCCTAAACTCATTCGCTGCCTTCTCAACTAAATCAGCTTGTTTTCCGCTCAGCAAAATTCGTGACATATAGTAAAAAGGCGGATATTTCAAAGCTCTTCGCAATTTCATTTCTTGCTGGTAAAAGCGGATATAATCGTGGTGCCGGGCACACTTGATGCTGTAATGATCCGGATTGTAAGTCTGCACCACCGTTTCTCCGGGATATTTCCCCCTCCCCGCTCTGCCTGCCACTTGAGTGAGCAGCTGAAAGGTGCGTTCCGCCGACCGAAAGTCCGGCATATACAGCATAGTGTCAGCACTGACCACACCGACAAGAGTAACATTGGGTATGTCCAATCCTTTGGCAATCATTTGGGTTCCAACCAATACGTCTGCATATCCGTCCTTAAATGCAGCTAATATTTCTTCATGGGCGCCTTTTCTGCCGGTGGTATCCCCATCCATGCGCAGCACTCTTACACCGGGAAATAATCGTCTTACTTCTTCTTCAACCTTTTGAGTTCCCATCCCTAAATAGCCGATCTCTTTACTGCCGCACTCAGGGCATATTTTTTTTGCATGTTCCAAATGATCGCAATAATGACAGCGCAGTTTACCGTCATAGTGATAAGTCAGTGAAATATCGCAGCTTGGACATTTTAAAACATGTCCACAATTCCGACAAACGACAAAGCTGGAATATCCGCGACGGTTTAAAAACAGCACCACTTGCTGTTGGCTGTCCAACCGCTGTTTAATTTTCTGAAGCAGCACACTGCTAAAAATCCATCCGTCGGCAGCACCGCTTTCTTGGCGCATATCCACCACATGCACCTCCGGCAGCGAACGATCGCCGACTCGCTTAGTCATTTTTAAAAGTTGATAAGGGCCTTCCGGTTCAGCACGGCAAAAGCTCTCTAATGCCGGCGTGGCGCTGGACATCAGCACCACCGCACCGGCTAACCGCCCTCGGTAAAGAGCCACTTCCCGGGCATGGTACTTCGGATTTTCTTCCTGCTTATATAATGGTTCGTGTTCTTCGTCAATAATCACAATTCCTAAATTCCGTACCGGCGCAAAAACGGCAGATCGAGCACCCAACACTACTTGAGCGTCACCACGTTCAATGCGCAGTCTTTCTCTGTATCTTTCCCCCGCCGATAAACGGCTGTGCAGCACAGCCACTTTAGCGCCGAATCGCCGGTGAAATATACTCACCATTTGAGGTGTAAGTGAAATTTCCGGCACTAACACGATAGCCTGCTTATTTTTTTGCAGCGCCGCTTCAATCGAATTTAGATATACTTCCGTCTTACCGCTTCCCGTTACACCATACAACAAAAATGCATCAAAACCGCCCCGTTCCAAAGCAGTTTTTACGGTCTTTACCACTTTTTGCTGTTCAGGAGTTAATACCGGTGGTTGATCTAACTCCAATTGCTGATTGAAAAACGGCTGTTCATCCCAATAAAGAAGCCCTTTATTCAGCAGGGCGGCAACCGTTGACACAGATACGTTGGAAATACGGGCTAAATCCGCTTTGGTCAGCCCGGGGTTTTCAATCGCATTAGTTAAAACAGTTTTTTGTTTAGAGGTAAGTTTTAGGGCTGTTAGTTGACAAGTATTTACCTTGGCAAATAAGCGTCGGGAAATCCTTTTTTCTTCTCTTCCCGGTCCCAGCACACATTGCAAACTTTCAGCCAACGTGCAAATATATTTCTTGGACATCCAGTCAGCTAAACGCATTAAATCCGGAGGCAGTCCTCCGCCGATAACACCGGCAACCTCTTTAACAGCAATGTTCTTCGGCGGTGCAGAGTAACCAACAACATATCCGGGTACTTTGCGAGAGCCAAAGGGCACCAGCACCCGGGCACCTACCGAAAGCGGCTGTAAATTATCCGGCACCAAATAATGAAACGGTCGGTCTACCCGGCGGCTGGCAACCTCAACAATTATTTCAGCATAGCTACTCATTCAATGTGCTCCGACACAATAGAATTTCATCTAAAATGTACCCGGCAGCCTCCAACTTACTCATTAACGGCAGTTCAATCACCCTGCCGTTTTTATGCATAACGGTAACAATATTTGTATCAACATCAAAACCCGCACCGGGCATCCGCACATTGTTTAGCACCAATAAATCCAGGTTCTTTTGCTGCAGCTTCTGTCTGGCATATTCTTCGGCATTGTCAGTTTCGGCAGCAAAGCCCACCAAAGTTTGATTTTTCTTTCTCCTGCCAAGCTCTGCCAAAATGTCGGGGTTTTTTTCTAATTCAAGCACTAACGCCTGCTCATGTTTTTTGATCTTTTTCGCTGCCACCTGTTTGGGACGATAATCAGCAACAGCGGCGGACTTAATCACTATGTCAGCAGAATCAAAATGTGCTAATACCGCATTATACATTTGTTCTGCTGTTTCGACATTTTCAACTTCAATACCGGAAGGATTTGTCAAACTAACCGGGCCGCTGATTAACGTTACTTTCGCCCCCCGTTCAAAAGCGGCTTTAGCCAAAGAGTAACCCATCTTTCCTGAACTGCGATTAGTCAGATAACGCACCGGATCCAACGGTTCCCTGGTCGGCCCTGCAGTTACCAGTACATTTAATCCGCTTAAATCTCCGGGAGCAAAAATATTTTTAATTTGTTTGAATATCTCTTGAGGCTCACTCATTCTACCCTTTCCTGATGTTCCACAGGCCAGTTTTCCTGAGTTCGGCCCTACAAAGCAGTAACCCAGCTGCCGCAGTTTTTTGATATTTTGCTGCACCACTGGGTTTTGATACATCTGAGTATTCATTGCCGGACAAAACATTACCGGACATCCGGCAGCTATCACCACAGCAGACAGCAAATCATCCGCAATGCCGTGTGCCGCCTTAGCAATGATATTAGCGGTAGCAGGTGCTACCACTAATAAGTCTGTGTTTTGTGCCAAATCAATATGGGTAACCCCGCCAACATGCGGGGTTACAAACATATCAGTATATACAGGATTATTTGTTAAGGCACTGAAGGTTACCGGACCAATGAATTGCTGCGCGGAGGCGGTCATTACCACTCTTACATCTGCACCACATTTCACCAAACTGCTGACCAGTTCTGCTGTTTTATATGCCGCAATGCCTCCGGCAATTCCAACCGTAATTTTTTTGCCGGTTAACACGTTTTACCCTCCAATATTCCGAATGTTTTTTCCTTTAATTTCCACAACGCCTTCAGCTATTTCTTCCAAAGCCAAACTAACCGCTTTCAAACCGGCATCACCGGCATCTTTTCCTTCGTTTTCCAGCTGCCCGGCAGTAATCTCTCTGGCACGCTTGGCAGCAGCTACCACCAAGCTGTATCTGCTGTCTGCTTTGGTTAGTAATTTATCTAAAGGAATGCGATTCATGACAAGCCCCCCAACTGTAAATATTTCTTCAGATCAAAGCGTTTCGGTCTGCATTTTTCAGCGGTGATAATAGCCTTAACTTGATTAGTTGCTTCTTCCAGGCAATCATTAACCACAATATAATCGTAGTGCGGTATTTCCTGCAGCTCATCTTTTACACAGTTTAATCTCTTTTTGATAACCTCAGCACCGTCCGTACCTCTGCTCACCAATCGCGCCTGCAGTTCATTAATGGACGGAGGAATGATAAATATCAAAACACACTCGGGAAATTTTTTCTTTATTTGCAGAGCACCTTGAATATCGATTTCAAGCAGCACATCTTCTCCGTTAGATAACTTTTCTTCCACCCACTCTTTAGGAGTGCCGTAGAAATTGTCATAAACTTGCGCCCATTCAATAAGTTGATCATTAGTTACCATCTGCTGAAATTCTTCCCGGCTGATGAAAAAGTAATTTTTGCCGTGCACTTCGCCTGGCCTGGGAGGTCTGGTGGTAACCGACACAGACAGGTAAACAGACTTATTTTTGCTAATTAAATTCTGACACACTGTTCCCTTGCCTGCCCCGGACGGGCCGCTTAATACTATTAAAACACCCTGTTTAGACATAATTTATTCAGCAATCTCTTCCTGATTATTAGTTTCCTTAGTAACCAAGCGGTTTGCAACAGTTTCAGGCTGCACGGCTGATAAAACCACATGATCGCTGTCGGTAATAATTACCGCCCGGGTGCGCCGCCCATAAGTTGCGTCAATCAACATTCCACGGTCCCGAGCCTCGGTAATAATTCGTTTAATCGGTGCCGACTCAGGGCTGACAATCGCAATAATCCGGTTTGCCGAAACAATGTTACCAAATCCAATGTTAATTAATTTGATATCCATAAATGTGCCTCCCCCTACAATTCTTTAATATTATTCAATATTCTGTACTTGTTCCCTGATTTTCTCCAGTTCACTTTTGACATCAACCACCGCATTGGTTATAACCAAATCATTGGCTTTCGAGCCAATGGTATTAATTTCTCGATTCATTTCCTGCATCAAAAAATCCAATTTGCGCCCTACTGCCTCATCTGACTGCAGGCATTTCTCCACTTGTTTAAGATGGCTGTCTAAACGGACAATTTCTTCGGTGATGTTAGCTCGTTCAGCAAACAGAGCAACTTCAGCCGCCATCCGGTTTTCATCCAGCATCCCTTCAACCTGCCATTCCGCCAAGCGCTGAGTTAAGCGCTCTCTATATTCCTCTACCACCAGTGGAGCACGTTGTTTAATTAAATTGTTCAGGTCAGCAATAATTCCCACCCGTTTTTTAATGTCAGCAGCCAGCCGGGCACCTTCAACGACACGCATTTGAATCAATTGCTCAACAGCATTATTTAATGCAATTTCAATAGCCTGCCACAGTTCCTCCAAATCTTCTTCCGGTTCTTCCACCACAAAAATATTCGGCATGCTAATTAAATCGCGCAATTCAATTTTGCCGGTAACCGGCAAAATTTGCTGCAATTCTTCCATTGATTTATAATATGCCACCGCCAGTTCTTTGTCAACTTTTACCTGCAAGGCCCGTTCTTCCGTCTCTTCCATTGATATGTATACGTCAACCCGCCCTCTTTTAATGCCGGTTTGAATCATTTTGCGAATACGTTCTTCCAAGGAATTGATTATCCGCGGCAAACGCACCACAACTTCGCAAAAACGGTGATTTACTGATTTTAATTCCACGGTAAATTTACAACCGCTGGCGCTGGCCTCGCCACGGCCATAACCGGTCATGCTTTTAAGCAAATGTATCACCTCAAAAAATTATCATTACTATATTATTGATTATTTACCATAAAAATTATTTTTCTACTTAAAATTTAAAATTCCTTTTAAAAACTCTATTTTACTTTCAAAAGCAAGCCTAACATTATAAAACTGTCACCTGTCGTATAAGGAGCGGGCCATAAATTTTAATAATAAACAAGCAAACTACCCTTCCATTGGAAGGGTAGTAAAAACAAACCTTATTACCAGTATAATGCTGTAAGCTATTTCAGTTCTTTTAAAAATGCTTCAACACGTTTCATTGCTTCGGTAATGGTTTCCATGTCGGCAGCATAAGAAAACCTAACAAAATCATCGTTGCCAAAGGCTATACCCGGCACTACGGCAACCTGCACTTCATCCAGCAGCAGTTCTGCCAATTCCGTACCGCTGTTGATCGTTCTGCCTTTATAACTCCTGCCGAAAAATGCGCTGAAATTCGGGAACAAGTAGAATGCTCCGCCCGGTTTTGGGCAGCTTACACCGGGAATGGCCAGCAATCTTTCCAACATATAGTCACGGCGCTTGGCAAACTGAACCCGCATATCCTCAACCGGCTGCTGCGGGCCGCTCAACGCTGCTGTGCTGGCAGCCTGAGCAATTGAAGTAGCGTTACTGGTAGAATGACTTTGCAGGTTAGTCATCGCTTTGGCCACTTTCAACGGCGCTGCGGCATATCCAATCCGCCAACCGGTCATAGAATATGCTTTTGATACACCGTTAATTACCACCGTGCGCTCTTTTAACTCCTCACTTACGGAAGCAATACTGACATGTTCCAAACCGTCATAGATAAGCTTTTCATATATTTCATCCGAGATAACAGCAATATTATCATGCTCTAAAATTACATCACCCAAAGCCTTGAGCTCTTCCCTGCTGTAAACCCCTCCGGTGGGGTTGCTTGGACTGTTAATCAGCACTGCTTTTGTTTTGGGGGTAATTGCCGCCCGCAGCTGCTCAGGAGTGATTTTAAAGCCGTTAGCCTCATCTGCCATAATCACTATCGGTTTAGCTCCGGCAATTTTAACTTGTTCTAAGTGACTAACCCAGTACGGAGCAGGAACGATTACTTCGTCGCCATCTTCCACCAACACTTGAAAAGCATTATACAATGAGTGTTTTGCCCCGGCAGAAACAACAATTTGCTCCGGCCGGTATTCCAGGCCGTTATCGCTTTTTAATTTTTCTATAATGGCTTGTTTTAACTGCACTGTACCGCCAACCGGCGTATACTTGGTCATACCGGAATTTATTGCTTCAACGGCCGCATCTTTAATATGTTGGGGAGTGTCAAAGTCCGGTTCACCTGCACCGAAATTATATACCTTTACCCCGTTTGCCTTCATTTGTTTAGCTTTGGCATCAATAGCCAACGTTGGACTGGGTGTAATTTTTGCCACCCGTTCGGCAAGTTTCATTATTTCTCTCTCCTCATCATTTTAAAATTCCACTTTGCCCAAAGCCTCTTTCATCCGCGCAAAAGCTTCAGCAATCCGCTCTTTCGGAATGGTCAGTGAAATACGGAAATATCCTTCACCGTTATCACCGTAACCATTTCCGGGAGTAATCACTACACCGGTCTTTTCAATTACATACTCAGCAAAGGATGCCGATGTAAATCCTTTTGGCACCGGAGCCCATACATAAAAAGTGGCTTTTGGTGCTTCCACATTCCAGCCCATCGCATTTAATCCATCCACAACAATCTTCCTGCGTTCATCATAGACAGCGATATTTTTCTTAAGCTCATCCTGAGGGCCGTTAAGTCCCTTTATTGCGGCATATTGAATTGCTTGAAACTGCCCGCTGTCTAAATTGCTCTTTATCCTGCCCAGCGCTTCAATCACTGCGGGGTGACCTACCGCCCAACCAATCCGCCAGCCGGTCATATTATAAGGCTTAGATACCGAGCCAAACTCAATGCCAACTTCTTTTGCCCCTTTTGCCTCTAAAAAACTGGGCGGGCGATAGCCGTCATAGGCAATTTCAGAATAAGCGTTGTCATGGCAAACTAAAATGTTGTATTCTTTTGCAAAACTGACGGTTTCCTCAAAAAACTTCACATCGGCAACTGCACCGGTGGGGTTGTTGGGATAATTTATGAACAGCATCTTAGCTTTTTTAGCTACATCACTGGGAATGTCGGCATAATTCGGCTTGAAGCCGTTTTGTTCGGTAACTTTAATATAATATGGATTGGCACCGGCCAAAATTGCTCCCGCCGCATAAACCGGGTACCCGGGGTCGGGTACTAAAACAGTGTCACCCTGGTTTAAATAACACCAAGAAATATGACCGATACCTTCTTTAGAACCAATTAGCGTTACAACTTCTGTTTTGGGGTTTAGCTCTACGCCAAAGCGCTGCTGATAAAAATCCGCCACCGCTTGACGGTAGCTGAGCATTCCTACCGACGAAGGATATTGATGGTTTGCCGGGTTTTCCGCCTCTTTCTTCAGCTCCTCAACAATATGCTTAGGTGTTGGAATATCAGGATCGCCGATACCCAAACTGATTACATCCACACCCTGCTCTTTCTTATCAGCAATCAACCTCTCTATACGGGCAAAAAGATATGGAGGTAAATTTTTAATCCGATTGGCTTCTTCAAACTTTAACAAAAATTACATCCTCCCTTATTCCTTATTTAGGCATTTATAGTAATTATTATCTTTATATTTTAAAACTTACTAAAGCCCGCCGGATTACCAACGGGCCTGCACGTTCTAATTCGGGGTAAGTATAACAGTTTATTTAACTAAATTCAACGCTTGTATGTAATGTATACTATATACCTTCAAAATACTCTCCGACAAACACTTCGGCAGCAGGTCCGGTCATATAAACGTGATTATCTTCCTTCCATTCAATAACCAGCGATCCGGCGCTTAAATGCACCGTCACCTTCCGGCCGGTCAAGTTATTTAAGCAGGCCGCTACACCGGAAGCACATGCTCCCGTTCCGCAAGCCATTGTCGGCCCGGCCCCCCGTTCCCACACTTTCATGCGCACCTCATCATTACTTAACACCTGTATAAACTCAACATTTGTTTTCTCCGGGAATGCCGGATGAGTTTCCAGCATTGGACCTAATTGATGTAAAGGAACCGCTTCAACATCAGGTACAAAAATTACACAGTGGGGATTGCCCATAGAAACGGCAGTCACCCGATAAACCTCTCCGTTTACTTCTAACGGTTCGTCAACTACCCTGCCTTCCGGACCCTGCATCGGAATCTCTGACCGGTTCAGCCGAGGCTCACCCATATCCACCCGTACTGAAGTTACTTGATTATTATCTGTAATTACCTCCGGAACGATAATTCCGGCCAGTGTTTCTACCCGGATTTTCGTCTTGCGTACAACATTATGATCATATACATACTTTGCTGCACAGCGAATGGCATTGCCGCACATTTCCGGTTCACTGCCGTCGGGATTTAAAATTTGCATCCGCAAATCCGCTTTCTTGGAAGGCCGGAGCAGAACCAGACCATCGGCACCCACACCAAAATTGCGGTGACAAATTTGTTGAGCCAGTTTTGACAAATCACCCGATAAATTATTTCCGTTTAAACAGTCAATCAGCACAAAATCATTACCCAAACCATGTACTTTAGTAAATTTCAAAGTATTCCACTCCTTGATCGGATATTAAGTGTACTTATAGTATTTTACCACTAATAAAAAAATTTTTCCTCTGCTGCTCAAATACTTTGCTAAATATATTAAGTTAATTCTATATAACATCAACAGCAGCCAAAAATCATTATTTTGGCTGCTGTTTTACACCTTATACTTTTATATAAGTTACATGCCGATCTACTCTTCTTTTCATGTGTCTGGTAATAATGCTGATCAACGGCGGTGTTAAACTAATCGTTAATACCACTGCCCAATGCATTGGTGTAAGAGGAACGGTTTTGAAAATTGGTTGAAAGAACGGCACATAAACTACCATTAGCTGCAGCGCAGCTGACAGACCTACCGCCAACATCAGATGGGGGTTTGTAAATAAACCGATTTCCAATAGTGAATGATGCTCTGAACGACACACAAACACATAAAACAATTGAAAAAACACCAAAGTATTGAAGGCCATTGTCCGGGCTAATTCTTCATTACCCCATGCCAACCCTAAGCAAAAGGCTGACAATGTGCCAAAAGCAATTATAACGCCGCTGCCTAAAATGTGCCAACCCAGACCGTGTGAAAAGATACTTTCTTGTGGGTGCCGCGGCGGGCGGTTCATAATGTCCCGATCAGCAGGGTCAACCCCTAAGGCCATAGCCGGCAGGCCGTCAGTAACTAAATTCATCCATAATATTTGAATCGGCAAAAGCGGCAGCGGCAGCCCTGCCACCACTGCCAAAAACATTACCAGCACTTCGCCGACATTGCAGGACAGCAGGTAACGAATAAATTTTCTAATGTTGTCGTAAATCGCCCGGCCTTCTTCCACTGCGCTGACAATCGTTTTAAAGTTGTCATCGGCCAGCACCATCGAAGATGCTTCTTTAGTAACATCGGTGCCGGTTTTTCCCATCGCTATTCCAATATCCGCTTCTTTTACTGCCGGTGCATCATTAACTCCGTCACCGGTCATCGCCACCACATGCCCGTTAGCCTTCAAAGCCCGTACAATGCGCAGTTTGTGTTTTGGTGAAACTCGGGCATAAACAGCGGTATGTTCAGCGCGCTGCTGCAGCGTTTTATCATCCATCTCATCTAATTCCACCCCGGCAAGCATGCCGCTGTTTCCCCTCAGCAGACCTAATTCTTCGCCGATGGCACGGGCAGTAAGCTGGTGGTCTCCGGTAATCATCACTGTTTTGATGCCTGCGCGCTGACAGGTTTGCACTGCTTGCAGCGCTTCGGGACGTGCCGGATCGATCATTCCGGCCAACCCTAAAAAGGTTAAGTTTTGCTCTACATTTTGCTCAGTATATTCCATGTCAGTATCGGGCAGTTCTCTAACTGCTAAAGCCAGTACCCTTAAAGCATCTTCCGCCATTTTCTCATTTTGTCTAAGGATGCCCTGCCTAATGCTGTTGTTGAGCGGCAGTACTTTTCCATCATCATAATAACGGGTGCATAACCTCAACAATACATCCGGGGCACCTTTAACATAAACAGTTCGCTTCCCGTTTTCATCGCTGTAAATAACACTCATGCGTTTGCGCTCGGAATCAAAAGGCAGTTCAGCGATTCTGGTTTCTTTTTTCTCCAGGTGCTGCCGCCAAACACCACCTTTTGCAGCCATTACCATTAACGCTCCTTCAGTTGGGTCGCCATGAATTCCCCATTCCATCCGTTTTGTCAATCGGCGCAGCAGCCCACCGACGCTGATATCACCCTTAGTAAGCACAGCGTTATTACAAAGCGCCGCAGTTTTTAATAATAAGTTTAATTCTTTTTGCTTCCCTTTGATAAAATTAAATTCTCCTTTGGGATCATAACCCTCCCCGCTTACTTCCACTTCGGCATCGGCAGTAACGATGCGGCGCACTGTCATTTTATTTTGTGTCAAAGTCCCTGTTTTATCTGAACAGATAACTGTGGCACAGCCCAATGTTTCTACTGCCGGCAGCCTGCGAATAATAGCATTTCGTTTAATCATACGCTGCACACCAATCGCCAAAGCAATAGTGACAATGGCCGGCAAACCCTCAGGTATCGCTGCTACCGCCAAACTAACCCCTGCCAAAAACATCGAGTAAACAGGTTCTCCTCGGTAAATGCCCAAGAAAACAACTAACGCACAAATCAACAAACAAAAAGCCACCAAAACCCTGCCTAATTGATCCAGCCGCCGCTGAAGCGGTGTTTGCTCTTCCGCAACTTCCTGCATCATGCCGGCAATATGGCCCATTTCTGTGGCCATACCGGTGGCCACCACCACTCCTTTTGCCCTTCCTCTTACTACTACAGTACCCATATAAGCCATGTTGCAGGTATCACCCAGACTGATCCGCCGTCGTTCAGACATTTTGGCTGTTTGTTTTTTTACAGGTGCAGATTCACCGGTCAGCGCCGACTCCTCAATCTGCAGATTAAATACTTCCAACAAACGCAAATCAGCAGGAACTTTATCGCCCGACTCCAACAGCACCACATCACCGGGAACCAGCATTTCAGCAGGAAGTCTTGTTTCCACCCCGTTTCTGATTACTTTTGCTTCCGGTGCAGCCAATTGTTTTAGGGCATCCATTGATTTTTCCGCGCGAAATTCCTGCACAAAACCCAAAACGGCATTGACGATTACAATAATCATAATGGTGACAGCGTCAGCCCATTCTTGCAGAAACCCACTGACTATTGTCGCTGCTATCAGCACCAACACCATAAAATCTTTAAACTGGTTTAAAAACATCACCCAAGGCGGAGTTTTGACAGCACTGAGCAGGCGATTGTGACCTACCTGATCAAGTCTCTTTTTAGCCTCCCGAGCATCTAAGCCTTTATCAGGGTGGGAATTAAGTCTTTCTAAAACATCTTGACGCCTTAACACATGCCATTGTCCGGCCATAATACTCACCTCTTAGCTGCATAATAATTCCAAAATTATCCTGGTTATTGATATAGATATTCAGTGGACAGGCAAATATAACCGAAAGTTGCCAAAGAAATTCTCAGCAGCAGCAGCACTTATTAAACTAAAGCCGATATGTTATAATTGACCGGAAAGAAAGGAGATTAACAGGACATGCCTTACGATGGATTAGTCACCGCCGCTGTATGCCGCGAGTCTAATGAAAAAATTATCGGCGCGCGCATAGAAAAAATATACCAACCGCTAAAAGACGAATTAATTCTAATTGTCAGCAAACCACGGAGCCGCTATCGGCTGTTAATATCGGCCAACGCCAAAAACGCTCGGATGCACCTAACCGAAACAACTAAACCCAATCCGGCAGCCCCGCCTTTGTTTTGTATGGTAATGCGCAAACATTTGGAGGGCGGACGAATTACTGAAATAACCCAACCGGGGCTGGAGCGAATTATTCATATCAATGTTGATACTCGTGACGAGTTGGGGCGACCGGCATCTAAAAAAATAATTATTGAAATAATGGGTAAACACAGCAACATCATTTTGGTTGACGCACAAACCAATCAGATTATTGACGGCATTAAACGCTATTCGCATGCCGTAAGCAGGCACCGGGAAGTTTTGCCGGGCAGAGAGTATTTAGCGCCGCCAAAGCAGGATAAAGTTTACCCGCTTGGTTTAGATGAAGAACGGTTTTTTCAGTTAATTACTGCCGCTGATCTTGATTTAAAATTAACCGATATACTATTGAAAACGTTCAGCGGATTTTCACCGCGCATCTGTCGGGAAATAGTTTACCGCAGCGGACTGCCGCTGGAATTAAAACTAAACAACTGCGGTGAATACGATTTGCGCTTGTTGTGGCAGCAGTTTAACGATATATGTACAAACACAGAACAGGGAAACTTTAGCCCTACCTTAGTATTGAATACCGATGCTTCGCCAAAAGATTTTGCTGCCTTTAGTCTCACACAGTTTGCTGATCTGCCGGTGGAAAATGGCGAAATGAGTGCAGTTTTAGACAGTTTTTACGCTCACCATGATCGCATTTCAAAAATGCAAGCTAAACAGCAGTCGCTGCTGGCTGTTGTCAACCGTGAAATTAACCGCCTAAAAAACAAACTGCCAAAATACCGGCAGAGTTTGGATCAAGCAGAAAAAGCAGATGATTATCGGATTTACGGGGATTTGCTTACCGCCAACATGTACCGCTTAGAAAAAGGGATGAAGGAAATAGAATTAGAAAACTATTACAGCCCAAACCTGGAAAAAGTAATTGTCGAACTGGATCCGCAAAAAACGCCGGCAGAAAATGCCCAAACTTATTTTAAGAAGTACGTTAAGGCAAAAAAAACATCAGAAGCGGTAAAACAGCAGCTTATTCAAGCACTGCAGGAGTTAAACTACCTGGAAGGAGTAGAATCCTCCATTCAGCATGCCGACTCGCTCACTGACTTAGAAGAAATACACAATGAACTGGCTGTTCAAGGATATGTCAAAACAGCTGTTGAAAAGAAAAAGAAAGATAAAAAACGCCCTGATAAGCCTCAACCGCTTTGCTATCGATCCAGTGACGGGCTGACAATTCTTGTCGGCAAAAATAACCGGCAAAACGACTATTTAACGCTGCGCCTTGCCAAGCCGGAAGATATTTGGCTGCATACTAAAGACATCCCCGGTTCACATGTAGTCATCAAAACGGAAGCCCAAACCGTACCGTCAAGCACGCTGGAAGAGGCAGCGGTACTTGCTGCTTACCACAGTAAAGCGCAGCATTCCAGTAAAGTGCCGGTTGATTACACTTTGGTAAAGCATGTGCATAAACCTAACGGAGCCAAACCCGGTATGGTTATATATGAAAACCAGCAAACGGTAATCGTCGACCCCAATGAAGCATTAGTACAAAAACTAAGAGAGATACAATAAAAGACTGCCGCTGTTGTCGGCAGTCCGGCACCCCGGCCTAACGCCGGGGTGCTTTGTTATTTAGGATATAAAATTTTTCTTCTTAACCGAAACCTTTAATACCTTTCGACCGTCTTATAGTAAAAACTACCATTGTAAAAAGGAGATGACTTGTCATTGTGTGATAAAACTTTAAAAACACTGACGATAAGCTGTTTATCTTTAAGCTTGCTGCTAAATACATCGCCTGCTGCAGCCAAAGAAGCCAAAGCAGCACCACAGCCTGCCGTGCTGTCACAAAGTGAAGTATTATCAGCTAAAATTCCTTTAGATCAAGCAATTCAAACAGCAAAAGCAGCATTTAATATCGGCAGTGAATACGATAGTTTTGAAAGCGGATTGGAAAATTATAACGGACAAATGAATTGGCGGCTGAGTTGGCATCGGAGCAGTGAACCTACAAAGGCAATTGAAGTTGATATTAATGCCGACAACGGAAAAATTATGAGAATGTACCGTTGGGAATCAACAACTCCGGGACAAAAATATTCCGGACTACCAAAATATACTTATAATGAAGGCAAAAGTTTAGCGTTAAAATGGGCTAAACAACTGGCGGGTGATTATTACAGTCAAGTTACACTGCTGCCAGCGGAAGGACCCCACGTAAAGATCATGAACAACCGTGATTCGATCAAATATCATTACAGATTTGTCCGCACCGTTAACGGCATTAACTTTCCCGCAAACAATATCTCTATCAGGATTGACGCTGATAACGGCACACTTGCCGGTTACTATGTAGAATGGGATGATCAGCTGCAGTTTCCTTCGCCGGCAAATAAAATCTCTGCAGAACAGGCGCAGCAGATTTTAAAAGATAATGTGGAATTAACCTATTTTCAGCCCTGGGATAACAGCCAAAAAGAAAATCCCATCAAATTAGTTTACCAAGTTAAAAGAGGTGCATCATTATACATTGATGCCCTTACCGGTAAAGTAATTGAAGATGCCGGTTATGATACTTACTACGACAGTAGTGCGGCCGGTGGGGCCGGTGATATTGGGCAGTCTCAAGCAAAAGAATTATCCCCTCAGGAACAGGCAGAGATAAGTAAATTCAAAAATATTATCACTGCCGAAAAAGCTGTATCAAAGCTCAAAGAGGCGATTGACATTCCCAAAGATATCTCTTTAAGAGAAAGCCGCTTATATGAGCATCAATCCACCGGACAAAAAATTTGGTCGTTTTACTGGTCAGGAGAACCCGGCAGCATAAACGCAAAAATTGATGCCACAACCGGCGAGCTGCTGAGTTTTAACAAATGGCTGAATGAATCTAATTCGATACAAAAGCAAAATTACACCTGGGAAAATGCGCTGGATATTGCAGAAAAATTTATAAAAAAAATGCAGCCAACCCGTTACAATGAAATAAGGCTGGAAAACCAAAACCAATATGCCGTTCTGCCGCTAAAAGAAAGACAATCATTAACCAGCTGCAGTTTTAGTTTTGTCCGCCTAGTCAATAATATTCCTTTTACCAATAATGGTTTTAACGTTACAGTAGATTTGAGAAGCGGCGATGTTACTTCCTACAGTATGAACTGGTGGGGCAAAAATTTCCCCCATCCCACCGGTGTAATCGGAGCAGATAAAGCAGCTTCGCTTTTTACTGCTGATAACAGACTAACCTTAGAGTACATTAATCAAAGAAAAAGTGCTCAAAGGCAAAATGTATATTTAGTGTATCATTTAGAAGATACGCCCTCATACATCATAGATGCTGTGAGCGGAACTTTTTTGGACTGGCATGGCAAACCCATTAAACCTAAACAAACCAACAATTTCTCTGACATTGCCGGTCATCCCGCAGAAGAAGATATTAAGCTGTTAGCGGCAGCTAACATTATCACCAGCGCTGACGGCAAGTTTTATCCTGACAAAAACATCACTAAAATTGATGCTCTGGCTTGGCTGGTAAAAAGCCGGAGCTACTACCTCGATTCCGACGAACCTGATTTGTCTAAACGCATCGTGGAAGCAGCATTAGAATTAGGAATTATCGACACCAATGAAACCAATAACCTGGAAAAAGAACTAACCCGTTTGGAATTGGCAAAATTAATGATTAATTATTTAGATTATGATGGCGTTGCTAAATTAAAAAATATTTTTAATATTAATGTTCCGGATGCCGACGCCGTGCCTGCCGAACTGCGTGGGTACACAGCCATCAGTTTGGAATTGGGCTTACAAAATCTCATTCAAGGCAAATATCAGCCAAACGAACCGGTTACTCGCAGCGAGGCCGCATCAGCATTACTGCGGCTGATCAAAGTGCAGAAGTAATATAAAAAGCGTTCAGCCGATAAAGCTGAACGCTTCTTTTATATCCTAAATTATATCCTAAATTTGTTTACTGCATTTTGTAGTTTTTCCGCAATACCCGCCAATTCCTGTGATGATGCTGCCATTTGCTGGATTGTAGAGCTTACCTGCTCGGTATTCGAGCTCACTTGTTCCATTCCTTCACTGGTTTGTTTGGAGCCTTCCAGTATATCGGTCATTAAGGCGATTGTTTTTTGAATAGCATTGTTAATTTTATCCAAAGCCTCAGCAGCCTCTGATGCCAGCTGTACACCCTCTTTTACTTCTGACACACTGTTTTCCATTGCCAAACCGGCAACATCTACCCCGGACTGTACTTGAGTGATTAAACGGGAAATTTCCCCCGCCGCATCGGCTGACTGCTCAGCCAATTTTCTCACCTCATCGGCAACCACAGCAAAACCACGCCCCGCTTCACCTGCCCGGGCGGCTTCTATTGCTGCGTTTAGTGCCAAAAGGTTGGTCTGTTCTGCAATATCAGTAATAATATCGGTAATGTTGCCAACTTTTGCGGATAATTGTCCTAAACTTTTAACAGCTTCATTTACTTCATTGGCAGATTTAGATATAGCATTAATTTTATCCATTGTTTGCTGCACAGTCCTGCTTCCGGCTTTAGAAACACGTTCCACTTCCTCTGATTGGTTGACAATTGATTTGGAATTTTCAAAGCCCTGCTCGGCAGTAGTAGCCACCTCGGTAGTTGTGCCAGCAACCTCTTCCATCGCTGCACTGATTTCTTCGCTGGATGCCGCCATCTGCTGACTTTGAGAAGCCAGGTTTTGGGCATTAGCAACCACATCCGCAACCAATTCCCCTAAATTATCAGCCATATTGTTTAGCGCATTTGCCAATTCGCCGATTTCGTCTTTTGATTTAACCTGAATTCTTTGTGTAAAGTCACCGGCAGCATACTTGTTGGCTTCTTTAACCATTTGTGTAATAGGCCTTTTTATGGAGCGGGTAATTACATAGCCGAGTAAAATTCCTAAAACCAGTGCTGCAAAAGAGATAATAACGGACTGACTTTGGATTCCCGTTAACAAGGCAAGGCTGGAAGATGCTTTTGCTTGTGCAGCTTTAGTGTCATCCTCCACCCATTGATTAATACTACTTGACAGAGTTTCATAAATGGGTAAAAAACCGTTAGCTCTGACAATAACAGCTATTTGAGCTTCATTAACCGCTTCAGCGTCTCGTGTTTCCATCACATTAAATAAATTTTCAATCAAAGGAACTATTTCTTTATTTACTATATTACGGTAATTTTCAGTAATGCCGATTATAAATTGAATGTCTTCTTTTTTGCTTTTATCAGCAATTTTCAATAGTTCATTTTCTAACTCAATAGTTTTATCAATACTGGTTTTAAATTGTTCAATGAAACTTGTTCGCTGATAAAATATAGTTGCATTAAGAGCGGTAGTCGCTTTAGCAAATTCTGCTTCAATACTTTGCTCCAGCTGTAACTGTTTTTGAATCCTTTGAATATCATTCACTTCATCGGATATGCGGCTGGTAGCATAAACA
>CBEUVQ010000013.1:0-53897 GCA_965546615.1 uncultured Peptococcaceae bacterium
CTTATCAAATTGAAGGAGTGCGGGATATTAAGCCGCGCATTACATCTGCATCAGGCGGAATCAGTATTAATATTCGGGCTGTGGTTTCACCGGATATCAATATCCCGGAAGTCTCCAAACAAATCCAGCACCGTGTGAAAGATTATATCCTCGAAATAACAGGAATTTCAGTGAGCAGTGTCAAAGTAACGGTAGAGAATATATCAACCAACCGTCCCCGGGTAGAATAGAGTAAAGAGGTGTTAATTATGGGGGGATTTAAGCAGATCATACAAGAAATACTGACTCATCACCAGGGCAAAGCACTGGGGGTGCTTTTTGGCTTGGCTTTTGGTTGGTTTGCCATTAGTTACGGACTTTTTAAAGCATTGTTTGTTGCATTATGTATTGCGATTGGATATATATTAGGTAAAAGGGCGGACGACAATGCTGATATAAAAAATATTTTTGATAGATTGTTTCGAGGACGATAATACTATAAGCAGAAATTACCCGCTAGTTATTCAGGAGGTAAAATAATTTGAGCAGAAGGCAGGCCAGGGAATCTTCTCTGCAAGTTATTTATGCGCTGGAAATGGGCAGTGAAGATGTAGAAAAAGTTTTTCAGCATGTGTTTGAAGAGTTTGCCACCGGCAGTAAGGCGCAGTCATTTGCCCGCAAACTGGTTAAAGGTGTATTAGAGCATAAAGAAGAATTAGACGCCGTTATTAAACGCTTATCAAAAGATTGGGACATCAAACGTTTGGCAGTTGTTGACCGCAACATTATGCGGATAGCTTTATATGAAATGCTGTACATTGAAGACATTCCCGATGCCGTATCAGTAAACGAAGCGGTAGAGTTGGCCAAAATGTTTGGCGGAAAAGAATCTGCCAAGTTTGTAAACGGTATTTTAGGGCGGGTTGTTCAAAGCCCGGAAATATATAAACCGCAATCGCAAACAGAACAATCCCTCCCTGTCAGGTAGGGACGGATTGTTTTTTTGCTTTTTTGCTCCTAAAAGAAAACACCGCCGCCGAGGCACCTGCTGCGGTGCTGCGCGTAAACGCGGCGGTATTCAACACGATTTTGATATATTCTGAAAATAAAAAATTTAACATCATCATGAGGTACACCAATGCGTATTATTTCGGTTGCTGAATTAACTCGTTATCTTAAAGAGAAGCTTGATAGTGACTCTCTTTTATCTAATATATGGGTAAAAGGAGAGATATCCAATTTTAAACAATCTGCTTCCGGACACGTTTATTTTACACTCAAAGATGATATCAGCTGCTTAAAAACGGTGATGTTCCGGTCCCGGGTCAACCGCTTGTTGTTTCAACCTGCCAATGGAATGGCGGTAACAATACGCGGTTATATTTCCGTTTATGAGCGGGACGGTAGTTACCAACTGTATGCCGAAGAAATGGAGCCGGATGGCCTGGGAGCACTGCATCTGGCGTTTGAACAATTAAAAGAAAAGCTGCAAGCAGAAGGCTTGTTTGATCCTGCCTGTAAACGAAAGCTGCCATCGTTCCCCGATACCGTTGCTTTAATCACTTCACCCACCGGAGCGGCATTAAGAGATATGATTAAAATTATTAATAAGCGCTGGCCGGGTACACAGCTTGTGCTGGTGCCGGTTTTGGTGCAGGGAGAAAATGCTGCTGCTGATATTTGCCGCGGTTTGGAACAGGTCAATCGCTGGGGAAAGGCTGATGTTGTCATTGTCGGTCGGGGCGGGGGTTCACTGGAAGAACTGTGGGCATTTAACACTGAGCTTGTAGCTCGGGCAGTAGCTGCTTCAAAAATACCGGTTGTTTCGGCAGTAGGCCATCAAACTGATTATACCATTTGCGATTTTGCTGCCGATGCTCGGGCTGCAACCCCGTCTGCGGCAGCGGAAATGGTAGTGCCGAGTCAAGAAGAGATGAAACGGTATCTGCATGTTTTGCACTTGCGTGCTCAACGGGCGGTGCGCCGGTATGTCGGTGATTATCGGCGCCGCTTGACGGCTGTGCGCCAATCTAAAGTATTAACCGCTCCGCACCGTGTTTTTTTAGATGGCCGCAGGCAGTATACAGACATGCTGCAGAGGGAAATGATTAAAAATGTGCAGCTGCTGCTGGCCCAGAAGGGCCGGCAGTTGGGAAACCTGGCCGGTGCACTGCAGAGCTTAAGCCCGCTGGCTACATTGGCCAGAGGATACAGCTTATGCACCGATGCTGAAGGCGGTATTATTTCATCGGCAGAGCAGGTTTCCTTAGGTTCAAAAGTTAATTTAATACTGCATCAAGGCAAGTTAGTTTGTACAGTAAACCAAAAGGAATAGAGGGATGATGATGGCTAAAATTTTGGATGGAAAGAAAATTGCTGCAGCCGTTAAAGAAGAGCTGAAAAATGAGGTTTTGCAGTGGCAGGCCAAAGATATCAACCCCTGCCTGGGTGTAATGTTAGTAGGTAATGATCCGGCATCATTGGCTTATGCAAAATTTTTAGAGAAAGTTTCCGCCGGTGTAAACATTAAGTTTTATTTAAAAAAATTAGCGGATACAGTGGATGAAGATACAGTTTTGGAAGCAGTAGATGAACTTAACCGTGACAAAAATGTGCATGGTATTTTAATATTGATGCCGCTGCCAAAGCATATTGACAAGCAAAGGGTAATGGATGCCATTCTGCCGGCGAAAGATGTTGACGGCATGCACCCGGTGAACCGGGGCTATATCCTGGGGGGCGGGCAGTGTATTTGTCCGGCTACACCGCTTTCCTGCTTAGAAATTTTGCACCGCTCCGGTATAAGTTTGACCGGCAAGCATGCAGTTATTGTCGGCCGAGGAGAGACTGTGGGAAAACCGTTAATTTATATGGCTTTGGCAGAAAATGCCACCGTAACGGTTTGCCATTCTAAAACCCCTGATATTGCAAGCTATACAAAGCAGGCAGATGTGATTTTTTCTGCAGTGGGTAAGCCCGGTTTAATTACTGCCGATATGGTTAAACAGGGAGCAGTGGTGATAGATGCCGGTATCAGTGAAGTAAACGGTGAAATCCGCGGAGATGTTGACTACCAAGCAGTGAAAGAGGTGGCAGGTGCCATTACGCCGGTACCCGGTGGTGTGGGAAGTTTAACCACCGTAATGATGATGAAAAACCTTCTTAACGGCTTATCGATGCAGCAGGCTTTCAAAAAAACAACCACTGATTGATGAAGAGTTCAATTTATTGAGGCCTAAGTACACCAATCTTGCTAAACTTAACGTAAAGGCGGTATAAATAATATGAATGAAACTAAAGACATCTTCAAAAAGAGTGTTGAAGATTTTTTGAGTGCAGCAGCATCTTCCGCACCTACCCCGGGTGGGGGCAGTGTGGCCGCTTTTACCGGGGCGCTTAGTGCAGCATTGCTGCAAATGGTTGGCAGCCTGACAGTCGGAAAGAAAAAATATGCTGACGTCGAAGAAGAAATTAAGCAGCTGATCAGTAAGGCAAACCAACAAATGGAGCAGCTTAAAAAGTTGGCTTATCAGGATATGGATCACTTTAACACCTTTATGCAGGTGCTAAGTCTGCCGAAAGATACCGCTGAGCAGGCTAAAGTGCGGGATGAAAAATTGCAGTGTGCGCTGAAAGAAGCCACCGAGACACCGATGGCTGCTGCCGCTGCCGGCTTGGAGCTTCTTAAGCTCGCCTGCCGTGTGGCTGAGATCGGAACCAAGACAGCAGTTAGCGATGCCGGTGTGGCTGCTTTGTTGGCGGATGCGATGATTGAAGCCTCTTTAATTACCGCTGATTGCAATTTAATACGAATTAAGGATCAATCCTATGTCAACGAATCGAGCATTAAGAAAGATCGCTTGCAGCGTGAAGCAAAAGAACTAAAAGAAAAAACACTGAAATTTATGCGCCAGCGGATGCAGTAAGGAGGTTTCTAATGTCAAACAACGAGAAGAGCTTTGAACAAGCCCTGACTCGCTTAGAAGAAGTAGTGAAACTGTTGGAAGACGGCCAGCTGCCGTTGGATGAAGCACTGAAATTATTTGCTGAAGGAATTGAGCTCGGCAGTATTTGCCATCGGCAATTGGAAGCGGCTGAAAAATCGATTAATAAGTTGGTTGAAAACGCAGACGGTGAGCTGATTTTAAAAGAAACCGACGATCTCGGAGGGCTGGATTAATGAATTTTTTGCAGCAGTTGAAACAGCGTGCGCAGTTAGTTGAAGAAGCATTAGATCAGTTAATTCCGCCGGAAAATGATTATCCGCAAACTATACATCAGGCGATGCGCTACAGTTTAATGGCCGGGGGGAAAAGACTTCGTCCTGCATTAGTGATCGGTGCCGCCGAGGCTGTCGGTGCCGACTATAAGCATGTGATGCCGGCGGCTTGTGCGGTGGAATTGATTCATACTTATTCGCTGATTCATGATGATCTGCCGGCCATGGATAATGATGATTTGCGCCGGGGCAAACCAACCAATCATAAAGTTTTTGGAGAAGCAACCGCCATTTTGGCCGGTGATGCGCTTTTGACGCTGGCATTTGGTTTAATGGCGCAAATCAGAGATGCTCGGGCGGAAGCGGTGGTGCAAACGATTGATGAATTGGCTGATGCAGCCGGCTCAAAAGGATTGATTGGCGGGCAAGTAGTAGATACACTTTCTGCTGATAAAAAAATAGACGGCAAAACTTTGGAATATATTCATCGCAATAAAACAGGGGCGCTGTTTCGGGCAGCGGTGCGCTGCGGTGCCATTTTAGGCAATGCTTCGCAGCAGCAGCTGCAAGCTTTAACGGAATATGCCGAGAATTTAGGTTTGGCTTTTCAAATTATCGATGATATTCTTGACATTGAAGGCGATTCTGCTAAAATCGGCAAGCCGGTAGGAAGTGATGAGAAAAATCATAAAGCTACCTATCCAGCATTTTACGGTATGGAGAAAGCAAGAGAAAAAGCTTTAACGGCGGCGAACAATGCCATAAATTCGCTTAAAATTTTTGGTCCGGAAGCGGAATTTTTGCGCAGCACAATGCATTTTATTATTAACAGAGACCATTAACTAAATGCAAAATGTTATAAAACTGAATAACAAGCATTGCGGCAGAGAGTTGGTTATCCGCATTTGATTAAGTGCGTTAAAAACAACTAATCTGCAGATAAGTAGTTGATTAGCGAATTTGTATAGTATGCTGAAGTTATGCTATAATTTTTTTAAGCAAAACAAAATAAGTGATACAGTATCCTAGTCAGAATTGCCTTTTCGAAGACGGGGCTAAAAATCCGTTAAGGGCACATCGATGAAGTTCCTGGTGTTGGCTTTCGACGCCCAGTCGGGGGCTGATACTGGGAGTTAAGGTAATAGGGCAGCCTGCAATGGCATGCGGGAATTGACCCTGTTTCCGTGGAGGCCCAAGTGCGTGGGGAGCCGTTTAGTCGAGACGGCAAACTATGGCTTGGGGTAAGAACCTGCACGTGGTGATTCTGCGTGCAGCGTAGCCTGCCTTGAGTGGTAGCGGTGAATTCCAATAAGTACTATGTTTAGTTTGGGCCCATTCTAAATATAGTCGGATGAAACCGTTATTGCAAAAGAGGCTAGAAAAGGATTAATTCTGTTGAGGAAAACTCCTAGGCTGTCTGGTGAATCCAGGACTGATCGGGGATTGCAGTGCGGACTAAGTGGTAATCTAGCCCCGAAACCGGTAACGGTCGGAGAAAGCCTTAAAGGGAAACCGCTGGTATGGCGACAGCCAGTGGCTTTCTGGGAAAACCTGCTAGACCTAAGCCGCAATATTTACCCGATGAGTTATCACTTATGAAGAATCGTTAATCTTTAATTCGGGGGGCTGCTGTTAAGCAGCCTTTGTTTTATACATATAACAAACTTTACATAACGGCAATTAATGGATAAAATAACATTTGAACAGCGGAATAATTGAATTTACTTATGAGGTGGTAATGTTTGGGCAATAATAAGACCGGTGGCTTGGGTAAGTATATTTTTTTTATTGCCATCGGCTCATTTTCTCTGGCGATATTTTTTTCGGTTATATCAGAATTATTGGTACGTCAACTTGAGAGTATCGCGTTATCATTTATTATTCTGTTAGGGATAATCTTTATCGGGATTGTTTCCGATGTATTGGGCACAGCGGTAGCGGCGGCCCAAGAAGCACCTTTTCACGCTAAGTCAACCAAACGGGTGTTGGGTGCCCAACAAGGAGTAATGCTGATCCGCAATGCAGATAAAGTTGCTAATATTGCCAACGATGTGATTGGCGATATTGCAGGCACTGTATCCGGTGCATTGGGCATTTCAATAGTTGCCCGCATTCTAATATTATACCCCGATTTGGAGCATTTTGTATTAAGCATTTTAATAACTGCATTGGTTGCTTCACTTACAATTACCGGCAAAGCAGTAGGGAAGAGCTTTGCGCTGACTAATGCCAACAGCATTATATTTTTTGCAGGTAAAGTGATAGCAAATATGGAAAAAATAATTGGTCGTGATCCGTATCGTAAAAATCGTCGCAATAAAAATTAGCGACAAAAAGGTGGTTTAACAATTTTGACACTGCTCAATAACATTCATCAACCGAAAGATGTTAGAAAATTAAATCATAAAGAATTAAACACCTTGGCCGGCGAACTGCGTCAGACAATAATTGAAACAGTAGCCAAAAACGGCGGACACTTAGCGCCTAACTTAGGAACGGTAGAGCTTACGCTTGCTTTGCACCGCGTTTTTGATACCACAAAAGATAAAATAATTTTTGACGTTGGACATCAGTGCTATGCGCACAAACTGCTGACCGGCAGAAGGGATGAATTTAGTACGCTGCGCCGACATCAAGGTGTTTCCGGTTTTCCCCGCTGCTCGGAAAGCATTCATGATGCCTTCGGTACCGGTCACAGCAGCACATCGATATCCGCAGCATTAGGAATGGCGGTAGCACGCGATTTATCTAAAAATGACTATTCGGTTATTGCGGTAATCGGAGATGGAGCAATGACCGGCGGTATGGCTTTTGAGGCTTTAAATCATGCCGGCCATTTGGGAACAGACCTAATTGTGGTACTTAATGATAATGAAATGAGTATTGGTGAAAATGTTGGCGGCTTATCAAAATATTTAACTCGGATTCGTACCGATCCGAAGTATACCCGCGGTAAAGATGAGATTGAGAACCTGCTTAATAAACTGCCGATTGGTAAGCAGGTATTAAAAGTAGCGGAAAGACTGAAAGACAGTTTTAAATATTTGGTTGTGCCGGGTATGCTTTTTGAAGAATTGGGCTTTACTTATTTAGGGCCGATTGACGGCCATAATATAGAAGATATTACCGCTGTGTTAAAACAGGCCAAAGCGGTAAAAGGTCCTGTTTTAATACATGTCATTACCACTAAAGGTAAAGGCTACCACCCGGCTGAAGAAAATCCCGATAAATTTCACGGGGTTGGTCCCTTTGATATTGTGTCCGGGGAGGTAATTAAAAGCAGCGGACCACCTACATATACATCAGTTTTTAGTGATACATTAATTAAATTGGCAGAAAAGGACGATAAAATTTTAGCGATAACTGCTGCAATGGCCAGCGGAACCGGCTTGGCAAAATTTGCATCAGTTTATCCGAAGCGCTTTTTTGATGTCGGCATTGCTGAACAGCACGCCGTTACTTTGGCTGCCGGCATGGCGGTCAGCGGCTATAAGCCGGTGGTGGCTATTTACTCGACATTTATGCAGCGGGCGTATGATCAAGTGCTGCATGATGTTTGCCTGCAGAACTTACCGGTAGTATTTGCCATTGACCGGGCAGGTATTGTGGGCGATGACGGTGCTACCCATCAAGGCGTGTTTGATATATCATTTTTGCGTTCCATTCCGAATATTACCATAATGGCACCAAAAGACGAAAATGAACTGCAGCATATGCTGAAAACCGCGGTGGAACTTAACGCTCCCTGTGCTGTGCGCTACCCGCGCGGAGCAGGAATTGGAGCAGCGATGGATGATAATCTGCTGGCACTGCCGGTGGGACAAGCAGAAGTACTGCGCCGCGGCGGTGATTTAACGCTGTTGGGGATTGGCAGTACTGTAAACACTGCGCAAAAAGCAGCAGAAGAATTGGCAATGCTGGGTGTGCAGACTACAGTGATTAATGCGCGTTTTGTCAAACCGTTGGATGAAGAAACTATCTGCCACTATGCTTCACAAACTGGGAAATTAGTTATTTTAGAAGAACATGTACTTGCAGGTGGTTTTGGCAGTGCGGTGCTGGAATTGTTGGAAGCAAAAGGATTAAATAATGCCGTAAAAGTGACGCGTATTGGCATACCTGATGTTTTTGTCGAACACGGACATGCTTCGATTATGAGAGAAATATACAACTTAACGGTAAACGGAGCGGTAACCAAAGCACTAAATTTATTTGGCAGAAGACCGAAACTAAAAGCTGTACAAGAATAACAGCGTTATATGGAGGTATTTATGTCCGGCAAAGATAGATTAGACAAATTGCTGGTAGCCCGGGGCCATTATCAAAGCCGGGAGAAAGCTCGCTCTGCAGTTATGGCGGGCTTAGTTTTTGTTGATGGACAAAGGGTGGACAAGCCGGGATTTCAAGTGTCGGCTGAAGCTAAGATTGATGTTAAAGGAAACCCCATTCCCTACGTCAGCAGGGGAGGGTTAAAACTGGAAAAAGCGTTAAAAGCATTTAGCATTGATTTGACCGGTAAAATTATTCTTGATATCGGAGCTTCTACCGGCGGATTTACCGATTGTGCGCTGAAAAACGGAGCGGCCAAGGCTTATGCGGTTGATGTTGGTTATGGACAGTTGGCTTGGTCACTGCGGCAGGATCCGCGGGTAGTTGTATTGGAGCGTACCAATATTCGCTACTTAACATCGGAGCAGTTGGATGAACTGCCCAACTTTGTTACCATTGATGTATCCTTTATTTCGCTGTCTAAAGTGCTGCCTAAAGCTGTAGAGCTGACAGCTGACGGTGCGGAAGGTGTTGCATTAATCAAACCGCAGTTTGAAGCGGGACCGGAACGGGTGGGTAAAAAAGGTGTCGTTCGCGATCCTGCTGTGCATGTCGATGTAATTAACAATATATTGGATGTCGTCAAAAAATTGAAGATTAATCCGTTGGGGTTGGATTATTCCCCGATCAGAGGTCCGGAAGGCAATATTGAATATCTGCTTTATTTTACCCGCCGCTGTTTGAATGCAGGTGAGCACGATATAACTGCCGAATTTGTAAATAATATCGTTAAAAACGCACATGCGGGGCTGTAAAGATGAAACCTGTAGATCTTTTTATTTTGGGCATTGTTTTCGGTGCCCTTTTCGTTTACTATTTAATCAGGTTATTTAAAAGTTATAAATTGCGGCATCAGTCGAAAAAAGCTAAGAAGGCAGAACGACTGGCCATGAAAATTTTAAGCGAACATGGTTACACGGTGTTGGCTGAGCAAAAAAGGGTGCCGATTGTTACTAAAATTGACGGACGGAAGTATAAAAATCATGTCGCCGCAGATTTTATTGTCAAAAAGAACGGACTTAAATATGTGGTAGATGTGAAAACCGGCAAACAAACCGAGCGTCCTACTGCTGCCGACATTAGAAGGCAGCTTTTGGAGTATTACTTAATTTATCATGTTGACGGGGTGCTTCTGGTCGACATGGAGAACAAAACGATCCGTAATGTTGAATTTGAGCTAAAATTACCGCTCCATTATTCGGTTAACTATTTTATCTGTGTTTTTGCATTTATATGTGGTGTACTGGTGACATTATTGATTGTTAAGGGAGGAAAAATTTTTTGAAGACCATCGGTTTAGTATTAAATAAACAAAAATATCAGGTTGGTCCGGTGGTTGATAAAATTTATCACTGGTTAAAAGAACGATGTGTTCGCGTTTTGATAAGTGACGAATGTGCCGAAGTATTGGGACAGCCGCAAAATGGCTATCCTTTAGCTGAATTGGCAGAACTTGCTGATTTGATTATCGTTTGGGGTGGTGACGGCACCATTCTAAACTGTGCAAGAGTGGTTGCACCTTCGGGAACGCCGCTGTACGGTGTAAATGCCGGCAGGCTGGGTTTTTTAACAGAAGTGGATATTCCCGATTTACTGCCCGGTTTAGAGCGGCTGTTAGCAGATGAATATACAATAGAAGAACGAATGATGTTGGAAGTAAAAGTTTATCGTGACAATAAGCTGATTAAAACTACTACCGGGTTGAACGATGCAGTAATCTCGCGAGGAACATTTTCCAGGATGATTAAGCTGAAAATTGCTGTAAACGGCAGTTTTGTAAACAGCTATCATGCAGACGGTGTAATTGTTGCCAGCCCTACCGGGTCAACAGCTTATTCGTTGTCTGCCGGCGGTCCGCTGATTGATCCCAACATTAAACTAATGCTGATAACGCCAATCTGTCCGCATAAACTGTCAATTCGCCCGCTGGTGATTGCTGCGGACAGTGTGGTGACAGTAGAAATTCAAACATCCGGCGAAAAAATGTTAACGCTGGACGGTCAATACGGCTATTCGTTAAAAAAACATGATGTGGTGGAAGTGCAGCGGGCCCAATTCAATGCTAAATTTATTCGCACCCAAGATAATGGTTTTTACCAAGTGTTGAGGAAAAAACTGGAGGAGTGGAACTACTCTGATGTTTAATGTTTACAATGTAGTGACGGCTGCTCAAAATTTTATTGCCGACGGCCTGTCTGAAAATGCGTTAACGGTAGATGCTACTACCGGCAACGGATATGATACATTATTTTTAGCCCGGCAGTTAAAGGGTAATGGCATAGTTTATTCATTTGATATTCAGAAGCAGGCACTGGAGAAAGCTGCTGAACTGATCCGGGAAAATGATTTGGCGAATAAAGTTAAATTTATTCATGACAGCCATGAAAACATTGCTGATTATATACATGAGCCGTTAGATGCGGTGATGTTTAACTTAGGGTATTTACCCGGCGGTGATCACAATATTATTACTAAACCTGACAGCACCATCAGAGCGTTAGCAGCTGCAATTAAATTATTAAAGGTAGGCGGCAAAATCAGTCTAGCGGTTTATGTTGGTCATCAAGGTGGGCCGGAAGAATTGGCAGCGGTAGAAGACTATGTCGAGCAGCTGGAAGCGCGTATGTACCGGGCAATAAAAGTAACAACAGTTAACCGTAATTCTGCTCCGGTATTATTTTTGATGGAAAGGGTGGGTTAGGTGACAAAAGCCAGACGCTTGTTAATAATAAAAGAAATAGTGAGAGAAAAGTCGATTGAAACTCAGGAAGAATTAGTAAATGAGCTGATGAAAGCAGGTTTTGACGTGACCCAAGCCACGGTATCACGAGATATCAAAGAGCTGGGGCTGATTAAAATACCAAGTGAAAACGGCACTTCAAGGTATGCGACACCTAATGAACCGGTTGTGCGCCGCAGTGATGAACGATTGAAGCGCTTGTTTAAAACTTCGGTAATTAACTTTGATTACAGCGAAAACCTAATTGTAATTAAAACAATGCCCGGAGAGGCAATGGGAGTGGCATCTGCCATTGATAACGCCCATTGGCCTGAGATAATCGGCACTATTGGCGGCGATGATAACATCTTAATTATTGTTAAGCCTAAAAAAGCTACCGTCACCGTGGTTAATAGATTTAACGAATTGCTTAAGAGGTGATTGGTTTGTTGTGCTCACTTTATATTAAAAACTTTGCTTTGATTGATGATATATCGGTAGAATTTGCCCAAGGCTTAAATGTGTTAACCGGTGAAACCGGCGCAGGTAAGTCAATTTTACTGGATGCTTTATTGGTTGCATTAGGAGGACGGGCATCTGCGGAGTTTATTCGAGCGGGTGAAGATAAAGCAGTGATACAAGCAGCATTTGAAGCAGAGAATGCCGGTATTGAGCAGCGCTTAAATAAATTGGGCATTATTCCTTCTGAAGACGGTGTGATGGTATTATCACGGGAAATAAGCAGCAGTGGGCGCAACTTATGCCGTGTTAACGGACAAGTAGTTACATTAGCAATGTACCGCCAAGCAGCTGCCGGTTTAGTGGACATGCACGGTCAGCATCAGCAGCAGCTGCTTTTAGACAGTGAGCACCACTTAAAATTATTGGATTACTACGGCGGAGAGGAACTGATAAAATGCCGGAATAAAACCGCTGAAAACTACAAACAATGGAAGCAGCTGCAAACCAAACTGCAGCAAATGCAGGACGACTCTCGGGAAGCTGCCCGGCAAATTGACATGCTGCAATTTCAGGTGCAGGAAATTGAAAAAGCAAACCTAACGGTGGATGAAGACAATCAGCTGGAGCAGGAAAGGAACATTTTGGCTAATGCCGAGAAAATTGCTACTTTAACAAACTCTGTTAAGCAGTGTTTATACACCGGAGGAGGTAAACACCTAACTTCTGCTGTCGAATTGATTGGTGAAGCAGTCCATGCTTTGCGTCAACTGACTGAATATGATAAGACACTGGAGCCGCAGCTGCAAGCGCTGGAAAGTGCTTTTTATGCAGTAGAAGACACTGCTCAAGAGATTTCCAGATATAATGATAAAATAGAGTTTGACCCGAGCCGGTTGGATTACATTGAGAAACGGCTTAGTGAAATCAACAGTTTGAAAAGAAAATACGGCAGCACGGTGGCCGATATTCTTGATTATTGTGAAAAAACAATTGATCGCTTGAATGAACTTACTTACAATGAAGAAAATATTGACAATGTGAAAACTCAAGTGCAGCAAGCGCTGAATATATGGAAACAGCAGGCTGAATTACTGTCAGCGTTACGTAAAAAAACCGCCAAACGCTTAGAAAAGGCGGTGGCGGCAGAGTTGGCCGATTTGGAAATGGACAAAGTTATTTTTAAAGTAGGATTTGAACAAGCTGCCCAACCCAGTGTCAAAGGCATTGATGATATATGCTTTTTGATTGCTCCCAACCCCGGAGAACCATTAAAGCCTCTGCATAAAATTGCTTCCGGCGGAGAACTGTCCAGAATTATGCTGGCGGTTAAATCACTTTTAGCGGGGGTAGACCAAGTGCCCACATTAATTTTTGATGAAGTGGATACCGGGGTGGGTGGATTGGCGTTAAATGCTGTAGGTAAAAAAATGGCTCAAATTGGCAGGCAAAGACAGGTTATTACCGTTACTCACGCACCTCAGGTAGCATGTTTTGCCAATAATCATTTCTTTATCAAAAAAGAAGTCGTAAAAAACCGAACTTTTACCAGGATAACCAAACTGGATTATCAGGGCAGAGTTAATGAGCTGGCCCGGATGTTAGGAGCGCAGCAAATTGACGGTATTGAACGTGAACATGCAGAAACGCTTTTAAAAGCGGCCCGGGCAGTATAAAAGTAAAAAAATCATTCAAAACAAGAAGACGTTTTTGGCGTCTTCTTGTTTTTTGTTTTTTATGATTTCAAAAATTACATATTTGCGCGAACATGCTTTAGCATTGGTTTTGGCAAATGTCGGTACATTTGCCCTTAATATTTATTGTTTCTCAAGGTTACTTTAATATTGCACACATTTTTACTCAGAAATTTGCTTTTGCTTTAAATAACATTTTAAAACTTAACGGAGGTGAAAGGGGAGGTTACTACTTGAATAAAAAAAACAAGGTTAAACAATGCTGTTTTTTTACAATAATCATTTTAGCACTAGTATGCTTCAATAATCAGATTATGCATCTTGTCAATTTACCTCTGCAAAAGAAAATAATAGTAGGTGAATCTCTGGATTTAGGTTTTAATGCTGACGGCAAGCTGGCAAAATATTTACAGGTAGATGTCAAAACCAATAACAGTGCAAATTTAAATTTCCCCATTACAGACAGTGCACCGGTAATTACCACGCCGGGAAAAATTGATATGTATGTCAAGCTTTTTGGAATTATTCCTCTTCGTCAAATAACGGTAGATGTCGTACCGGAGGTAAAAGTGATGCCGGGCGGACAATCTATCGGAGTAATGCTGCACTCACAAGGCGTAATGGTTGTTGGCCTTTCCACCGTTACGGATTCTCAGGGTAAATCTCATAATCCGGCTGATCAAGCAGGAATAAAAGTCGGAGATATTTTAATTAAAATTAATGATGTTGTTGTCGAAAGCGAAGAACAAGTGCGCGATATAATTACCCAAGCAGGTAGTAATAATAAGTCGGTAACTTTAGAAATCGAACGCGAAGGCAAAAAAATAATTAAAGAAATTAAACCCATTTATTGTCCGGAAACAAAACGTTATCGCCTGGGGTTGTTTGTGCGCGACAGTGCAGCAGGTGTGGGTACTTTATCTTTTTATGATCCAACAACTTTAGCTTATGGTGCACTGGGGCATGTGATTACTGATTCTGACACCGGTAAAAAAATAAACTTGTCCGATGGGCGGATTGTTGAGGCATCAATTCAAAAAATACATCGCGGTATGGAAGGACAGCCCGGAGAAAAAGTGGGAATGCTGGAAAATAACAGCATCCTTACCGGCACAATCTCTCAAAATAACGCTTTCGGTATTTATGGTAAGCTGACGCAAAAAATCGACCATCCTTTGTTTGATGAACCTGTTCCGGTAGCTCTGGCCAGTCGGGTGAAAGAAGGTCCTGCCGAAATTATTACCGTTATTGAGGGCAATAAGCCGGAAAAATTTAAAATTAACATTGAAAAAGTTTCCCATCAATCTCATCCTGACAGTAAAAGTATGGTTATAAAAATAACCGATCCCAAATTAATAAAAGCAACCGGCGGAATTGTGCAGGGTATGAGCGGAAGTCCGATTATTCAGTACCGGGAAAACGGGCAGCCCGTTTTAGTTGGCGCAGTAACCCATGTTTTTTTACAGGATTGTACCAAAGGTTACGGAATTATGGCTGAATGGATGATTCGACAAGCGGGTATAAAAAGCCAGAAAAGAACGCCTAATAAAGGGCGTTCTTTTTTTATTCCTGCATTATTCAACATAATTATAAATCATAACATGACGAAAAAAGAAGATATAATAATATAAATTGCAAAAATTAATCTTAATCTTATGAGATTGTTAATTATGAAATAAATTAAACAAATTCATAATTTTTTATCCCGAAAAGAGGACTTTGCCGTTCCGCTGTCGAATGAATAACCACATAGAAAAAAATAACAATAAATGGAAAAGATTTAGACAGAGAGAAAAAAGATCTAAGAATGAATAGGAGGCGGGAGTTTTTAAATGGCTATTAAAGTGCTGATAGCAGACGACAATCGAGAGTTTTGTGAATTATTGAAAGAATTCGTTAACTCTCAAGAGGACTTATTATTGGCCGGTATTGCATATAACGGCTTAGAAGCTTTGGACTTGGTTGACCAGCAGAAACCTGATGTGATTGTATTGGATTTAATCATGCCGCATTTAGACGGTATCGGTGTGTTGGAGAAAATATCTTCGTCTTCAACTGCAGTTAAGCCAAAAGTAATTATGCTGACAGCTTTTGGGCAGGAAAGTGTTACCCAGAGAGCAGTAGAACTGGGTGCAGATTATTATATATTAAAGCCGTTTGATTTTTCTGTTTTGGCCACCAGAATCAGACAATTAGCCAAAGGAGTGGAAGTTGCCAACTACATTTCGCCGGCTAAAGCTAAAAACCTGGATGTAGCGGTTACCAACATTATTCACGAAATGGGTGTGCCGGCTCACATTAAAGGTTATCATTATCTGCGCGATGCTATTTTAATGGTCATCGGTGAAATTAACTTATTGGGTGCAGTAACCAAAGAATTGTATCCGATGATTGCCCAAAAATACAACACCACGCCAAGTAGGGTTGAACGTGCTATACGCCATGCAATTGAATTAGCTTGGGATCGCGGCAATATTGAAATGATGACGAAATTTTTTGGTTATACCATTAATTTAGAACGCGGCAAGCCCACCAACAGTGAGTTTATCGCCATGGTGGCGGATAAACTGCGCATTGAAAGCAAAGTAAGTTAAGTCAGTAATATCAAGGGTTGCAACGTTTAACGCAACAGATAATTTTCAAAAATTTCTAGAAAAATGAGCATTACAGCAATAAATATCATGCCCTTAAAGCAGCTAATTCCCCTTATTTATTGGTTTTCCAAACCAACAAATAAGGGGTGTTTTTTTGACGGATTATCAATTTCAGAGGTTGTTATTGATAAATGTCAAGCAGCAAACCGTTAATTTTGTCTATTTGGGCAATAATGTCCAGAGTTTTTGTTTGACTGTTCAAAAAATCTTTAGTTAATTGCTCTACTTCTTGATCAATTATTTCCACTCGGGTATATAAGTTGCTGTAATCAATGCTGCGGCTGCGGTGAACTTTATAGTAATGCTTTAAAACGTAAGTCAAATATTCTTTCACTAAGAATTTGTACTGCTGAATATCCTGTTCAGTAATTTGATGTTTTAATCGCTCGCTTATTGTATTAATGTTTTTCAGCATTTGTTTCAGCTGCTGCTTGCTGTGATTTTGTTTAGTCAGATCCAGCTGATTAGAAAATGAGCTGCCGCTTTTAGCTTCTACCTTATGGTTGATATCCCAAAAAGTTGATTTGCCAAATCGGTTAATCTTCATAATTATTCCCCGTTATTTTTTATTTACCGGTACTGCCGAAACCGCCGCTTCCACGTGATGTATCTCCTAAAGTGTCACATTCTTCGAATTGAACATCAGGCACTTTATGAATTACTGCTTGAGCAATTCTTTCACCGGCTTGAAAGCATACTTGTTGGTTTCCGGCATTATGCAGTAAAATTGTTACTTCACCCCGGTAATCTGAATCAACTACCCCAACCGCATTACTCAAAGTAACACCGTACTTTTTAGCATTACCGCTGCGCGGATAAATCATCATAGCATACCCCAAGGGGATTTCAAAGGCTAAACCGGTTGATACCGAACAATGTTCACCGGGTTTAAGAGAAACTTTGTGGAGAGTATGCAGATCAAAGCCGGCGCTGCCGACAGTAGCTTTTTGAGGGATAACAGCCTGCTCGACAAGTCTTTTAACTTTTACTTTTACGATATTGTTGATTTTACTCAATTGTGCTGCACTCCTTGAGATTAATAGTAATAATTATATACTTCGACACTAACAGCATAATAATCCTTGTCAGAGTATTTTTAAATTAAAAACTCTTGACAAAAAATCTCTGAGAGTTATAATACCCCTAGGGGTATAGGTAATAACGAATGTATTGACAAAAAGGGAGTGACTTCAAAAATGAGAAAGAAGTTATTTTTCGCTAATCGGCTGCGCAAGCAGGCCTTAATGTGGCCGGTACTTCCTGCGGTTATTATTACCGGCTGGCTTTACCCACCTGCAGGGTTTGCATTATTCTTATGTATGATAGGTGCGGTTGGCTTATCTTTTTTTAGGGGACGGTCTTGGTGTGACTGGATGTGTCCCCGGGGTAGCTTTTATGATGTGTTTTTTCAGCGTTTCAATCAAGGAAAACCAATTCCGGCGTGGCTGCGCAGCAAAACACTGCGAATATTCATGCTTTGTTTAATTTTCACTTCCATCTTCGGGCAGTTTTATTTTGCTTGGGGAGATTTAAGTGCGATGGGGCTGGCATTGGTAAGGCTGCTTACCTTTACAACCATAGTAGGGATAGTATTGGCTGTTTTTGTACACCCCAGGGGATGGTGTCACATTTGTCCTATGGGTACGCTGGCCGGTTGGTTTGGTAAAGGCAAAGAGCCGTTGGGTATTTCATCTGAATGTACCGGCTGTGGCTTGTGCAGCAAAGCGTGTCCGATGGGGCTGATACCCAATGTTGATAAAGAATGCGGTTGGCTGCAGGATTCCGACTGCATCAAATGCGGCAGCTGCACTGCGGTATGTCCGCGTAAGGTCTTGTCATTTGAAGATGTTAAAGAAGCGCAAAAAAATAATCATGCTGCTTAAACAAAGAAATCCCGGTCAAAAACCGGGAATTTTTTATATAATAGCGGTTATTAATGAGTAACATGCCGACAGCACTAAAACGACGTAAGTAAGTCTTTTAAAAATCTGATGATTAATGCGGCTTTCCAGTATGCGCCCGGTTATTATGCCGACGCAGGCAAACGGCATTAATGGCAGGGAAAAAGAGCAAATACCGGCAGGTAGAGAGCTGCTTAAATATAAAATACTCAAACTAACGGTGTAAATAAAACTAAACAGTACTGCAGTTGTGCCTAAAAATTTCTTTTTGGCAATAGCTTGTGAGGCCAGATAAAGTATCACCGGTGGACCGGGTATACTTACTGCCGAGCCCAAAAGACCGGAAAATAAACCAATGATGTGAGATGCTCCCTTTTTAGGGAGCGGCAAAGAATAACCTTTAATTAACAAGAAAGTAATGATTAGGATCAGTACACTGACCAAAAGTTTTAACCAATGAACGTCAAAATGTATATGAATTAATATGCCAATTGGCATGCCGAATATTGTCCCCGTTATTAATTGACTGACCAGCTTTTTATCAATATAAGAATAATAGTGAGGAAGATTGATTAAATAAGTCAGCAAAGATATCGACATACTAGCAGTGATTGCTAAATGAGGCGGATATATCAGCAGCAATAACGGTACAGCTATCAGCGCAAATCCGAATCCGATACTGGTGCTGACAATTGCCGAGAAAAAAACGATTAAGCCGGTTAATAAAAATATCATAGCAAGGACACCTTCAATTTGTTATTGTAATATTATCATGACACTTTTTGATCAAAAAATAAAGTGCTGCTTGGAAATTTCAAAAAAAATTTGTGATTACCAGATAAATCATGTAGATTATTACACAGAGGTGATGGTATGCAGGCGGAAATATTATCAATCGGAACAGAACTGCTGCTTGGGGATATCTTAAATACTAATGCCCGCTATTTGGCACAAAGATTGGCGGACATGGGTATCTTTGTTTATACTCAGACGGTGGTCGGTGACAACCCGCACCGCTTAAAAGAGGCGTTTGAAAATGCTTTCGAAAGATCCGACATTGTTATAACCACCGGTGGTTTAGGCCCGACTAAAGATGATATAACCAAAGAAACTGCCGGTGCGTATTTTGGCAAAAAACTTGTGTTGGATGAACAGTCTTTGAAATTGATTGAAGAAATTTATCGGACGCATAACTGGGTTATGGCAGAAAGCAACAAAAAACAAGCTTATTTTCCTGAAGGTGCGATAATATTGAAAAATGATGTAGGCACCGCCCCGGGGTGTATAATCCAGCAAGATAAAAAAATGGCTGTTTTACTGCCCGGCCCGTCCAAAGAAATGAAGAATATGTTTGAGCATGAGGTTGTTCCGCATCTTATAAAATATCAAGACGGCGTGCTGTATTCAAGAGTGCTGCATTTATGCGGCATTGGTGAAAGTACTATGGCAGAAGCAATTGAAGATATAATTGACAGCCAAACCAATCCTACCGTTGCGCCTTATGCAAAGGAAAACGATGTAACATTAAGGTTAACCGCCCGGGGAAAAGATATTGAAGAAGCAAAACAATTGATTATTCCGCTGGAAGATAAAATCAGAGCCCGCTTAGGAGAATACATTTATGCGGTGGGAGACATCAGTTTAGAAGAAGTGGTAGGCAAAGGATTAATTGACCGACAGCTAACTATTGCTGTAGCGGAGTCTTGTACCGGGGGGATGCTGGTTGGTGCACTGGTTAATTGTCCCGGCATATCTGATGTATTAATTGAAGGGGTAGTAAGCTACAGCAATGAATCTAAAATAAAGCGGCTCAATGTAAAAAAGGAGACTTTAGAGCAGTACGGAGCGGTTAGTGCGGAAACAGCGGAAGAAATGGCCAGAGGGATTGCGCTGACTTCCGGTGCGGATATCGGGATAGCTACAACCGGTGTTGCCGGTCCGGAAGGGGGAACGCCGGAAAAACCGGTCGGACTGGTCTATATTGGTTTATACAACAAAGGAGAAGTTAAAACAAAACAAGTAAATATTATGGGAGATCGTAATAAAATAAGAAAAAGGACGGTAATTATTGCTCTTGATTGGCTGCGCCGTGAACTGGGGTTATAAAAAAACAAGCCTAAAACAGGGGTGGTTTTACACTGCCCCTGTTTTATGGCTGAAAATGTTGGTTTAATACCCTAGTTGTTCACCGACAATTACTACTGTAATATCTGAGCTCATCGGTTTCTTTTTCATTACTGAATAAATGCGGCAAGTTCTGGTTTTGGCTTGGCAGTCCATGCAGGTGCCGCTTGCGGTACAGGGGTTGGGTAAATTTAACCGTTTATTATTTTTGGGTGAAGCCACGCTTCTTATGCGCTGAAAGGCAGCATGTACATCTTTGGCGATTTTGTTAATTCCGGCAACAATAACTACTTTTTTAGGACCATAAGTCATTGCCGCCACCCGATTGCCAACACCGTCGATATTAACAATGCAGCCGTCTAAAGTAACTGCGTTGGCACTGCATAAGAAAACGTCGCTGATCAATTGTTGACGGCGTATACTGTCCTTTTCCTCAGGAGATAAACCATCTTTATTATGATCCAAAATTTTAGCGCCTTTTTCCAAAGCCTTTTCGGGAATACCGAGTTCTTTCATAGTAACAGAACCGCCAAAACCAACAACATCACCGGCGGAAATATGTTTCAATACATGTTCGGCAGCATCTGCCGCGCTGGCAAAATAAACCGCATCGAATTCATTTTTTTGTAATGCTTTAACAACTTTTTGCCCGATTGTTTCGTTGTGCCAATCGTTAATATTCATTCTATCCCTCCTGTTTAATTGTTAATAGTATACCTGGTTAATCAACTTTCATTAGTCACTATACATCTTTTTATTATACAAATCAATGTTTTTAAAACTATCCAATTTTAAGTACAAATTAGTTATTTATTAAATTATTGTCAATTGGTATAATCTTTTCGTAAACAGGTGAAGAATTTCACTGACGGTGGAAGTCAATATTAACCGTTTCCAGAAAAGAAAGGGTGAATTTAGTTTGTTTAAACTCAAATTAAAGCAGCTGGTGCAGGGCATCTCGTTGGGTTTTCTGCTGGCTGCTTGTACTGCTCTGCCGGCAAATGCTGCTGATGTTAAATTAATTATTAATGACGAAAATGTTACCGGTGACCAACCGGCAGTGATTGTTGATCAGCGCACCTATGTTCCTTTCCGAATTATCAGCGAAAAACTGGGTTATGATGTGTCTTGGATAGCAGAAACAAAACAAGTGGTTATTACTACCGTTAAAGGGCAAAACCACTCGGTTCCGGAGCGGGCGAGAGATGAAAAAGGGGTGCAGATTGTTATTGATGACAGCATTTTAAACATTCCGCCTGATTTCGGACAAGCTTTTATTGCAAAAGAAACCAACCGTACCATGATTCCTTTAAGAGCAGTAGGAGAAGCTTTGGGCTGTGAAGTGGATTGGGTGGAATCTACCAAAGAAGTAATCGTCAATAATAAACCGGCTTATATCCCTAACCCTAATGATATGCCTGAAGAAGAAGAAGAGGACCTTGACGATGTATCGGTAAATCAGCCTGCTGACCCTGTCATTGCTAAGCTGGCACAGTATCAAACTAACATTAAATTATTAGACGGCAGCACAATTAATACTAAAGATCTGCTGAGCTGTGATCCCGACGATTTTTCTGAACAGCAGCTGGAGGAATTTAGGAAGATGGATCGGCTGCTGGAAAAGTATCCGACTGCAATTACGCTGCCAAACGGCAAAGTACTGGAAATTGCGGACATTACTATTGAGGGTAAAGCAATTGTCGATGCTGAGCAGTTAACTGATTGGCTGTACAGCGAAATGAGCAAACGAGGGATAGACTCTTCCAACGTACCTGATAATTTGGCGGAGCTGTATCTGGAAATTGGTGAAGAGTATGGCATTCGCGGAGACATTGCTTTTGCACAGGCAGCAAAAGAAACCGGCTATTTTAATTTTACCGGTCATGTTCAGCCTTGGCAAAATAATTACTGCGGTTTATGGGCTGTGGGTGCACCGAACACCGGCAGTGAACCGTTAAACGGTGCGGACGCTGAAATGGTGTGGTTTGAAGAAGGAGTACACGGTGCTATATTTGCCGCACCTGAAATCGGTGTAGAAGCACATATCCAGCATTTATATGCTTATGCTACAGATAAGCCGCTGCCAAAAGGTAAAACACTTTATGATCCGCGATTTATATATGTTAAGCGCGGTACTGCTTCAACCTGGGTGGGTTTAAATGCAAAGTGGGCAGTGCCCGGCACAACTTATGGACACAGTATTATTTATGATTATTGGAAAAAAGCTTTTTAGCAGCGGTGTCATTAAGAAGACATTATTTTTGCAATATAAATGCTACTATATGATTTATATGGCATAAAATACCGAAACTTAAGAACCGCTGTTGATACTCTTAGCAGCGGTTTGTTTCGTACCCGGAGGAGGCATGGTGATGAGAAGGCAAAAAAGCATTGGTTTTAAAACTAAATTTGTTTTAATCTTCATTTTAGTCACACTTGCACCGTTGATTTTTTATGCTGTATACAGCGTCAGTAAAACACAAGCGGTGTTAAAGGATCAGTTTCAATATCAAACGCAGAGGCTGCTGCAAACTAATCTCAGTGATGTTTTACAGGCACAAGAAGATGTGATGGTTGAAATGTCGCACAACCCGATTATTAAGTCATTGGATTACCAAAAAGCAGAACCTTACTTTAAAAATTTTATCAAAAATCATCCGGAATACTCACATATTTTGATTTGTGATCCGGAAGGAACGGAAATTGCTCATTCTGAGGGTATCGAACATCATGGTAAGAATATTGCTAATAAAGAATATTTTAAAACTGCTTGGGAAACCGGAAAACCGGTGATTTCTGATGCCACTTTTTCTACCAGTACAGGCCGCAAAATCATTGGTTTGGGAGTGCCGATTTTTGATAATGACGGTAAAAAGACCGGGGTGCTGGTTGGTTTTATTCATTTGAAATATGTTTCCGATCGTATTTCCGCGCAGGCAGTTACTGAATCCGGTTATACAATAATGCTGAATAAAAAAGGGGAATATATCGGTCATCCTGATCAAACTAAATTGTTAGAGGAAAATGCGTTGGAAAATAAAAAATCGGATGCCGACTATCAATCGTTAGTAAAAAAAATGATCTCCGGTGAAAGCGGGATCAAGGAAGTAGTTTTAGACGGCGAAAAAGTGATTGTAAACTATAAACCAACGGGAATTAACGGTTGGTCTATAGCGATGGTCAGTCCTGTTGACGAAGTTTATGCTTTAACTGAAAGACTAAAAACCGACACTGCTGTTGCGGTAGTTGTAATTGCAGTTTTAGTTATACTGTTGGCTTTGTTTTTAGCCAATAAATTGGTACAACCGATAAATAAATTGGTCCGAGCAGCTGATACTGCTTCTTCCGGTGATTTAACAACTAATATTGCTGTTCACACTAATGATGAAGTTGGTCTTTTGGCTTCTTCTTTTAATCAAATGGTTGAAAATTTAAAAATCATGATTAATGAAGTAAGAAGCAATGCTAAAAAAATAGCATTACATAGTCAGGATTTAGCTTCTGCCAGTGAAGAAGTCAGCGCTACAATGGAAAACGTGGCCGACACTTCTCGCGATGTGGTGAGTTTATCTGATCGTGGTGTGCATAATGCCGCGCATACCGCTGCTGAATCAAAGCAAGTACAGAGTTTGGCTGAAGAGGGTAACCGAGCGGTGCAGGAAACGGTGGCAAAAATTACAGCAATTGCTTCTGATACTGAAAAGGTTGCGGATGCGGTGTATAAATTGGGTAAACAATCGGAGCAAATTGGCACCATTATTGTGGCGATTACAAATATCGCTGAACAAACAAACCTTTTAGCGTTAAATGCTGCCATAGAAGCGGCGCGCGCCGGCGAGCACGGCCGTGGGTTTGCGGTGGTGGCAGAGGAAGTTAGAAATCTTGCCGAACAATCTGCTGACGCTGCACGGGAAATTACTGACATAGTGAATGAAATTCGCGTTGATGTGGATAACGCTATAGAAGCGATGAAGACAGGGGCCAAAGAGGTTAATGAAGGAGTAAAAGTTGCCGATCGTGCCGGTGCTGCGCTGAATCAAATTATTGAAGCTGTAAATAAAAATACTGCGATGATTAATGAAATTGCGGAAAGTGCCCGCCAAACAAACTTAGGCACCAAGCAGTTATCTGCCGCCAATGAGCAGATTACAGCTGCTGTCCAACAAGTAACCGGCTCTGCACAAGAATTAGCGGCGATATCTGTTCAGTTAGAGAGTATTTTAAACAAATTTAAAGTGGAAGAGAATAGCGACAATAAATCAGAAACCCGCCAATAAAGGCGGGTTATTTTCTTTTTTGCCAAATTGTTTTTGCTGCCGCCAGGCTGTTCTCATTACCATTGGCAGTGATTAAGTGAGTAAAATGTTTGCTGCTTGGTCCTGAGAAAGCGGTAAAAGCAGCTGCTTTTATTATCGCACCGTATTTTGTTTCTTTTTTATATTCAATTTCTAAATCAGTTAAAATGTAATTGTTATCAATTTCGGCAGGAATAGTTTCCAAAATCCACTCAATATACCGGGCATTGTTCACATGGTCATTGGTGTCAATATCACTTTTGCGCACCGAGAATTCTTTTGCAGCCGTAAAAGCACCGGCTGAATCGGTATCAATGAACGGGCTTTTTAACAAACTGTCTGAGGTTTTGCCGTAGGCATTAATAACTTCCTGCGGAATTCTAATCGGCCGTTTTTTATTGATGTTTAAAAAAATCCAGCGGGAGGTGGCGGCACCAATGATTTTGCCGTCGGCACTGCGGATACAGAATTCTCTGGTGGCATAAAAGCGTTCAAATTTAGAAGCCCAGGTTTCAACGGTTATTTTTTCTCCCCAGGCGGGGTAATAAGTAATGTTTAATAGCCATTTATTTAAAATCCATGCCAAACCGGATGTTTTTAATTTATCAATGCCTAAACCGACACTATCGGAGTGAGCAATGGCTGTTTCTTCCAAATAGTTTAAAATTGTTAACGGAGTGGCCTGCCGGTGACGGTTAATTTCGTAATAATGAATTTCAAATTCTTTTTGATAACATTTAGTCAATTTTTTCCTCCTAAAATTAGTGCTAAAAACATTTTACATTGATTAAGTCAGGAGGTCAAAGCTCCTTATGCTTTTATGTTGACACTTACTGCCAAGAACATTAAACTAAACTTAAATATCAGCATTTAAACCGAGGCTAACAGTGAAAAAGAACAAAAAAAGGTTAAAACTTAACAGCAAACTGAATTTTTATCAGCCGTTTAAAAGGCTTAAATTAAACCATCGCCATTATCGAAACAGTGAGGATTATATCTTAGAGATACCTTGTCTGGAAGCATCCGGTATGCCGGTAATTCTAAGAGGAGTTGTATTTTCTGATCTTGCTGTCTTTCATGCAGTTTTGCGGAATAAAGAGGTTTATTTTCCGGTAAATAAGCTTTGTCCGCCAACGATACCGGATTTAATCAACTGGTATTTTCGGGTTAAATGCGGAGCAGAAGGGTATGTTTGGACGATTGTCTATCAGCATAAACCGGTTGGCAGCTGCCGCTTGTTTAATTATGTATTGGGAGCACATAAAAGTGCGGAACTGGGGATCATGATTGACCCAAACTATTGGAATAGGGGTATCGGAACAAAAGCGTGTCAACTGCTGATTGACTATAGTCGAAATATCCTCCGCCTCAATGCCTTATATGTAACGGTGCTGCATACAAATTACCGAGCCCGGCATTTATACAGAAAATTAGGTTTTAGAGAGGTGGCAGGCACCGCTAAGTTTCTTAAGATGGTGCTGAAGCTTAACGCCAGCAGAGGGGATTAATGATTCTGATAAACAAATTATGGAAGGGTGAATTTTGTGAAAGCGCGCTTAATGAATGACATGAAAGAAGCAATGAAGGCTAAGAACAAGCTCAAAGTAGACACTATCCGCATGGCCAACGCTGCAATAAAGAATGCTGAGATAAACGCTAAAAAGGAGCTGACCGACAGCGAGGTGCAGGATATTATTGCCAAAGAAATAAAAATGCGCCGAGATGCACTGGAAGAATATCAAAAAGCCGGTCGTGCTGATGAAGTGGAGAAGTTAAATCAAGAAATCAGCATCTTGATGGTCTATATGCCGGAGCAGCTGTCGGAACAAGAACTGAGAGAAATTGTGCGGCAAGCAATAGCTCAAACCGGTGCTCAAAGTGCCAAAGATATGGGTAAAGTGATGGGGGCGCTGATGCCGAAAGTAAAAGGCAGGGCCGACGGCAAGCTGGTAAGCGGTATAGTAAAAGAACTGTTAGTTTAACCGGCAAGGTCATTCGAATTTGTCGGCAAACTTTGAGAATAAAAACGAACACTGCGGAATAAAGTAAAAAGCTACAGGCTGCTGGCAGCAATCTGTAGCTTACAGTGTTTTTGAACGTAATTTTTGTCTTTTGCCTTTAAGTGCCGGCCACTTAAAGACTTTAGCCAGCCGGCTGTAAACCCATTTTGATTCCTTGGTCAGCAGCGGACCTAAAATGGCTAAAAGCAGTACGTAAAGAGCTGCAAACGGCTGCAGGATTGGCAGCAGTCCGCCTGCCTTGGCCAAGTTGGCGAGAATGATGGAAAATTCGCCGCGAGAGGTGATGGTTAAGCCGATATTGGTTGAGGCCATGTAAGAGTAACCTGCTTTGCGTCCTATAATTAACCCGGCAGCGAAATTGCCAAGAATGGTGACTGCTACAGCTGTCAAAGCAGGCCAGATTGCTCCGCTGAGCGATAATGGGTCGATGCTTAATCCGAAACTAAAGAAGAATAATGCTCCGAAAAAATCTCGAAAGGGCACTACCAGGTGTTCAATTCGGTCTAAATGATCAGTTTCCGCTAACACCAAACCTACCAGTAATGCACCGATTGCTTCTGCCACGTGAAGGGTTTCGGAAAATCCGGCCACTAATATCATAATTGCAAAAACTATCAGCATAAAAATTTCATCTGACGGCACATTCAAGATGCGGTTAATTGCGGGGGCAAACTTTCGGCCAAGCAAAATAAACGACAGCATGAAGCCCAATGAAATGCCGGCAGACAGAAAGACCTCTGTCGGTGAGGTTGAACCGGTAAGTACTAAGCTCGATACAATGGATAAATACACTGCAGTGAATACATCTTGATAAAGCATTAAGCCCAAAATCATTTCTGTTTCGGTGCGAACGGTTCTTTTTAACTCTACCAATACTTTTGCCACAATGGCGCTGGAAGATATGGTGATAATTCCGGCGACCACCAAAGTTTCTTTGAGCGGCCACCCCCATAGATAGGGTAAAGCTAAAGCTAATGTCAAGTTAATCAGCATGTAAGTTGTTCCGCCTAAAAATATCGACTTACCTGCTTTTAATAAACGGTTAACTGAAAATTCCAGCCCCAGATAAAACAGCAAAAAAAGAATTCCCAAACGTCCCAAAAAATGAATGAGCGGCGTACTTTCTATAAAGCGAAAATCTAAAATGCCGATTACCGGTGCGTGAGGGCCGACAATCATGCCGGCCAAAATCAAGAACGGAACAATGGAAATGCGCAGGCGTGCCGATAACAAAGCAGCTGCAGCAACTATGCATAATGCTAAACCTAATTCAAATAACAGGTGTGATTCCATTATTGGCAGCTCCCGTTAAGGATGAGATCTTTACATTCCTTAACTTGTTTGCGGGTGCCGATTACCACTAAAGTTGCTCCAGCATCAACGGTTTGCTCCGGACCGGGGTTTACTATTTTTTCGTTCTTTTTTAAAATGGCGATAATCATTGCTCCGGTACATTTGCGTATATGCAGTTCACCTATTGTTTTCCCTACTGACTTAGCATTAGCATCAACTTTATACCATTCGAAAATCATATCATTAAAGGCTACGTCAACCGATTCTAAAGCCTTAGGCATATAAGCCATGCCGCCGATAATTCCGCTTACCCGGCGGGCTTCGGTATCGTCCAATGTAACCATAGAGATGCTTTCTTCAGGGTCTTCATTATCAAAATGGTGAATTTCCCGCCGACCGTCATCGTGTACTACAATAACCAATTTGTCGCCACTGCGTGTATTTACTTGAAACTTTCGGCCAATTCCCGGAAGATCAATTTCCTTAATTAAAGACATAAAAAACACTCCTAACTGCTTGTCAGTTGTCAGATAAACGCACGTTTTTTCCAATATAATAACATAATCAATTAAAATTATCCATGAAATGATGATTGGTACAAGGGGAAAGGGAATACTTTATTTTTTCATCATCTATGGGAATTTGCTTATGTGCTGTAACGAAAAGGGTATGTTTGCAATTTGAAATCATAAAAATCCTAAAACTAAAAAAAGGGAGAACTTACAAATAGTCGAAAGATATTCCATAGGGGGGAATATTGGCAGGTGACAAATAATTATTCGCATCAATAGGTATAAATTTATTTTAACTCAAGTCGTTTTATTGGCAGTCTATTTGCTGACCGCTAAAATTTGCTTGTTGTTAAACTGCGAGGTGTTTTTAACCGTTCATTTAGTGCTGGAACTGTCCGGCATAATAATTTCCATATTGGTGAGCATTTTTTGTTGTTATGAATTTCAATACAAACATCAACGAAAGATGTTAATTCTTGCTTTAGCTTTCTGCGCTTTGGCAATGCTTGATTTTGTGCACACACTTTCTTATTTAGGCATGCCAAATTTTATCACCGAAAACAGCACCAATAAAGCTTCTATATACTGGGTATTGGCCCGCTTGGTGCAGAGTGTGGGAATTTTTTTAGCAGTTTTTTTGCCGAATAAAAAACTGCACATTTCAATTGTACCGTTTTTGTGTTTGACGGTGCTTTTGACAGCTGTCGGAATAGCTGCGGCTGCTGCTTATATGCCTTATTTGCCGGTAATGTATGATCCGCAGCTGAAATCTCAAACAACTGCAAAAATTTTTGCTGAATATTTAGTGATTTTCCTCTATATTTTAACGGCAATAAAGCTGCTGATTAGTAAGCTGGATGACAGGCGGGATTTGTGGCTTGTTTATGCCTTGAGTTTCGGTATATTTGGTGAGATAGCTTTTGCTGCCGGCGATGCGGTTTATGATTCTTACAATTTATTAGGGCATATGTTTAAAATAATATCTTTCAGCTTACTGCTTAAAGGCTTTTTGGATGAGGCAATCGGTGAGCTTTATCGAACAAATGAAAAGCTTAACGCCCAGCGATTGGCTCTGGAGGAGGCCAATAAGCAGTTAAAAAAAGCAGATCAATTAAAGGATGATTTTTTGGCTGTCACCAGCCATGAGCTTAGATCGCCGCTTACGGCAATTATTGCTTTTGCTGAGCTTTTACATGACCCGCAAACAGGATCGTTAAATCCACTGCAAAGGGATTATCTTAACGAAATAACTGACAGCAGTAATGACTTGTTGAATCGAGTTAATGAGATTAGAGATTTATCGCGAATAAAAGCCGGCAAAATGGTGCTGCGCTTTGAAAAAGTGCAGCTGAAAAAATTGATTGAGAGTGCTGCGAGACGTTTTGAGCCACAGTTTAAAATTAAAGGGATAGCTTTAAAAGTATGTATTTCAAAAGATTTGGCAGTTCGTGGTGACAGCGGGAGAATTGGTCAAATTTTAAACAATCTAATAACTAATGCCCTTAAATTTACCCCTTCCGGCGGTGAAGTAACAATTAGTGTTGATGAAAATACAATTTCTAATCAAGCAGAAATAACAGTTGCAGATAACGGTATAGGTATTAGTCCGTCGGAGCAGCAGGCGGTTTTTGAAATGTTTTATCAGGTAGACGCCACCAGTTCGCGGAGCTATGGCGGTACCGGTATCGGCTTGTCTTTAGTGAAAAACCTGGTGGAGATGCATGGTGGAACTATTAAACTAGTTAGCGAATGCAATAAAGGCAGCGCTTTTACTTTTACTCTTCCTTTGTATCACCGATAATACATGAAATATGTTATCTGAGGTGAAAAAATGCAGAAAAAGGTTCTTGTAGTTGATGATGATGTAAAAGTGTTAAAAATATTAGATCATGCTTTAACTCGTGAAGGGTTAGCGGTTATTCAGGCCCAAAGCGGTAACGAAGCACTGATCAAAATTAAAAAGACGCAGCCTGATTTGATTTTGCTGGATTTAATGATGCCTGAAATGGATGGTTTTGAAACACTGCGGCAGTTAAAAACTTTTTGCGATGCACCGGTGATTATTTTGTCTGCCCGCGATACCGAACTTGACAAGGTTGTTGGGTTTCGAATGGGAGTTGATGATTATCAAGTTAAACCGTTCAGCCCGTTGGAATTGGCTCTGCGGGTAAAGGCGGTGCTGCGCCGAGCTGCTAAAGCACAATCTGATCAGCAAACTTCAAAAATCATTAATATTGATCAATTGGTAATCGATTATGATCAGCGTTTGGTTGAAAAGAATGGCAGAAAAATCGAATTAACGCCAAAAGAGTTTGAACTGCTTTGGTTAATGGCTTCTCACCCTAATCAAGTATTTACTAAAGAGCGTCTTTTAGAGTGCATTTGGGGCACTGCCTTTCATGGTTATGAAAACACTGTGAATGTGCATATCAGGAGACTGCGTGAGAGAATTGAAGATAATCCTTCAAAACCACATTACATTAAGACTGTTTGGGGAATAGGCTACAAATTTGTTTACTAAAAAGTGCTGCCAAAATGTTTTTCAGTAATAACTGGGCGAAAAACTGTCAGCTGCGGTGGCTGTTGAGCAGCGGCGTTTTTTTTAATAAAAATTTAATAAATAGTTTATAACCTTTTAAGTACTGTTTTATATATTTCTGTTAAATAATCCAATCGGAGGTAAATATACGTTGAAACAGTGCGAACAATTTCAAGCGGAGAACAATGTTATATCCGTTGAACAATACAGACATCACTATAATGCTTATTTCAAGGTGTTTGAACATAAACTGCGCGAAATCAGAGCAAGGCTGTTAAAAGCTAATACAGATTATGTTGACAATGTTTTCAGCATGTTTCGCGTGTTAAAGATGGAAGAGGCTTCATTGAGGAACTCGCTGATTTTGCATCAAAATTATTTTAATTCACTCGGACAGGGGGGGAATAATGTTTCTCCTCAACTGTTAAACATGATAATTGAAAAATTCGGCTCGATGGAAGAATGGTTAGAAGAATTCACTGCATTGGCAAGATCGTCCCGAGGCTGGGTTGTCTTGGGCTTTGATCTTTTTGAAGGTAAGTTAATTAATAACATCTGCGACGACCATCCGGAGGGATTATGGATGATTGTGCCGTTACTTACATTAGATGTTTTTGAACATGCTTATCAGCTGGATTATGGCTCTGATAAAGAAAAATACATTATGAATTTTTTAGATAACGTTAACTGGACGTGCGCAAATAATGAACTGGAACGGGCATTAAAATTACATAAAAATTTTTCTGAAAAGGATGATGAATAATGAAAACATTAATGGCGTTGTTTAGCAGACAGGAAAAAGAAGAAGATTCTGCTGCGGTATATCGTTCAGTGGCTGAAGCGTTATCTTTTAGCAGGTTTTCCACTACTTACACAGACTTGGCAAATTATAAAATCTCTAACCGCATCAGTGACATATCTAATCAAATTAACTCTCTTTCGGCAGCAGCTCAGCAGTTAATGGCATCGATAGAAGAAATAAATGCGGCTATTCAAAATGCGAATGGTATGCAGGAAGCAATCAACATTTCAGTTGAGAATGCCCGTGAAGTGCTTAATGATACATTGAGTAGGCTGGATACCGCTCAAAAGTCTGTTCATGAACTTAACGATGTTTTTAAAGAACTTGATGAAAAAATCAGCCGGATTGGGAAGACAGTAGAGGTGATTGATGATATTACATCGCAGACGGATATTCTCGCTCTTAATGCAACAATTGAAGCTGCCCGCGCAGGTGAAGCGGGGCGGGGGTTTGCAGTGGTGGCGGAGGAAATTAGAAAGCTGGCTGATGAAACCAAAAAATCTTCTGACGAAATTAAAAGCATCACCCATCAAATTTTAGAAAAAATGGAAGCAACACTTCAGGTTTATAATAAAAGTGCTGAATCAATTACCCAAAGTATTTCTGCTACCAATGAATTAAAAGATCCTTTTGCCACTATTGAACAAAATATTGATATGATGACGGCAACTCTGCAAGAATTGGGGTCAGCCACTGAACAGCAAACAAATGCTACTAACGAAATGGCGTTGAAAACCGATAATGTCTATCGGAATATCAACTTTACAGATGAAATTGCTGCTGACACCGGTGAACACACCGCTTTATCAAAAGAGGTGTACCAAAAGGCATGGGAAACGGTAACTAAGGACAAGAATTACCAAAAAGTTGGTTTGATTGGCTTTTTGGCAGAAAGGATTATTGATCATGCTTTATGGTTGGAAAAAGTAATCAGCGTACTCAGTGATAAACAAACGATTACCGAAGAATTGTCTGATCATAATAAATGTAAATTAGGTCAATGGTATTACGGTGAAGGTGCCAATGTGATGAAAGAATACCCTGCGCATATACAGCAGCTGTTTAAAGATTTGGAAGAGCCGCACCGTTTAGTGCATCTTTATGGACGGGAAGCTGTTTACTATCATCAACAGGGAAATGAAGAAGAATCTTTTAAACAAGTTTTAAATTTAACCAACACATCTAAAGAGATTATAAGCACCTTTATGAAACTAATGTTTGAGATAACAAAACATGATGAAAACTAATTTATCTTTTGTTTGGGATTTAATTTTAAGTAAAATGAATTTATAATATGTGTTGGGTAGTTAACTTAACAAGAGGGGATGAAAATAATGCCGAAACGTTACCTAAACCGTTTTTTAGCTTTTATGCTGACGGCGATTTTGGCAGTAACGCTGATTGGCTGCGGCACAAGTGATCAACAAACTGCAAATGACCAATCCGCTTCAGAGATGAAGCCGCTGAAAATCGGAGTGCTTCCGGTGGTAGACAGTCTGCCTTTTTACATAGCCGAAGCGGAAGGGATGTTTAAAGAACAGGGTATTGAGGTAGAGCTGGTTCCGTTTCCTTCACCGCAAGAAATCTCTGCTGCGATGCAAGCAGGCAAAATCGATGGTTTGGTAACGGATATGATTGTTGCGGCGCTGCTGAAAAATGGCGGTACCGATCTGAAAGTGACAAATGTTGCCTTGGCTTCTACACCTGATGTAAGGCATTTTGCTGTTGTCGCTTCACCAAACTCAAGTATTGACTCTATTGCGGATTTAAAAGGGAACGAAGTGGCTATTTCTAAAAACAGCATTATTGAATATGTTTTAGATGAACTGCTGCAGGACGGCGGTTTAACTCCGGAAGATGTAAAAAAAGTAGCGGTTCCTAAAATACCGGTACGCCTGCAGGCCTTAGAAAACGATCAAGTTGCTGCGGCAGTTTTTCCTGACCCAATGGCTTTTCTGGCAGAGCATCAAGGGGCAAAATTAGTGGCTGATGATACAAAACACACCGGTATCAGTCAATCAGTGCTTGTTTTTCAACAGAAAGCACTTGATGAAAATCGCGAAGCCGTTAAACGCTTAGTAAAGGCTTATGGAGATGCCGGGCAGGCATTAAACAATGATCCTGCTAAGTTTAAGGATTTAGTGGCAGAGAAAGCTAACGTGCCTAATGAAGTGAAAGACAGCTTCCAATGTCCACCCTTCCCGCTGCCGGAACTTCCCGGTGAAAGTGATGTGCAGCAAGTAATGGATTGGATGCTGAATAAAGGCTTAATTGATCAGGCTTTTGCTTACAACGATTTTATTGAATCGAATATTGTGCAGTAATATTTCAGGCGGGCGAAAATGTCCGCCTGAATTTTATTGTCTGTCATTTTCTTAGAAACAGCGGGGTGATGTGCATCCAGTATTTGCAAATATAAAAGGACGTTATAAGATGAATTTTTTATAGACGACAAGCAAAGAAAAAGATGTTATGATAATAGATGTAATTTTACAATAATTTTTTAGATTGACTGCTGAGGAGGAACGCGATGCCAAATCTTGCCGACAGCATGATCGATGTAAAAGAACTCTCAGTTAGTTATCGGCAGCAAAAAAAAGAGATACCGGCGTTGGCAGGTGTTTCTTTTAATATACCCCGCGGCAGTTCTTGCGCATTGTTAGGTCCGTCAGGGTGCGGTAAATCAACTTTGCTTTATGTTCTATCAGGCTTGATTGACCGTTTCAGCGGTCAAGTGCTGGTTAACGGCAGACCTGTAAATAGTGAAGCAGGAAAAACCGCACTCATTTTGCAGGATTATGGTCTGCTGCCTTGGAAAACAGTTCATGGCAATATCGAACTGGGTATGCAAATCAGAGGGGACAGTAAAGAACAAAGGAAAGCTAAAGTTAAGCAGGTACTTACTGAGTTGGGCATGTGGGAAATGCATGACCGCTATCCTGCCCAGCTGAGCGGCGGTCAACGGCAGCGTGTTGCTATCGCCCGGGCATTAGCATTGGAACCGGATCTGCTGTTAATGGACGAGCCTTTTTCCGCTTTGGATGCTTTAACGAGAGAAAAACTGCAAAGACAGGTGCTGGATATCTGGAAATCCAGGGGGGTTACGCTGGTGTTGGTGACGCACAGCATAGAAGAAGCGGTGTTTTTAGGACAGAAAATTATTGTACTGACTGGTCATCCCGGACAGATTTTGGAAATTGTTGACAATGCGCGGGTGGGTGAACCTAATTATCGCAAATCAAAAGAGTTTCACGAACTTACTTCTAAGCTGCGTGAAAAGCTAATTCCTTAACGGTGAGGTAACATGAAGAAACGGTTCTTAAAAATCTTACCTACAATTACTGCAGTTATCGGTCTGCTGCTGATTTGGCAGCTGCTGGCGATAATATTAAATAATCCCGCTTTTCCCGCGCCGCTGCCTTCATTTAAAGCATTTTTTAAAGAAATTTCATCCGGCTTATCCGAGCATTTTTTAATCAGCACTTATCGGGTAGCGGTAAGCCTGCTTTTATCTGTAATTTTCGCAGTGCCGTTGGGAATGTGGCTGGGAAGAAACAAGAAAGTGGATGCTTACGCCGCGCCGCTTATTTATTTAGTTTATCCGATACCCAAGATAGTCTTTTTACCTGTACTAATGGTGCTTTTAGGTATCGGCAATATCTCGAAAATTGCTTTAATTACTCTGGTGGTGTTTTTTCAAATACTGGTGCCAATCAGAGACGCAGCCAAAGGTATTAACACCGCGATGATAAACTCGGTTAAATCTTTAGGTGCCGGCCGCTGGGATGTTTATCGGCATGTGGTTTGGCCGGCAGTGCTGCCTGAAATACTTACATCGCTTCGGGTGGCTTCGGGAACCGCGATTGCAATATTGTTTTTTGCGGAAACTATCGTCAGCCAGGAAGGATTGGGTTACTATCTCTTGGATGCTTGGTCGCGCTATGCATTTTTGGATATGTTTGCCGGCATTATAGCAATGGGCTTACTGGGTTTTATTATCTACATCGTTTTGGATTATATCGAACGCCGGTCGTGTCCGTGGAAGTATTTATAATTTAATTAAGAATTTTGAGCAGGGAGTGAGCGTAATGGTACAGCAGCGTAAACCGGAATGGCTGAAAATTAAACTGCAGGGGGCAGAAAAATTAACGCAAATAAAAAAAATGCTTAACCGCTTGTCACTTCATACTGTGTGCGAAGAAGCCAACTGTCCGAACATGATTGAATGTTTTGGCCGCCGTACAGCGACTTTTATGATTTTGGGAAGTGTTTGTACCCGCAATTGTACTTTTTGTAATGTTACTAAAGGGCATACTCAGCCGGTAGATGCTGATGAGCCGACTCATGTAGCCCAGGCAGTGCAGGAGTTGGGTCTGAAACATGCTGTTATTACTTCTGTTACCAGAGATGATCTGCCCGACGGTGGGGCGGCTCATTTTGCCGAAGTGATTAACAAACTGCGGGCTACCGATGTTATTGTAGAGGTGCTGATACCGGATTTTCAAGGCAGTAAAGAAGCACTGGCATTAGTAATGGCAGCTAAGCCGCATATTTTAAATCACAATGTAGAAACGGTTCCTCGGCTGTATCCGACAGTGCGCCCCAAAGCGGATTATGCTCGCTCGCTTGAACTGCTGAAAAATGCCAAAGAAATGGATGGCGGTGTTTTTACCAAATCCGGCATTATGGTGGGATTGGGTGAAAAAGAAGAAGAAGTGGTAGAATTGTTGAAAGATTTAAGGTCGGTAGATTGTGACCTTTTAACTGTCGGACAGTATTTAGCACCTTCATCTAAACACCACCCGGTGATAGAGTATATCCACCCGGATATGTTTAAAAAGTATGAGGAAATCGCTTATCAGTTGGGCTTTAAATATGTTGCTTCCGGGCCGTTGGTAAGAAGTTCCTATCATGCTTCTGAAGTTTCACAGCTGATTGATATGTAACCCATTGGGCGAACACTTGTGTGTTCGCCCGATTTATAAAAAAAAGCCCCAAGGGGGTTAAACTCAGGGCAGACGATATCTATAGTTTAATAACTTTACCTTTCATGCTTCCGCTGTTGGGTCGGATAGATTTGTTGCTGCATTTTCTGCTGCTTAGCTTATAATTGCCGCTGCTATCTCTGCTGACAAATAAACCCGGTCGGGGATATTCAGCAGCATGAAGGTAGCTGCTCAGCAGGTGATTAGTAACTTGCTGCCGCTGGACGGATACCTTCTTCTGCGCAGAATAGTAAAAAGATACTGTAACTGCTCCTTTTTTGAATCCGTATTCGCGTCTTAACAGCATCCCGTTATCAGCCATGTTAGAGAATTCAAGGTACATATCAAATACCCGATCAATATAATCACCCAGCAGGCATGCAATCCTTTTGATCTCTTCCTCACCGGTGCTGTAGTGTCCGATACTGTCTCCGGTTGAAAAGGAAACGAGCAGCTTGCCTAATTTGTTACTCAAAATATCACCCCTAATAAAAATAAAAGGCTGGGCAGTACCCCTTCATAAAGGCAGCACTGTCCAGCCTGAATAAACAGAAACAAGGGCTGAGAAAATAATGATTATGTACCCTGATTTCTTCAAGTCTGGAAAAGCTCTCCTTTCCAAAGGGGGAGGCTAACCGGTTTCCCAATTAACCCTATCGGCTGTAGTACCGTGGCGATCTGCTTTAGGTACTATAGCTCGGAGAACATTAATTATTTACTTTATTAGCTATTTCTATAAATTACTGAATATTCCTGCTGATTTTAAAAAAATGTAGACAATGATTTTATGAAACATTTAAAATTTGAATAATAAAATGCAGAAGATAATAAGACTATCGGCTGTATGAGATAATCTTTACGATAATTATAAGAAGCTCATTGTCAAATGCTCTTTTAATATGCTAATATGTCTTTGTAGGACGGCGTGCCCGCGAGCGGCAGTGAATACGCATGGTAGTTAATTTTAGCAGTACGGTGGTACGGTAGGGGAGGGATATTTATGTCTTTTTTGGTTGCTTGACGCTCCTCTGAGGGCGTTTTTTGCTTTTCAACCGGCAATATTATACTCAGAGGAGGTTAATAAATGATTATTGTGATGAGTCATCGTGCCGATGAGCGCGATATTGAGGCGGTAAGTGCCAAACTGCAGCAGGCAGGTTTTAAAATCCACCTGTCTAAAGGCGTGGAACGGACAATCATAGGTGCGGTAGGAGATCGTACAACGTTAAAAGATGTAGCTTTAGAGGCTATGCCCGGGGTGGAAAAAGTAGTACAAATCATGTATCCTTATAAAATGGCTTCACGGGTATTTAAAGAAGAAGATACGGTAATTAAAGTAGGCGGCTTAGAAATTGGCGGCGGATGTATTCAAGTGATGTCCGGTCCCTGTGCGGTGGAAAGCCGGGAGCAGCTGCTGGAAGCCGCTAAACAAGTAAAGGACTGCGGGGCTACTATCTTAAGGGGCGGAGCTTTTAAGCCGCGCACCTCGCCCTACTCTTTTCAGGGATTGGCGGAAGAGGGACTTAAACTGCTGGCGGAGGCAAGAGAATTAACCGGTATGCCGATAGTGACCGAAGTGATGGATACCAGCCAGCTGGATTTGGTATGTGAGTATGCTGATATCTTGCAAATCGGTGCGCGCAATATGCAGAATTTTTTCCTGCTGAAGGAAGCAGCTAAACGCAATAAACCGGTGCTGTTGAAGCGCGGACCTTCTGCCACTGTTGAAGAGTGGCTGATGTCAGCAGAGTACATTTTAGCCGGCGGTAATCAGCAGGTTATTCTCTGTGAACGGGGTATTAAAACTTTTGAAACTTTTACCCGCAATACGCTGGATTTAACGGCAGTTCCGGTAGTTAAGCATCTTTCACACCTGCCGGTGATAGTTGATCCCAGCCATGCCATTGGCAGCTGGAAGTTTGTCGGCGCAATGTCCCAAGCGGCTGTTGCCGCCGGGGCGGACGGGCTGCTGATTGAGGTGCACCCCAATCCGGCAGAAGCCCTTTGTGACGGACCGCAGTCGTTAACACCGGAGAACTTTCGTGAACTGATGTCTAAAATAAATACCATTGCCCAAGCGGTAGGGAAAAAAATCGGTCGGTAGTGTGTTGAGAGGAATGAACCAGTTGATATCAAGAGCGGCAATTATCGGGGTAGGTTTAATCGGCGGCTCGATGGGTTTGGCTTTAAACCTTCGTCATTTAGTGGATGAAATAATCGGATTTGATACCGACAATGACAATATTAACCTGGCACTTTCCGCGGGAGCAATTCATAAAGCTGCTGCAACGATTGGTGAAGCAGTAAGCAAAGCTGATTTAGTGGTGCTGGCAACACCGGTGCTGACTGCCGAAAAGTTAATCTGCCAAATAGCGGGGCATTTAAAACCAAACGCTGTTGTTACTGATGTAGGCAGCACCAAAGAAAGTATTACGGCAGCAGCGGAAAAAACGCTGCCGCAAAATGTGTTTTTTGTCGGCGGACATCCAATGGCCGGTTCCGAAGTGACGGGCATGCGCGGTGCTGATCCGTATTTATTTGAAAACGCTTATTATTTACTGACCCCTACTTCTAAAACCAACCCTTGGGCGCTGCAGACAGTACGCACTTTGGTGCAAAAAATAGGTGCCCGAGTGGTGGAAATGGACCCACAAAAGCATGACGCTGCGGTGGCGGCGGTGAGCCATCTGCCGCATCTTGTGGCTGCTGCACTGGTGAATACGCTGGACAGCTTACCGAACAGCAGTGAGATAATTCCGCTGACTGCCGGGGGTTTTCGCGATACCACCAGAATTGCTGCCGGCAGTCCCGTGATGTGGCGGGATATCTTTCAAGCCAACCGCAGTCAGGTGTTAAATATGTTAAATCAACTGCGCAAAAGTTTGGATGAATACCAACAGCTAATTGTTGACGGTGATGCCGAGCAGTTGGAGGCAAAACTGCAGCAGGCGAGAAAAACTCGCTTATCACTGCCCAAGCGCAGTAAAGGTTATCTGCCGGCACTTTTTGAGGTGCTGCTTACCGTACCGGATAAGCCGGGCGTAATTGCCGACTTTGCACTGCTGCTGGGCAAAAATAACGTAAATATAACCGATTTGGAGATTCTCAGAGTGCGGGAAGGCCAGGGAGGAACCATTCGCTTAGCATTTGCCACTGAAGATGAACAGCTCAAGGCAGTGGAGGTATTGGCGTCTGCCGGTTACCAAGCCCATATCTGCTGATAAAAAGTTAGGGTGCGTGAAAAGCGCGCCCTAACTTTTTAAGTTTAATGCGATTAAGAGTTTAATAATTTGTCCAGCTGTTCTTGAAAAGCCTGCACCCCGATGCGCCTGACGAATTGGTTAAAAGGCTCCCCTTCTTTTCTGTTTGCCAAATAAAAGTTAATTAAGCTTTCAATTACTTCAGCTGTTTGTTCTTTATTTACCCGGCCCTTTAGTTTTTCAGCAAAGCCGGCATTATTTCCTAACCAGCCGCCGACAGAAATTTCGAAGGCTTCCACTTTTTGTCCGTTGACGGTTTGCAGCGAGCCCTGCAAACCAATATCAGCAATTTGGTGCTGGCCGCATGAATTGGGGCAGCCGCTGGCATTGATTCTTATCGGGGTATCGATTTCTACATGTTTATCCAAATAATCAACTACGGACTGCAAATAATCTTTGGTTTCCACCAGTGCTTTTTTACAAAACTCATTTCCCGGGCAGGAAATTGCATAACCACTAAAGGGTTGGGGAAATGGGGTTAATTTGTCTAACAGTTTTTCTTCTAATAAAGGCTTAATATTTTTCTGTGGAATGTTGGTCAAAATAATATTTTGCGAGTTACAGGTGCGAATGGAACCGTCACCGTACTTAACAGCCAACGCTGCCAGTTCTTCCAAATCCGCTGCAGTCATGCGGCCCATAGGAACGGATAAACCGACATAATAAAAACCCGGCTGTTTCTGCTTTTTAATGCCGTAAAAATGCCCTGCATTCCAATCCTCAGTTAAATCTTCGCCTGATGACAAAAGCGGTCCGGTGAGCTTTTTAAGCTCGGCACAAAACTTCTCTGCACCCCAGTCAGCAGCTAAATATTTCAGACGGCAGTGGCGGCGGTTTTGACGATAACCGTAATCGCGGAAGATAGTTACTGCTGCAATTGAAGTTTTAAGTACCTCTTCAGGGCGTACAAAAATATCTAATTTTTGTGCCATATGCGGTTTGACAGACAACCCGCCGCCAACCATAACATTAAAACCATATACTTTTTTGCTGTTAATTTCTTTTACAGCGGGGGTAAACGCCAAATCATTGATGTGGGCATGATTGGCGTTGCACTTGCTGCTGGATATTGATATTTTAAATTTTCTGGGCAAATTTGAAAAAAGTCGATTATCTTGAAAGTACTGATAAACTTCATTCACCAGCGGCTGGGTATCAAAAAGTTCATCGGGGTCAATGTCGTGAAGCGGGTTGCCTACTACAGTGCGCGGGCAGTCACCACAAGCTTCCACCGCACTAAGATTAACACTGTTTAATCTTTGATTAATTTCAGGCAGATCTTTATTACTTAACCAGTGGAATTGAACAGCTTGGCGAGTGGTGATATCAACTAAGCTGCGGCCGTAATCCCGGGAAATGCCGGCTAAAGTTAATGCCTGCTCAGAGTTCATGTTGCCGGCAGGTATTTTTACCCGCATCATAAAATGCCCGTCAGCTGACTTATGGCTGTACAGTCCGGCCCACTTTAACAGGTCGAGATCGGTTTTGCTGATTGAATGATAGCCGAGATGTGATAATTTATCTATATCTTTAAGTACGTCAAGCCCGTCCTTTTGCAGTTTGATTAACTCAAAGTTATTTAATTTGGAGACGTCGGCAGCCCATACGCGATTCATCAAAATTACCTCCTACAAAAATTATATAACCATATTGAATATTAACATTGTTAATTAAGGCTGTCCAGCGAAATGCTTGTATCCATACTAATGTAAATATTTAAATTATTTAGAAATGGCATTTATAATATAATAATGCGATAATATGAATGAGAAAAATACAATAATAATACTTAGAGAGGATGTGCAGTAAATGCCGAATGCAGATAAAAAGAAATTGCGGGAGCTTGTTTTAAATAAAAGAAATGCTTTGGACAGCGGCTTAAAAAAGGCGTGGGATGAAAAAATATTTAAAAAGCTGATTAATAGCAAACTATATCAGGATGCCCGCGTTATCTTTACTTTTGTGAGTTTTGGCAGTGAAGTAGATACCCATCAAATCATTAATTATGCTTTAAAGGATGAAAAAATAATTTGTGTACCCAAAATCCCGTCACCAAAGCAGGGAATAGCGGTATATCGTATAAACAGCTTTGATGATTTAAGAGAAGGGTATTACCACATCTTAGAGCCGGTTGACGGCTGCAGCGAAGTTTCACCTGCAGATATAGATTTAATATTAATGCCCGGCCTGGCTTTTGATCGAAGCGGCGGCAGAGTGGGTTACGGGGGCGGATATTATGACCGCTTTTTAGCACAGCTCACCAACAAAGTTAATAAAATTGCCTTAGCTTACGACTTTCAGGTATTTGCTCAAGTACCCACCGATGAAAAAGATGTCAAAATTGATGGGATTATTACCCCCAGTTTTGCATGGTAAATTATACTTTTAGATGGTATAATGACGGTGAATTTAATAACGACGGAAACGGGTACTTTAACCAATCGGTTAAAGTTTAAAAGGGAAACCGGTGCAAATCCGGTGCGGTCCCGCCACTGTAACGGTGAAGTACACCGCTTATAGCCACTGAAGTTATATTTAATAACTTTGGGAAGGCGCGGTATACTGATGACCCCAAGCCAGGAGACCTGCCCGTTTTCTGCTGCCATTTGTGCCTACGCGGATAGGAGGGGTAGATTTATGCACAGAGAATTTGAGTTTCTTTAAGTACCCCCTGCTTTTAAACGGCAGGGTTTTTTGCGTTTCTTTTTGTTTTAAAATGCGGAGAGGTGAGTAAATAAGATGTTTTACAGACTGATTTGCTTTTTGTTTGCAATTTTGGCATTTTGCGGTTTGGCGCCTCTGCCGGCTGCGGCAGAGACGATTACTGTTGAAAATGCGGTATATTCAACAGTTGACTATTATAAAAATAATAAACCGCAGCTGAGTCACTGGGAAGAAATTGTTGCTTTAGAAGAAGCATGTAAGGCTTTAGGAAAAGCAGATAAGCTTGATGAATTTGATGTCAGCGGTTGGGAACCTACATTTGATAATAACAGCCAAGCAACTGACTATGCCGGGGCAATATTAGGGAAGCATGCCATCGGTGAGGATACCGATGAGTTGGCGGAAACACTGATTGGTATGCAGCAGGATGACGGCGGTTTTGGAGGAACAATTAATAACACCATCTACGCGATGATGGCGTTAGATAAAATAGGTGCTAATTATGGTAAAACCGCTGCAATTACTTACCTTATCAGTCAGAAGAAAGCTGACGGCGGCTTTGCTCTTTCCGGTTCTTCCGGTGATCCCGACCTTACCGGCATGGCATTAGTTGTCTTAAGCAATCACCGTGACATTGACGGGGTAAACAAGGCCATTGAAGAGGCAATTGGTTTTTTAAGAGAAAAGCAGCTTGACAGCGGAGGATTTGGTTCAGGCGGTGATGAATATGCCGAGAGTACCGCTGCCGTTATTCGGGGACTGCTTGCCTGCGGGAAAGATATCGTTGAAGATATTGATGATTGGATAAAAGCTGAAAACAGCGTTGTCAAAGCGTTATTTCGTTTTCGACTTGACGACGGTTCTTTTAGCCACCGGCTGAACGGTTCAAGTGACGAGACAGCTACCCGGCAGGCCTTACTTGCTTTGGCGGCATTGGTTGATAAAGGGCACGGAGATATTCCAGTGGAGATCGATGCGGTAAAAGTCCGGGTAGAATGTTATGAAAAGACTTTGCAAAGCGGCACCGTTACAACAAACGGAACGGCGCTGGATGCGCTTAAAGCATTGGTCGGGGAAGAGGAAGTTGTAGAAAACGGTGGATTTGTTACCGCTATTCTCGATGAATCTCCCAAAGAAACAAAAAACCCCGATATCAGTACTTCTTGGAAATACTACGTTATTCGTGACGGTGCGGTTGACAGCGGTGCTTTTTCATCAGGACCGGGCAGCTACAGTGTTGAAGATGGCGACGAAGTGGTGTTTTATATCGGCGCCTATGATAATACAACTTCTGCAGATAAAACTTACCGGCCGGTGGTTGAAGTCAGCCCACTGCAGCCTGCGGTTGGCCAATCGGTAACTGTGTCGGTATATGGAGAATATTTTGACTTTGACATAAAGGATTTTAAAGAAGTAGCGGTAGACGGCGTTACAGTAGATTTTGACGGCAGGCAGTATATTACCGAAGACGGTCAGGTGACGATACCGTTAACTGAAGCCGGAACCTTTACTTATCAGGTTTATAAGCAGCATGCAGACGGCTATCCCGAACTGGTGAGAAGTGATTTCCAGCTGGTTGTCAAGCCGCTGGACAGCGATGCGGTAAAAGTCCGGGTAGTGGGCAATGAAAGCATATTGAAAAGCGGCACCGTTACTGTAACCGGAACGGCGCTGGATGCGCTTAAAGCATTGGTCGGGGAAGAGGAAGTTGTAGAAAACGGTGGATTTGTTACCGCTATTCTCGATGAATCTCCCAAAGAAACAAAAAACCCCGATATCAGCATTTATTGGATGTACTACGTTGTCCGTGACGGTGCGGTTGATCCCATATCTTTATCATTAGGATCGGGCGACTACAATGTTGAAGCAGGCGACGAAGTAGTGTTTTATATCTGTGCCTTTGGTAAGACTTACCTGCCGGTAGTTGAAGTCAGCCCGCCGCAGCCTGCGGTTGGCCAATCTGTAACTGTGTCGGTATATGGAGAATATTATGACTTTGACATAAAGGATTTTAAAGAAGTACCTGTAGACGGCGTTACAGTAGATTTTGACGGCCGGCAGTATACTACCGAAAACGGTCAGGTTACTATACCGTTAACTGAAGCCGGCACCTTTACTTATCAGGTTTATAAGCAGCATGCAGACGGCTATCCCGAACTGGTGAGAAGTGATTTCCAGCTGGTTGTCAAGCCGCAGCAGGGCGGCGGTGTAATTGATAATGATACGGTAACCGTCAGTGTAAAAGTGCTCGGCAAAGAGCGGAATGTTATTTATACCGGTGATGTTGAGCTGGCAGCGGATGAAGCGGATGCCTTTCATGCTTTGGCTGCTACCGGGCTTTCATATAGAGCCAAGTGGGATAACGCATATGTCTACGAAATTGACGGAATAAAAGAAGATCTTTCCGGAACTGCCGGTTGGAAGTACAAAGTTAACGGTTATATTCCCGGTATTTCGGCCAAAGATTACAAGCTGAGCAGCGGCGACGATGTTGTATGGTTTTGGGCGGTTGACGCTTTTGACACCGGGGAAGGAGATATAACGCCTGCGCTTGAAGATCCGGAGCTTCCTGTGCTGAGTGATGAGCGTGCTGCAGATGTTGAGCGGTCCAGAGAAGCGGCAGAAAAAGAACTGAAGAAGATGGCAGAAAAAGCAATGACGCTGCCGGATGATGAGTTATATAACACAGTAGAGATTATTAACGTTAAACCGACAGTGATTGCAGGTGACAGCACCATGCAGCCGGAAGAAATAGAGCAGTGGAAAAAGATATTGCAGCAAAATACAGTGGATGTAAAACAAGAGGTTGCGGTTGGAGAAGCGGCAGTGCTTGGCGATGCTGCCGAAGAAGTGGAATTATCTATACCGGCAGACGCTTTAACAAAAGCTGCTGCCATCAGCATCAAAGAAGACAGTTTTACCGGCGTTACACCTTCTACCCATCGTTTGGTCACTCCGGTGTATCGCTGTACACCCGACGGTTTAATATTTGCCAAGCCGGTTACATTGAAAATTAAGCTGGTGGAAGACGTTTCGCCGGAAAACCTGGTGTTAGCTTGGTATAATACCAATACGAAAAGCTGGGTGCCGGTGCCGACGGTAGTTAATACTTCTGCCGGCGAAGTAAGCGGATTAATCAACCACTTCACTGATTTTGCCGTGCTGGAACGAACAGCAGAACCTGCACAGTTTACCGATGTTCATAATGCGGAATATCAGTGGGCGGAAAAGCCGATTCAATATTTGGCATTAAAGGGGATTGTTGCCGGCGTAGGAGACGGTAAGTTTGCTCCCGACCGCCAGGTGACAAGAGCGGAATTTGTAACGATGATGGTAAAGGCTTTGGAATTGAGTGACGCTGCGGAAGAGCTGCAGTTTTCAGATGTGGATGAAGACTTCTGGGGTGTTAATGAAATTAAAGCGGCAGTAAAAGCAGGGCTGATCAAGGGTTACGATGACGGTACTTTTCGCCCCAATGCTCCTGTTACCAGGGAACAAACGGCAGCCTTTTTAACCAGAGCGGTGCAACTTAATGCTGCCGACAGTGAGCCTTTGCTTAAAGACGGTGAAGAAATATCACTTTGGGCGAGAAAAGCAGTTTCCGCTGCCGTCGCCAATCAATTGATTGACGCATATGAGGACGGCAGTTTTTGCCCGCAGAAGCCGGCAACCAGAGCGGAAACAGCGGTGTCTGTGTATCGTCTGCTTAAGCTCAATACTTTAACTGATTAACAGGTGATAATAATGAAACGATTATTAATTTGGCTGATTGCTTTGTCAATACTTGTCGGCTGCGCTGCTTCACCGGATACATCGAGTGAGCAAATTAATCCGACTGCTGAAACTGCGGAAGTTGTTTCTACTGCTGACAGAGATACAGCAGGCAGTGAAGCGCCGCCGGAAGATGAGCAAAAAGACGATAACAGCAGCACTGACAAAGATCTGCCGGCTGCCGAAGAAAAAACAGCGCCTGCTGAAAAAGAAACAGCATCTACTGACCAAACGGCAGCTGTAATGCAAGAACCGGCCGGACCCACAGTAACTCTGTGGGTTACCGGCGGTTTTGCATCCCAAAAAATTACTGCCAAAGAAGCTGTGCTGAACCCGGGAGATACCGTAATTGATATTTTAAAAGCCAACACCGAGGTAGAAACCCAATACGGGGGCGGTTTTGTCAGTTCAATAAACGGTTTGGCCACCGGCTACACCGGACCGAACAAAGAGAAGCGCGATTGGTTTTATTACATGAACGGTATTATGACTGCGGTGGGGGCGCAAAATTATCTGCCTGTTTCCGGCGATGTAATCTGGTGGGATTATCACGATTGGGGCGGCACTTATTTTACACCGGCGGTAATTGGCGCCTTTCCTCAACCGTTTGTTAACGGTTATCAAGGGAAAAATCCCGGCACGTTAATATTGGCTGCCAAAGGGTGTGAGCAGAAAGGGGAGCAGGTGGCAAGCTACCTGCGCCGCATTGGTGTAAAGAGTGTCGAGGTAAAACCGTATGATGAAAGTCTGCTGGCAGCGGACGATAAAATAACCGTTGTTATCGGTCTGTGGAGTGATTTCAGCGAGGATGCTTACTGGCAGGGCTTGCAGAGTCAGCGCCAAAAAACCGGGCTGTTTGCAAAATTTACACCGCAGTATTTTGCTGCGCTGAATGTTCAAGGAGAAGAAGTGCAGCGTTATCAGCAGCATGTGGGTGCTGTCGCTGCCACCGGCAGCGGTATGGGTGATGTTACACCTGTATGGCTGATTACCGGCTTGGACCAAGCGGGGCTGGCTGATGCGGTAAATGTGCTTACTGATCACCCGGAAAAAATTAAACAGCAATTTGGTGTTTTGATTGCCGACGGTGACGTTGTGCCGCTGCCAATCAAACAAAATTAGAGGTTTTTAAAGTGAATTATTATCAGGATAAAAAGATATTTTTGCAAACCCTTCATCCGTCAGCGGTGATTGCCTATACAGCAGCGGTTTTCTTTTTGGCGCTTACATTTAATCATCCGCTTTTTTTATTGATGCAGTACCTGTTGTTATGCATTATAGTTAAGACGGTGGATGCTTTTCAGGCCTATAAAAAAATTCTGCTGTTTTCTATAGTAATGCTGCTGATGATTGTGTCTTTTAATATGATTTTTAACCGTTTGGGCAGCACGGTACTGTTTAGCGGGCCGGTGCTGCCTGTTATCGGGCAGCCGATTTTTACTTTGGAAGCAATGGTGTATGGCCTGACAATGAGCGTTCGCTTGTTGGTGTTCATCACCGTTTTCTTTTTGTATAATCAAATCATCAATCCGGACAGAGCGTTGTCTTTTTTTGCCAAGTTTGCTCCCCGGTCGGCAATGCTGTTAACGCTGACGACCAGGTTGATTCCTTATTTAAGTGTGCAGCTGAGAAATATAAAAGAAGTACAGCAAACCCGGGGAATTGACTTTAATTCCGGCGGATTTGTTTCCGGCATCAAAAATTATTATCCCCTTTTAAAGGTGCTGCTTCTTTCTTCACTGGATAACGCTTTTAATATTGCGGAAGCCATTCAAAGCCGCGGCTACGGCAGCGGGCCGCGCAGCTGTTACACCAGAGAAAACTTACAGGCAAGAGATGCTGTTATTTTGGCTGCAAGCGGCGGTGCGGTATTTGTAGGTATAGTAATGCTGGCTGTGGGTTGGGCGCAGTTCCAATTTTACCCGCAGTTTGGAAGGTTATTTGCATCTCCGCTGCAGCCGGTTTTTATGCTGGCGGTTAACCTTTTACTGCTGACGCCGGTAATTTTAAGTTGGGGGTGGCGGCATTGGCGTTATTTAAAGTGGAGAATTTAACTTACTATTATCCCGAAACCGACCAACCTGCACTGCAGGATATTAACTTAAAGATAAATGAAGGCGAATTCATCCTGCTGATGGGAAATTCCGGCTGCGGAAAAAGCACCCTGCTGCGGGCTTTTTCCGGTTTGCTGACTGATTTTTACGGCGGAACGATTGGCGGATCGGTCAGTTATCGGGGCAAAAACTTAGCACAGTGGCCAAAAGCACAGCTGGCAAAGGAGGTGGGGTTTGTCTTTCAAGACCCCGAGCAGCAGCTGGTGATGACAAATGTGGAGAGAGAGATTGCTTTTGGTTTGGAAAACATCGGTACGCCTCCGCATGAGATAAGGCGACGCATTGTGGAAACAATGCAGTTTTTAAATATCTCTTACTTGAGGGGCAGAAGTACACAGCAGATTTCCGGCGGGCAGAAGCAGACGGTAGTTTTGGCGTCAGTTATCGCTATGCAGCCTAATGTTCTGCTTTTAGATGAACCGACATCGCAGCTGGACCCTGTTGCCGCAGAAGAGTTTTTGCACTGTATCAAAAAAATCAGCAGTGACTTGGGTATAACGATAATTATCGCTGAACAGCGTTTAGAGCGCTGTCTGCATTTGGCGGATCGGGTGCTGGTTTTGGAAAAAGGGCGCCTGCTCAGTGATGCCGGCCCGGCGGAAACGGTGAAAACAGAATTAAAAAGAAATGAAAAATTACTGCCGGCAATGATGCGTTTTTTTGCCGCGGCAGGCTGTGACGACGTTCCGCTTACTGTAGGGGAAGGCAGAAAACGGCTGACTGACCTGCGCTTTATTAAAAAAACAGCTGACTGCACGCCGGTTGAAAATGCCGGGAGAAGGAATGAAGCTAAACTGCTGGAGCTGAAAAATGTAAATTACACTTACCCTCAAAGCAGTGCGCCGGCGGTAAAAAATGTCAGTTTAAACGTGGCACCGGGGGAATTTGCAGCGGTAGTGGGAGAAAACGGCAGCGGCAAAAGTACTCTGCTGAAAACTATTTGTGGGCTGCTGCGGCCGCAAAGAGGTAGGATAAACGCTGGCGGGAGAGATGCAGGTAAAATAAGTACAGCTGAACTTGCCCGCACTGTCGGTTACTTATCCCAAAATCCCAATGACTATTTATTTCATGATACTGTTTATGACGAAGCTGCTTTTAGCTTAAAGGTTCGAGGGTTGCCGGCGGCAGAAAGAGTTGAGGAAATCCTGCGCAAATTGAATCTGGATTCTGTTCGGCATGTTAACCCCAGGGATTTAAGCGGCGGTGAGCGCCAGCGGGTGGCGTTGGCAGCGGTACTGGTGTTGAAGCCGCAGCTGCTGCTGCTGGATGAACCTACCCGTGGTTTGGACGCCGCCTTAAAGCAGCAGCTGGGCACAATGTTTAAAGACTTAACTAAGCAAGGGGCGGCAGTAATCATGGTATCGCATGATATTGAGTTTATTGCGGAACATGCTGACAGAATAATTATTATGTCAGAAGGTGAAATTGTGGCGGACGGCGAAAGAAAACAAATCATGAACCGAGCAATATATTACGCTCCGCAGATTAACAAGTTGTTTCGAGGGCTGTTTGACGGGATTATTACTTTTAACGATGCTGCTGCACTGCTGAGCGGTGTTGAAAAATGACGGAGCATAATTGGCAGTTTTTTTCGCTTGCATTGGCACTGCTCGCTTTGGCCGGCTTTTACCTGCGCTTGGAGCAGAAAAAACCTGCTGCCAAAGAACTGGCTCTTATAGCCACTTTAGCTTCTTTAGCGGCTTTGGGGCGGGTGCCGTTTGCCGCAATACCGAATGTGCAGCCAACTACCTTTTTAGTATTGATTTCCGGGTATGTATTCGGCCCTGCTGCCGGATTTGCAGTCGGCACATTGGCTGCCTTAGCATCAGATTTTTTCTTAGGTATTGGGCCTTGGACACCGTGGCAGATGATTGCTTGGGGTGCTGCCGGGTTAACGGCAGGATTGTGGAGATTGGTACAGGCGAAACCGCACCGTATTACTTTAACGCTTTTTGCCGCTGTATGGGGCTACCTCTACGGCGCCATTATGAACATTTGGCATTGGCTGGCGTTTATTTATCCGTTAACGGCTGAGACTTTTTTGGCCACCTTTGCCGCTGCATTGTGGTTTGATACGCTTCATGCCGTTGGCAACGGAGCATTTATGTGGTTTATGGGTTTGGATTTTATTAAAATTCTTTCGCGCTATAAAAAAAGGTTAATTGTAAAAAACATCAATATACATAGAGAAAAGGAGGTTGGTTATGTTAAAAAGAACACTGAGAACAGCAATAATTAGCTTTATTGTCTTAATGCTGGGGGTAAATGCCGCTTTAGCTAACGCAGAAACCCTTAAGGTCAAAGCGAACTCTGCTGCTGAGGGAGCGGTTAAATATCTGCAGCAGCAGACACAGAATGCCGACTACCAAGGCGTATTAGAGTGGGCGATGTTGGGTTTGGCTGCGGCTGATCAGGATATCAGTGCTTTAAGTAAAAAGCGGGAATTACAAATCAGCAAAGGTGAGATGCTGTCACCGCTGAAAAACACAGATTACCAGCGCAGCATTATCGGTGCGCTGGCTGCCGGCAAGGATGCCAATAACTACGGGGGCCAAAAACTGTTAGATATTGTTAAATCCTCCCAACTGCCGTCCGGTAAATTTGCCGACACTGCAGCCGGAACGGGAGAAGAATTATTGAATGCACATATTTGGGCAATTATTTCGCTTTACGCTGCCGGTGAAGAGATACCCAATGCCGATAAGGCACTGCAGTGGCTGGCAGCTCATCAGAATCCGGACGGCGGCTTTGGTATTGATACTACGGCAGATTCTGACATAGACATGACTGCAATGGCAATTATGGCGATGAAATGCCTGGGCAAAGATGCTGATTACCCGCCCATAGCCAAAGCCCTTACATACTTAAAGAGCAAGCAGAACAACGACGGCAGCTTTGGTTTATGGGGTGTGCCGTCTACCGAATCCTCCGCCCAAGTGGTGCAGGCGTTGATTATGCTGGGTATCGATCCTGCAGGTGAAGAATGGACAAAGGGTGGGGGCAATCCGGTAACCGGTATACTTAAGTTTCATATGAATGACGGCTCTTTTTCCCACGGACCGGAGATGATGCCAAACAGTATTGCCACAGCCCAAGCGCTGACAGCATTAAATGATTATATCAGTGGGCAGTCTGTCTATGAAAGACTTCGTTTGGCCCAGCAAGAAAAGAACACTACAATTGGCGGGAAAAAAGAAGAAAATTAAAAATATTGAGCTAAAAGATTTTAAATTAGCAGGAGAATTTTTTTAAAAGTAGAATTTAAAAATGTAAAATTTAAAGGATATGGTAATTTTCATAATCCGTACGGATGATAGCTGCGGGAGAGACTCTTTAAGGGCGCCGAAGGAGCAAACCGGTTTTGCATCAGCTGTGCAAAGCTGATAAACTCTCAGGCAAAAGGACTGCGGCCGGACGTAACTCTGGAGAGTTCTTGTGTAAAGCGCAAGACACCCAAGGGGAAGCTTCGCTGTGAAGTCATCTCTCAGGTTAACGGGACAGAGTTATACCAGCGATGGTATAGTTCTGCCCTTTTGTTTTTTGTATTAAAGTATATAAAGCTGTGCAGTATGTAAAATAATCAACAGGGAGGTATAAAAATGGCTTATGATCCAACTAAACTTAAGGACTATCAAATAGCTGAGTTGGCGGAGAAAAACATGCCTACACCGGCGCAGTGGCAGGAAAAATTGGGGTTGGAGAAAGATGAAGTAATTCCTTACGGCCGAATTTGCAAACTGGATTTTATGAAAATCATTAACCGCCTGAAAAACCGACCTGACGGTAAATACATCAATGTTACCGCTATTACCCCCACCCCGCTGGGTGAAGGGAAAACCACCACCACATTAGGCTTGGTGGAAGGTTTGGGCAAGCGGGGTATGAGCGTTGGTGCGGCTATTCGTCAACCGTCCAGCGGTCCGACAATGAACATCAAAGGAACGGCAGCAGGCGGCGGTAATGCGCTGGCTATTCCGATGACGGAGTTTTCGCTGGGGCTTACCGGTGACATTAACGATATAATGAATGCACATAACTTAGGTATGGTAGCTCTTAACGCCAGAATGCAGCACGAAAGAAACTACGACGATGCGGAGCTGGCTAAAAGAAATTTAAGGCGGTTAGATATTGACCCCACAAATGTGCAGTTTGACTGGGTGATTGATTTTTGTGCCCAAGGGCTGCGCAATATTATTATGGGTATCGGCGGCCGTACCGACGGCTTTATGATGAAGTCTAAGTTCAATATTGCCGTCAGCTCCGAACTGATGGCTATTCTTGCTGTAGCCACCGACTTGAAAGATTTGCGGGAGAGAATCGGGAAAATTATTGTTGCTTATGACAAAAAAGGCAGACCCGTTACCACTGCAGATTTAGAAGTTGACGGAGCGATGACCGCTTTTATGGTCAATACCATTAACCCGACATTAATCAGCACCGCCGAATATCAACCTGTTTTGGTGCATGCCGGTCCTTTTGCTAATATTGCCATCGGTCAATCTTCAATCATCGCTGACCGCATTGCTCTTAAAATGTTTGACTATCATGTCACCGAAAGCGGTTTTGCTGCCGATATCGGATTTGAAAAGTTTTGGAACGTTAAGTGCCGCTTCAGCGGCCTGACACCCAACGTATCGGTAATTACCACTACCATCCGGGCCTTAAAGATGCATGGTGGCGGACCAAAAGTAGCGCCCGGCCGACCGCTGCCGGAAGAGTACACCAAAGAAAACTTAGAATTGTTGGAAAAAGGTATACCCAACCTGCTGCATCATATTTCTGTTGTTAAAAAATCCGGTGTTATTCCGGTGGTCTGCATTAATGCATTTTACACCGATACCAAAGAAGAAATTGCTATGGTGCGCCGCTATGCTGAGCAGGCCGGTGCCCGCTGTGCCCTGTCCGAGCACTGGCTTAAAGGCGGCGAGGGGGCCTTGGAATTAGCTGATGCAGTAATTGATGCCTGCAATGAAAAAGTGGACTTTAAATATCTCTACCCGCTGGAAATGCCGCTGCGGCAGAGGGTGGAACTTATTGCAAAAGAAGTTTACGGTGCTGACGGTGTTGCTTGGACACCGGAGGCCGAGGCAAAAGCCGCTCGTTTTGAATCTGACCCTGCTTATGCTGATTTTGCAACAATGATGGTAAAAACTCACTTGAGTTTATCTCACGATCCCAATTTGAAAGGTGTGCCGAAAGGATGGATTTTGCCGGTGCGTGATGTGCTGGTGTTTGCAGGTGCGAAATTCCTCTGCCCAATGACCGGATCAATTATGATGATGCCCGGCACCGCTTCTGATCCGGCGTTCCGCAGAATTGATGTAGATACAACTACCGGAAAAGTTACCGGACTGTTCTAAACGACATGTAAAGACAGGAGACAGTTCTCTGGCACCAAAAGGTGACAGAGAACCGTCCTTTTGTCGCTTCCGGTAAAGGTTAGGCGGCAGCACTGTGGGACTGTTCCTTCTCTTTTTTGCGAATTTCATTAAATTCCTTGGTTTCAGCAACAATTACATTGGAAAGCAGCAGCAGACCAATTAAGTTGGGAATGGCCATTGCA
>CBEUVQ010000014.1:0-50275 GCA_965546615.1 uncultured Peptococcaceae bacterium
GCCTTGGGAGAGTAGGTCGCCGCCGAAACAAATTTTACATATATCTTAAACCCTGGGGTTACAATGATCTCAGGGTTTTGTTATACCTAAAGTAAAAGTGCAAATACCTCTGATTGTGACTTGTTGAAAATAGTTTGATATAATGGGACTAAAGAAAACTAAAAAAGAAACGGCAAATTATGATGGTAGAATTATTTATAATTAGGTATACTATAAAAACCTGTAAATGTTTTGCTTATCTTGTTAACAGTGATGAATTATTATAAAATAAATTGGTTAAAAGTACTTGAAAGGTAGGTAGAGAGAGTTGACGGAAAAAGGTACTTGGACAGTTAAAAAAGGTTTGGCTGAAATGTTAAAAGGCGGCGTAATTATGGATGTAACAACGCCGGAGCAGGCTAAAATTGCGGAAGAGGCCGGTGCTTGTGCGGTGATGGCTTTAGAACGCGTACCGGCAGATATACGTGCGGCGGGTGGTGTGGCCAGAATGGCTGACCCGACGATTATTCAGCGGATTATGGATGCAGTTACAATTCCGGTAATGGCTAAAGCCCGTATCGGTCATTTTGTTGAAGCGCAGATTTTAGAAGCACTGGGTGTTGATTACATAGATGAAAGTGAAGTCTTAACTCCTGCTGATGAAGAATTTCATATCAACAAGCATGATTTTAAAGTACCTTTTGTTTGTGGTGCCCGAAATTTAGGAGAAGCACTGCGCCGCATTGGTGAAGGAGCAGCAATGATTCGCACTAAAGGTGAACCGGGTACCGGTAATGTAGTTGAAGCAGTGCGTCATATGCGTAAAGTGATGGGCGAAATTAGATATATACAAAATCTGCCTAAAGAAGAATTGATGACAGCTGCCAAGCAAATGGGTGCGCCTTATGATCTCGTGCTTCAGGTGCATGAATTGGGCAGACTGCCGGTAGTTAATTTTGCGGCAGGCGGAATTGCCACACCGGCAGACGCAGCGTTAATGATGCAGCTGGGTTGTGACGGTATTTTTGTAGGATCAGGTATTTTCAAATCAAAAGACCCGGCAGCGAGAGCAAAAGCAATTGTAGCGGCAACAACCCATTACAATGATCCTAAAATTTTATCAGAAATATCAAGAGATCTCGGTGAAGCAATGCCCGGATTGGAGATTAAAACTATTGCACCTGAGCAGCGCATGCAAGAGCGCGGCTGGTAGGAAGGTTTAACAATGCTTATCGGAGTTTTAGCGCTGCAGGGGGCATTTCGGGAGCATGAAAAATCTTTGCAGGCATGCGGTGCTGATACGGTGCAAATTAGGTTACCGGATCATTTAAAAAACATAGATGGGTTGGTTATACCCGGTGGTGAAAGCACCACTATGGGCAAATTATTAATAAATTATGATTTAATGGATCCCATTAAAGAACTGGCACGTCAGGGGCTGCCTGTTTTTGGCACATGTGCGGGTTTAATTATGTTGGCAAAAAATGTTGCAGCTTCTGATCAACCTACCTTTAAGTTGATGGACATTACTGTAGAAAGAAATGCCTTTGGCCGCCAGGTAGAAAGTTTTGAAACGAATTTAAAAATACCTGCATTAGGGGAGCCTGATTATAACGCAGTATTTATCAGAGCACCTTATATTGTGTCTGCCGGGCCGGATGTAGAAATACTTGCTGAGTATCAGGAGAAAATAGTTTTTGCCAGAGAAAATAATCTTTTGGCGGCGGCATTCCATCCGGAATTAACCGATGATTTGAGGGTACATCAATATTTTTTAAAAATGGTTTAAGAAAAAATAAAAAAATATTTTTTTTAGAGAGTGCAAAAACGGCACTCTCTTTTTTATTTATTATCATAATTTAACCAAAACAAAAGATATATTTAATAATATAAACATGTTTGTTGTACATGAAGGCTGATAATGTTATATAACACATTTTAACGTAATTAAGCACTTGTTTGCTTTTGCTAATATAAAATACAAAAACCGCGCTGCCAATATCTGGAGGTTTAACATCATGAAGAGAATTGTTAAGTTACTTGCTGCTGTATTGATTATATTTTCGTTTTTATCGGGATTGATATTTGGTTGTAAAAGCAATATAGCAGACGGAATTTATAAAAATCAGCTTACAGCTGATAAACAGGATAATCTGATTATTAATTTGCTAAACAAGCCAATAATAAAACAGACATGCAAAAAAATGCATAATTACCGGAAATCATTTGAAATTGGAGCGGCGTTATGTTATTTGGTGATCACCGAAGAACTGAAGCGGCCGTGGGTGAGAGCACCGTGACATTTTAAACTGCTGATGCACAAAAAAAATCCATATGAAATAAGGGAAATACCTCATTACGGCGGTGAAAAAACCGTATGAAATAATATCAGGTTAAAATTCCCATAAAAATTAATAAAAAAATTATCAAAAATGTATTGTCAAGTTAGGCAGGTTGTAGTAAAATCTTTCTCATATTTTAGCAATGCAAACTCAATGACGAGGGCAAGTAATTGAGATTCCTTTTACAGAGAGTCGGTGGCTGCTGTGAACCGATAAAGGATGTCAATGAAATCCACCTCGTAGAGGACCTGCCGAAAGTAATTCAGTAAGCAGGTACGGGCAGCGCCCGTTATCACGAATGAGAGGACTGAGAATGTACTTGTGTCTCAGTCAATAAGGGTGGCAACGCGGGAGAACTATCTCTCGTCCCTGATGGGTTATCTGTCAGGGACGAGAGATTTTTTTATTCCCTGGCGGTAACCGCAAAAATACTTAAATATTTTTGTGGAGGGAGATTTTTATGAAAGAAAAACTTTATTTAATGATTCCGGGACCGACACCGGTTCCACCGCCTGTGGTTGCTGCTATGTCTAAACCGATAGTTGGCCATCGCAGTGCTGAATTTGCTGCATTGGTAGGTAGAGTTACCGAAAAATTGAAAAAAGTTTTTCAAACAAAAAATGATGTTTTTGTATTGGCAAGCTCAGGTACCGGTGGCTTAGAAACAGCAGTTGCCAACATTGTCAACCCGGGAGATAAAGTACTGACTTTAAACACCGGAAAATTTGGTGAGCGTTTTGGAGAAATGGCCCGTAAGTACGGGGCAGATGTAGATGAAATGAAATTTACCTGGGGTTACGATGTTGATATTAAGGCGGTAGAGGAAAAACTGCAGGCTAATCCTGATATCAAAGCAGTAATGGCCACTCATAATGAAACATCGACCGGTGTGGTTAATAATATTAAGCGGCTTGGTGAACTGTTGGAAAATCATCAAGCGGTGCTGATTGTAGATGCGGTAAGCAGTATGGGCGGCATGGATGTTCCAACGGATGAATGGAAAGTTGATATTATGGTCAGCGGTTCGCAAAAGGCATTTATGCTGCCGCCCGGCCTGGCTTTTATCAGTGTGAGTGAAAAAGCGTGGAAAGTAATTGAACAATGTACTGCACCAAAATACTATTTTGATCTGCTTAAATATCGAAAATCAATACAAAAGAACAACACTCCCTTTACATCAGCGGTATCGCTGTTTTACGGTCTGGAAGCGGCACTTGACATGATTTTGGATGAAGGACTGGAAAATGTATTTAAACGCCATAAAATGCTGGCTAAAGCGACACGGGCGGCAGTTACCGGTTTAGGATTGGAGCTGCTTCCGGCACCTGAATATGCATCAGATACCGTTACCGCAGTGCAGTGCCCGATGACAGTAAATGTAGATCGTTTACGCAAAACTTTATTAGAAAAATATCGGGTAATGGTGGCCGGCGGCCAAGGAGAACTAAAAGGAAAGATATTCCGCATCGCCCATATGGGTTATACCTCAATGGCTGATATTATTTTAACCATCGGAGCGCTGGAAATGGCTTTAAACGAGTGCGGCTACAAAGCCGAGCTGGGTGCCGGTGTGCGCGAGGCACAATTAGTTTTCTTAGGGGAGTGTGAATAATATGCGGGTGTTGGTTATGGATGGTGTCGCAGAGAAAGGATTGGCACCGTTATATGAAATGAAGGATGTTACCGTTGATATAGGCGGTAAAATGACAGAAGATGAATTAATTAAAATAATCGGCAATTATGATGCCATGATTGTTCGCAGTGCCACAAAGGTAACCGCTGATTTACTTGAACATGCTCGTAAGCTTAAAGTAGTGGGCCGTGCCGGTGTGGGGGTAGATAACATTGACCTTAAAGCCGCAACTAACAAAGGGATTATTGTAGTTAACGCACCTGACGGCAATACCATTGCCGCTGCTGAACATACGGTGGCGATGATGCTGGCGCTGGCACGTAAAATTCCCGCTGCAACCGCAAAGTTAAAAGCGGGTGAGTGGAATAAAAAGGCGTTTTTAGGTGTAGAGCTGAGAAATAAAACCTTGGGTATAATTGGTTTGGGGCGCATTGGATCTGCGGTGGCTAAAAGGGCAATGGCGATGGAAATGCGCATATTGGCCTACGACCCCTATATATCTGCAGAAAATGCCGCAAATATGGGCTTGGAGCTTACAACTCTTGATCGTATATTTGAAGAAGCAGACTTTATTACTGTGCACATGCCTTTAACCAAAGAAACAAAGCACATGATTAATGCAGATGCTATTGCCAAAATGAAAGACGGTGTGCGGATTATTAACTGTGCCCGCGGCGGAATTGTAGATGAAGAAGCATTATATGAAGGATTAAAGACAGGGAAAGTTGCCGGCGCGGCGCTGGATGTTTTTGAGAAAGAGCCGAATACCGAAAGCCCTCTTTATGAATTTGAAAATTTTATTGCTACACCGCACCTGGGAGCTTCTACTGTGGAAGCGCAAATTAATGTGGCGGTGGATGTTGCGCAGGAAATAGCTGATTATCTGCAGGGAAACATGGTGAAAAACGCTGTTAACATTCCGTCGCTAAGTCCGAAAATACTGGCTAAAATTCGCCCGTTTCTTGATTTGGCAGAAAAACTGGGCAAGTTTCACGCACAGCTGCTTAACGGGCGCATAAAAAGGGTAGAAGTGATTTACGGCGGGGATGTTGCCAAATATGAAGTTAATCCCATCACCACAATGCTGTTGAAAGGGCTTTTAGACCCGATATTGCAGGAAAAAGTTAATTTTGTAAATGCTTTCGTGGTAGCGAGAAATCGGGGCATCGAAGTTACCCAAACCACTCAGGATCAAAGTCAAAATTACAGCAACATTATCACTGTAAAAGTAATTACTGACCAAAGTGAAAGAACGCTGAGCGGTACATTGTTCTTGGGTAATGATCCGCGGATAGTAAATATTGACGGCTTTAGAATTGATGCCGTGCCGCAGGGGCATATGCTGGTGATACCTCATAATGACCAACCCGGTATGATTGGCATAGTAGGAACAGTGCTAGGAAAGCATAAAATCAATATCGGCGGAATGCAGGTAGGCCGTCAGCAGCAGGGCGGAGTGGCAGTAATGGTTTTATCGGTTGATACTTTGATTTGTGACGAAACATTAAAAGAAATTGCAGCCATAGACGGATTTTTAGATGTCAAGCTGGTTAGTTTTTAGTAATCAAAGCAGCTTTAAGAAGGAACCCGTCAAAAGTTCCTTCTTAAAGCTTTTTTTGTAATGTATAAGATTTTGAAGATAATGGAATAAAAAATAATGAAACGACTGTGAAAATTTTTCCGGCGAATATAATTCAGACTTTTAACAGGCTTTAGCTTCCTTAGAAAGTAAGATTTTACAACAGTAATTTGCTATAGTATAATTACTAAAGATTAAAGTCAATTTTTAGCAGATTCTTGCAGTTATGGGGGCGAAATAATGTTAGACATTAAGTTTGTGCGTGCAAATCCGGATGTGGTTAAGCAGGCTTTGCAAAATAGAGCGGTGGATATTTCGTTGGATGAGTTTCTAAAACTTGATGAAGAGCGCAGAAGCAAACTTGTAGAGGTTGAACAGCTCAAAAATAAAAGAAACACAGTATCTGAAGAGATCGGACGATTAAAAAAAGCCGGTCAGCCTGCTGATGATATGGTGCTGGAAATGCGCCAGGTATCTCAAGATATTAAAAATAAAGATGAACAAATAAAAGAAATTGAGAAACGTTTGCAGCAAATCATGCTTACCATCCCTAACGTCCCGCACCAGAGTGTGCCGGTTGGCAGCGATGAAGATGATAATCTCGAAGTCAAACAATGGGGAAAACCGAGAGAATTTGAATTCACCCCGAAACCTCATTGGGAAATTGCCGAAGATTTAGATGTTATCGATTTTGAACGCGGCGGCAAGGTTACCGGAGCGAGATTTTCTTTTTATAAGGGATATGGTGCCAGATTAGAAAGAGCGCTGATTAATTTTATGCTGGACTTACATACTAAGGAACATGGCTATACTGAAATATTCCCGCCTTTCATCGTCAATGCCGACAGCATGACCGGCACCGGACAGCTGCCTAAATTTGCAGAGGATATGTTTAAACTGGAGGGCACAAATTACTACTTAATCCCCACAGCTGAAGTACCGGTGACCAATTTGTATCGGGATGAAATTTTAAACGGTGAGCAGCTGCCTGTTTATCACTGTGCCTACAGTGCTTGTTTTCGCGCCGAAGCAGGGGCTGCCGGCAGAGATACACGCGGTTTAATTAGGCAGCACCAATTTAATAAAGTGGAATTAGTTAAGTTTTCTCACCCCGACAATTCATATGAAGAATTAGAAAAACTGCTGCAAAATGCTGAGCAGGTGCTGCAGCTGCTTGGTTTACCTTATCGAGTGGTAACTTTGTGCACCGGTGATTTAGGTTTCTCAGCGGCTAAAACCTATGATATTGAAGTATGGCTGCCCAGTTTTAACACTTACCGGGAAATTTCGTCATGCAGCAACTTTGAAGATTTTCAAGCGAGAAGAGCAAATATTAAATTCAGAAGAGAGCCAAAAGCGAAGCCGGAGTTTGTTCATACTCTTAACGGTTCCGGATTGGCAGTGGGGCGGACGCTGGCTGCTATTTTAGAAAACTTTCAAGAAGCTGACGGCAGTGTTTCTATTCCGCCGGTACTGCAGCCATATATGGGCGGTTTGACAAAAATTGCGGTAAAATAAATAACATCAGCAAAATTGACAAGGATAACTTTATATGTTATACTCGTTATTGCGTTGAGTTGAGATTTTTGTCTCAATTCTGTAAATAGTAATATTATGGCAGGAGGGATTTCCTCCTATGCTTCGGAGGGGTGTCCGAGCGGTTTAAGGAGGCGGTCTTGAAAACCGTTGAACCTTTGCGGGTTCCGTGGGTTCGAATCCCACCCCCTCCGCCACCAATGTGGAGAGCTGGCCGAGTTGGCTGAAGGCGCTCGCCTGCTAAGCGAGTATACGGGCGTAAACCTGTATCGAGGGTTCGAATCCCTCGCTCTCCGCCACCAAAAGCTACGGGTAACCGTAGCTTTTGCTTGCCGGTTTAAATTACAAGTTGACTGAATGCATAAAATTTGCTATAATACATCTTGTTATTTGGCAAAAGTATCGTGTGCCTGTAGCTCAATTGGATAGAGCGTCTGACTACGGATCAGAAGGTTAGGGGTTCGAGTCCCTTCAGGCACGCCACTTAAGCAGTTGTTAGTCTCGCCGTTAAGGTGGCTAACAACGTTTTTGTATGCCCCCGTAGCTCAGGGGATAGAGCAGCGGTTTCCTAAACCGTGTGTCGGTGGTTCGAATCCGCCCGGGGGCACCAATGCCTTTTAAATAAAAGGAGCAATTTATACGTGGAACACGACCGGTTTATGCGCCAAGCTTTAACAGAAGCGGAAAAAGCTTATCGGATTGGTGAAGTGCCTATTGGCGCAGTGGTGGTGAGAAACGGTGCAGTGATTGCCGCTGCTCATGACTTGCGGGAGCTGTTAAATGATGCCAGTGCCCATGCCGAGATACTGGCAATGCGTGAGGCTGCCCAAACTTTAAATGATTGGCGCTTGAATGATACTGCGCTGTATGTAACTGTTGAGCCGTGTGCAATGTGTGCCGGAGCGATAGTGCAGTTCAGAGTGGGCCGGTTGGTTTACGGGGCCCCAAACAGCAAATCAGGTTCGATAGACAGCATATTGGATATTGTCAGCCAATCAAAGTTTAATCACCGGGTAGAAGTGATATCCGGTGTAATGGAAGCTGAATGCAGGTCGATAATGCAGGCTTTTTTTAGAGATCTGCGAAAAAACAAAAAATAATTTTAAGTGGAGAGCTGGCCGAGTGGATGAAGGCGCTCGACTCGAAATCGAGTAGGCTGTGCTGAGCAGTCTCTAGGGTTCGAATCCCTAGCTCTCCGCCATTTTTACAAAACAACCTGGTATTTCATGTTGTTATCAAAAATAAATAATGTTATAATAACAAAGTAGTCCGTGGAGAGATGGCCGAGTGGATGAAGGCGCACGCCTGGAGAGCGTGTGGACGGGTAACCGTCTCCAGGGTTCGAATCCCTGTCTCTCCGCCATTTTTATCTTATAAAGTATGGTCGTGCTAGACGGGGAGGTAGCGGTGCCCTGTACCCGCAATCCGCTGTAGCGGGGTCGAATGCCTGCTCTCGGGAACAGCTTGTGGAGTCTGACGATCGTAAGGGGCGTTGATGACCGGGTCTTGCGCGACGCAAGCTCTCGAACCGTGTCAGGTCCTGGCGGAAGCAGCACTAAGGGATGTCTTGCGGGTGCCGCAAGGGTGCCTAGTCTGAGTTACCTGCGATTGTAACGTCCGGAAACTGTTACCCAAAAGTGGGCTGCACGGCCAGTAATTTTTCAAGGGATGATTCTCATAATGTAGAATCATCCCTTTCTCTATAATATTTCTCAATTAATTAAAACAGGAAAAATGTATTAAATATCGAAATTTATTGTAAACTACTTACGGAGGGTTTCGTTTATGTCTTATCGTGCTCTGTACCGGGATTATCGTCCGCAAAAATTTGCTGATATTGTTGGTCAGCAGCATATTACCCATACACTGCAAAATGCTGTTTTAAGCGGGCGGATAAGCCATGCCTATCTTTTTTGCGGGCCGCGGGGCACAGGAAAAACCACTACAGCCAAAGTTTTGGCTAAAACTCTTAATTGTTTGGATCGTTCCGGTAAAGAACCCTGCAATAAATGTGCAAATTGTACTGCTACCACTGACGGGACGTCGGTAGATGTAATTGAAATTGATGCAGCATCCAACCGGGGAATTGAAGATATTCGTGATTTGCGGGAAAAAGTAAAATATTCCCCTACCCATGGGAAATACCGTATTTATATCATTGATGAAGTACATATGCTTACTGCAGAAGCTTTTAATGCCCTCTTAAAAACTTTGGAAGAACCGCCGGCACATGTAATTTTTGTTTTAGCAACCACCGAACCACAAAAAGTGCCGGTCACCATTCTGTCTCGATGCCAAAGGTTTGAATTTCACCGCATTAATGTTGGCGACATGATTAAAAGACTAAAAACAGTGGCTGAAAGTGCCGGACTGAAAATAGAAGACCAGGCACTTATATTGATCTCCCGTGCTGCTGAAGGCGGGCTGAGAGATGCACTGAGTATTTTAGACCAAAGTTCGGTATTTGGAAATAACACAATAACTGCAGATGATATTCATAATCTTTTAGGCACCGTCAGAGAAGATGTCTTGAGTATGATGGCGAGATATTTAGCCGATCACAATGCCGGCGAGGCTTTAAAATTGGTTAATGAGCTTTATCAGCAGGGAAAAGACATGCGGTTGTTTGTAAGGGAGTTAAACAGTTATTTAAGAGCTATAATGCTTTCTTTAATATCTAAAGACATTACAGAGGAACATCAAAGAGCAAATATTCAAGCTGATGCAGAAAAATTTAATGCTGCTTTTATTGCTGAGTGTCTGGAAATTTTGGCGCGTTTAGAATATGATATGAAATGGAGTTCTCAGCCACGGCTGCTGCTGGAATTGGCTTTGGTAAAAATAACTGCTGTGGAGAAAGATGACATTAAAGCAGACCGTTTGGTTCAAACCGACGAACAAGATAGAGATTGGCAGTCCGAAAAAAAACAGCAGGAAAAATTGCCGTCTGCTACAGGAACTAAAGAGCAAACATTGAATGAAGCTAATACTGAAATATCGGCAGAAAATGTGCAAAATATCGATAATGCCTGGAATGATATTTTGGAGCGGGTGAAAAGGCTCAAACCTTCAGTTTATGGGGTGTTCCGGGAAGCGAAAGCGGTGCATGCTGCTGATCACACCATGACTATCGGATTTAAACCACAGCACAGTAATTTTCATAAAATGCGGGCAGAACAAAGTGATAATAAAAAAATTTTTGAACAAGCAGTAAGTGAGGTTTATGGCGGCAGCTGGAAAATAAAAATAATTACTGTCGGCGAACAGGCGGAGTCTAAAACGATTCAACCTGAAGAAGCTGAGCATCCGTTGGTGCAAAAAGCAATAGAATTTTTTGGTAAGGATAAAGTAGTTATTACTAAAAGAAATTAAAGGGGGATACTTAATGTTAGGTGGAGGAAACATGAATAAAATGATGAAGCAGGTTCAAAAAATGCAGCAGGATATGGCTAAAATGCAGGAGGAATTGGCAGAAAAGACAGTTGAAGCTACAGCCGGAGGCGGCGTGATTAAAGTAGTTGCCAACGGCCGCCAAGAATTGGTTTCAATTGAAATAAAACCGGAAGCGGTTGATCCTGATGATGTGGAAATGATGCAGGATTTAATTTTGGCAGCAGTTAATGAGGCGCTGCGCAAGAGCCAGGAAATGGTAGCAAGCGAAATGAGTAAAATTACCGGTGGGCTTAAGCTGCCAGGTCTGTTTTAATTTATATTTAAAAAGGATGTAGCAGATGAAGCATTACGCAGAACCACTGGCCAGGCTGATAGATGAGTTTGCCAAACTGCCGGGCATTGGACCGAAAAGTGCCCAAAGACTGGCTTTTTATATTTTAAATGCTCCGCCGGACGTTGCCAATAACCTGGCGGCTGCACTGACAGAGGTTCGGCAGCAAATAAAGTATTGTGCTGTATGCGGCAATTTAACTGATGTCGATCCCTGCAGCGTATGCAGTGACACTGCACGCAATCAATCAGTAATTTGTGTGGTTGAACAGCCCAGAGATGTGATTGCGTTTGAAAAGACCGGTAAATACAACGGACTTTATCACGTTCTGCACGGTGCCTTAAGTCCGCTGGCCGGTGTTACCGCAGATGATCTCAATATCAAAAGTTTGTTAAAGCGGCTGCAGGATGACCGAGTTAAGGAGGTAATATTAGCCACAAACTCCAGCGTTGAAGGTGATACTACCGCCATGTACTTAACGAGGTTATTAAAGCCTTTGGGAATTAAAGTGACGCAATTAGCTCAAGGTTTACCGGTGGGAGCGGATTTAGAATATACCGATGAATATACTTTAGCCAAGGCTTTGCAGGGGCGATATGAATTAGGTTGATTTTTAGGAATAACCACATTCACAAAGCCATATATATATATAAACAAGTATGAGGGATGTGGTGATATGGAGTGGACGACCATTGTGCCGGCACTGTTAGGTTTGCTTGGGTTGTACTTGGTAGTAATGTTTTTTGTAAAACCGCTGCGCTTAATTTTTAAGCTGATAATTTATTTAATCATTGGGGCGCTGCTGTTGACGTTTGTCAACTTGATCAGCTCAAATTTTGGCGTGCATATCCCACTAAACCCTTTTACATTGATTACAGCCGGTGTACTGCAAGTACCAGGGGTGATCCTGCTGCTCTTAATGGCATATATTCTGCTTTAACAAACAGATTTTAACGGTAAAGTACCTTGACTAGATTATTTTCCAAGAGTTATACTTAACAAAGACATAATCTGTTATTTTTACTAAAGCGGGACAATAATGTCCCGGTTTATCTTTATTTGGGCAAATTGGGAATTTTCTAAACATGAGCAATTAGGATTGGATTATTTGGATAAACTATATTATATTTTTCAATAAAACAGCATCCGGTAATGGGGGTGGGGCTGCATTCTAAATCGTATCGTTGAGGCCTATGTGGGCGAGTATGCCAGCGGCAAAAGCGAAGTAGCTGTGAACAGGGCGCTGGAATTAGCGAAAGAGAGCAGGAAAGTAAATCTTGTGGATTTGGACATTGTAGAACCGTGCTATACGCTCAGGCCGATAAAAAAGCTGCTTACCGGGCATGGTATTAATGTTATTGCTTGGGAAACCAGAGACACCGTCGGGCTGGGGGAAGCCGGCAATATTATTAAACCGGAAGCACGCTGGGCGCTGTTTCAAGAAGGAGATGTCATTTTAGATATCGGCTACGGTGTGGAAGGGGCAAAAACCCTAAATTTACTGGAAGGTGCCGATAAAGAACCCAATTTGCGCATTTATGCGGTAGTAAATGCTTCCAGGCCGATGACATCAACCTGGGAGGAAATTGTTGAGTATGTTAAAACTTTGGGAAAAATTGATGGTATAATTAACAACACTCACTTGGGAGATGAAACAACCGCTGAAACAGTGCAAAAGGGAGCGGAAGTGGTAACAAAAGCCGCAAAAACTCTGGGAATACCGGTGATTGCCACCACCGCTGAAAGAACAGTGGCAATGCAGTTGGGAACGCATGATTGTATAGGAAATGTGGTCAGACCTTTAGACCGCTATATGCCTGATACACTATGGTGATTAAAAATTCCCCAAGTAAGGGATTTTACATATTACAGGAGGTGCAATTACTTAATATGCCAGACAAACTCATTACTGAAGAAAAGCGAGTCTTTATGACGGGCAATGAGGTAGTCGCTTGGGCGGCAGTAGCTGCCGGTGCTGAAATTATGTATGGCTACCCGATTACTCCCCAAAACGAAATTATGCATTATTGGACAAGGTTGGCGCCGAAATACAACCGCCGCTTTTTGCAAACAGAAGACGAATTATCAGCAGGTTTTACTACCGTCGGCGGTGTAATGGCCGGTCGTAAAGCATTTACTGCTACCGCAGGACCGGGTAACACGCTGATGCAAGAACCACTGTCGATGGCAGAAGCAATGCGGCTGCCTGTTGTGGTGGTAGTACAGCAGCGCGGCGGCCCGTCCACTGCAACCGTTATTTATTCTCAACAAGAAGTAACATTAACCACTCACGGCGGTAACGGTGAAGGTATGCGCATTGTATACTCAACTGCTAATCACCAAGAGTTATTTGATTATACCATTAAAGCTTTCAACACAGCTTGGAAATACCGTTTCCCCACCTTTGTGCTTGGAGACGGATATCAAGCAAAAATGAGAGAATCTTTAACTGTTTACGATCCTGAGCAGAAAGGTATTAAATTTGAATCAACAGAGTCTTATGTCGGCAAACCGGGTACACCCGGTGTAGATCGTGAGCCCGGTCATTACCGCAACACTTATAATGTTGAAGAAGAGCTGTACGAAGTGCTGCAGCAGCACTTTGCGGACTATAAGAAAATGGCCGAAGAAGTTGCGGAATATCAAGCTTTCGATACCGAAGATGCAGAAATAGTAGTTATTTCTCACGGTGTTGTTTCCCGCGGTGCAAAAGCAGCAGTTGAAGAACTGCGCAAAGCAGGTAAAAAAGTAGGTTACTGGCGCCCAATTACGCTGCGTCCGCTGGCAGAAAAAGAGCTGAAAGAGCTGGCTGCGAAGAGTAAAAAGTTTTTAATTGTTGAGTCGGCACAAGGTCAGTTAGCAAAGCTGATTAAAGACGTAATTTATGGTGCCAGCGTTGAACTTGAATATTTGTTTAAACCGGGTGTAGGCATCACCACTGAAGATATCGTAGCTAAGGTAAATGAAATTTTATAATAAAAATTTTTAATATTTATTGCTGCTTATTTTGAAAGGAGGCACAATGCTTATGTCTATACAACCTCCCATGCCAAAATGCTGGAGGGCAGAAACCAAACCTCACAAATTTTGCCCGGGCTGTGGTCACGGATTAGTGTTAAAAGCTCTGGGAGAAGCTATTGACGAGCTTGGAATTCAAGATAGAGTCGTTTTCGGGTGCGATATCGGATGTTCTTTGTTAGCTTGGGATTTCTTTAATGTTGACAGTATTCAAACCCACCATGGTCGGACAACTCCTGTAATGACCGGTGTAAAAAGAGCAAATCCTGATTTGATTTGTATTGCCTATATGGGTGACGGAGGCGGTTATGCAATTGGTTCGCAGCACTTAGTTAATGCTGCCGCCCGCAACGAAAAAATTACTGTGCTTTTGGCCAACAACACTGTATACGCCATGACCGGCGGCCAGATGGCACCGACCACTATGCCGGGACAAAAAGCGGAAACAGCACCGTACGGTCGTGATCCTGAACTTACCGGTTTTCCCACTCAAGGTCCGGAAATGGTATCCGCGATTACCCGTGAAGGAGCTTATGTAGCTCGGGGTACAATGGCTAATTTAAAACAGCTGAAAGGATACATTAAAAAGGCACTGCAAAACCAAATTGACGGCAAAGGATTTTCCTTTGTAGAGGCATTGTCTGCTTGTCCGACAAACTGGAGAACCAATGCCGAAAAGACATGGGAATTTGTCCAAAAAGAAATGCCTAAGCACTTCAAGGTTGGGGAATTAAAAACCCCCGGTGCCGAACAAAAGGAGGCGCGGTAAGCATGGCTAAAGTAGTTAAAATTATGCTCGCCGGTGAAGGCGGCCAAGGCGTTCAATCAGTAGCACAAATTTTGGCCGAAGCGGCTGATAACGAAGGTAAAGAAGCGTTATATATCCCAAACTTCGGCGTTGAACAGCGTGGTGGCGTTTCCATTGCATATTTGCAAATCAGTGATGAAAAAATTGGTGCGCCAAAGTTCAACACTGCTGATATTTTAATTGCTTTAAGCGACCGTGCCGTTCACCGCACCAAGCAGTACGCAGGGGAAGATACCGTTTATGTATATGACACTTCAGTTAATGTAGCGGAAGAAGACCTGCCGAAAAATACTAAAAAAGTATTGGCTATTCCGGCGCTGGAAGTATCTAAAAATGAGCTTCATCCGCGTGTCTTTAACGTGATTATTTTGGGTGCGGTTGTTAAAGCAACCGGTGTTATTACCGTTGAAGATGCTAAAAAGGCTATTGAAAAGAAACTCGGTTATAAATTTGAACAGAACCCCAAACTGCGTGAATTGAACTATAAAGCGATTGAAAAAGGAACTGAACTGGTATAACAGATAAAAAACAAACGGATCTGAGAGGGAGGGAAATAGCTGATGGCCGTAGAATTCAAACCCCGCACTTTACAGCTGCAAAAAGCGGAATGGAGTGTTTTTCCCGGTCTTTGTAAAGGCTGTGGTCTTTGTATAGAGAAATGCCCGAAGAAATGCATTAGCTGGTCAAAGGTTTTGGGCGTTTACGGTACTCCTTCGGTAGAGGCGAATGATGACTGCATCGCTTGCGGTATCTGCCAAATGGTCTGCCCCGATACTGCAATTAATGTAGTTCGCAAAGGTAACGATGAAAAAAAATAATAAATCTGCAGTGACGGAATAATGATTAAGGCGCAATGTTCAATTGCGCCTTAATTGTCACCGGCAGGAATGTGTCTGCATAGGATAAAGCATCACAGTGCCGGAGAGGTGAAAGAAATGCAGGCCCAAAAAGATACTGCGATCTGCATAATCTGCAGCAGATTATGTTCAAAAAACAGCCTTCGTATTTTGGGAAAGGATATCTGTTCTGATTGTGAGAAGGGGCTTATAACTGCTTCTGTTGATGATGAAAAGTATTATTTTTACATTAACGGTCTTAAGAAAATTTGGCGTTTTGATGAGGATTGAGCACTGCCCAATGCCTCTTTTTTTTGTTCCATTCGCTGCTTACGATGGGTTAATTCAATGTCAGATTTAATCTGTTTTAAAGTAAATAAATCAATACCGGTAAGCGAGGCAATTTCCATATCCGACCTTCCTTTTTTCCAGGCATTAATCAAACTGCTGATATTGGTACGATACTTTTTAGACAGTTTTTTTTCATCTATATTTATTTTTTTTTCGATGCTCCACAATTTACATCTCTCCTTAAAAAACTTTTTTATTATTTTCTCACCTTTAAAACTGATCATAATGCACAACTGTTGGAAAAAGCGTTAAATTCCGATGATAGATGCAGTTTGTAATCTATGGTAAAATAAAATATTACAAATCTTTATCAGAGGTGTATTTTTTGAGCCGGCATGACGCGCCATTAGTGGCAGCTTTGTTAAATTATGTTAAAAAAAATAATATTTGTTATCATGTTCCCGGACACCGGCAGGGTGAAGCCATCCCCGGTGAAATGCGGCAGTTGCAAAAAGAAATTTATAAATATGACTTAACGGAATTACCCGGGCTTGATGATTTGCATAACCCGCAGGAAGTTATTGCCGAAGCACAAAATTTAGCGGCAGAGGCTTTTAATGCCAAACAATCATATTTTTTGGTTAACGGTACATCATGTGGGCTGATCGCTTTAATACTGGCGGTATGCAGTCCGAATGACACTTTAATTGTGCCGCGAAACGCACATAAATCAGTAATGACGGGATTGATTTTAAGCGGTGCGCGGCCGATATATATAAATCCGCCGGTACTTAAACAATTCGGCATTTTGCTGCCGATTATGCCGAAACAGCTAAAGCATGCTTTAAACTATCATCAAGCCGGCGGCGTATTGCTTGTAAATCCTAACTACTATGGTGTGGCTGCTGACCTGACTCAATTTGCAGATATTGCTCATCAGCACAACTTACCGCTGTTAGTAGATGAAGCACACGGGTGTCATTTTCATTTCAGTGACCGGCTTCCTTGTGACGCTTTAGCCGCCGGTGCAGACGCTGTGGTGCAGAGCACTCATAAGGTAGGCGGTGCACTTACTCAGGCATCGATGCTGCATTTGAATTCTGAGCGGATAGATAAAAGGCGCTTAAAAGAGTGTCTGCAGATGGTGCAGTCAACCAGTCCTTCCTATATTTTAATGGCTTCACTGGATGCGGCCCGCCGGCAGCTGTTTTCTGAAGGTGAGCGGCTGCTGGAAAAGTCGCTGGATGTGGCGGAAAGATTGAGAAATAAATTAGCGGCACTGCCGCAGCTCACTGTTCTGAGCAGACATCATTTGACGGGTTATGATATACTTTCATTGGACGAGACCAGGTTGGTTATTAACGTGCGCCGAACCGGAATGTCCGGTTATCAGGCGGCAGAGATATTATCTGCAGAATACTGCATCCAGGTGGAAATGGCAGATGATAATAATATAGTTGCGGTATTGGGCTTAAATGCAGACGAAGGAGAAGCAGACAGGTTTTACTTTGCGTTAAAGGATTTTACACAGCGCCGGCAGTGCAGCAGAGAAACAGATGTTAAAATAATTCAACCGCCGGTGCCGCAGCAGCGGCTGACACCGCGCCAGGCTTGGTTGGCTGAGAAAAAACCTGTTTCTTTGGAGCAGGCTGCAGGGAAAATAAGTGCTGATACAATTTCCGTTTATCCGCCGGGGATACCGGTAGTGTGCCCGGGTGAAGTAATTACGGAATATATAACAGAATATCTTTTGGATGTGCGCAGACAAAAATTACATGTACATGCCGCTGACGAAACGTTAAAAACTGTTACAGTTGTATGGGATTAAAAAATTTCTATGAGGGGATTTTGTATGGCAGGAAGATTGATAACCTTTGAAGGCATCGACGGATCAGGAAAAACTACGCAGCTCAACATGTTAAAGGCGTATTTACAGCGGCAGGGAATTAATGTATTAACTACTCGTGAGCCGGGCGGGACATCGATTGGCGAGGAGCTGCGCAAAATTTTACTTAACCCCGCAAACAGCGATTTGCATTACCGAACAGAGGCATTATTGTATGCGTCTGCCCGCGCTCAATTGGTACACACGGTGATTATTCCGGCATTAAATGAGGGCAGCTTGGTTCTTTGTGATCGTTTTGTGGATTCAACCATTGCTTACCAAGGATACGGCAGAGGCTTATCAGGTCAATTTATTGAGCAAATTAACGATGCCGCTACCGGCGGCCTTAAACCGGATTTGGTATTTGTTTTTGATATACAAGCGGAAGAAAGCATAAAACGGATTAAAAAGAGAACGAAAAATAATTGTTTTAAAGGTGATCGTTTAGAAGGTGAAGCTCTGGCCTTTCACCGGCGGGTGAGGGATGGGTACCTGGAAATATGTAAAAAATACCCGGATAATCATTTGCTGCTGGATGCTTCATTGCCGGAGCAGAACCTGCATCAGATTGTCATTGAGGCAGTGGAGGAATTGATTGATGCAAGCAGATAATGCTGTTTTAAGCATTAAAGAAATAATTGGCCACCGCCAGAATATAGCTGTTTTACTTAAAGCGGTAAAGCTGGACAAAGTTGCTCATGCCTACCTCTTTATCGGACCGGCAGGTGTGGGCAAGTTGACAACGGCGTTGGCGTTTGCGAAGTCGCTTTTATGTGAGCGCCCTGTCGAGGGAGAAAGCTGCAACAGCTGCCGCAGCTGCCTTCAGGTTAACAGCGGTAATCATCCGGATTTGCATATTGTTCATCCCAGCGGGGCATCAATCAAACTGGAGCAAATTCATTTACTGCAAAAAAATGTGCATTATCGATCTTATCAAGGCGGCCGCCGGGTGTACATTATTGAAGATTGTGATACCATGACTGCCGAGGCCGCCAATTCACTTTTAAAAACTTTGGAAGAGCCGCCGGGTAATACCGTTTTTGTTTTGGTATCATCCCGTCCGTATGCGCTGCTGCCCACTATTCAGTCCCGCTGTCAGCAGTTTTGGTTTAAACCGATGTCTGTTGATCAAATAATTTGCGGGTTAAGCCGCTATGCTGATATCAGTGAACAGCAGGCGGCGACAATTGCCGCAATGGCGGGCGGCAGTTTGGGACAGGCTTTAAGCTTTGTCGACGGTGATATTATCAACAGCAGAAAAAGAGTGCTTGGCATTTTGCAAAAAGCTCAGCAAGGAGATATTATCGGTCTTTTAAAGGAATCGTCGGAGCTGTCTGCTGATCGTCTTCTGGCATTGGAAAGCGTGAGTTTAATGCAGCTGTGGTTTCGGGATTTATTAGTATGGAAGAAAACACAGAACAAATCATTAATTATCAACAATGACTTGATAAATATTTTAGATGAATGGAAGCAAAAGTATAGTGAAAACCGCCTGTTGGAAATGATGGGAGAAGGGGAAACGGCCCGTTCCCGCTTAGAAGCCAGGGGAAACGTTCGTTTAGTGCTGGATGCTTTATTATTAAAACTGGCTTCAATTTAAGATTCGCGAGGAGGATCAGTGATGTCATACAGAGTGGTGGGTATCCGCTTTAAAAAGGCGGGTAAAATATATTTCTTTGACCCCGGGGATATAGATTTGCAGCCGGGAGATGATGTAATTGTAGAAACTACCAGAGGTGTAGAGTTTGGGAAAGTAATTCATGGGTTAAAAGAAGTAAACGAAGATGAAGTTGTGGCACCGCTGAAAAAGGTGATGCGCAAAGCCGGCGATGAAGATAAACAGCAGTTGGAGAAAAACAAAGAAAAAGAAAAAGAAGCATTTGTAATTGGACTGGAGAAAATTAAAAAACATAATTTGCCGATGAAATTAATTGACGTGGAACAAACTTTTGACGGCAACAAAATAATTTTTTACTTTACTGCCGACGGCAGAGTGGACTTTCGGGAGTTAGTAAAGGATTTGGCTGCTGTCTTTAGGACAAGAATTGAACTAAGGCAGATTGGTGTGCGTGATGAAGCAAAGATGATAGGCGGGTTGGGCTGCTGCGGCCGAGAATTGTGCTGCAAATCTTGGTTGGCTGAATTTGCGCCGGTTTCAATACGGATGGCTAAAGACCAAAATTTATCACTTAACCCTACCAAAATATCCGGAATATGCGGTCGGTTGATGTGCTGTCTAAAATATGAAAATGACGTTTATGAAGAATATAAAGAAAACTTTCCGGAAATCGGCACCCAGGTTAAAACACCGTTGGGTGACGGTAAAGTCAGCGCAATTAACATATTTAAAGATACGGTATCGATAGAAATGAAGGAAGACAAGCGGATAATTGACTTTTCGTTAAAGGAACTTAAAATATTAAAAACAAAGGGTGAATGTTGTGGTTGTTCTGCCCGGAAAAATAGCTAGGTTAGAGCTTATGCTGAAGGAACTTTTGGCTGAGCTGGATGAAATTAAAGATTTGGCCCGGTCGCTGGAAATAGAAAACGAAAAACTACGCAGTGAACTAACTGAAGCATATAAGCAGCAGAATAATCAGTCCGAGTCCAGCAATCAGGTCGCCGCTGTTAACAGTGAGCCGTCAACATTGTTTCGCCTCTACAATGAGGGATTTCATGTGTGCAATGTTCGGTTTGCTCAGTCCCGCAGCGAAGAATGTTTGTTTTGCTTAAGTCTTTTACGACGGCAGGACGGTGACGGGGCAGGTGAAAATTAGTGTCCGGGATGCAGTGCGGAACATTATATCTGTGTGCAACTCCTATCGGTAATTTAGAGGATATTACGCTGCGGGCAATAAGAATTTTAAAAGAATGCGATATAATTGCCGCCGAAGATACCCGTCATACCCGAAAACTGCTGGCGCATTTTGATATTCATACACCGTTAACCAGCTACCATGCCCATAATGAAGAAAGCAAAGGGGAGCAATTGCTGGCCAAATTAAAACAAGGCCAAAACATAGCGGTGGTATCAGATGCGGGAATGCCGGGAATATCCGACCCCGGTTATGAATTGGTTAAGTCAGCACTGGAGAACGGGATTTCAGTAGTACCGGTGCCGGGGGCCAATGCTGCCGTTACCGCTTTGGTTGCATCCGGCCTGCCGACGGCAAGATTTGTTTTTGAAGGTTTTCTGCCTGCCAACAAAAAGGGCCGGCGGCGGCAGTTGGAAAAAATGGCCCAAGAAACGCGTACGATAATTTTTTATGAATCACCGCATCGGATTAAAGATACTTTAAGTGATTTAATAAAAATTTTTGGGGAAAGGCAGATTGCGGTTGCAAGAGAGCTGACAAAAAAGCATGAAGAAATTTATCGGGGCAAGCTGTCCGGTGCGCTTGAGTATTTTTCCCGGCAGGCTGCACGCGGCGAATTTACGTTGGTTGTTGCCGGTGCAGAGAAAGAGTCGGCAGCAGAAAAAACAGAAACCGATAACCGTTCAATAACTGAGCAGCTTAAGCAGCTTATGCAATCCGGTTTAGATAAAAAGCAAGCGATTAAAGAAGTAGCTAAAATGCGAGGGGTTTCTAAAAGAGATATTTATAAAGAGGCGGTAGATATTGATAGATAAAGCAACCATATTTTTGCAGAAATGGTTGCTTCATAAATATAAAATAATTATTTAATTAATTATTTTATATGGCTTTAGTGGATTCAAACATTGCTTCGGCACAATTTTTACACACTTGTTTTCCCCTAAAGATATGCACATCGGAAGCGTTGCCGCAGAAAACACAAGCTGGTTCGTACTTTCTTAAAATAATTTTTTCGTTATCTACGTAGATTTCCAAGGCATCTTTTTCTTCAATACCAAGGGTACGGCGCAATTCGATTGGGATAACGACTCGACCAAGCTCGTCCACTTTACGTACAATGCCGGTGGATTTCATTGTTCTCCCCCTCCTTATATATAATTAGTGCGTTATTCGACAACATACACTAATAAGTTACAAGTAAAGAGTACCAATCATTCCAGTAAAAGTCAATAATAAAAGATAAAAAATACCAATTTATTTTAATATTGTCACATTCACCATAAATAAGGTAAAACTTGACAAATAAAAATGGCTAAGCTAGAATATATCAGGAAATGATATAGCTGACTAAAGGTGATGACAGGGAGGAGTAAACTGCCGGAAACCGTACAGAGAGCGGGGATTGCTGGAAACCCGTCGGAGATTGGCGGTTGAAGATGGCCCTGAAACTGCAGGTCGAAACTCAACGGATTAGGCTTAGCCGGCTGACCACCGTTAGATGGTTATGGTGAGTAAAATTCACCTAGTAAGGCAGCTGTTGCGAAACAGTGCAAAGCAGGGTGGTAACGCGGAAATAACTCCGTCCCTTTTTGGGATAGGAGTTTTTTTAATATATTAAACTACTAAGGATAAATCTTTGGGGGGTAAAAATTTTGGGCGATAAAACGTTTTATATCACCACACCGATTTATTATCCGAGTGATAAACTGCATATCGGGCATGCTTATACTACAGTGGCGGCGGACTCCATTGCCCGTTATAAAAAGCTCACCGGTTATGATGTTTACTTTTTGACCGGTTCTGATGAACACGGACAAAAAATAGAGCGCAAAGCTAAGGAGTGCGGTAAAACACCGCAGGAATATGTTGATAACATCGTTGCCGGTTTTAAGCAGTTGTGGGATAAACTTAACGTTGAGAATGATGATTTTATTCGCACAACAGAAGAACGGCATAAAAAAGTAGTGCAAATGTTTATGGAGCAGCTGTATAAACAAGGGGATATCTATAAATCCTCCTACGAAGGCTGGTACTGCACTCCCTGCGAAACGTTCTTTACTGAATATCAATTGGCGGAAGGCAAATGTCCGGACTGCGGTCGGGAAGTGGAATTAGTGCAGGAGGAAAGCTACTTTTTCAGAATGTCTAAATATGCCGACCGCTGGCTGAAATACATTGAAGAAAATCCGGATTTTATTCAACCGGTTTCCCGCCGAAATGAAATGGTTAGTTTCGTTAAGCAGGGGTTAGAAGACCTCTGTGTGTCGCGGACAACTTTTGACTGGGGAATAAAAGTGCCTTTTGATCCGAAACATGTGGTGTATGTTTGGGTAGATGCACTTACCAACTATATATCCGCCTTGGGTTACGGCAGCGATGATGATCACTTATACCGCAAATATTGGCCGGCAGATGTACACTTGGTAGGAAAAGATATTGTGCGTTTTCATACCATAATCTGGCCGATTATGCTGATGGCGTTGGATTTACCTCTGCCGAAAAAAGTTATGGGCCATGGTTGGCTGCTTCTTGAAGGAGGGAAAATGTCTAAGTCAAAAGGCAACGTTGTCGACCCGCTGGTGCTGATTGATAAATACGGTGTCGATGCCATCCGCTATTACCTGCTGCGCGAAATGCCTTTTGGCTCCGACGGTTATTATTCTGAAGAGGCGCTGGCAAAGCGCATTAACACAGATTTAGCCAACGATTATGGGAACCTGCTGTCACGCACCACTACTATGATTGGAAAATATCAGCAGGGGCAGTTAAAAACGCCGCAGCCGGAAGGGCCGCTGGATGAAGAGCTGATTAATTTGGCAGCAGATACTGTTGATGCGGTGGAAGAAGCGATGGATAAGCTGGAGATTTCGGCAGCGCTGGCCGCAATTTGGAAATTGGTCGGTCGAGCCAACAAATACCTTGAAGAAACCGCTCCGTGGGCATTGGCTAAAGATGCTGCCCAAGCAGACCGCTTAAATACTGTTTTGTATAACGTGATTGAAGTAATGCGCTTTGCCACAGTAATGGCATCGCCTTTTATGCCCACTATTGCAGATAAAGTATGGCTGCAGCTGGGCATTGCGGATAAGCCGGAACTGCACAGCTGGGAAAGCCTGCGCTGGGGTTTAATTCCTGAAGGCACAGCAGTGCAAAAAGGCGAAGTTTTATTCCCGCGTATTGATTTGGCTAAATTATAGGAGTGGAGTTATGAGCTTAATTGACAGTCACGCCCATTTAGACGATGAGCGCTTTGATGAAGATCGAGAACAAGTAATCGCCAATGCCGTTGATGCCGGAATAACATCATTGATAAATGTCGGTCATGACATGGAGTCGTCAGAAAGATCAATTGCGCTGGCTGATAAATATCCGTTTATCTATGCCGCTGTCGGTGTCCATCCTCACGATGCTAAAGATGCGCCGGACGGATATATTGATAGATTAAAGGATTTGTTAAAAAATCAAAAGGTTGTCGCTGTCGGTGAAATCGGTTTGGATTACTATTATGATTTGTCGCCGCGGGATGTGCAGCAAAAAGTATTTATCGAGCAGTTGAATCTGGCCAAAGAAGCTGCCCGGCCGGTAATTATTCATCTGCGGGATGCATACGGTGACTTTTTGGATATCATGAGAAGAGAGCGGTTAGAACCGGCAGCAGGAGTGATGCACTGTTTCTCAGGCAGTTGGGAAGTTGCCCGGGAATGCCTGGAAATGGGCTTTTACATTTCATTTGCCGGACCGGTTACTTTTAAAAATGCTGCTAAACTAAGAGAAACAGCTCAAAAAATACCGCTGGAAAAAATCTTAGTGGAAACTGATTGTCCTTATTTAACACCGGTACCCCACCGCGGTAAAAGAAATGAACCGGCGTATGTTCGTTTGGTGGCAGAACAAATTGCTGCGGTAAAAGGTTTGAGCACAGAGGAATTTTGCCGGCACACAGTTGAAAATGCCAAAAAATTATTTGGCATTGATGGAGGTGAAACCGCTGAAGGTGAAACCGCTGTCTAACGACACAACCGGATTGGTGTTGGTTTTTACCGGAGACGGTAAAGGCAAAACCACTGCTGCTTTGGGTACCGCTTTAAGAGCGTGGGGCCAGGGTATGCGGGTGTTGTTTCTGCAGTTTATTAAAGGCAGTTGGTCTACCGGTGAACAAAGTGCTGCTGCAAAACTAGGTGCCGCTTTTGAAATTCGTCAGCTCGGTGAAGGATTTTTCAACACAAATGATCCCGAGGCAGTCAAACGGCAGAAAGAAGCTGCCGCCAAAGGTTTAGAGGCAGCCCGTCAAGCGCTTGCCTCAAAGCAGTATCAATTGGTGGTGCTGGATGAAATTAATTATGCGCTGTCTTATGGTTTGCTGGAAACAGACGAGGTATTAAAATTAATTGAATGTAAACCTAAAGAGGTGCATTTAATACTTACCGGCCGCAATGCTCCGGAAGAAATAATCAGCCGGGCGGATTTAGTAACCCGTATGGAAGCGGTAAAACACCCGTATGAAAAAGGTATCCCTGCTCAGCGGGGTATAGAATACTAAACTTTGGAGGCTGCTGCTGAGAACTGAACGGTTTGCTTGGCAGCAGCTATTATAAATATATTTTTACCACAAAATGTTATTTTTTAATTTTTTTAGCATTTTTTTCATCCCCTCCGCATATATTTGTTTTTAAACAGTAAAAGGGAGGGGCGTTTATATCATTAAGAAAAGAAAGTGCTTTTTGGAGAGACGGTGCGTGGATTCTCTTGTCGGTGATGACACTGGTTTCAATATTACTAATTGCTTTGCTGAACGCAGTCGGCAAACAAGTAAACATTGTTGTTGACGGCAGGAGCATCTCTGTTTACACTTACCAAAACTCTGTCCAAAAAGTGCTGGTCGAGGCAGGTATACAGCTGTCAGAAAAAGATCGGGTTACTCCTGCACTTAATGCAAAAATTAAAGAAAAACAGCAGATTAAAATTGTTCGGATTAAAGAGAAACAAATAGCGATAGAAGAAAAAGTGCCGTTTAATGTGGTGCGGCATAATGATTACACCCTGCCGCAGGGGGTGGAACGGGTTATTCAACCGGGAATAAACGGGGTTAAACGATTAATATATTTAAGAATTTTAGAAGACGGGGTTGAGGTAGCCCGCAAGCTGCTTAAAACAGAAACCATTAGTAAGCCGCAGGATAAAATTATTGCGGTAGGCAGAAGATCGACTGCTGTTCCGGTTTCCCGGGGAGAGTATGAGGTGCGTTCTGACGGACCGGTAATTACCGCGGTGGCAACGGCTTATACTTATACCGGGAACAACACCGCTGCCGGAGTGTCCCCGCACCGGGGGGTAATTGCTGTTGATCCGAAAGTAATTCCGCTGGGTACAAAAGTGTATGTAGAAGGTTATGGGGAGGCAGTGGCTTTAGACACCGGTGCTTCAATTAAAGGTAACCGCATTGATGTGTTTTTTCCATCCAGGGAGGAATGTGTTCGTTGGGGAAGGAGAAGTGTTCAGGTACAAATTATAGGAAAATAGTCTGGAAAGGTGATATATTATCGCCTTTTTTGTTTTTTTGGGCGGTTATTTGTAAGAATTTTTATAGAGGAAAATATTTAACTAATATAGAAAAAATTAACAATTAAGGAGGGGGTTGAATTGAGTTGGGCAACGATTGAATGGCCGCCAAAAGACGGTACAAGGTTAAGGCCGCGCTCAAAATCCAGCAGAATAATTAAATGTTTAGTGATTACTGCAGTTGGGCTGCTAATTTTGTTAATCGCTTTTATTTTGTTGGCATTTGTTTACCGAAATGTGCCTTGGCCCTATCCTGTCAATGTTATTCAGACCAAAGCAATCGAAGTAACAGATTATTTCCGGCAAAAAATAAACTTGGTAAATAATGAAACCGCAGATTTAAACTCCGGCAGCACGGCAGAAAAAACAACAGAGGAAGTCAAACAGGCAGATACGGCGGAAAGCACCGCTGGCGGCAGTGAAGCGGAAGTTGTCCCGGTGCAGGGGCATATTCGCATTAACAGTGCGGGCGAAGCTTCCAGAGGCAGTAGTTTTCGTTATACCAAGGTGTTAGATATGTTAGCTACCGCATATACTTATACAGGCAGCCCGACAGCTTCGGGAGTGTGGCCTGACGAAGGGGTGGTGGCGGTAGATACCGCAGTGATACCTTTAGGAACAAAATTATATGTGGACGGTTACGGATATGCGCGTGCGCTTGATACCGGAAGGGATATAGTAGGCAGCAGAATTGATTTGTTTATGAAGTCTGAAGATCAGGCTTTAAACTGGGGGGTGAAAAGAGTAAAGGTATACATTTTGGAAAACTGACAGAAAAAAATGGGTGCAATTAAAAACACCTGTTTTTTTTTGTGGAAGTGAGCAGTTTGCCGGGGGTATAATAATATAGAAACATAAAAACAGAAAAGAGGTTAACATGTGAGAGATTTATGGTCACCGGCAAAAGTATCAGAAATATTAAAACAGCATAACTTTCATACCACTAAAAGTTTAGGACAAAATTTTTTGGTAGATGCCAATATTATTAATAAAATAATTTCCACTGCGGAGATATCCAACCAAGATTTGGTTATTGAGATCGGTACCGGAATTGGTGTACTGACCGGCGCATTGGCAGAAAAAGCAAACAAAGTAATTGCAGTTGAGGTTGATAAAAGATTGATCCCCATTTTGGAAGATACCTTGGCAGCATATAATAATATCGAGGTTGTACTGGCAGATGCTATGAAGGTGAACTTTGACCGCTTAGCGCAGGAAAAAACAAACGGTTGCTTTGGCAGTAAAGGAAAAAGTTATAAACTGGTGGCAAATTTACCGTATTACATAACGACGCCGCTGATTATGCATCTGTTAAGCAATAAATTTAATTTAGACAGTCTGGTAATTATGGTTCAAAAAGAAGTGGCAATGCGGCTGGCCGCCGGCCCTAATAATAAAAATTACGGTGCAATAACGGTTGCGGTACAGTATTATACTCGGCCGGAGATTGTTTTTAAAGTGCCCCGCACTGTTTTTTACCCCCGGCCCGATGTAGACTCTGCTGTAGTGAAATTACAGCGAAGAAAAAAACCCCCTGTTGCAGTAAAAGATGAAGATGTGTTTTTTAAAGTAGTACGTGCTGCTTTTGGACAGCGCAGAAAAACATTGTTAAATGCGCTGACCGGTTCAGATATGGGCATCGCCAAAGAAAAATTAATTGAAGTTTTAAGTGAGGTCGATATAGATTACAAGCGCAGAGGGGAAACACTTTCCTTGGAGGAATTTGCGCTTATTGCCAATAACTTAGCATCAAAATAAACGTATTTAGGAGCATAGTTATGGACTTTATCAGCCCCTCTAAAGGTAAAATGTCATTTGATGAAATGATGATTGACATTATGAATTATATCAAGGGTTTGCCGCACTCCAGCTACAAAATTATTATTGGCACTGATTCAATGGTTAAAAGGGAAACCTGCTTTGTGACTGCGGTAATAGTGCACCGCTTGGGTAAAGGCGGTAAATACTATTATCGCAAACAGATTGAACAAAAACTAAGAAGTTTAAGACAAAAAATTTTTTATGAAACTTCTTTAAGCCTGGAGGTAGGCGGAATGGTGGCCCGTTTTTTGTCAAATTACGGGTATGAAGAAATGGAAGTGGAAATTCACATTGATGTTGGGAAAAAAGGCCAAACCAAGGATTTAATTAAAGAGGTGGTTGGCATGGTAACCGGCAGCGGTTTTAATGCCAAAATCAAACCGGATTCTTTCGGGGCATCCAGTGTGGCTGATAAATACAGCAAGTAAAAAAGACTGCTGAATAACGAGCGGCTCAGTTCGTTATTCAGCAGTCTTTTTATTTTACAGAACCGATCTATCTATGGTTTGTGCAGAGCAAATGACAACTGCAGTTTGCGGTGTTGATGAAATTATTACCATAATTTGTAACCGAAAACAATATCTGCTCATACAATAAAAAAAATAATCAATAGGGGGCAGGGTTATGACAAAAATCAAAGAGGGAGACATCGTTGCCCGCAAGTCTTATTCCTGTGATGTTTTTTTTAAAGTAATTGAAGTTTATAAAAGCAATCAAGAAACTTATGCCCTGCTGAAGGGATTGGATTTAAGGTTGTGTGCCAGTTCCCCGGTGAGTGACTTAAAAAAAGTAGAAGCTGCCGAAGTAGCGAGCTACTGGCATAATATAATGAAAAAAAACGGAGAGCAGATGAGGAGAGTTTTAAACCGACGAATGAAAGAACGGGAACGGGTGTGTGCCAGGGCGTTGAAACAAAATGGCGAGGAAGAGGAAAAAAAAATAGAAGCGTTTGATTTGCCCGGCAGTGTTTTGCATATTGACGGTGACCAAGATTATTTAAATTTATGCATGACATCGTATAACCAACTGGGGATAACCGCTTACGGTTATAATGTGCCTGAAGATAAACAGGCGGAAGTGGTAATTAAATATTTGGAGGAGCACCGGCCGGATATTTTAGTACTTACCGGTCATGACGGTTATATAAAAGGGCAGGATTATCGGGATGTAAACAGTTATCATAATTCCCAGCATTTTATAAATGCAGTAAAGGCAGCCCGGCGTTATGAAAAAAACATGGACGATTTAATTATTTTTGCCGGGGCATGTCAGTCAAATTATGAAGCAATTTTAAATGCCGGTGCTAATTTTGCAAGTTCGCCAAAACGCGTTTTGATTCATGCGTTTGATCCAGTGTTTGTAGTAGAAAAAATTGCCTATACATCAATTTATGACCCCATTCCGCTGAAAGATGTCATTGCCGGGACGATTACCGGGTTTGACGGTATTGGCGGTTTTGAAATACCTAAAATACAATCCGATTATTGAGCATAAAAATAAAGTGATATCGGCGGCGTTTCCGCACAGTGAAAAGAAATGCCGCTTTAAATAAGCAGGCTTGAACAATTTATTGATATTAATGTACATAGAAAAACAGAAGAAAAACTATAAATACTTAGTATTGTAAAAATCTTATATGTACAAGCTGGTTTGGCAGCAAATTTAAGTAAAATCAATCAATAACAACGTTTGGAATATTCTGGTAGTATTAAAATCAAAAAGCAAAAGCGGTATCCGCTTACCCATGCTTAAGCATTGGAAATTCACCCCCAACACCTAAAAAGTTATTTGATAATGGGAAAATTGATCCCAAAAATATGGAGGTTATAGTGGGGAATTTTCAAGCTGCTGATCACATAAATTGATGATGAAGCTGTTTGCCGACACTGTTAAGTAATTGGAGAGGGAAAATAAGTACCTTAAGTTGGGTGCACCGGCGGGCAGATTAACAGGCACTTTAACAACTGAATAATGAGCAAAGGATAATCAATTTAATAAAAAAATCAATTGACGATTTATGCTTTTAGAAAAAGGGGTGCTTGTTATGTTGATAAATATAAATTTACTTATGAATGCTGCAGAAAGGTTGAAAAATGAGACATTCGGCGGCGGCAGATTAACGGAGAAGGCCGGTGGGGTATTTGCCGCAGAGTTTAATACATCGGCAGTCGGTGAATGCAAATCTGTCTTGAAAAGCAGTGTAAAAAATTTAAGCAGTTGGTTTAAACAGAAAGAGAATAAGATAAATGCAGCTGTTCGAAGTGCTTTAGCTGAGGAGAAAAATACTGAAACAGCGGAGCGAAGTATTTACACTGAGGTGCGGGCGGGCCCGCCTAAAGACCAAATTATTTGGATGGGGGGGATGCGGAATTTGGTGAATGATTAGTTTTGCGGTGAGCGTCATCATTAGTTGAAACACTTCCGGAAGTGAGCAGCCGGCATAAAATCTTCAGTAATTTTTCCTGCTGCTTAGCATCTGCTTTAAAATTCTTAACGACAATCATTTAAAACACCTCCGTATAATTAAGTTATGCGGCAGGGCTTGTCAAGCTGCGTATAAGAATATATTTCCGGTCAAGATTGCTGAAGGATAACCCTGGGAGGTTTGGCTGATTGAAAGTTGCTGTTTATTGTCGGGTTTCCACAGAGGATCAGGCGGAATCTAAAACTATAGAAAACCAGGTGCAATTTGCGCAAAAATATTGTGAACTGCAGGAATTGGAGATTTATAATTTCTATCTGGATGACGGTGTAAGCGGCTCAATACCGGTAAGCAAGCGCCCGGCCGGCGGAAGACTGCTGAACGATGCTGAAAAACAGTTATTTGAGGCCGTTTATGTGTACAGACTGGACCGCTTGGCACGTACAACTTTGGACATTTTAAAAACCCAAGATAAATTGAGCAAATTAGGAATTACATTGAAAAGTATGACGGAAAGTTTTGATACATCAACTCCCAGCGGAAAATTTTTTTTAACCACTTTAGGCGGTATAGCTGAAATTGAACGGGCAACTATTGCTGAAAGAATGCGATTAGGAAAGAACCGGGCGATTAAAGAGGGGAGGTGGCCGGGGGGGCCGCCTCCGTTTGGGTACAGCATTGTCAATAAGCGACTGCAGATTAATAATTCTGAAGCGGAAATCATTAAGTTGATTTTTAACTTATATGCGCAAAAAGGAATGGATACGGTATCTGTTGCCGATTATTTAACTATGTCAGGCTATCCCACTCCGTTATCAAAAAGGGGTAAAAAGAATGCGGCAGCTGTGTGGTACGGCAGTACGGTGTGGAGTATTTTAACCAACAGCAGTTATACCGGCGTTTATTTGTACGGAAAAAATAAACCGGCCGACAAGCAGCAGACATTTTTGTGTCCGGTGATTATTGACAGGCAGCAGTGGGAAGCGGCACAGGCAAAACTGAAAAGCAACTCTTTTAACGCCAGGCGCAACGCTAAACGGGATTATTTACTGCGCGGCATAATCCGCTGTGGTAACTGCGGGCGTAAATACTGTGGTGACGGCAGCCGCAGGAAAGGCAGAAACCACTATTATCGCTGCACCGGCAACTCATCTTTTCGCGGTAAGTTAGTCCCGAAATGTTCATCAAAATCGGTGCGCGCCGATGTCATTGAAAAAATTGTTTGGGAAGATATTTTAAACTTTATTCAGAAAGCCGAACAGGTGCAGCAAAAACTGTTGAGCATGATCAACTCAGCAGAATTACCTGCCGGCAGAACAGATGAATTGTGGGCTTTGAAAAAGTTGACAACCGGTAAGATGCAGGAACGAAACAGAGTGCTGGCACTGTTTCGCAAAGGACTGATTACTGAACAAGAAGCAGAAGCGCAGCTGACAGATATTGCTCGACAGCTGGACGACTTGCAGAAGCGGCAGAACCGATATCAAGGGGCGATAAAACCGCTTTCTGTTGGGGAATTTTCTCAACAGCAAATTGTTTCTTTATTACAGAAAAGAATTGCACATGCCGATGCTGCGACCAAGAGAGAGATTATTTCCGCTTTAGTAGAGTCAATAATCATCGACACGTCACAAGAAAACAACAGAGCGGTGGTGACGGCGACCATTAATTATTGTTTTGACTGTTTAAATTGATCGGAATGAATTGGCGGTGTGGAAATACCTAAAATACAATCCGATTATTGAGCATAAAAATAAAGTGATATCGGCGGCGTTTCCGCACAGTGAAAAGAAATGCCGCTTTAAATAAGCAGGCTTGAACAATTTATTGATATTAATGTACATAGAAAAACAGAAGAAAAACTATAAATACTTAGTATTGTAAAAATCTTATATGTACAAGCTGGTTTGGCAGCAAATTTAAGTAAAATCAATCAATAACAACGTTTGGAATATTCTGGTAGTATTAAAATCAAAAAGCAAAAGCGGTATCCGCTTACCCATGCTTAAGCATTGGAAATTCACCCCCAACACCTAAAAAGTTATTTGATAATGGGAAAATTGATCCCAAAAATATGGAGGTTATAGTGGGGAATTTTCAAGCTGCTGATCACATAAATTGATGATGAAGCTGTTTGCCGACACTGTTAAGTAATTGGAGAGGGAAAATAAGTACCTTAAGTTGGGTGCACCGGCGGGCAGATTAACAGGCACTTTAACAACTGAATAATGAGCAAAGGATAATCAATTTAATAAAAAAATCAATTGACGATTTATGCTTTTAGAAAAAGGGGTGCTTGTTATGTTGATAAATATAAATTTACTTATGAATGCTGCAGAAAGGTTGAAAAATGAGACATTCGGCGGCGGCAGATTAACGGAGAAGGCCGGTGGGGTATTTGCCGCAGAGTTTAATACATCGGCAGTCGGTGAATGCAAATCTGTCTTGAAAAGCAGTGTAAAAAATTTAAGCAGTTGGTTTAAACAGAAAGAGAATAAGATAAATGCAGCTGTTCGAAGTGCTTTAGCTGAGGAGAAAAATACTGAAACAGCGGAGCGAAGTATTTACACTGAGGTGCGGGCGGGCCCGCCTAAAGACCAAATTATTTGGATGGGGGGGATGCGGAATTTGGTGAATGATTAGTTTTGCGGTGAGCGTCATCATTAGTTGAAACACTTCCGGAAGTGAGCAGCCGGCATAAAATCTTCAGTAATTTTTCCTGCTGCTTAGCATCTGCTTTAAAATTCTTAACGACAATCATTTAAAACACCTCCGTATAATTAAGTTATGCGGCAGGGCTTGTCAAGCTGCGTATAAGAATATATTTCCGGTCAAGATTGCTGAAGGATAACCCTGGGAGGTTTGGCTGATTGAAAGTTGCTGTTTATTGTCGGGTTTCCACAGAGGATCAGGCGGAATCTAAAACTATAGAAAACCAGGTGCAATTTGCGCAAAAATATTGTGAACTGCAGGAATTGGAGATTTATAATTTCTATCTGGATGACGGTGTAAGCGGCTCAATACCGGTAAGCAAGCGCCCGGCCGGCGGAAGACTGCTGAACGATGCTGAAAAACAGTTATTTGAGGCCGTTTATGTGTACAGACTGGACCGCTTGGCACGTACAACTTTGGACATTTTAAAAACCCAAGATAAATTGAGCAAATTAGGAATTACATTGAAAAGTATGACGGAAAGTTTTGATACATCAACTCCCAGCGGAAAATTTTTTTTAACCACTTTAGGCGGTATAGCTGAAATTGAACGGGCAACTATTGCTGAAAGAATGCGATTAGGAAAGAACCGGGCGATTAAAGAGGGGAGGTGGCCGGGGGGGCCGCCTCCGTTTGGGTACAGCATTGTCAATAAGCGACTGCAGATTAATAATTCTGAAGCGGAAATCATTAAGTTGATTTTTAACTTATATGCGCAAAAAGGAATGGATACGGTATCTGTTGCCGATTATTTAACTATGTCAGGCTATCCCACTCCGTTATCAAAAAGGGGTAAAAAGAATGCGGCAGCTGTGTGGTACGGCAGTACGGTGTGGAGTATTTTAACCAACAGCAGTTATACCGGCGTTTATTTGTACGGAAAAAATAAACCGGCCGACAAGCAGCAGACATTTTTGTGTCCGGTGATTATTGACAGGCAGCAGTGGGAAGCGGCACAGGCAAAACTGAAAAGCAACTCTTTTAACGCCAGGCGCAACGCTAAACGGGATTATTTACTGCGCGGCATAATCCGCTGTGGTAACTGCGGGCGTAAATACTGTGGTGACGGCAGCCGCAGGAAAGGCAGAAACCACTATTATCGCTGCACCGGCAACTCATCTTTTCGCGGTAAGTTAGTCCCGAAATGTTCATCAAAATCGGTGCGCGCCGATGTCATTGAAAAAATTGTTTGGGAAGATATTTTAAACTTTATTCAGAAAGCCGAACAGGTGCAGCAAAAACTGTTGAGCATGATCAACTCAGCAGAATTACCTGCCGGCAGAACAGATGAATTGTGGGCTTTGAAAAAGTTGACAACCGGTAAGATGCAGGAACGAAACAGAGTGCTGGCACTGTTTCGCAAAGGACTGATTACTGAACAAGAAGCAGAAGCGCAGCTGACAGATATTGCTCGACAGCTGGACGACTTGCAGAAGCGGCAGAACCGATATCAAGGGGCGATAAAACCGCTTTCTGTTGGGGAATTTTCTCAACAGCAAATTGTTTCTTTATTACAGAAAAGAATTGCACATGCCGATGCTGCGACCAAGAGAGAGATTATTTCCGCTTTAGTAGAGTCAATAATCATCGACACGTCACAAGAAAACAACAGAGCGGTGGTGACGGCGACCATTAATTATTGTTTTGACTGTTTAAATTGATCGGAATGAATTGGCGGTGTGGAAACACGCGGTAAGCACCGCTTGGGAATTCCCAAATCCACATATTAGTTTATACACCCCTTCCCGAAATTCTGCATAACATGATTTAGGAGATTTCCGGGAGGGGTTGCTTGTGGATAGATATTTTAATGTTCTGGCAAAGTTTCGAAACAAGTTTTTGCGGCAGGATAATGTTGTGGGAGTGGGCGTTGGTCATAAAGTAGTAGGCAACATGCGTACCAAACAAGTTTCAATGGTTGTGTTGGTAGAGAAAAAGTTACCGCCAAAAGAATTAAAGCGCAGCCAGATAATTCCGATGAAGGTGGAAGATGTAGATACCGATGTCATCGAAGTTGGGCGTATTAAAATGTTAAATAATCGTACCGATCGTTTGCGGCCTGCACTGCCGGGCTGCAGCATAGGTCACTACCGCGTTTCTGCCGGTACACTGGGGGCAATTGTACGTGACCGTGCCACCGGAGAGGCGCTGATTTTATCCAATAACCACATTTTAGCTAACGGTTCTAACGGGTATGACGGGCGCTGTGCCGTTGGTGATCCGATACTGCAGCCCGGTTCTTACGACGGGGGGACAGAAAAAGATCGCATCGCCGGATTAGTGCGCTTTGTTCCCATTAACCGGGGTGTATCAGAACAACAGGCCACCTGCCCGTATGCCAGCGGATTTTCTGCTGTGACTAATGCCGTTTTGCGCATGTTTAGACCAAATTACGAAGTGCGGGTGTTTAAAAAACTCAGTCATTCTAACACTGTTGATTGTGCGGTAGCACGGCCTGATCGCCCTGATTTTATTGATGCCTCGATTATGGAATTTGGTTTGATAAAAGGTGTGGCTGAAGCGCAGCCGGGAATGATGTTGAGAAAAAGCGGCAGGACAACAGGCGTAACAACCGGCAGTGTTACTACAATCGGTACGACATTGAAAGTTGACATGGATGATGACGAGCGGGTAGTGTTTACTGATCAAGTAACGACAAATTTGAAATCATCAGGTGGGGACAGCGGCTCTTTAGTTGTTACACCAGATAATCGGGCGGTGGGGCTGCTGTTTGCCGGTTCGGACAAAATTACGGTATTTAACCGCATTGAAAATGTTATGGAGGCTTTAAACATCGAATTTTTTTAATTGACGGGGCGGGGCACCGAAAAGTGCTCCCATTTTATTTTTTAAAGTTATCACAACCCGTTAAAATCAATGTTCCGGAGCGCATGTTTTAGCGGGGATAAGGGCTGCGGCGTTGGTGAGAGTTACCAGTTGATTTGGCTGCTTTTTACTTGTTATAGTAATTATGACAGAGATAGACAAACAATAGGATTTAACAGGAAGGAGAGAGGATTTTGACGTTACAAAAAAACAAAAATGTATTGGTTATCGCTGCCGCGGCTTTGCTGCTGCTGGTTTTACCGGTTCTTAACCTGCCGGCGGAAGCAGCAAACTACGAGGCACAGGAGCAGCAAATTTTAGAACTGATTAATCAGTCGAGAACAGAAAAGGGTATTGCTCCGCTGCAGGTTGATTCGACACTGACCGCAGCCGCCCGTGAGCAGGCAGAAGAATTTGCCGGCATCTCCTGGGGCAGTTATGAACCGCTGTACAAGCTGCTGAACAGCGGTGATTATGAAGGCGTTAGAACCAGCGTTTTAAGAACTTCAAATCCGGAAAATGCTGTTAAATATCAATTGTCAAGGTATTCCGGTTTTGCCGGGTTAAGTGATCAGTACAACGCAGCCGGTATCGGTATTGTGGACAGCAGCCGTTACGGCAGTGTATGCGTGGAATTGTTTGCAAAATCCAAATCAGTGCCGGAGACACCACAGCAGCCGGAAGCACAACAGCCCGCTGAAAACGACCAAGCGCAGCAGCCGGAAGCACAGCAGCCTGCTGAAAACAACCAATCACAGCAGCCGGAAGCACAACAGCCTGCTGAAAACAACCAATCGCAGCAGCCGGAAGCACAACAGCCTGCTGAAAGCAACCAATCACAGCAGCCGGCAGAATCAACGGCAGATAATAATACTGCTTCCATGAGCGAATTCCAAAGTCAGATTGTACAATTGGTGAATGAGGAAAGGGCTAAGGCCGGCTTACAGCCGCTGACAGTCAAAGCTGATTTAAATAAAGTTGCGCAGTTAAAAGCCGAAGATATGGCAGAAAATAATTATTTTAGCCATACATCACCGACTTACGGTTCGCCGTTTGACATGATGAAACAATTCGGAATTACTTATACCCGTGCCGGCGAAAACATTGCAATGGGTTATCGCACACCCGAAAGTGTAATGGAAGGCTGGATGAACAGTGCGGGACACAAAGCGAATATCTTAAATGAGAATTTCACCGAAATCGGTGTGGGCTTTACTGCTGACGGGTACTATTGGGTACAGCACTTTGCCCGCCGCTGATTGACGAATATAATCTATAATTGATCTGCTGATCCCCCGATATTCAAGCATTAATCAATGCTTGGCTGTCGGGGGATTTTATTTTTTCGGCAAACAGTGATTTAACTGTGTCCAAAGTTACTGCTGCAAGAAGATTAAAGTGTTTGTTTGATGAAACTGGAAATTTGTTGTTTTTCGCACAATTTTTAAAATCTCTCATATATTATTATCGGGAATTTTTTTGCTGCCCGAGTAACGGAACTCAGCGGAAGGAGGGATAAAGACTTGAATAAAAAACGCGGATACAGCCGCGATCATCCCAAACAATCGTTGGCGGGACCCAAAGAATTAAATTTGACTACCGGAAAAATAAGAGTTAGTCGGGTGGTTGCAGAACATGTTGACAGCAATGTTGTCCGCGGAAGAATAAAAATTCCTGCCAATCTGCCAATTTTAAAAGAAATATTGTCTGTCGGACGCTCTGTAAATATTTACGGCTTGAAAATATGTAAAGGTCTGCTGCTTTATGAAGGGGCAATCAGTGTAGAAATCAGCTACCGGGCCCAAGGCAGCGGCAGCATTCAAAAATTTTGTACGGCGGTGGCTTTTCACGACTTTATTGATATTCCGGATGCGCCTAATTCTATGACGGCGGTTATTAAAGCGGAGGTTGAGGAAATAAAATGCAGCCGGCTTGATCAACAGCGAGAAATTATTTTGGATTTTGTCATAGTTACCAAAGCATTACTAAAAAGCATAGAGGAAATTGAACTGCCGGTAGAAGCGCCGCCTTACTGTCAGGCTTTAAAGGAAGAGCTTGTTTTTAATGAGCTGGTTTATTCTGCACGCTGCAAACTTCAGTTGTCTGAGGATATCAATATTTCGTCGGCAAATCCCGCCGTGAAAGAAATTACCGGCTATACAGCGGTGCCGATACTGCAGAATTACGGCGTGGATGTCGGTTCGGTAATGATAAACGGCTGGTTAAAACTAAATATTTACTACCTTAATGATAGCGGTGAAAACTGTCATTTGCAGCGGTTTATACCATACAGCAAATTGATTGCCGTTCCTAGAGCAGTAGTCGGTTCGTTGGCGGATGTGCAGTTTCTTTCCCAGCGGACAAATATAAAAATTAACAATGCAAATGGACGATGCCTTCAGCTGCACGCAGATACCGAGTTTTTGGTTAATGTTTTTCAATTGGTTAAACAGCAGGTTATTACAGCAATCGATGCGGGTGACGTTAAATATGCCCAGCGGGATTTAAACTTAGAAAATTTAGCTGCATCAGTAAAAGCGGAAGCGATAACCAGTGATACTGCCGTACTGCCAGCCGAATTTGCTGATGCTCAAATTAAGGAAATGCGGGTTGGCCCGGTGGAAATAACTACCGCCAAAGTTGTCAACAATTTGATTTTGATGCGCGGCTCGGCAGATTTTTTGGCCTGTCTTGTGACCCAAGGCGAGCAAATAAAACATGTTCATCGACAGGTTTCTTTTAAAACAACAGCGCTGTTAAAAGAACGTGAATATTTCACCAGGGTAGAAACAATGCCGCAGGTTAACCGGGTGACGGGAGAAATGATAAACGGCTGCTTAAAAATTTATGCAGATATTAATGTAGAGGTTAGACTGTTTAATTTGAAAAAGTACTGTTTGCCAACAGATGTTGGATCAATTAACCGGAATGCTGACAAAGAGCAGCGGATTTATTTTATATATCGTACACAGCCCGGCGATACATTGGAAAAGTTGGCTTGGCGTTTTGGAACGTCAACTGATGCAATTTTGGATTTAAATCCCGAATTGGAAAGGGGTGAAAGTTTGATTCAACAAAAAATCCGCATACCGTGTGAAGCAAAAAGTTAAAACCCCGAAAGGAGGTCGTGCAGTGGAAAATAATTTACAAAAACCGGGATTGGAACAAACAATATTAAATTTACTGGAGGAACAGTCAAAGTACGGTGTGGACAATATTAATATGCTGCTGATGTTGAGTTTGGTGAATTTAATGGGGATAGTTGATATTTTACAGAGAGCGATCGGAGGGAGAGATCTCGGTGTGGAAATTTCCCAAAACAGCAATTCGGCAGCCGAACAAGACACTTCACCAAATCAAAGCAGGCAGAAGGGCGCCCCCGATGATGATTTAATGCGTCTGGTGCAGCAGGCAGCTTCCGGCAGTCTCAATCCGGATCAGTTAATTGCTGCGCTGAGCAGAAGCGGGCATATTAATCCCGCGCTGCTGACAATGCTGACACAAATGATGCCGCCCCCGCCCCCGGAACCGAGGCAGGCTTCTCAAAAAGCAGCGCCTAAACCAAATATTGAGCAGCACAGCAAAGAAAACACCGGATCGGCAGCAGAAACCGACAGCGAAGAAGACTGGGGGAAAAAAGGCACTGCTCAAAAAAATATTCTAAAATGGGATCCCCGGCTGGGATAACATAATTAAGGAGGTATACTTTTATGTTTGGAAATATGGGGCAAATTATGTCTCAAATTCAGCAGATTCAAAATCAAGTGCAGAATTTGCAAGTAGAAGTGAGCTGCACCGGCGGTGAGGTAACGGTAGTGATGAACGGAAAACAAGAGCTGCTGTCTGTGCATATTGATCCGCAGGCCATTTCGTCGTTAGGGGTAAAACAAATAGAAGATAAAATAGTAGAGGCACTGAACAAAGCTCAAGTAGAATCGCGGGCGGCGGTAAAAGACCAGTTATCCAAGGCTACAGGTTTAGATCTCAACGGCCTGATGAATATATTTACATGATATCTTCGGGCAGGAGGAGCCGGTTTTTTATAACTTATCTCTGTAAAGGTGCCGCTTGCGGCACCTTTGGTATTTGACATAAAAATATAAGGATGCCTTTTGACATCCTTAGAAATTTTATTGGCCGATGTTATTGTTCATCCCGCTGCTGTTAGGCGGCATCATTGAAGAGCGAAATTCGTTCATGCCGGCGCGCATCATTTTAACAGCGTTATGACTGGCACGAATCATTTTACTGAAATGAGAAAGGCGTTCTTCAATCTGGTAACTACCGCTGCCCATAATCAATAAAATTAATATTAAAAATAAAGTAAAAGCATTTGGCTCTAATGGCGGGCCTTTGTGGTGTTTGGCATTCAATTCCATTTTCGATCTACCTCCGTTGGTTAAAATGCATCTTATGATACTATACGTGTACTGATTAAAAGTGTTACTGCCATATCTTGACGCATTATCAGTAACTGATTTATTTAAGCAGTCATATATTAAGATAGTTTATTGAGATTGGAGGTTTGGCAGTGAATTTAGGAGATATGAGCAAACTGGCAGGTAATTTTAAAGAAATCAACGGAATATTAAAAAAGATAAATATTGGTGCTGCCTCGCAAAGCGGTCACTTAAAAATAATTATGAACGGTCAGCAGGAAGTGCTGGCTGTTCGAATTAATCCTGCGGTGCTAAAGAGGCAGTACATTGGCAATATTGAGTATGAATTGGCGGAACTTTTTAACAAAGCGCAGCAGCAGTCAAAAGAAACCGCGTTAAATGAAATTCAAAAAGCCACCGGCATAAATATGGAGGAATATAAGGGGATGTTTTAACCGGTTTAACCGGTAATTTTTTTGCCCAAAATGCTAAATGCATTTAAAAATGTAACATATACCGACAGTTCGGCGTACTTTAGCAGTAAGATATTCTCTTCCTGCGATTCATTATGAAAGGAGGGCTGACGATGTCAGACCAAGGCATCTTCGGTATAAAACAGAAGTTTTATTCGGGATACTTCAATGTGTTCTGTGTATGCATTTGCCTGGCATTAATTATATTGGCGGCAGTGCTGCTGGGTTTGGGGTTAATTGGGATTGGAACTTTTATTTTTTTAGTGCTGCTTGGGGTGTTAATATTTATTTTTTTCTAACAGGCACTAAAAAATTTCACTTAGCCTGTAACAGATACTGGAACCTTCTCATATTGTATGATTAGAACAAATCCCGGGATTTTGTTCAGTACATTAAAGAAACTACAAGGAGGAATTCATAATGGGTGTAGCTGAAGCCGTTAAGGAATTTGGAGTAAAAGATTGGGGCCCTGGAATTTGGGTTAGATGCTGCTGCTTACTTTTAGCAGGCTTCATTATCGGTATCGCATTATTCTTCTGCGGATTACTTGACTGGAAACTGCTAGGTGTATGGCTGTTCTTAATGCTCGCAATTTCTTGCTGCTGTGGTTTCTTCTGCTAGTTAACGATTAAGTGATGTGGTAGTCTAACCGGAAAGGGCTACACGTTAGTGTAGCCCTTTAAACTACCGTCGCTTGGGAAGGAGTGAAGATGATGGAGGGAAAGAAGGTTAACGTTACAGACACGGTAGAAAAATTGTTGGCGAGAATTGAAGCTTACCAAAAAGAAAAAAGTCATGATGTCGAGCTGGCATCGGAAATATTTGATAAGCTGGACCGGCTTGTTCAAACAATGTCCCGTTTGGAAGCACAGCGCGGTGCGGAATCTAAACTTGTTGAAAAAGTAGAAATGATGACAAAACATGTTGATAAAATAATGCAAACTCAAGAAAAACGGGAAAAACAGATAGAATTTGAAGAAACGGTGCGCAAAGTTTTGCATGGCGCCAAAATAACCGGTAAAGTGATTGAAACAGTTGCCGGCAGTGCCGATGTAATGTTTGATACCATTGCGCGGCTGTTAAAAGAAGATCATAAAGGCGGTTCGCTGAAAGAAAAATCTTCCGGGGAGGATTTTGACATTGCTGCACTGTTAAAACCTTTGAACTCATTAATTCAAGGCTTTGCTTCTGTAGGAAACAGTGCAAATAAAAAAGACAGCGGTTACAGTGCCGACAGCAAAACAACAACCGGTATAAGCAGTAATCAAGCTGCTGAAAGTTCAAAATAGCCGAGGATAAAAAATGGAAAAAATTGTTTTGTTTAAAAGACCGGTCTTTCACCGGGGCGGTATGTCACCTCTCTTGACGCGCCTTTTAAGCAGATCCGGTGCGAAAAATATAAAACCGCTGTCATTTGTAAATGGTATTGTCTGCCAACTGCCAAGTGAATTGGAGAGAATTATTGAAGCTGATCCGGAAGTGCTGGCAGTGGAGGACAATGTGCAAATTAAGCTTAGGCCTGTGAAAGTTGAGCGTTTATGGCCGTTTTTTGGGAAACCCCAAAATAAAGAACAGATGATACCTTGGGGCGTTGATCGGATTGGTGCCAGTTCTGTATGGAACGAGACCAGAGGCGAAAATACCAGAGTAGCGGTGATGGACAGTGGAATAGATTTAGACCACCCTGATTTAGTGAATAATATTAAGGGAGGAATAAATGTTTTAAACCAAAGTAAAGACCCCGATGATGACAACGGTCACGGTACTCATGTTGCCGGAACTATAGCCGCTGAAGATAATAATACCGGTGTTGCCGGTGTTGCTCCTAAGGCCCATCTGTTTGCCGTGAAAGTAATAGATCAGGACGGTGCCGGTTCATTAGCAGAAATTATCAACGGACTGGATTGGTGCATTAAAAATAAAATGCAGGTGGTAAACTTAAGCGTTGGCACAGATAAACAAAGTCTTAGCTTAAGGATGGCTGTTCAAAGGGCTGCAGAGGCTGGTTTGATTATGATAGCCGCCGCCGGAAATGACGGCAGCAGCAATTCGGTTGATTATCCCGGCGCATACCCGGAAGTAATTGCGGTGGGTGCTGTTGACCGGCAAAATCGCATTGCTTCTTTTTCCAGCCGTGGTCCGGAGGTTACTGTGGTAGCCCCCGGAACAGAAGTATACTCAACTTCTCCCGGTGCGTCATATCAACGGCTGAGCGGTACATCTATGGCTGCACCCCATGTAACCGGTCTGGTCAGTTTAGCTGTTAAAATGAAGCCTTATATCAGGCTTAACGATGTATTTTATCTGCTGCAGAAAAGCAGCCAAAAGTTGTCTCGGGTAACCGCGGAGGATCAGGGTTACGGCTTGGTAAATGCCCGACAGCTCCTGGCTGTGCTGCGAAATATAAGGGCCTAAGCAGGCAATATTTGACATCCTAAGTGGACACTGTTAAAAGCAGCACTTAGGATTTTTTTGTATCAAATTAACCGGAATAATTTTTGTCTGACGTGAAGAAACTACTTTTATAACAATGAACAAAACATCGGGGGTGACTAATCTTGCCGCAAGAAACTTTTAAAGTAGGCGGTTTATTTACCAAAGAAGATAAAAATGAAATTGAAACTTATTTAAAACAAATCGACGGTGTGAAAAGAGTAGAGGCAAATATTAATGACAAAACAGTAAATATTGACTTTGATTCGGCTGTGGTGGATTCGGGCTGGTTAAAAGAAACACTGCAGTCGTTGGGACATGACACCAGCGTATTGAGTTAATGGGCGGTCGGATTATAGCTTTGTTGATTGCTGCCCTGTCAGGCGTAACCATGGCTCTGCAAGGTACGTTAAACGCTGCTTTGGGTAAAGTTGTCGGATTGTGGGAAGCAACCATGATTGTGCACGCTGTCGGGGCGGTAATTGTGGCGCTGATGGTTTTTGTTTTTAAAATGGGTGTTTTTGATTTGGGAAAATGGGCTGCCGCCCCTTGGTATACATATTTAGGCGGATTGCTCAGTGTAATCATTATATATGCAGTGGCACGCAGCATACCAAAAGCAGGAGTTGCTCCGGCAACTACCGCCATTATAGTCGGCCAGGTTTTTACAGCCGGATTAATCGATCATCTCGGCCTTTTTGGAATGCAGCGCATTCCGTTCAATATCTATCGGGTCATCGGAGTGCTGTTAATGGCTGGCGGTGCCTGGTTGATCCTCTTTAGAAAGTAGGCATCTCTGCAGCAGGCAGAGATGCCTTTTTCTTCAGCGGCGGGGATGCCATCTAAAACCCGGCGGACGCGCTTTGGCGGGAATTAAAATTTTTTGTCCCGGAAAGAGGGCATTGTGATCGGCAAAATCGTTGATTTCCAGAAGACGCTGTATAGGGAGGCCGCAGCTGCGGGCAATTGACCACAGCGTGTCACCGGGGCGGACGGTATAAATAAAATGCGGCGGTTCCGCTGAAACAGATTCCGCCTGATGTTGTTCCGGTGCGGGAAGTTCGGCAGTGGATTGGGTATTGGCGGACATTTCATTGTTTTCCGCGTTTTCCTCTTTTTTTTCGGCGTCCTCGTCTTCCTCGGCAGAAAGCCGCGGGATTTCTTCGCTGTGAGTGCTTGCTTCGTCAGTTGTTGTTTTCGGGGGTTCAGTATGTTCGTTTTTTTCTTCGTTTAGCGGTGTTAAATTAATTTCTTCTGCATTATCTGTAATTAATACCGGGGTTTTTAAACTAACTAAAGAAAATAATTCTTCGACATCGCTGTTATACATCCGGATGCAGCCGTTGGAAATACTTTTGCCGACAGAAGAAGGGATATTGGTGCCGTGAATGCCGTAATGGCCGTTGGGTATCGACAGACCCAACCAGCGGGTTCCCAATCCGTTTCCGGGGTTAAGGATTTTGGTAACGATTTTAAATTCACCGGTGGGCGTGGGAGTAGACGGCTTGCCTACCGCAATGGGATAACTGTTAACCAGTTTGGCCCGCTCATAGAACTGCAGTTTTTTTAATGCCGTATTCACTAACAAAAATTTAGCTGCCCGAAAATCAGACTTCAACAATTTATAAATCCTCCTTTTAACAGCTGTTAAGTTTCAATAAACTGCGGTATCATTGGTTATATTATGAATATATGTACAATTAGGCAAAATATTCCAACATTTGCTTAAAGAGAAAAAGCGGCTCTGATTATTAGGAGGAAAACAGCAGTGTAAAAGCCAATATTTAGATAATTAAATAATTATTATTGTCAGGAGGAAATAATTAGTTGGAAGTTATATATAAAGCATATGCCAAAATAAATCTGACATTAAAGGTTTTAAGAAAGCGCTTGGACGGTTATCATGAAATAGAAACAATTATGCAGACACTCGCTCTGCACGATGAATTGATTTTTGAAAATTCTAATAACGGGGTATCCTTGTCGGTAGAAGGTAATGCTCCTGCCGGCAGAGATAATTTAATCTACAAGGCGGCGGAATTGCTGCGCGGGTACTCAGGATGCAATCAAGGTGCGAAAATAACTCTTATCAAACGCATTCCGATGGCTGCCGGTTTGGCGGGAGGTTCCGGTGACGCGGCAGCAGCTTTGTTGGGATTAAATAAACTCTGGGGCTTGAACTTACAGCTGCCGGAGCTGATGCACTTAGGAGAAAAAATCGGATCAGATGTACCGTTTTGCCTGCTTGGAGGCACTGTACTTGCCAAAGGAAGGGGCGAAAAATTGACGCCGCTGCCGGAAACACCGGAACTTGGTATCGTGCTGATTAAACCTTTTTTTGGCGTTTCCACCGCTGAGGTGTACCGGCGTTTTGCACAGGCTTCTTTAAAAAAGAGACCGAATACCGAAGCGATGATAGCGGCCATTAAGCAAAAAAACATTCAAAAAATAGCTGAAAACCTGGCTAATGATTTAGAATACGTTACATTAGAAATGCATCCCGAGCTGAAACAGATAAAAGAGGCCGCATGCCGGGCGGGAGCAAGAGGGGTGCTGATGTCCGGCAGCGGCCCGACAATTTTTGCACTTGCCGACAGCAGATTAGAAGCTGATAAGTTAGCCGATCGACTAAATTGTCCAAATGCTGAAATAATAGTTACTAATATCAAAAATAGAGGATATTAACAGTTTTAGGTATAATATACATAAAAAGATAAGCTGTAAGGGAGGGTGGGTTTATGACTGATCGACCGCGTTTAGTGCCGGTTAAGTTAGATAACTATAAACCTTTAAGGGAAATTGTTTTTGAAACGATGCGTGATGCTATCCTCACCGGAAGGCTCAGCCCCGGTGAGCGGTTAATGGAAATACAAATAGCAGAGGAAATGGGTGTAAGCAGAACGCCGGTAAGAGAGGCAATAAGAAAGCTGGAACTGGAAGGCTTTGTTGTGATGGTTCCGCGCAAAGGAGCTTATGTTGCCGGCATTTCAATGAAAGACATTGTTGATGTTTTTGAAGTGCGGGCGGCGCTGGAAGCATTGGCGGCAAGCTTAGCGGCGGAACGGATTACTGACGAAGAACTGGACGAATTGGAGCGTTCTATTGTATCAATTTCCGAAGTGTCTTCCGGAGAAAATATCGATCCGGTGGTAGAGCAGGATACCGGCTTTCACGATATCATTTATAAAGCAAGCCGCAATAAAAAACTGATTCAATTTATTACTAATTTGAAGGAACAGCTGCAGCGCTTTCGGGCTACATCTTTGGCTTCTCCCGGTCGCTCGAAAAAAGCGGTGGAAGAGCATAAACAAATTGTGGAGGCTCTGGCGGCACGCAATGCCAAACAAGCTGCCAAATTAGCCCAAATACATATTGAAAATGCCGAAAATACTATGTTGGAAGCGATTAAGCAGAAAAAGGAGAATGAGGATGCATGATCGATGCCCTGGTGCTTGCCGGCAGTCCTAATGACGGTATGCTGAAAGAATGCAGTGATGCTGATTTTGAAGCATTAATTGCCATCGGTAAACGTACCATGGTGGAGTATGTGGTTGAAGCTTTGCTGCATTCAAAGAACATAAACAGGATTTTGGTGGTAGGCCCGGAGGAATTAACGGAAGTATTTTCCCCGGCGGGTATTGAAGTAATTAATCCACAAAGTACCTTGATGAACAACATTGCCTTTGGGGTAAAACATTTGCCGCAGTCGGAACAAATTTTGGTAGCTACATCTGATATACCTTTGATTACCGCTGAAGCAATCGATGATTTTTTGCGCTTATGCCGCTTGAATAAAGCGGACCTTTACTTTCCGGTGATACCGCAGCAGGCGGTAAATAATAAATTCCCGTCGGTGAAGCGAACTTATGTAAACTTAAAAGAAGGCACTTTTACCGGTGGAAATGTATTTTTAGTGAATCCCGGTGTAGTATCAAGGTGTTTGGAAGTAGGGCAGAGGTTGGTGGAAGCGAGAAAAAGTCCGATAAGGTTGTGCAAAATTATTGGATTGGGATTTCTTGCCAAGTATTTACTTCGCCGCTTAAGTCTGGCGGAGGCGGAACAAAAAGTTTCCCAACTTTTAGGTATTAACGGAAAGGCGGTTATTTGCAAGTACCCTGAGGTAGGAGTTGATGTAGATAAGCCCAGCGACTTAAAAATAGTAAGCAAAACACTGGGAATAAATAACTGTTAATTATTTTTTTAATAATTGCAAAAATTATAAGGAATAATTTACTAAAAAGACTGGAAAATAGAAGGACTTTTCAATAAAATGCAGAAAATAACCCTAATTAAGTAAAATGACAGAAGGTGGTGAAGAGCGTAAATGCAGGTAACTGATGTACGTATTCGCAAAATTCTACTCGACGGCAAAATGAAAGCAATAGTATCTGTAACACTGAATGATATGTTTGTCATTCACAATGTCAAAGTGGTTGAAGGGCAAAACGGGTTATTCGTAGCTATGCCCAGCAGTAAAACCCCAAGCGGTGAATATCGCGACATTGCACATCCGATTAATTCGCAGGCCAGAGAAATTATTCAAACTGCGGTACTGGAAGCTTACGAAGCAGCTGTACATACTCAGGCAATGTAAAATATTTTTACTTCAGAATATAAGGGAGCTTAGGCTCCCTTTTTGGCGTTTTTTAAATTGAATTGTCGAAAGAATACAACTTTAAGGATTATATAGCTCAAAAATGTCAAAATATAGAGGAATACAGTATTCTGTGTTGAATGTATTACGTGGTCTAAATTCATGTTAAAGGAGGGTTCCCGAATGCGGCTTGCAGCTGTGGTTTTAGCAGCAGGAAAAGGTACCAGGATGAAATCCGCACTGCCAAAGGTTTTGCACCAGGTAGGCGGCAAGCCGATGTTGGGACATGTTCTGGATGCACTGGCAAAAAGCGGTGTTGAAAAAACCGTTGTAGTTGCCGGTCACGGTGCAGAAAGAGTGAAAGCATATATTGGAGAAAAGGCGGAGGTGGTTTACCAGGAGCAGCAGCTGGGAACTGCCCATGCGTTAATGCAGGCGGCCGATGCTTTGCAATCTTTCCCGGGACATGTGCTGGTAGTATGTGGTGATACCCCGCTGATTACACCGGAAACGCTGCAAATGCTTTTCCAAAGGCATGTCGGGCAAAATGCGTCTGCCACTGTGTTGACTGCATTGGTCGACGATCCCACCGGGTACGGGCGGATTATACGTGATCACACCGGTCGGGTTGAGCGGATTGTGGAGCAGAAAGATGCCACACCGGAAGAATTAGCAGTAAAAGAAATTAACACCGGTTTTTATTGCTTTGCAGCTGCCGGTTTGTTTGCTGCTTTAGAAAAAATATCTGCCGCCAATGCTCAGGGAGAATATTACCTGACAGATATAATTAAGGTGTATAACGAACAAAATAAGGTTGTGGCGGCATGCAGCTGTGCGGACTTCAATGAGGTAATGGGCGTTAATGACCGCCGCCAGCTGGCCGCCGCCGCTAAAGTTATGCGTTTAAGAGTATTGGACAGGCTGATGGATGAAGGGGTCACTGTTGTTGATCCGGAAACCACATATGTAGACAGTACCGTTGCAGTTGACAGTGATACTGTTTTATATCCGGGGACCATTTTGGAAGGCAGCACCGTTATTGGCAGCTCCTCTCAAATTGGACCGAATACGCGGATTGTAAACAGCAGAATCGGAGCAAACTGCCGACTGCAGTATTCGGTAGTGTTGGAAAGTAAAATCGATAATGAATGTACTGTAGGACCTTTTGCATATATTCGCCCGCAGACCGAATTAGGTGCCGGTGTTAAGGTTGGCGATTTTGTAGAGATTAAGAAAAGTACTGTTGGCAGCAGCAGTAAAATACCCCATTTATCTTATATAGGGGATGCATTGATCGGTCAAGGGGTTAATATTGGTGCCGGAACAATCACATGTAATTATGACGGCGAGCAGAAGCATCTTACTGAAATAGATGATCATGCTTTTATTGGCAGCAACAGCAATTTGGTTGCTCCCGTTAAAATCGGGGCCAACGCTGTAATTGCAGCAGGTTCAACCATTACAGAAAATGTTCCTGCTGATTCACTGGGATTAGCCAGACAGCGTCAAGTTAACAAAGAGGGATGGACAAAAAAGAATAAATAATGCAGCAAATTTTGGAGGTAAAGTAAATGGGTTCGGGAAACAAGCGGTTAAAGATTTTTAGCGGTAATGCGCACAAAGATTTGGCAGTTGAAATTTGTCAGTATTTAGGAGTAACTTTAGGGGATTCCAATGTTGGTCGTTTTAGTGACGGGGAAATAACGGTCAGAATAAATGAAAGTGTTCGCGGGGCAGATGTTTTTGTAATCCAACCTACCAGCGGCCCGGTTAACGAACATCTGATGGAGTTGTTGGTGATGATTGATGCCATCAGAAGAGCTTCGGCAAGGCGAATCACTGCTGTTATTCCTTACTATGGGTATGCCCGTCAAGACAGAAAAACCCGGGCGAGAGATCCTATTACGGCAAAATTGGTAGCCAATTTATTGTATGCGGCGGGAGCGAGAAGAGTAATTACTATGGATTTGCATGCCGGTCAAATTCAGGGCTTCTTTGATATACCGGTAGATCACCTGCCTGGTGTTCCGATTTTGGCAGAATACTTTACACAAAATAAAATTGAAGATTTGGTGGTTGTTTCGCCGGATATCGGTGGGGTAACCAGAGCAAGGGATTTAGCGGAACGGTTGGGCGTACCCTTGGCTATTATTGATAAACGCCGTCCCGAACCTAATGTAGCGGAAGTAACCAATGTTATCGGTAAAATTAAGGATAAGCGTGTAATTATGATTGATGATATTATTGATACCGCCGGGACTATTACCAAAGGAGCCGCTGCCCTTTTAGAACGTGGTGCCAAAGAGATTTATGCCTGCTGTACCCATCCGGTATTATCCGGACCGGCGGTTGAGCGTTTAAAAAATTCGGTGATTAAAGAGGTAGTGGTGACCAACACTATACCATTACCGCAGGAAAAGATGTTTGAGCGGGTAAAAACGCTTTCAGTCGCGCCAATATTAGGGGAAGCAATTATTCGTATTCATGAAGATCTGTCTGTAAGTAAGCTGTTTGACGTTTAGCGGCACTTAGTAATTAAAGAAGAGACCGTTATTTTGAACTGCGCCCTATAAAGTAGACAGTTTAATAAAAAGAGATGCTGCTTTCTA
>CBEUVQ010000015.1:0-49735 GCA_965546615.1 uncultured Peptococcaceae bacterium
TATACTTCCGGTTCGGCCAGCGTTACCAAATGCCCCAGCGCCCAAGTGACGATGTACTTACTGCCTTCAAAAAAGCCGTTTCCTTTTTGACTGCATTTCAGCACCCGGGCCAAATCTCTTGCTACCGAGGGTTTTTCAGCCAATACCAATGTTTTGCTCATCAAAACAATCCTCTCTGTAAAGTTTCCCTTTATAATGTATCTTACTTTGATAAAAAATGCCACCCCGGGCGAGGTGGCAGTGAAGCGTCTTTTTGATGCTTGTCAGCTGTTGAGAAATCTGCTGAGAAAGGACTGCAGGCGTTCGCTCTGCGGGTTTTCAAAAATTTCTTCTGGGCGGCCTTGTTCTTCAACTTGCCCGCCGTGCAGAAATACAATCCGGTCGGCTACATCGCGGGCGAAATCCATTTCGTGGGTAACTAAAATCATCGCCATATCTGTTTCACGGGCCAATTCTTTAATTACTTCCAAAACTTCGCCCACCAGTTCGGGGTCCAGTGCGGAAGTGACTTCATCAAACAGCATTACTTTCGGCTGCATTACTACCGCCCGAGCAATGGCCACCCGCTGCTGCTGACCGCCGGACAGCTGGGCGGGGTAGGCGCTAGTTTTGTCTGCCAGCCCTACTTTTTTCAGCATGTTTACCGCCCGTTCTTCCGCTTCTTCCTTTGTCAGCCCCAGTACATTGATGGGGGCAGCGGTGACGTTTTGTAAAATTGTCATGTGCGGAAAGAGGTTGAACTGCTGAAAAACCATGCCGATATTGCTGCGCATCCGGCGCAGGTGCTTTTCGTCGGCATCAACCAACCTGCCGTTGACTTTTTTGTGCCACAGCGGCTCGCCGTTAACTTCAATAATGCCGGAAGTGGGCTTTTCCAGCGTCATCAGCATTCTGATCAGCGTTGTTTTGCCGGAACCGCTGGGGCCGATCAGCGCCACTTTTTCAGACGGGGCGATATCTAAATCCAGTTCTTTTAACACAGCAGCACTGCCGAAGGATTTGCTCACTTTTTTATAAGCGACAATGGGGTTGGCTGTTTTACTGTTCATGGTGCACACCTTCTCTGTACTTTTTGCCTCTCAGCATATCTGCCGCAGCAGATTTAATGCCTGCAAGGCGATGATTTTTTTCTCTGCTTGGTTTGTTTTGACCGACGCATTTGGTTTTTTCTTCCAGCCTGCGAATGAGTAAAGCAGAGGGATAGCTCAACGCCAAAAACAATGCGCCGACAATGGTAAACGGTTCTAAGTAGCTGAAGTGCTGTGAGCCGATGATTTTGGCGGTCTGCAGCATTTCTACCACCGTAATGGCGGAAAGCAGCGGTGTTTCTTTAAACAGCGCCAGCAGGTAGTTGCCCAGCATTGGGATTACCGGGGGAACGGCCTGCGGCAGAATGATGCGCTGCCAAATATAGCGTTTGGAAAAATTGAGCGCTCTGCAGGCTTCCCACTGACCCTGCGGAACAGCTTCTATTCCCGAACGATAAATTTCTGACACGTAAGTGCTGTAATGAATACCGAGTACGCAAACCCCGGTAGAAAAAGCGTTTAAAGATATGCCCAGCTGCGGCAGCGCAAAATAAGCAAAAAACAGCTGCACCAAAAGCGGCGTGCTTCTCACAAATTCAATAAAGCCGACAGTCAGCCAGGACAAAGGCTTGAAAGGTGAGCGCCTTAAAAAGGTGAGTATTAACCCCAGTATCAGCGCCAGCAGGTACGCAGTGACGGCGGCAGCGGCCGCAATCCACATCGCGCGCAGTATTGTGGGGAAAATTTCTGCCGCAAACTGCCAATTCCAACTCATTGGACAGCACCCCCTTTCGATGCACGGCGCTCAAATAAGCGCGTTGCCCAAATAAGCGGCAGTGCCAAAATAAAGTAAAGAAGCAGCAGGGCAATAAAAATTTCGGTAGTATGTCCGATGCTGCTGCGCAGCGTTAAACCCTGATAGGTTAAATCGGCCAGCGTAATCAGCGATACCAGTGAGGTTCCTTTGAGCAGTTCGATGGAGATGTTGCCGAAACCAGGCAGCATAATTCTAAAAGCCTGCGGAATGATAACCAGCCGCATGCGCTGGCGGCGGGTCATGTTTAAGGCAATGGCCGCCTCGGTTTGACTGTGGGGGATTGCTTCAACTGCCCCCCGCACTATTTCTGAGGCATAAGCGCCGTAGTTTAAAGCCAGTGCTGTAACCCCCGCCCAAAATGGGGATAAATTGATGCCGGCGGCGGGCAGAACAAAAAAAATCCAAAACATCTGCACCAACAGCGACGTGCCGCGGAACAGTTCCACATATATACCGGTAAATTTTCTAATCAGCGCAGATCGGGACAGCCGTCCCAACCCTGCTAAAAAGGCGATAATAAAAACTAAGCACAGCGATGTCACCAGAATTTGCACCGTAATGCCCGCACCGCGAATTAATTCCGGTAAAATTTCTAAATAAGTGTTAATGCTGTTTACCTCCTTTTTTAACAGCAGGCACTAACTGCCGATAATTTGTGCTGTGGTGACATCGCCCGGCAGGTTGTCCTCTGAAAAGCCGAACTCTTTGAGAATTTCCAGCAGCTTTCCGGATTCTTTCAACTTCTGCAGCTGTTCATTGTATGCTTCTACCAAGTCGGCGTCTTCCAGCCGGAAAGCAGCACCGCCGTAGGTAATGATGTTTTTCCCGTCAATCAGCGGCTGTTCAAAATCTTCCACCCGCTCAATTTTGCTTTGGTCGGCGGTTTCAATTGCGGATTTCAGCGTTAAGTCGGTCATCGTTGTAGCGTCTGCCCGGCCCGATTCCAAAGCGGAAATGCAGGAGGCAATATCGTTAACTATTTGAATTTGGCTGTCTTTAACGCCGGACGCCTTCAAATAATCCAGCTCAAAGCTGCCCGCCATTACAGCAATCGTTACTGCGGGGTTGGCGGCGATGTCTTGAAAGCTGTGCAGGTTGTGCGGGTTGCCCTTTTGCACCGCCAAGCCTTCAATAACGCGGTATTCCGGTTCACCAAAGGCAACCTGTTTCGCCCGCTCCGGTGTTATGTACATGCCGGCGGTGATAACATCAAAACGTCCTGCTTTTAGTCCGGGGATCAGCGAACCGAACTCAGTGACAACACCTTCTGTTTCTTCAATGCCCATTTCTTTGAATACTGCTTTCGCCACTTCCACCGACATGCCGGTTATTGTGCCGTCAGCTTCTTTATAGGCATAGGGTTTTTCGCGGGAAAAACCCACCACTATTTTTCCTTCCTTCTGCACCCGCTCTAAAGTGCTCATCTGCTGTGCGGCGGTAGTGTCGTCGGAAGAGCAGCCCACTGCCAGCAGAGAAACAGCAAGTATAATTAACGCAATAATTTTTTTCATGATTAACCTCCTTATAATTCTGTTAAAGCAGTGACAAGAGAAAAGTTTATTCACCTCCTTGGCAGCGTAAAAACAAACAACCCCTTGGAAATATTTACCAAGGGGAAGGGCAAGCAGAACTTGAATATGCTGTTTAAGCACAACACAAACTTTTCCACGCCTACGAGGTTAGCTGACGGGTTCGGATTGAAAAGTAACCCTACCTTAAAAGGATTCACCCCACTAAACTTGGTTCCCCCGCTTCTTCGTTTGAAGAATTAAGCGATTATTTTATGTTATTGTTTATTTTGTAATATATTTTAGCATATTTAATTTTTCAAACCTAATGTTATAATTTGTGTTAATTAACGTTTGGTTATAGTATTATGCCGTTATAGTTTAATAAACTGCCGATGCTTTTTTATGGTACCCTTTTCTTTAAATGTAACGTTTATCCAAACAGCGGGGGATGTTATTTCGAAAAAGGGGGATTTTAAGCACAAAAAAAAGGCGGCAGCGAGCTGTTTCGCTGTCACCTTTTCTGCTTTATTCAGAGATGATAACACTGCTTCCGGTGTACTGCACTTGTGCACCCAGTTCTTGGGCGATGAAGCGAATGGGCACCATTACTGTGCCGTTATCGAGGTACGGAGCGGCATCTGCCTGTTTGGCGGTGCCGTTGACAGTGTAGTTGGAGCTGTCAACCTGCATTAAAATCACGGTGTCACCGGTGGAAATTTTAATTTGGTCGGGCTGCTGCCACTGCACAACACAGCCTAATGCTTGAGCAGGGGTTCTCAGCGGCACAAAGGTGCGGCCGTTTTTAATTACCGGCGGCACATCGCCGGAAATATATTCGCCGTTGACGATAAGGCTTAAGCCGGTTTCTGCTGCCGGGTTGTCATCAACTATGGCGAAGTCGACAGCTTCTGTTGACTCCGGCTGGTAAGCATTAATATCAATACTGTTGTCTTCTGTTAACACCGGCTTTTTAATCACTAAATTGCGCTTAGCTTTGCCGGTGGAGTCGGATTTCAGCTCAACTTCCAGCCACTGGTCAGAGGAAGTGTCTTTGCCGTCAAAGTTAATCAGTGTGTTTGACTGATAGGTTTCACCGGCATACTGATATTCTCCGTAGGCGTCAAAGTTAAACTGTATGGTGTCAAAACTAAAATCACCTATCAGTTTGTAGTCACCTTTTAAGTTTTCCCCTTTACCGCTGTTAGTGCCGTAAATATTGAAAGATCCCTCGGCTTGCGGAGCGTGGATATCAAGTTTAAAGTCGTAGCTCGTTGTGCCGCCGGGCAGAATGGGAGCTTCAAAGGTTAAGTTCATCGTGACAAAATCGCTGATGATGCTCACCTGTTCTTCGGTGGGAACGGTAATGCTGTCAAAAGCACTGATGATTTGTTCTTTCATCTGCTGCTCGGAAAGACCTTCCGGCAGCTGGCCGTACTTGGTTAAGCCGACAATGATGTCCGCTGCCCGCTCTTTTTCATCTTTTGCTTTTGCTGCCAGGTTGATAATTGTTTCCTCAAAAGCCTGCTGGTCCAGTTCAATGGTTACACTGCCGGATGAAATGGTAAAGCATTTTTCCGGAACGGCTTCTACAATAAATGCCAGCATTTCTTTGTATTCTTCGGGGATCTGCTGATGCTGGTAAAGTTCAAACTGTTCCCACATGTTTTTAAACTGGCTGTCTTGGGCGTAAAAATACTGCCGTGAGCTGTCAGCCAGCGACTGTTCTATCTGCGGATCGTTGATGCCGAGGTCTTTCACCAGACGCAAAATATCTTTGGTAAAGATGAGTTTATCATCAGCCAAATAAATATCGGCGCTGTTTTCTTGGCCTTTAATGTCGGTGTTCAGCTGCACTTTGATGACGCTGTTTGGTACATCTTCTTCAATCAGCAGATTAACGGCGGTGTTGGTCAAGTCGCCGATTACATCTATCATTGTGCCGTCAAACTTAGTTACTTCCAGGTTTGTTTCAGTAACTGCTTTTTGGTAAAATTCACTGCTTATCGGCAGTTTTGCGTTTTTAATTTTGGCAATAACCATTTCTTTGGCGGTTGGTTGGGCCGCGTTGGAAGCAAAAACAACGCTTAAGCAGAGAAGTGTCGCAAGCAGTACAACAAATAGGTTTTTTCTTTTCATTGAGAACCTCCTTAAAAATTTTTGGGAAACAATTGATACTCTCCCAATTTATTTTATATTAATTAATCAGTTAAAATCAACAACGCAGGGGAGAAATTGATTGGTAAAAATGTCCTAAAAATCCCTGCGTTGGTAGACTTTTAACGATAGGAACAGCGACAATGCCAGCACTGCCAATATTAATGCGCTGATTAGTCCGAGCAGCTGCAGCCCGCTTAATGCCTGCAGAAAGTTGATTGTTGTTTGGATGGCGCCTGATTGGCTGTGAGCATAGTAATTCAGCGCTGACGCTGTGCCGGCTGCGTTTATGCCAAATACCGTTATGCCGAAGAACAGCAGAAAAAACAGTATAAAGTTAAATATGCGTGACTTCATATAGCCGAACTTAAAATAAACGGGAAAGTAGAGCGCGGACAGCAGGCTGACCGCTAAAAACCCGCCGACAAAACCCTCCGCTGAAAGGGCGGGAAGCAAAAGCGGCTGCCCGATAAGATAAACTGCCGCTTTTATAATGCTGTAAATGCCGGTAATAAGCAGCATATAAACAAAAACGGATAAATATTTCGCCCAAACAATGGTTGACCTTTTCACCGGCAGGCTGTTAAACAGCACATCGGCGCGGCTTTTATCGTCATAAGCGCAGGAAGTCATAATAAGCATATAGCAGAAAAACGTTGAAATAAATGCACTGTAAGTATCAGAGCCCTGCATAATAAATATCAGCAGCAGTGCGTACACAAAGATGAACAGCAGTGTTTTCTTCTGCACCAGCAGATCTTTAAAGATTAAGTTAAGCATGCCGCATCCTCCTTTGTATAATAAAGCATTATATCTTCCAGTGTCGGTTTTTCCATCAGCACATCATCGGTTAAAAGGCGCTGCGCTTGGCGGCGGTCTGCGGTTAAACCTTCAAAGCCAAACTGATTTTCTTTAATACCGATAAACAGCTTTCTGACATCGCCGTCCAATAAATCTCTGCCCCCTTTGACAACGGCGTGTCGGTCGAGCAGTTCTTCTTTGGAGCAGCTGAGCAGTATCTTTCCGTCGTTAATCAGCGTAATGTAATCGGCAATTTTGTCCAGGTCTGATGTGATGTGGCTGGAAAGAAGAATGCCTTTGTTTTCATCTTGAATCAAGCCGGTTAATATTTCTAAAAGTTCGTTTCTTGCCACCGGGTCCAGCCCCGATGTCGGCTCATCCATAATAAGCAGCTCGGCGTGGTGAGAAAGCGCCACCGCCAGCGAAAACTTCATTTTCATTCCTTTGGATAAATCTTTTATCTTTTTATCGGGCGGCAGATTAAAATCTGCCAGATAGCGGTTGAATATCTCATCGTCCCAATGCTGATAAAACGGCGCGATAATGTTTTTCATTTTTTCCACGGTGAGATGATCGTAATAGTGGTGTTCATTAAACACAAAGCCGATGCGGTTTTTAATTTCCTGCTGATGCTCGGTATTGTCTAAGCCGAATATTTTAATTTGGCCGCTGTCTTTGTGCAGAAGATTTAAAATTAATTTGACGGTGGTGGTTTTGCCGGCGCCGTTTGGGCCGATAAAGCCCATAATGTAGCCTTTTTCCAGCGAAAAACTGATATCTTTCAGGCTGAAGTCTTGGAATGTTTTGCTGAGGTTTTTTATTTCCAGCATGTGCTGCATGATTTACTCCTCCTCATAAAGTAGTGTCAGCATTTCGGTAAGCTGTTTAAGCGAAAGATTGACCGCCTTTCCCGCCGCCACTGCGTCGGCCAGCTTTTCTTCCACAACAGCCAATCTTTTTTCATACAGCAGTTCTTTGTTTTCTGCCGCAACGTATGAGCCCTTGCCGGGTACAGTGACGATAAAACCCTCTTTTTCCAGCTCACTGTATGCCCGCTTGGTGGTGATGACGCTGATCTGCAGTTCTTTAGCCAAAGTTCTTATCGACGGCAGCGGGTCGGCGGCGGAAAGCTCGCCGTTTAAAATGGCATTTTTAATCTGTGAAACTATCTGCTCATAAATCGGCCGACGAGAAGAATTAGAAATAATGATTTTCATGTGCTGTTCGTCCTTTCCGGCAGCTGAAGTTACTGTGTATATACAATATATACGGTAATAACAGTTCTGTCAACTAAAAAATACCGCCGCCGGATGATTTTTTGCCGTAAAACAGGAAGGAAAGTGTTGGGTTTTGCAGAATATTGGTGATATTGCACTATGTTGGTATAATTTTCTGCTTTTTATCTCATCAGCTGATAACGGGGGTAGGATAGGTGTTTTTTAATAAGAAAAAGCGGTTAAGCAACAACCAAGCAGCGAACGGGTTTAAAGGTGCAAACGGAGATGGCGATTTTACAGCGGCGTTGGCCATTTTTTCTTTAGCACATACCGAATTGATTGCGTTAAATGCTATGCTGAAAGTAAAAGAGATTGCTGCAAATGCTGCGGAACTTTCATCTGCCACCGAAAGTATGGCTTCCGCCACCGAAGAAATTTCGGCATCTGTTGAAGAAATTAATTCTTCAATGCAGCAGGTTAATGCCCAAACAGAGCAGTCGGTACAGCAGATTAACAAGCTGGATGATTTAGGGGCGCAGAGCGAATTGATGTTAAAAGACATGACGCAGAATGTGGATGAGTTAAGTTCTCAGGTGACAAAAATTGATGACATCACCCAGACTGTTTCGGATATTGCCGATCAGACCAATCTGCTGGCGCTGAATGCAGCTATTGAAGCCGCCCGGGCAGGAGAAGCGGGCCGAGGTTTTACTGTGGTGGCTGATGAGGTGAGAAAGTTGGCGGGTAAGACTAAAGACTCGGTTAGCAGTGTGCAGCAGATCTCAGAGCAGATTAACGCCAAGTCGAAAAGCACCAAAGCGAATATTTCAGAGGTGCAGAGTACATTTCTGCAGTACCTTGAAAGTACAAAAGAAGTGGATGATAAGATAAAGCAAACTACCACCAAAGTGGGAGACTGCACATTGATGATTGAAAACATTACCGCCGCGGTGCAGCAGCAGAACGCAGCATCAGAAAACTTGGCCCGGATATCAAAAGACTTAACGAAAAACAGCGAATCGGTAAGCGCTATATTGAGCCACAACGCCGATTACCTGCTGGAAATTGTTACCCCGCAGTTAAAACTGTCGGACAGTGAGTCGGTCAGCAGTGTGCTGGCGGCAAGACTGGTTGAGCACGCCCACTTTTTGAGAAAAGCAGCCGAGCAGGCCGGCAAGGGCGGCAGTTTGGTAAGTTACAATGAATGTGACTTCGGCAAGTGGTATCGGGATAATGCAGAGAGGTATCGCGACATTCCGGCGTTTGTTGAGATAGACGAACCGCACCGCTTGGTACATGAGTATGCTGATGCGCTGACAAAAGAATTGTCGTCGGAAAATGTGGAAAACTTAATGAAAGCATCGACCGATATATTAAAAGCATTCATTAAGCTGCATCAGGAGGTTAGTTAACGGTAACGCAACTGCAGAATACGACGGAATGCATGAAAACGGGCAGATAGAAGTTTGCCCGTTTTTTATTTATAATAAGTTGAGTGAACAGTGATGACGAAAGAATGTGAGGTGGTGAGTGAAATGATGAACGCTGTTCCGGCGCTGCTGATACTGCTGTTTGTATCAGCTCTGGTAATTATTTATATTGCTAAGGGGTTAAAAGGGGCATCCGGCATAAAGACAATGCTTATAGGCATAAATATAACGCTTGTGGGAGGCATTATCGCTGCCGACGCCAATTCCTTCCTTGGCGGGGTGGAATATTTAATAGTACTGGCGGGGCTGATAATTTCTGCCGCCGGTTTGAGAAAAGAGGGTTGATTTTTAAAAACAAATTCTCTAAAGCGTGGAAAGGCACATGTTGGCTTATGCCAAGTGTTGGCGGAAGATAATTAAAACGGGCAGACAGCTGCCCGTTTTAATTATCGGGTTTAATAATCACCGCGGCTGACTGCCGCTGATAAAACGCTACTTTTGAATAATCTCGGTGCGGTAGCCGTCGGGGTCGGTTAAGAAGTAATAGCCGCCGGCGGCTTCATCGCTGAGCTGTTTAATGTCGCTGACGGTATAACCGGCCTGCTTGTGTCGCCGGTAAGAAGCTTTTAAATCGTCTACCACTACCGCCAGGTGGCTGTAGCCGTCGCCGATGGTGTAAGGTTCTTGGCGGTCGTAGTTGTAGGTAAGTTCCAATTCAAAATCATCTTCCGGGCTTTTCATGTAAACCAGTGTAAATTTGTATTCCGGAAAATCCCTCTTTCTGGCTATTTCTAAATTAAGCGCATCTTGATAAAACTTAACGGATTTTTCCAAATCCAGCACCCGGATACAGGCATGAACGTACTTGTACTTTTGCGGCATGAAAATTACCTCCTTACAGCACTGTTAAATAAAGTATAATATATATAACTCTATGGAATTTTATGATAACAGATTTTTATGATAATAAGCAAGGAGTGTTCAGAATGCAGGTTGGCAGAATAATTGTCGGCCCCGGCGAAACCAACTGCTACATAGTGTGCGATAAAAACAGGCGCGGTTTTATTATTGACCCCGGCGGGGACTGGGCAAAAATAATTGATTATCTAAACGAAAATAATATAAAATTAGATGCAATCATTTTAACGCACTGTCATTATGACCACATTTTGGCGGTGGAGAAAGTAAAAAAAGAATTTAACGCTCCGGTGTGGATTCACCAAGCTGATTTTGCCGGGTTAAAAGACCCGCAGATAAATCTGTCTGCATCTCGTCCGGTGGCGGATACGGCAGTTACCGCCGACAAAACGCTGCGGCACGGCGACAGACCGGTTATCGGCGATTTGCAGCTGGAAATCATTCATACTCCCGGCCATACCCCGGGCGGAATTTGTATTTTGGCGGGCGGCTGCTTATTCAGCGGCGATACGCTGTTTAAGGATTCGGTGGGCCGAACGGATTTGGTGGGCGGCAGTTACCGGCAGCTGACGGAATCTATTGTTACCAAGCTGATGCCGCTGCCCGATGAGCTGCTTGTTTACCCCGGGCACCGGGAGCAGACCACGCTGGGCCGGGAAAAAACGCACAATCCCAAGGTGTTACAAATGCTGACGTAGAGGAGGAAGATGAATGCCGAATACCGAGCAGCAGATTCAAGAAATTGTCAACTACATGCGCCGCGGAGAAAAAGGAGATGCCCCGCTGAAAATCGGCTTGGAAGTGGAACATCTGGTGCTGGATAAAGACACTTTAACGGCGGTTTCTTATTATCAGCGCGGCGGCATTGCCGATATTTTAAAAGAGATGCAGGCGTTTGGCTGGCAGGGTGTTTATGAAAAGGAACATCTTTTGGGACTTTTAAAAGACGGCACCACCATTACGCTGGAACCGGGCGGGCAGCTGGAAATCAGCATTAAACCGCACTGCGATATTGCCGCTATCGAAGATGAGTACATAAATTTTTTACAAGAGCTGCTGCCGATATTGGAAGCGAACAATCAGCTGCTTGCCGCTGTCGGCTACCATCCGGTGAGCAAAATTGCCGATATCGAGTTCATTCCCAAAGAGAGATACGCTTATATGTCCCGCTATCTAAAGCGGCAGGGGCGCTATGCCTTAAACATGATGAAAGGCACTGCCGCGATGCATGTAAACATCGATTACCGCTCAGAAGAGGATTATGTTAAAAAGCACAAAATAGCGAACTGCCTGGGACCGGTAGTGGCTGTGATGTTTGATAACGCTGCTTTTTTTGAAGGGGAGATTAATCACAACTGCGCTTTAAAAAGGATAATTTGGCAGAACTGCGACGACGGCCGCTGCGGTATGCCGCAGGGTACTTTTCAACCGGACTACGGTTACCGCCGCTACGCCGAGTATATTTTAAACATTCCGGCGATTGTGCTGAAGAAAGGTGAGCAGCTTTTGCCCACCGAAAAGCGCTATCAAGAAGTGTTTGACCCGCAGAATTATCAATTGGATGAGCTGGAGTATATGATGACAATGGCTTTTCCCGATATCCGCACCAAGAATTTTATTGAAATCAGAGTTGCTGATTCTGTTCCCTATCCGTTAAATATTGCCGGTGCGGCGCTGTGGAAAGGGCTTTTATATCATCAGGATAATCTAAATGAGCTGGACCGTTATTTTGCCGATATTACGGCAGAGGAAATTGACGGCATCAAAAAACAAATTGTGCAGCACGGCTATGACGCCCGTTTTAAAAACTGCAGCGTGCATGATTTGGCGAAATATATAGTGAGTTTGGCCAAGGCGGGGCTTAACCCGGCGGAAAAGAAATACCTTGAGCCGCTGGAAAGATTGGTAGAGCGTAAGCTCCGCCTGGCGGTGATTACCAGAGCGCACCTGCACCGAGGCAAAAAAGCGGCGCTCAACTGCTGTTTTTTAAATAATTTGTTGAAAGGTGGGCACGATGGGTTTCCGCGAATTGAGCGATTTGTATATCAATCTGGTGAAGAAGGATGCTGCCCGTTACTATAAAGATTATCTCGATACTGTGCAGGCGGTGGAGCGCTCAGGTGCGCAGTTTGCCGGCCGCCCCGTTCCGTTTTTGTATCAGCCGATGCTGTTCGGCGAGGAGGATATTGCCTGCTTTCAGCGGGCGGCGGCAGTGCTGACGGGAATTTTAAACAAAGTGATTAAAGCATATCTTGACGATGCGGCGTTTCGGCGAGAGTTTGGTTTTAGTGAGCTGCTGGAAGAACTTATTTTGGTTGATCCGGGGTATCCCACGGCGGTGCCGATGGCGCGGTTTGATATGTTTTATCACCGCCCCGACAGCTTTATGTTCTGCGAACTCAACGCCGACGGTTCATCCGGCATGAATAAAACCAACGAGCTGGAAAGGATTTTTCTGCAGTCCGCACCGCTTAAAGATATCGGTGAACATTATCAGGTGAGCTTTTTCGAGCTGATTGACAGCTGGGTGGAGGCGTCGCTTAAAAATTACCGCTGCTTTAATCCCGCAAATGCCGCGCCCAACGTGGCGGTTGTGGATTGGCTGCCCGCCGGCAACATCGAGGAATTTACCGCCTTTAGAGATGCTTACCGGCGGCGCGGACTGGCGGCGGAAATTGCCGATCCGCGCGAGCTTACTTACACCGGCGGCAGGCTGTGGTATCGCAGTATGCCGGTGGATTTAATTTACCGCCGGGTAGTGACCAGCGAACTGATTGCCAAAGCCGATGAAACAGCGGATTTTATTCAGGCCTACCGTGACGGGGCGGTGTGTGTCGTCGGTCCGCTGCGCTCGGAAATTATTCACAACAAAATTATTTTTCAAGTGCTGCACCGCCATGCCGCCGAAATACTGACGGCAGAAGAAGCCGCCTTTGTGAAAGAACACATTCCGTACACCGGCGAATTCTGCGGCGACCGCGAGATATACCGGCAGGTGGTGCAGAGCAAAGATGAATATGTGCTTAAACCAACCGATCAATATGCCGCCGCCGGCGTTTACCTGGGCAAAGACTTTACCGAGCGGCAGTGGCGGCAGACAGCGGATAAATGCTGGAACAGCGGCTATTTGTACCAGCGGTACTGCCCGCCGTACAGCGGCAGGCTGCTGGATTTTGACGGCGAAAATCCTGCTGCCGCTGAGTACAACCACATGCTGGGCTTGTTTGTTTACAACGAAAAATTTGCCGGCATTTACACTCGGGTGAGCAGGCATAATGTAATCGCCCAAAACCCGGGCTATTACCTGCAGCCGAACTTTGTACTGACCAAAGCGGATTAAGCGGAAGGGGAAGTGTATTTTAAACCGATAATGCCCGCTAAAATTAACGTTAAGAAAAAAATGCGTATTAAATCCCGCGGTTCGTTGAGCAGCACCATGCCGACAATGACCGCACCCACCGCACCGATGCCGGTCCAAACGGCGTAAGCGGTGCCGATGGGCAGCACTTTGGTGGCCAGTGATAAAAAGTAAAAGCTTACCACCATGCCGGCAATCGTTATTAACGAAGGGTAAAGACGGGTAAAACCGGCGGAATATTTTAAACTTATCGCCCAAACCACTTCAAAAATGCCGGCAATGGCTAAATAAATCCAAGACACTGAAATATCAGCTCCTTTGCAAAATTTACATTTTTTACGGCAGCGTGGAAATTCTAAACTTTCGCTGCAAGCAAAAAAGCCCGGAACGATATCTTTTTGGCGATATCCTCCCGGGCTTTTATCCCTCCGTGTACACAGAAACCTGTGCGTTTTCTCTCGGTCCAGGCCGGCATGCCGCGGAACCCTAGAAAACCAATTATGCTGTTGGCATAATGTTAGCGCATTTTTGCTTTGGCGTCAAGATTAGAGAGAAGCCTGCCGTTTGCAGTGGAACGCTTTATTGGTTACAGATATGATATGACAGCCGCCACAAAAATGTGTACTGCCTGCATTTTCGGTTTTGTGCAAAATTAAAAGGTAATTAACATGTTTTGTCGAATAATTATTAAGTTCAAGGCTATACCGGGAGCTTTGTCTGGAGGGAAGAACGGAGATGTTTAAAAATTTAAAGATTAGAAGTAAACTGTATTTATTGGTAGGGATTTTAACGCTGTTTTTAGTTTTGTTGGGTGGAATAAGCAAACTTACCACTGATAATTTTTATCAGGACAGCGAAGATAATGTAAACACAATAAGGCAGCTGGAGGTGACGGTGGATACCGCCCGTCAGGCGCAGGTGCACTTTAAAATACAGGTGCAGGAATGGAAAAATATTCTGCTCCGCGGCACTAATCCCGATGATTATCAAAAATACTTAAACGCTTTTGAAGAGGAAGAAAAAATTGTTGGGCAGCTGCTGGAAGAGCTGAAAGGTTTAATGCAGCAGCAGAATATCGACACATCTCAGGTGGAGCAGACCATAACGCTGCATGCCGATTTGGGGAATAAGTACCGCCAGGCTTTGGCGCTTTATGACGCCGACGATCCAACGAGTTATCAAGCGGTGGACGGCATGGTGCGGGGCATTGACCGCGCACCGACCGAGCAGATGGATGATATTGTCAAGCAGATTGAGGATTACGCTGCGGCGGCAGTTGTCGCTATGGAAAAACACGCCGCAGAAGATTATAAACGCGCGCAGATGGAATCGGTTGCCACCATTGTATTCAGCGTGCTGCTGGCGCTGATTATGTCGATTTTTGTTGCTAAGCAAATCGTCAAGCCGATAAATCTGCTGCAGCGGCAGCTGGAGCAGCTGGCAGACAGCGGCGGCGACTTGACGCAGAAAATTGACATCGATTCCAAAGATGAAATCGGCGCTTTGGCAGCGGCGTTTAACAAGTTTACCGAGCGGCTGCGGCTGATGATGACGGATGTTAATGAAAATGCCTATCAGCTGCAGCAGACCGCTCAGCAGCTGACCGCCAACTCACAGCAAACGGCGGCGGGCGCCAGTGAAAACGCCGCCACTGTAAGCGAAATTGCTGCCAGCGTTGACCAGGTGAGTGAAAATATGCAGCAGGTTGCCGCCGGTTCGCAGTCGACGGAGCGCTACGCCGTTGACGGCGGGCAGAAAGTCAGTGCGGTGCGCGGGCTGTTTGATAAAAATCAGGCGGCGGTGGCCGGTGTTTCCCAGGTAATTAACAGCCTTAATGAAAAATCGCAGGAAATTTCGCAGATTGTAGATATCATCAATCAAATTGCGGAGCAGACCAATCTGCTGGCGCTGAATGCCGCTATTGAAGCCGCCCGCGCGGGAGAACACGGCCGGGGCTTTGCGGTGGTGGCGGAAGAAGTGCGCCAGCTGGCTGAGCAGTCCAGCCAAGCCACCAAAAGGATTTATGACATCATCAGCGGCATTCAAACCGAAACCGGAAAAGCGGTGAAGGAAATGAACGAAGCCAATGCGCTGGTAAATACTATCAGCAGCTCGTTTAATGATGCCGGAGATACTTTTATGGAGATAGAAAAAGAGGTAAAAGGGCTGGCGGCGCAAATTCAGGATGCTGCCGCTGCCGCTCAGCAGATGTCCAGCGCGGTGCAGAATGTTGCCGCCGCCACCGAAGAACAAACCGCTGCGATGGAAGAAGTATCCGCATCGGTGGAAACGCTGGCGAAAATAGCGGATCACTTAAATGCGCTGGTTGGCAAGTTTAAGCTGGAATAGTGTTTTACCCGCCCAGCCCCTTCACGGGGCTGGGCTTTTTTCTGCAGGGCGGTACTGCTGCGCCTTAAAGCAGATCATCAATCACCCAAAACAAATCAACCGATCTGATGACGCCGACCGGGACGCTGTTTTCTAAAACCGGCACAAAGTTTTCATCGCTGTTAAACATTGTTTTGACAGCATTTCTGATATCATCATCGGCGCTGACGGTGACGCTGAAAATGGGGCGCATAAATTCCTTTACCTTCATCCCTTCCGCATCGCGTATCCGCTTGATGAAAAACCAGCTCCATGACGCCGAGCGCAGCCACGGGTCATTGTAATGCTCTTTTAATTCCACCGCTTTTAACAAATCCTGCAGCGTCAGTATTCCGGTGTAGTTATTTTCGTTATCAATCACCAGCAGCTCGTGGTTTCCGTAACAACGGCCGGCGTCATTGTGCATAGATATTTTAAAAACGCGCACCGCTTTATAGATGGAGTCGTCTTCATAAACGGTGAGATAATCATTTAACGGGATCATCACATCCCGCACCAACAGTTTTTTGGCCATGAAAATCCGCCTTCCTAAAACTTTATTTTACCGGTTTAATATCGTATTTCTGCATGCGGTAGAGTAAAGTGGGCCGCGTGATGCCGAGATATTTTGCCGCTTTGGTTTGATTATAATTGTATTTCTCCAGCGCTTTAATAATCAGCTGCTTTTCCAGCTCAACCAGCGAAAGGCCGTTATCCGGCAGTTCCAATATCGGGCTCTGCTTTTCCTTTGCGCTGTCAATTAATTCGCTTGGCAGGTGAGCGGGTTGAATTTCTGTTTGCTGGCAGACAATAGAAGCCCGTTCAATGACGTTCTGCAGTTCGCGAATGTTGCCCGGCCAATCATAGCGGGTGAGTATTTTCATTGCTTCGGGAGAAATCTTTTTATCTCTGCCGGGATTAAATTTAGCTAAAAAGTGGTTGACCAGCAAACTGATGTCTTCTTTGCGCTCGCGCAGCGGGGGCAGGTTGATGCGCATGACATTCAAACGATAATACAGGTCTTCCCGAAAGCTGCCTTGGGCAATAGCGGCGGACAGATCGGAATTTGTGGCGGCAATTACCCGCACATCTGCGTGAATGGTTTCGTTGCCGCCCACCCGCTCAAAAGATTTTTGCTGCAGCACCCGCAGCAGCTTTGCCTGCATGTTGATCGGCATTTCCCCGATTTCATCCAAAAATATCGTTCCTTTATCCGCAATTTCAAACCGGCCTTTTTTGCGGGCCGCCGCTCCGGTAAAGGCCCCTTTTTCGTGGCCGAACAGCTCGCTTTCCAGCAGCTGCTCCGGCAGTGCGGCGCAGTTAACTACCACAAAAGGCTTATCCGCCCGGTTGCTCAGCCGGTGAATTGCTACCGCCGTTACCTCTTTGCCGGTGCCGCTTTCGCCGGTAATCAGCACGGTGGCGTTGGTTTTGGCCACCTGGCGGATAAGCGTGTTCACTTCTTTCATCGCGCTGCTCTGTCCGATCATTTTGCCGTATTTCATGCTGATTTCCTGCTGGAAATAATCAATTTGATCCTGCAGATGATTAACCTGAAGGGTTTTTTTGACAATCAGCTTTAACTCTTCCAGCTTAAAAGGCTTGGTGATATAATCCGCCGCACCGATTTTCATTGCCTGAATGGCGGTTTCAATTGAGCCGTGAGCGGTAATGATAATCACCGGAATGGCGGCGTTGTAATCTTTGATTTTTTGCAGCACTTCCATGCCGTCGATATCCGGCATTTTTAAGTCCAAAATGACGACGGAAGGCTCTTTTTCCATCGTTAAATTAATACCTTCCATGCCTTTGGTGGCAGTAATCACTTGATAACCTTCTTTGCTCAGCGCCCGTTCCAGCGCCCAGCACATTCTTTCTTCATCATCAATTACCAAAATTTTGGGAATCATCGGCAGCGCTCCTTTCTGAAGCATTTTGGTTCAGCGGCAGCCTGACGGTAAAAACGGTGCCGCGGCCGGGTTCGCTTTCTGCTTCGATTTTTCCGTTGTGCAGTTGAATGTTTTGATAACTGATTGACAAACCTAAACCGGTGCCGTCGGATTTAGTGGTGTAAAAGGGATCAAAGATGCGGGGCAGCTCGCCTGCTTCAATGCCTCGGCCGGTGTCTGCCAGTTTGATAATAATTTCTTTGTCGGTATAATCGGTGCTGATTTTTAAGCTGCCGCCTTCCGGCATTGCTTCCGCCGCATTAATAATTAAATTGACGAATACCTGCTTTAACTTTTCATTATCTGCCAAAACTACAGGTAAATCCGGTTTTAAATCCAGCTGTACTTTGATGTGCTGCTTGCGCAGCATCGCTGAAGAGAAGGAGAGCACCCCTTGTAAAGAATCGTTAATTGAGCAGGGTTTCAGCGTGGTTTTGGTGGGGCGGCCGAAATCCAGCAGTTCTTGAATGACTTTGTTTTGGCGGTCTACCTGTTCGTCGATGGCAGCGGTGTATTCATCAATGCCGCTTACCCGAGAGTATTCGTCTTTCATCAATTCCACCAGCGTTTTAATAATGCCGATGGGGTTGCGCAGTTCATGAGCGACACCGGTGGCGAGGCGGCCGAGTGAAATCAAATGCTCAGACTGCCGCAGCTGTTCTTCTAATTTTTCTTTTTCCACCAGGCTCTGCGCCATTTTGTTAACGGCAACCGCCACTTCACCCAGCTCGCCCGGCATTTCCGGCAGCCGGTGGGTGATGTCTTTTTCCATCTGATTAAGCCCCTGTTTTAACTTATTTACCCCGCTGATGATGCTGCGCACTACTAAAAGCGTGCCGGCAGTGGCCAGCGCCAGCACCACGATAATAAAATACCTCACCAGCCTGCGGAAGTAGCTGCTCTGCGCAAAAATGGGGTTTAGGCGCTCGCCTGCCCACATCACCGCAGCAACCCGGCCGTCTAAAACAATCGGCGCAATATATTCCACCACTTGATCGTCCCAGGTATCGGTAATGCGAAACAGCGACTCTCCGCTCATTTCGGCGGCCACCAAGCCGGACTTGGTGGAAGCAAAGATTTCTTTTTCGCGCTGCGCTTCTTCCGCTTTGGATAAGTTGCGGTAGTTGTGCAAAAAGCCCAAAACGGTAATGTTATCGGAATTGGGCACGTAAAGTCCGAAGCGGATGCCGGAGTTCGCCGGCAGGTGCGGCTCCACAATGCGGGTAAAGGTGGCGTTTAAAATGTCGGGAGTAATGCTGTTTTGGTTTAAGCCGGAATTTTTCAGCTCGGCGGTTATTTTTTCGCTGGTGCTTTCCACCAGCGCCTTTAAGCGCTGCTCTTTATCCAAAAAAATGCCGTGCTCGGTTTTGGAGGCAAAAAAGTAGTCGTAAACCAATGCTAAAAACGGTACAAGCATTACTACTGTGATAATAATTACTATCTGATTAGTCAGACTTTTCTGCCGCCAAAAGGCAAAATAGTTTCGCCAAAAACTCATGTTAATCCCTTCTTAAATAAGTTTTCTTATACTGCATTATATACTCCATTCCGGTGTAGGAAAAGATACAGTTCGAAAAAATCTTGATTTTACCAGGCTTTTTTAGATTTTTAAAACTCAAATTGTGCTGCCGAAAAATGGATAAAGTGTATCATTTGCTACAGTTTGCTTGGGTGAATTTAACAAAACCTTAACAAATCAGCACATCGGCTGTTGGCACAAAGTTTGCAATGATATGAGAAGTAAATCACAAACGGGAGGAGGGCAGGCTTTCTTTGTAAGCACCTTGTTAAAAAATTAATAAGCACTTTGGGTATTTAAGGAGGAATGAATATGAGTACTTCATCAAAGCCGAGTGTTGTGAAAACGCTTATCTTTCTGGTGCTGTCGGCGGCAGCGTACATCGGTGTTTTTACCAACATTGAAAGGCTGAACGCTTTTTATCTCAGTAAGCACATTTTCCCGGCATTATGCCTTTTGGGCACCATTGTTGTTGTTTCCTACCTGTACGGAAACCTAACTTCGCTGTTATTGGGCTGGCTGGGTATTGACAGTGACCATTAGAAAGGGGGAGGTTTAAAATGGCAGGTGCTGCTGCGGATTTAACAGGACAAGTGATGCAGTTTATTAATATTTCTCCGGAAACCGCGCTTTGTGTAGCGGGCATCGGGTTTTTGGGCGGTACTTTGAGCGGATTTTTAGGAAGCGGCGGAGCATTTGTGATGACGCCGGCAATGATGGCTTTAGGTGTGCCCGGTATTTCGGCGGTCAGTTCCAACCTTGCGCATAAGTTTGGTAAAGCGCTGGTGGGGGCGCGCAAGCACTCCAAAATGGGCAACGTTGACGCCAAACTGGGCATTTGTATGATTATATTCTTACTGCTTGGTGTAAAATTAGCGGTATTTTTAAACAAATATATTTTAGCGGCGATGGGCAAGAGCGGCTCCGACCTGTATATCAGCGTTGTTTTTGTATTTCTGCTGACCGGGCTTTCGCTGTTTATTATCCGTGATATTTCGCACAGCAGGTCGGGTGCTGTGAAGAAGGCGGACAGCATGAAGCTTGCCGCCAAACTGGCGCAGGTGAAAATTCCGCCGATGGTGCATTTTAAAGTGGCGAACATTAAAATTTCTCTTTGGTTTCCCGCTTTGGTGGCTTTAGGCACCGGTTGGCTGGCCGGTACCGTCGGGGTTGGCGGATTTATCGGTGTGCCGGCAATGATTTACCTGTTGGGCATTCCCACTACCATTGCCGCCGGCACCGAACTGTTTTTGGCCATTTTCTCCGGTGCCGCCGGTTCGTTCCAGTATGCGTTAAGCGGTTTTGTGGATATCCGCTTGGTGCTGCTGCTGTACCTTGGTTCTTTGTTGGGCTTAAACATCGGCGCCAACGCCACCCGCATGGTGGAGGAGACCAAAATTAAACTGGTAATGGCGGTTGTTATCGGCATGGCCGCTGTCAGCAGAGGTTTTGCCATTCCCGGTTATTTAAACGACATGAGTTACTTAAGTCTTTCTCATTTCACCGCGGCACTGTGCAGAGCTGCCGCCAACATTACGCTGTTTGGCGGAGCGGGATTTGGTGCGCTGTTGATATTGTGGTATGTTGGGTCATACCGGTTTGGCGGGACGAAAAAAGCGCGGCAGGCTGATTCCGCCGGTTATGCCCACAGCTCCGGTCGTTAATGTTTAACCGGTGCGGGGTTTTCACCCTGCACCGGCTGTTGTGCTGCAGGCGGAAGTGTTTACCGGAAAGGAGTGATTGGATGACGGTGCAGTTTGTGCGGGATTTAATGGTGCCGATTGATGAATACCCGAAAATCAGCATAAATGCCACTGTTGATGAAGCGGTTCGCGTTTTGAAGAAAAATTTTAAAAAAGAAGCGCATAATGTGGTATGCGGCCACAAAACGCTGATTGTGCAGGATTACGATGACAAAACGGTCGGCGTGGTTACGCTGCGCTCGCTTTTGAAAGCGGTGGCTGTCGAAGAAAAAAGCAAAAACAAATTTACCGCTGCCATTGGCTTTAACAGCAGAAAAAAGAAAATGTCCGGCCTGCTGGTAAAAGACATTATGCGCAGCCGCGATATTGCCCATGTTTATGAACATCAGCCGATTGCGCAGGCGGTGCAGCTGATGGTTGATAAGCAGGTAAACTCGCTTTTGGTGATTGAAAAACCGGAAGCATCTGAGCTGACTTACGGAGAATACCCGCTGGAAAATCACCGCGCGGTGGGCATTATTCGTTCGATAGATGTTTTTGAAGTGATCGGCGATTTTTTGGATTTGGACTATAAAGTGATAACGCTGCCGCATTTGGCGCGGTATTCGCTGGCCAATAAGGGTTAGCGGTTATCGGAGGAAAATATTCTGAATGTTTTGCTGTTTTTAACGGCCCGAGCGTAAAAAAGTCAGCCCGGGCCGGTTTGTGTTTATTTGGGGGACATTTTTTGCGCTTTTTCATCTCCGGGAGAAGCAGCCCAAGGGTCGCCCAGCACCGCAAAGTTCTGCCCTGTGCTGCTGCCGGAGGTTTGAATGATTAAATCCTTTCGCTGCCAAAGCTCTTCTTTCAGCTTAACGCCCAACCCCGGTTTATCGGGGACTTTCAGCTCGCCGTTTTCAATTTCCGGCAGGTCGTCTGTCAAGTCGCAGTAAAAAGTTTTATAAAACGCCCGCACCGTTTCGGTGCCGACAGCATTTCTTAAATTAATGCAGGCATGAGCGCTGGCCATTGTCAGCACCGGGCCGCCGCAGTTGTGGGTGGTTACCGGAAGCTGATAAGTTTCCGCCATGGCGGCAATCTTTTTAAATTCGGTAATACCGCCGGTCCAGCTCAAGTCGCACATAATGATGTCGGCGGCATTTGCCTCCAGCACCGGCTTATACTGGCTGCGGGTAAATAATTTTTCGCTGACCGCAACAGGTACGTTGGTTTTGCGGCGCAGATCGGCCAGTGCGCTGATGTCGGTGGGCACCATCGGGTCTTCCAGCCACTTGACGTTGTAATTTTCCAGCGCTTTGGCAATTTTAACGCTCGTCGGCAGATTCCAGCGGGAATGAGCTTCCAGCGCAATTTCCATTTTACTGCCGACGGCGTCTTTAATTTTTTGCAGCGGTTTCAGCCCTTCTGCCAAGTCTTCGTCAGAGATATACTGCCCGAAAGATTTTTCCGCAAACGAATCCAGCGGCCAAATTTTCATCGCGGTAATACCTTCCGCCAGCAGACTTTTGGCCAGCTCGCCGGCGTCGGTCATAAACATTTCGCGGTCGCGGATGCTGCCGTAACTGACACAGGTGTTGTAGACTTTCACCGCCCGGTGAGTTTTTCCGCCGAGCAGCCGGTATACCGGTTGGCCGCTGTACTGCCCAAGGATATCCCACAGTGCAATGTCAACGGCACTTATCGCACGCATTTCCGCACCGGCAAAGCCGTGATACTGGGCGGCGTCGTACATCAGATACCATAAATAATCAATTCTTGTCGGGTCTTGGCCGACAATTAAATCGGCACAGAGATGGTGCACTGCTGCCTTGGTAAGGTCGGTTTTATCGGTGGATTCGCCAATGCCGGTAATGCCTTCATCGGTATGCACCAGTACCCATAAAAAGCGGGGATGCTCCGGCAGCTGCAGCGTTTCAACAGCGGTTATCTTCATTTCGTCACCTCTTTAATTTTTTTAAAGCATAATAAAGAAATTCCGCTTGTTTTGATAAGTTATTCTAACACGAATTTTTAATACAATGCGAAATATCTTCCGCCCGGTATGCCGCTTATGCAGTGCCGCGGCGCAAAAGAAAGCTAATTTAGCTGCAGCATCGCTGGCGGGATGAGAATGTTTTTCACTGCTGCCCGGAATATTAGACATTGCCGGCTAATCCTGTTATAATAAACGAAAATCGGATAGTACATCTAAACGTGTTGTGCTCAGCACAAGGATTAGACTAACTGGGGGGGGTAGTCGCTTAAAGGCGATTACTCCCTCTTTTTGTTTTTTTCTTGGGGGGAGGGAGGCTGCGATGACGCAAAAACTTATCTCGCTTAAAATCTGCATAATGCTGCTGATGACAGTCTTTCCGCTGCCGGGGATGGCGCTGGAAGAAAGCGGCGAGATTTATGAAATTACCGCTGTCAGCAAACAGGCTGTTTCTGCGCAGCGCTGTTTAAGCAGGGATAAAATTAAAATGCCAAAAACCGCCGCAGTGCGGAAGGCAGCTTTAAAAATAACCGGCAGCAAAGCGGCGGCGGTGGAAGAAGCCTTTCTCCCAACGCAGGTTTATCTTATTCACTCGCGCTTTTATTTTTCTGATTATCTTGATGATTAATCACTCCGATAAAGCGTACACTAACTTCAAAAATTAAAGGAGTGATTAGCGGTGTTAGAAAACCAATTTTTAATATCGATTATTATTTTCAGCATCACGTATATACTGATTGTTTCCGAGGTGTTTCACCGTTCGGTGTCGGCGCTGGCCGGTGCCATTGCTGTTTTGTTCTTAGGGCTTTTAAACTTTGAAACGGCAGTAAGCTATGTTGATTGGAATACCATCGGGCTCTTGGTGGGTATGATGATTATCGTTACCATCACCCGCCGCACCGGCGTGTTTGAATTTTTGGCGATGAAGGCGGCCATTAAAGTGCGCGGCGACGGAGTGAAGCTGCTTATTGCGCTGTCGTTTATTACCGCGATTGCTTCCGCCTTTTTGGACAACGTTACCGCAGTACTGCTGATGGTACCGGTGACTTTTGCGCTGTGCGACGAACTGGAACTGCCGCCGATACCGTTTTTAATCACCCAGGTAATTGCCTGCAATATCGGCGGCACCGCCACTTTAATCGGCGACCCGCCGAACATTATGATCGGCAGCGCCACCCACTTGACATTTAACGACTTTATCATTAACTTGGCGCCGGTTTCTATTGTTATTTTCAGCGTGGTTATCCTGCTGTTGGCGGCACTGTACCGCAAGCAGCTGCAGGTTAAACCGGAACTGCAGCAAAAAATTCTCAAAGTTAATCCCGAAAGCGAGCTGAAGGATAAAAAGCTGCTTAAGCAGTCTTTAACGGTGCTGGCGTTAACTATCAGCGGGTTTGCGCTGCACGGCGTGCTGCATTTGGAAACGGCGGTAATTGCGTTAGGCGGCGCGGCGCTGTTGATGCTCATTACCCGGGAAGAACCGGAAGAAGTGCTTTTAGGTGTGGAATGGCCGACCATCTTCTTCTTTGCCGGTCTGTTTATTGTGGTTGGCGCGCTGAAAGAAGCGGGGGTAATCAAAGCAATTGCGGAATACGGCTTAAGTCTTACCGGCGGGGAAATAGTGCCGACCGGCTTACTGATCCTTTGGCTTTCTGCGCTGGCATCCGCCTTTGTTGACAACATTCCCTTTGTGGCTACCATGATTCCGCTCATTCAAGAGATGGGACAGATGGGCGGTATATCAAACCTCGACCCGCTGTGGTGGTCGCTGGCGCTGGGCGCCTGCTTGGGCGGCAACGGCTCGCTGGTTGGTGCCGCTGCCAACGTTATTGTTGCCGGCCTGTCGGAAAAGAGAGGGGTGCCGATTTCTTTTATCGGCTTTTTGAAAGTTGGTTTTCCCATGATGATTTTCAGCGTGTTTATCGCGATGATTTATCTGCTGGTGTTTATCTACTAAACAATAAAGCGGGCGGGCATTGTGCCCGCCCAACTCTTTAAAAGTTATCCATGCCGCCGTCGAAGCCGCCGCCAAAGTCTTGGAAATCGCTTCCGCCGTAATATGTGTCATCAATACCTTGATTTAAGCCGTGGTGATAATGGTCAACCACAACATCGCTGCCGGGGTTGAGGTAGGGGTCGGCTTGTGCCATCAGCTCATCTATCTGCTGCTGCTGCATTAAATCGTTTTGCAGCGCGAAGTCCTGCAGCTGCTGATAATCCATCTGCTGCATTTCTTCGATGGTTTGCGGGTCAAAATGGTGCTGCTGCATTAAATGGTAAAGCAGCACTGCTGCTGCCGCACCGCCGAAAGCCGCTCCGCCTAAGCCGCTGTGACCGCTGTGCTGCCACTGCCCGCCGGGCATTTTTGTCTGCTTGGCGCAGTGGCCGATTGCTTTGATGACACTAAACAGCGTTATGATAAAGCAGCCGATGAGGAAAATAAAAATCAACTCAAACAAGCAATATCCCCCTTTGTGATGAATTTTCCGCTTATTTTCGCCTACATTAGCATAAATTGCTGCTTGACATAAATACATAATTTATTATACTTTCAAATCTCAGTATTGAGCAAGCTGTTAATTCCGCAGTGCGCTGCTTTCGGCAGCGCGCATTTAAAATGAGGTGGATAAATGTTTGACGGTCTGATGCTGCTGCTGCAGCATTACGGGGCGGCAGGGCTGTTTGTGCTGGCATTTTTAGAATCTTTTATTTTTCCCGTTCCCCCTGAAATAATTTTTGTGCCGCTGGCGCTGACCAACCGGGATGCGGTGCTGTTTTACGCCTTTTTAACTACAGCCGCTTCAGTGCTGGGTGCGGTTCCCGGTTATTTTATCGGTTTATACGGCGGCCGCCCGCTGGCGGTGAGGTTTTTCGGCGCCGAAAGAATTGCGCTGATGGAAAAGTTAATGCAGAAATACGATACGCCGGTAATTGCAGCGGCCGGTTTTTCGCCGCTGCCGTATAAGCTGATAACGATTTCCTGCGGGGTGTTTAAAGTTCCGCTTAAAGATCTGCTGCTGTGGTCGGTGGTAAGCAGAGCGGCGCGCTTCTTTTTGGAAGGCGTGCTTATTTTGACGCTGGGGCAGACGGCAGTTGATTTTATCACCGGCCGGGGATTTTTATATTTAACAGCAGCGCTTACCGCAGCGGCTGCCGTCATCTGGTTAATCAGACGAAAAAGAAAAAGGGCGCGCTGACAGGCGGCGGCTTCTGCCTGGTATGATTAAATGATTATTAAAAAATTGTTAAACAGGTTAATGATTTAAAAAAATACCTTGCTGCATTGTGAAAATAATGATACTATAAAAACATACGCTGACGACAGTATTTTCGAAAAAAATGGCTCAATTTGCCGATTTTTTTTAATTAGTTAAGCACTAGTTTTCACTAGTTCAATATATTCGAACACAGATAGCTTACTACATAGGGGGTGCATGATGAGATGGACAGAAGTGAACAGCAGCCGGAGAACATTGTCATCTTGGGTGCCGGTTACGCCGGCATAGAGGCAGCAAAGAAACTCAGCGCCCAACTGCACGGCCGGAAGGATTATCAAATAGTACTGGTGAATAAGCATGATTATCACATGCTGATGACGCAGATTTACGAGCACGCCGCCGGGTTGAGCAATTATGCCAAAATGATGATTCCGCTGGCCGATGTTTTTGCAGACGATAACATTAAGTTTGTAAAAGGCAGCGTTGATCACATTGATGTTAAAAATAAGTGTGTGCAAATAAATCACGGTGAGGTGGTGCTGCGGTACAAGTACTTGGTGCTGGCGTTGGGCAGCGACCCGGAATATTACAGCATTGAAGGGCTGCAGGAGAACAGCGTCAGCTTGAGCTGCTTAAACAAAGCCCGGCGTATTCGCTGTGAGGTAGAGGCACTTTTGGAAAAAACTGCCGCAGCGCCGGCAGAGCGGCGGCAGAAGCTGACCTTTGTTGTCGGCGGCGGCGGCCTGACCGGCGTGGAATTTGCCGGTGAGCTGGCCTGCCAGCTGCAGAAAGTAACCGAGAAATACAATATCAGCCCGGAAGATTACCGCATTATTTTAATTGAAGCCGGCCCGACGCTGCTGCCCGGCATGGCGCCGAAAGTGGCGCGCTATGCCAAAAAAGCACTGGAGCGTCAGGGTGTTGAAGTGATTACCGGCGATTTGGTGAAGCGGGTGGTGTCGAAAAGGATTTACCTTGCCTCCGGGCGCGAGATTGACTATTCGCTGCTGGTTTGGTCGGGCGGGGTGCGCGGCAACAGCTTGCTTGCCGAATCCGGGCTGCGGGTAAATCCGCGCGGTCGACTGCTGGTTAATGAGTACCTGCAGTGTGTGGATGACCCCTGCATTTACGCTACAGGTGACAGCGCGCTGGTGATTGACACGCGCAGCGGCCGGCCGATGATACCTACCGCGCAGGCATCAAGACAGCACGGCAGATATGTCGCGCAGGCGATTTATGCCGACATTACCGGCCGGAAGAAAAAACCGTTTCGCGCCAAAGGGATAGTGCTGATTGTCAACGTCGGCCGCCGTTATGCGCTGGCTGACGCCGGCAGATTTGCCTTCACCGGACCGCTGGCAGTGCTCATTAAAGCGATTATTCCCGTTAAATATGCCCTGCAGTTGGGTGGAATTAAAATGCTGCTGCAGAACTTTTTCCGGGCGAGAAACAAAAAAAGCGAACTTTTCCGCACCGACGACTGTCAAAAAGCGGCTGCTAAATAGCAGCCGTTTTTAATGTTAACCATGCCATTTGTTAACTGTGAGGTGGAGCATAGTGAAAAGAGCATATTATGCCCGGCCGGTCAGCGTTTTTATGCGCCAAGATGAACAGCACATACTTGGCGAGCTGGCGGAAAATAATCAGTTTTCTTTGGAGAGTGCGCAGCGCAATACCTGGATGGAGCAAATCCGCATATTAAAAAGAGAGCTTTGTACTTTTCAGCACGGCTTAATTTTATTTGAATATACTATTCCCCGCGTCGGCAGACGTGTTGATAACGTGCTGATTTATAACGGGTTGATTTTTTTATTAGAGTTTAAAGTGGGCGAGCAGCAGTATCTGCGCAGTGCAGCGGATCAGGTGACGGATTATGCGCTTGATTTAAAGAATTTTCACCGGGAAAGTCATGACAAAAAGATTGTGCCGCTGTTAGTCTGCACGCAGGCGCCGCATACCGTAAGCCCGATACATGTGTCGGCGGACGGTATATTTGAAGTGCTGCTGTGCAACGAGTTTAATATCGGCGAAAATATCAACCGCGTCTGCCGAACGTGCAGTGCTGCACCGATTGATCCCAAGACATGGATTAATTCCGCCTATATGCCCACACCGACAATTATTGAAGCGGCACAGGCACTTTACCGCGGCCACAATGTGGCGGAAATATCGCGCAGCGACTCCGGTGCGCTAAATTTAAACAGCACAACAACGGCAATTAATAAAATTATTGATGCCAGCAAGCGCTGTCACAAAAAGTCAATCTGCTTTATTACCGGTGTACCCGGCGCCGGCAAAACACTGGCCGGCTTAAACATAGCAAACCGGCGGCATGAGTTTGATGAAAATGAACATGCGGTATTTTTATCCGGCAACCAACCGCTGGTGGATGTTCTGCAGGAAGCGCTGGCGCGGGATGAGTGCAGCCGCACAGAAGTAAAAAAAACAGAAGCACTGCGCAAAGCAAAAGCGTTTATCCAAAATATCCATCATTTTAGAGACGACGCCATTTCCACCGACACAGCGCCGGCGGAAAAGGTAGCGATTTTTGATGAAGCGCAACGTGCCTGGGATGAGCCTTCGTTAGTTAAGTTTATGATGCGCAAAAAGGGAGTACCCAACTTCAATATGTCGGAGCCGGAATTTTTAATCAGCATAATGGATCGGCACAAAGATTGGGCGGTTATTATCTGCCTTATCGGCGGCGGACAGGAAATAAATACCGGTGAAGCAGGGCTGAAAGAATGGTTTGACGTGTTAAAGAAGAAATATCGCCATTGGGATGTTTACGTTTCCGACAAACTGGCCGACAGCGAGTATGTAGGCAGCAGCACCGTTGATAAGCTGATTGCAGGGTTAAACTGCACGCCGGTGGAAGAACTGCACCTGGCGGTATCGCTGCGCTCTTTCCGAAGTGAAAGAGTGTCTGAGTTTGTGAAGATGCTGCTGGACGGAGAGATAAACAAAGCGCGAGAGCTGTACCGTGTTTTGAAAAGCAACTACCCCATTGTGATGACGCGCGACCTGCAGAAGGCGAAAGCATGGGTTAAAGCCCGCGCCAGAGGTACGGAACGCTACGGATTAATTGCCAGCTCCGGTGCCAAGCGCCTGCGCCGGTTCGGTATTTGGGTGCAGAGTAAGATAGATGCCAAGAATTGGTTTCTCAACGGAAAAGATGATGTGCGTTCTTCGTATTTTTTGGAGGAAACGGCAACCGAGTTTGACATTCAGGGGCTGGAGCTGGATTGGGCAGTTGTTGGCTGGGATGCAAACCTGCACTGGCAGGACGGTGAATTTTACTGCTGGAATTTTAAAGGCACAAAGTGGCAGAGAATAAATAACAGTGCTGACCGGGCTTATTTAAAAAACGCCTACAGAGTTCTGCTGACCCGAGCCCGTCAGGGATTTGTCATCTTTATTCCGCCCGGCAGCGAAGAAGATGCCACCTGCTTAAACGCCTATTACGACGGTACATATAACTATTTAAAAAGCATCGGCATAGAAGAAATATAGCGGTAAACGGCCGCCGGTTTGCGGCAGACGAAAGGTGACAGAGAAGTGTTTCCCTGTCACCTACGCTGTTGCGGTGCCGTTGTCTGTCAGCATAATCAGTGTGCCGACGTAAACGCCGTCGGAGTCGTGCACCGGGGCGATGTCGCAGATTACGTTGTGTGCCGTCAGTGCAATTCTGTTTACCGCGCGGGAATCCAAATTGTCGCGGATAAATTCCGCCAGTTGGCTGTCCACCGTGGCGATATTTTTGCCGTAGTCCAAATTGCCGAGATAATAGTTGGCCATTAAATTGGCGGCGGCAATTTCGTTGTTTTTATCTACATAGATTACGCCTTCCGGCACAACTTCCACCAGTTTGTTAAACGCATGCCCAAAGATTTTTTCTTGTTCGTCGCTTACCCGAATGACGCTTAACGCGCCCAGTTTTTTGCCCTTTTTAATAATCGGCGAGTGAATTACCGCCAGCAGCTTGTCGGTGGTTTTCAGCGTTATCGACTGCGATTTGCTTTCAACACCGGCCTCGGCAACGTGCCCGATCAGTTCTTTTAGTTTAACGCCGCGCAGGTTTTGTTTGCGTTCGGCAAAAATTTGATGGGCGGCCTGGTTGGCAAAAATAATTACTCCGGCATTATTGGTTAAAAGTACCCCTTCGTTAATTTGATTGAAGATGGCAAAATCGATGTTGTCAAAGTAGGTTTTGGCGGTATTTATCCCCCAAAATTCAACCAGCAGCTGATACAGGCAGTAATACAGCGCAAAAATTAAAAAGATGATGGTAATTGCCCGCAGCGTTTCAAAATTGTTATCCTGCTGAAACAGGTAAACCTGCCACTTGGGCTGTTCGATTTTGGCGGCCAGTATGCGGTATTCTTTTCCGCCGCTGTAAAACTTTTCTTGGGTATGGTGAAAATTTTCCAGGCTTTCATGCTGAAAAGGCCAAACAACCGGACTGCCGCTGTCGTCAAAAACAGCGAGCTTGTAATTTTCATTGTCAAATTCTTTTAACAGCTCCTGCTGATAATAATCCAGGCGGTAATTGAGCACTACCGCGCGGTTGTCGGGCAGCAGTGCCGCCGCACTGATTACCGCGAGCTGAGAGGCCGCATCCTGATGAATGCCGGAAAAGATTACCTTGGCATCGGTTTTTTTGCCGGCTGCTTTATTGACAAACTGCGCAACAAAGCGGTTGTCGGTATCACCGTTTGACGCATGAAGAACGGTGCCGTCGGCAGCGGCGAGATACACTCCGGTAATGCGGTTGTCGTAATCGGCGGCCGCCTTTAAGATTTCATCAACATCGCCGCTTTCCATCTCTACTTTCTTGGCGGCGTTGATGGTAACCGCTTTTAAATCGTTTAAGAAAAATGAGATTTTGTTTATTGCAATCTGCTGAATGCTGCTGCCGTAGCTGCTTAAAGTATCTTTTAAAAAGCGGAATTCCACAATGCCGATGATTAGAAAAATGCTGGATAAAATTAATAAAATGTACAGCGGCAGGTTGCTTTTTGCTCCCGGAGAGCTTTTCATCTCATCTCACCCCACTGCAGTTTAACTGATTAAACCTTTTTTGGTGGCCACCGTCAGCGCTTCTTCCACCGTGTTTACCTGGAATTTGGAGAAAATCGATTTCAGCCGGCGGCGCAGTGTTGATAAACTGATAAACAATTGACTCGCCACTTCTTTCTGCGTTTTGCCTCCCGCCAAAAGCTGCAGAATTTGCAGCTCGGCATCGGACAATCCCGGCTCGGAAAGTTTTAACAGCGCGTCAGACAGTCCCGGATAAAGGTAAGAGCGTCCGTTATAGGTCATAATGATGGCGGATTTAATTTCGTCAAAAAACGCATATTTAGGCACAAAGCCGTGCACGCCGATTTCCATCGCCTTTTTAATAAAAACGGCGTCGTCATAAGTGGTGAGCGCCACATGCTTGATGTGTGGGTATTTTTCTTTAATTTGGGTGTACAAATCCAAACCGTCGCCGTCCGGCAGCCGGATATCCAGTAAAATTACATCTACCTCGGCGGTGATGTTCTGCATCGTTTCCCGACAGCTGCCTGCTTCGGCGACTACCTGCATGTTTTCTTCCAAATCAATTAATTTTTTCAAGCCTTCCCGAAAGACGTTGTGGTCTTCAACTAACATTACTTTGATTTTTTCCATTCTGCTGTCCTCCTGAAATAACGGGTACTGTTAAGGTGACACGAAAACCGGTATCGGTGTGATCAAAGATAATGTCGCCACCGATAAGTTTAGCACGTTCTTTCATGCCCCACATCCCTTTTCCGGCAATAATCTCCTGCTGTGTGTTTTCGCCGTTATCTTCAATTTCTACCTGCAGCGTGTCGTGCAGAACGGTAAAATGAATATCCGCTTCCGTTGCTTTGGCGTGTTTGGCAATGTTGCTCAGTGCTTCTTGAATAATGCGGTAAATAATAATTTCGTTCTTTTTGGGTATGTTTAACGCGCGATCTTGATAAATCACATAAACTTTAATGTTGTTCAGCTTTTCAAAAATATTGATGTAAGATTCCAATGCCGACACCAGCCCGATGCGGTCTATTAAGTAGGGGTGAATGCTGTTCATTATACCTCGCATTTCAATGGCGGCGTTTTGGCAGTGGTTGCGCAGCGTCAGCAGCTGTTCCTGCAGCTGCCGGCCGGCGGCGTCTTTTAAGCGCAAAATGTAGTCAATGGAATGGATGACGGTGGATAAATAACGGGCAATCCAATCGTGAATTTCTATTGAAATCATTTTGCGCTCTTTTTCCAGCGTGTCCAGCAGCAGGTGTTTGTCTTTTTGTTCTTCTACTTGGCCGGCGATTAAAATAACGCCGCGCAGCCGCTGTAAAAAGAAAATCGGTATATAATCCACCGCTAATTCCAGCTTGCGGCCGGAATGAAAATAAGTGACGCGGTGGTTGAGCAGTTCTTTTTTATGCAGTGCTACGGTGTGCAGCGGCTGGGTGACATTTTGCATCTGCGGCACCAGTGCCGGAATTTCGTTTAGGTTTTTTCCTGCCAGCCGGTCGGCGGCACTGCCGAAAAGCGTGCGGGCATGCTCGTTAACTTCGGTAAAGTTGCCGCGGCGGTCGATAATGATGATGCCGTGCTTAATGTGGGCAGAGAGCTTAGCTGAATCAAGATTGTGAATAGACAGCGTTGTCAGCAGCGTATACAGGGCGAAGATGACAACTGCTGCGCCGACAGCCGCCAGCAGCAGTAAGAGCTTAATTAAGCTGTAATGATTTTTGTAGCTGAGTTCCGTGCTGCGGCTCAACAGGCTGACAGTTTCAGAAATATTGCTGTCCAGTGCCGTTCTAAGTTCGCTGCTGAAATCGTAATGGCGTGCTTTCAGATAAGCGAGCGTTTTGCCGCTTATGCCGTCGGGGCGCTGCACCGCAGGTATTGCTTCGTTTTCCATAAACGACAGATATGCCTGTGTTAATTCCGTTAAATCGTCGCTGTCGGTTAACGCCGCATTGTTATCAACTATCTGCCGGCTTAAACGGCGGTAGTTTTCCAGCTGTTCGCGGTTTCCGGTAATGATGTACTGCTGCCCTTCAGCGGTTAACAGTGTCAGCGTTTCAGACATCCGGTGATAAGCATGCAGTTGTTTTATGTAATTGTCTGTCTGCCGGTGGTTTTTCGGCTCAACGTGCAGTTCCTGCGCCAAAATGGCGACAAACAGCAGCAGAATAATGAAAACGGTCAGCACTACTATGTTCAGCTTGCTGAATTTGTACATATTAATCACCGATTTAACAGCGTAATCAGAAGAAAAATCAAAGAGCCGGCCGCAAAAACATACAGCGGTTTTTGTCGGCAAGCGTCAATTAATCTTTGAGCAATGATAAAAACAGCACATTGAAAGTGACACAAAAGTGTCACCGCCGTGACGTTTTTTGACCACCGGCATGATGCTTATAATTCACAATAGGTGAACGAAAAAGTCATCGCGTCGGTGATTTATTGACTGAACGGTTGTGAAAAATTATCATTAGCACATAACGAATGTGAACACTATATCAATAGTAACAGTCATTCTTCTACAACTTTAAATTATAAAGCGGGATAAGTCAAATGTATGTCGTGGGAATGACACTCAAACCAATGCTAACTGACTGACTGTTTAGCAAAACACCATTAAGCAAAGCCTGTCGTTAACGACTTAAAAATATGGGCTTGAATGAGGCTTTAAAGTGCCGGCAGCGAAGCCTCAAAAAAAAACAGCAAACTCAAAAAAACAGCAAAAAGGAGGAGAATTTTACATGGCGAATAAGACAACTGCAAGCGGCGGCTGGTCTGATCTTTACAAAAAAGAAGACTGGTGGGCGGTGTGGCTTGGCCTTGGCATTGTTATCACAGCAATTTTGTTCTACTTTTCCGGTAGTTCCATCAGTTATATTGCTGTAAAATTTCCTAAATGGGCAGAATTTGGTACTGTAACAGAGTTTTTGGGTGCAAACATCGGCTCCATTTTGATGTTGTTTATCGTCTTTACTGCGGTGTTTTCACTGGCCGTTAAAATTCTTGGACACAAATTAAGTGAATTTATTCCTGGTTTTGCAATTATCTTTTTGGTTAGTATTCTCGTTTCTATCTTTGGTTCTTGGGAATGGGCGAAAAAATACAACTTGGAAGCTCCGCTGGTTGCTCTTGGTTTGGGTATGTTAATCAGTAACACCATGCCGATTCCTAAATGGTTTGAAGCAGCACTGCGTACCGAGTTTTATGTTAAAGTAGGTATCGTACTGCTCGGTGCAACACTGCCGTTCACTAAAATTGTACAAGCCGGTCCGATTGCGTTCACTCAAGCAACAGTAATTGCTGTTACTACCTTCTTGAGCATTTACTGGGCAGGTACCAAACTGTTTGGCTTAGACAGAAGATTTGCCGCTACCCTGGGTGCCGGCGGTTCGATCTGTGGTGTGTCCGCTTCTATTGCTATCGGTGGTGCGGTAAAAGCTGAAAAGCAGCACGTATCAATTGCAATTTCACTGGTAGTTGTTTGGGCGGTAATCATGATTTACGCTCTGCCGATTCTCATCAACATTTTTGGTATCCCTGCCGGTCCTGCCGGTGCTTGGATTGGTACTTCGGAATTTGCTGACGCTGCCGGTATTGCCGCTGCTGCCGCTATCGGTGACGAAGCAATTACCACCTTTACTTTGATGAAGGTTGTCGGCCGCGATATGTTTGTAGGTATTTGGTGCTTCCTGCTGGCGCTGATTTCTATCACCAAGTGGGAAAAGAGAGAAGACGGCACCAAGCCGGATGCTGCTGAAATTTGGTACAGATTCCCGAAATTCGTTCTTGGTTTCTTCGTTGCTTCCGCTCTGCTGACCGTTATTCTTGCCGGTCAAGATGCAGCGGTTGCCAGCCAAATTACCAGTGATGTAATCAGTCCTGTTAAAACGCTGAGAACTTGGGCATTTGTATTCTGCTTCTTGGCAATTGGTTTAACCACCCGCTTTAAGGAGCTTACTTCAGTAGGTTGGAAGCCGTTTGCCGCTTTCACCACCGGCGTGCTGATCAACGTTCCGCTGGGTTACATCTTCTCGGTATTAATTCTTGGCGGGTACTGGGCTTCCGTTGCTGCCAAGTAATTAAACAGATATAAAAAAATTCCCGGGTGCAGCACCCGGGAATTTTTTATACTTACCCGGCAGCGAAATATTAGGTTTGCCCGCCGCCGGACAAAAACGGTATAATTGTTACAGCTCTTTGTGAAAGGATTGGTGCTGGGTGAAAAAAGATAACGTAACCTGTGTTCAGCGGGCGAGGTTCTTTTTTGAGTTTTTTGAAAAAAAAGAGTGGCAGCCCGGTGAACAGCCGCCGTTAAATAAAATTGTGAAGGAAAAACCGGTTACCCCGCAGGCGGTGAGAGAATTAAACAGTTTTTTAACCAACCGTTTGGAGCGCATCGCCACCATGATGGAAATACTGCTGACCGCTCACCACGATTGGGCGGTTACCGGCAAAAAAGACCAAATTATTATGGAAACGCAGTCGTTTGATTTTAACGATGCGTTAAAGCTGTTGAAAGATGCCGGATTCAACGATGACGAATTTATTTTAAAAGTGGAATACGACCGCAGGTGGGGGATGCTGTAAAACAGAAGTGCCTGTGCAGCGGCAGATTTGGTCAAAAGCGCACCCAGCCAAGGCACTGCCGGAGCAAACGATTGGCCGGCTCATTCAAAGAGCGACGCCGCCGCAGGATTGGTGCCGAGGACTGTTTGAGCGCAGGCGAGTTCACTTTCACCTGATTAAAAAATTAAGGATGAAAGTACAAGCCGCCCAGCACCCGAAGGCGGCGGAGCTCGTTCAATTATCTGTGCCGGCCGGTTTGCGGAGCGCAGATGCCTTGGCGGCCGTGAAAAACGTTACCTGCAGTTTGTTAGGCTGCGTTAAACGTAACGACGAGGGTGTCGTTCCCTACATTATTTTTTTGTTCATTGGTTTAATAATTGCCGCTGATAATCTATAATATAAATTGGTACAATATATTACATCTGCCAACGGAGGTAACTTTTATAAAGTGCGCTGGATATTAAAAACGCTGCCGGGTATTTTCATTATGCTGGCCATTGCCGTTTTTACCCGCGGAGCGGCGGATTTCGGCTTTCCGCAGTGGCCGGGGATAGAAGCGTATTTGGCGGCCAACGAATTTACCAAAAGCTATTTGATTGATGCGCTGCACTTAAACTATGTGCTGCTGACCATCATCATCGGCATGCTGATTAAAAACCTGCTGTTTATTCCCCGCTGGGCGGTGCCGGGCATTAAAACCTCACAGGTGTTTATTAAATTAGGGGTGGTACTGCTGGGTTCGATGTACAGTGTGCTGGATGTAGCGCGGCTGGGCGGCACCGGTATTGTGCTGGTGCTGAGCTTTGTGCTGGTAGGGCTTTCTTTTACGCTGTGGCTGGCGCGCAAAGTGGGAATGGACGCCCCTTCCGCCGCAGTGCTGGCGGCGGGTACATCGATCTGCGGCGTTTCCGCCATTGTGGCTGCCGCACCGGCGGTGCGGGCGAAAACCACCGATGTGGTTTATTCTATCGCCACGATACTTTCTTTTGGTGTGGCCTGTTTAATTATCTTTCCGCTGGTGGGCACAATGGTTGGCTTAAGTCCCCATCAGTTCGGCGTTTGGGCGGGAAGCGGCATTGTCAATTCCGGCCAGGTGCTGGCCGCCTGTCTTGCTTTTGACCCCGAAACAACCAATCACGCTTCCGTCAGTTTAAAAACCGGCGAAATCTACAACATCATTCGAGTGATTTTTCTGCCGTTTGTGGTGCTGGCGCTGGCGGTGTTTGCCAGCGGTGCGGCACCCGACCGCAGCGATGATATCAACATCAACACCAGCCTGTGGAGCCGTTTTCCCGTTTTTGTCATCGGCTTTTTAGTGATGGTGCTGATGACATCTTTCGGGCTGTTCGGGCAGACATCTCCGCCGTCGCCCGAGCTGACGCTGATACGCAAACTGTACAACTGGTTTTTTGCCATCGGCTTGGCCGGCCTGGGGATGCAGATTTCAGTGAGTGAGCTGCGCAAAGCGGGCGGCAAACCGCTTATGGTGGGCACCGCCGCTGCCGCGTTAAAAGCGGGGCTGGCGCTAATTGTGGTGATGTTTTTTATCGGTGCGGAGCCTTAAAAAAAGAGGGATGCTGCAGTGGAAAACAAAGAAAACAAAAACGGCGCTGATTATCATCAACACCATATCATGTCGCTGTTTGCCACCGAACGCATTGAAGATTACGTGGTGCTTTCGCTGGCACTGCTGATTGTCATTTTTATTTTGGTGCTATTTTGATGCCCCGCTTTTTCTCAGCAGTTCGACCACATCAAGGTTATCCTGTGCTTCCGCCAAATCCAGTGCGGTAGCTCCTTCGGCGTTTTTAACGCTGACATCGGCATTATTTTTCAAAAGCAGTTCAACCACATCTTTGTGTCCGCCCAGTGCGGCAAACATCAGCGGTGTAAAACCTTCCTTGTTTTGGCGGTTGATTTCAGAATGTTCTGCCAGCAGTATTTCAACACAGGCGGTATTTCCTTTGGCGCAGGCAAACATCAGCGCCGTCCAGCCGTCCTGACCGCTTTCATTTACCGCCGCGCCGCTGCCAATCAGCATTTTAAGGATATCGCTGTATCCCTGATAGGCGGCCCACATTAACGCGGTGTTGCTTTCAGCGTTTTTGGCGTTTACATCGGCACCTGCGCTGATTAGGTAGCGCACCACATCGGGATGATTGCTGCGCACCGCCCACATTAACGCCGTCCAACCGTTTTTATCGGCGGTGTTTACATCAGTACCGGAAGCAGCCAATTTTTTTACACCTTCCAGATTGCCCTTTTTTGCTTCTTTAATCAGCGAATCCTGATTAAAGAAAAAAAACGCTGCGCATAAAAGAACCGCAATTCCTCCGATAACCAAGCCTTTTTTTGTCAGCACCGTCGCTCACCCTTTCTTTTTATTTGTTACTTAGATAACAAGCTCAAAAATCCTGCCGTGCCGCAGGCAAAAATAATGTCGACCTCCGCTGTCTGCACCGTGAACGGCCGGTGCAATATTTTTTGCAAAAAATTGCAAAATTAGCTGTAAAAATAGTAAAAAATGCAGGAATAAATTGTAAAAATGTAGAAATACCAGCTCAGTTATCTGCTTAGTGGAGGGATAAAGATGGAGGGGTTAGCTGGTAATAGTTATCAGGAAAAAATACTGATTGTCGATGACCTGCCGATGCACTTGGAAGCGGCGGGGTTGTACCTGCAGCGCGCAGGATTTGACGTTTATTATGCGGCAGATATTGAAACCGCCTGGCGGTTGGTGCGCGATGAGCGGCCGCAATTGGTGTTTTTGGATGTGGTGCTGGCGGAAGAAAACGGGCTGGATTTGCTGGCTAAAATTAAAGCGCGCTGCCCGCAGATTGCGGTTGTGGTGGTTACCGCTTACGGCAGCGAAGAAACCGCTGCCCGTGCACTGCGGCTGGGGGCGGACGATTATGTTCGCAAGCCGCTGAAATACAGCATGCTGCCGGAAGTGGCGGAGAAGGTGCTTGCCCGGCAGCGTGAACAGCTGGAAAAAGAGCAGGCGGCCCAGAAACTGTCTGATGAGTACAAAGCGCTGCAGCTCAACGCGGAATGTGTGCTGCACAGCTTATCCAGCGGGGTAATAGCGGTGGATGAAAGCCTTTATATCACCATGATTAACCAAAAAGCAATGAAGCTTTTTAATGTTGGGCAGGAAGTTGTGGGCAGGTACTATTATGATGTTTTTCCCGGATTTAAAAAATACAGCCTGCTGGTAAGAACGCTGCGGCACGGAAAGAAATTGCAGGTTTACGGCATGGAGTACGGCTGCGGCAAAGTATTTGACGTGCACACCGAAGTAATCAAAAATCACTGCGGCGGCACAGCGGGGGCGGTAATTATTTTTGACGATATCACCGATCTTAGGCGGCTGAAAGATGCCGCCCGCCAAAAAGAAGAGCTGGCCGTTATCGGGCAGATGGCCGCCGGCATTGCCCATGAACTGAAAAACCCGCTGACTGCCATTAAAGGCTTTGGCCAAATGATTGCCGCCCGGGGTGACGACTGCGTTAAGCGCTATATGGAGGTAATGAACAGCGAAATTGAACGGATGCAGGCGGTGATTGAAAACTTTTTGCAGCTGGGCAAGCCTGTTAAGCCGAAGTTTGTGCGCTGCAGTCTTAATGAGGTTTTAAAAGACATGGTGCCGCTGATTAAATCGCAGGCTTATGTGTATGTGCAGGGGATAGATGTAAAGATTATTACCGACCCTGCCGTTCCCGAAGCGCTGATTGATGTCGGGCAGATTAAGCAGCTGCTGTTAAACTTGGTGCAGAATGCCGTTGAAGCGATGCCGGACGGCGGGCAGATTACGCTGGAAACAAAGTATTATCAAGAGGAGAAAAAAATATGTCTTAAAGTGGCGGATAACGGCTGCGGCATTGCTCCGGATGATCTGGAAAAAATAGGCACCGCCTTTTACACCACCAAAAGTTACGGCACCGGGTTGGGCTTAAGTATTTGTCAGTCAATTGTTGAGCGGCACGGCGGCTCAATGAAAGTGGAAAGCACCCCCGGTGAGGGCAGCACGTTTTTGATTTACCTGCCGGCTGACACCGCCCGGCAGTAAGCCGTATAAAAACCCGGCGGATTTATACATAAAACATGTGCGTGACAGATCCGCTTATCAAACCGGGCGGGCATGGAAACCCGCCCCTACAAAAACGCGGGTGTGACAAACCGTTGTAGGGAACGGCGCCCTCGCCGTTCCGTTTAATGAAACGCTGCATATGAATTGGTGATGCAATATATGATGAAAGAACAAACATATAGCGAAAAATTGTTCAAATTACGACAATTACGTGGCTATACACAGAAAGAATTAGCGGAAAAAAGCGGTGTTAGCCGCGGTATGATTTGCGACATTGAAAAGGGCAGAGTAAAAAGCCCTTCGTTAGAAATTACAGAAAAGTTAGCCAAAGCATTACAAACCAGCCCTATATACTTCACCGAAACAAAGGCAGCAACGCCGTTTGCCATTAAAGAACTTGAGCGTGTGCTGCCGGATAGCCTAAAAAAAGCCTTGCTGCAAGTAGAATTCCTGCCATATTTGATGCTTGCCCAAAAAGCGTTTGAACAAAAAATACCCCCGCATGTAATCGACACTTTCATTGAAAGCATAAAAACAGTAATGAAAAACCCTCCAAAAAGATAACCGGAGGGTTTTGTTCAACATTACAAACAGTATAAACATATATTCTTAATTTTTAGATTACTTTAATATTCCAAACAACGGTTAATTAGGTATTTCAATCCCTCATAGGTAGGCTACAAACCTGGGAAAAGTTATATATCCCGTTTGTTGAGGTGAAAATTTCAATCCCTCATAGGTAGGCTACAAACACTATGCGAATGTTTCGCATAGATGAAGATTTACAAATTTCAATCCCTCATAGGTAGGCTACAAACTCCTCCCTACCCGCTCGAAAATATGAACGGCTGCGCATTTCAATCCCTCATAGGTAGGCTACAAACCCATTTTATTGCGTTTTTTGCGCCTTTTCAAGGTGGTTTTTGGGGGTAAAAGCTGCTTTTTGGCAGGTTTTTGGCGTTATCTGCCTGTGTTTTTGCGTATTTTTGGCAAATTTAGGCAGCAAAAGGGGTGAATTTTTCCGTCGATCCCCGGGGGTTTTTGCGCTATTGGGGGTCGACGGAATTTTTTGTTCCTACGAACCGGCGGCAAATCGCTCGCAATCAACCTGCTATCGCTGCTGTCCCGAACAAAATACCGGGTGCGTCTGTAGCCCGCCAAGGCATCTGCGCTCCGCAAACCGGCCGGCACAGATAATTGAACGAGCTCCGCCGCCTTCGGGTGCCTGCGGAACTCGCTGACGCTCAAACAGTCCTCGGCACTAAACCTGCGGCGGCGTCGCTCTTTGAATGTGCCGGCCAATCGTTTGCTCCGGCAATGCCTTGGCTGGGTGTGCATTTAACCAAATGCGGTGCTCTACAAAAACGCAGGTGTGACAAACCGTTGTAGGGAACGACGCCCTCGTCGTTCCGTTTAATGAAACACTGCATTTGTGTTAACGGACAGACATTAAACCCAAAAAACCATACACATATCACCAAACCGTAGGGAACGGCCTTGGCCGTTCCGTTTAACGCAGCCTAACAAACTGCAGGTAACGTTTTTCACCGCCGCCAAGGCATCTGCGCTCCGCAAACCGGTGCGGCACATATAATTGAACGAGCTCCGCCGCCTTCGGGTGCTGGGCGGCTTATACTTTCATCCTTAATTTTTTAATCAGGTGAAAGTGAACTCGCCGGCGCTCAAACAGTCCTCGGCACTAAACCTGCAGCACTGTCGGTAAAAAGAAAAACATTTCGCTTTACGCGGCGGAATGTTTTTTGTGTTTGCCCAGCAGAAAGACCATCGGCACTGCCGCAAAAATAAATACTGCGGAAATTAAAAAAGTATCGTTTAACGCCAGCACCAGCGCTTCTTTCTGCACCAGCATTGTCAGCACACTTACCGCCCCGCCGGATGAAACTTCCGCACTGCCGCCCTGCAGCGTAAAAAGACTTTTTAACTGCTGCATCACGGTGAGGGCTGTTTGGTTGGTTATTGATACCCCTTCTGCCAGCCGGGCGTAGTGAAACGTTTGGCGGTTCTGCATAATTGCGGTCAGCACCGCAATGCCGAAGGAAGCAAAAATCTGCCGGAAGACGTTGTTCAGCGATGAAGCCTGCCCCACCAGATGCTTAGGCACCACGTTCATGCCGGCGGTGGTAATCGGCATTGCCGACAGCCCCATGCCCAGCGCACGGACAACCATCAGCCACATGATGAAGCCTGCGCTTGTTTGGTCGGTGATCGTATGCAGCTGCCAGGTGCATACCGCCGTTACCGTGATACCGATTAAACCCAGCGGTTTTGCCCCTATTTTGTCAAATAAAAAGCCGCTGACCGGCATCATCAGCGCGCTTGCCACCGCTGCCGGCATTAATAAAAGCCCCGTTTCATAAGGGGTGAGGCCCATTAAATTTTGGGTGAAAATCGGCATTAAAAATACCCCGCCGAATAAACCGATGGTAATTAAGCCGGAGGTAATGACGCTGACGCTGAAGGTGCGGTTTTTTAACATCCGCAGATCCAGCATCGGGCTGCTGCCGGTAAGTTCCGCAATGACAAAGGCGGTCAGCGTAAAGAGCGAAATAATAAACAGCGCAACAATTTTAAACGACGTCCAGCCTTCAGATGTTCCTTCGCTCAGCGCCAGCAGCAGCGCAAAGCAGCCGACGGTGGAAAGCACAAAGCCCGGCAGGTCGAATTTTAAGTTTTTGTTGATCGGCGTTTCTTCTAAAATGAGAGCGGAAAGCAGTATCCCCATCACCCCGATCGGCACGTTGGTGAGAAATAAAAGGTGCCAGTTGAAGTGATCGATGATGTAACCGCCCAAGGTAGGCCCGATTGCGGGGGCGGCAACGGCTGCCATGCCCCAAACGCCCAGTGCGGTGCCGATTTTGTGCCGCGGCACAATGCGGTAGATGATGGCCATACTTACCGGCATCATAACGCCGCCGCCCACTGCCTGCACAATGCGGAAGGCAATCATCGCCTCGGCACTCCAGGAAAGGGCGCACAGCACCGAACCGACGGTAAACAAGCTCAGCGCCAAAATAAATAACCTTTTGTTGCCGAAGCGGTCGCCCAAATATCCTGTTACCGGAATAACCACGCCGGATGTAAGCATATAAGCGGTGACCACCCATTGAATTTTATCGGTGGAAACGCCGTAAATAGTCATTAATTTAGGTACCGCGACGTTAATAGAGCTGTTGTTCAGTATTGCCGCAAACGCACCGGTAACCAGCACAAACAGCGGTGTCCAGAAATTCTGCAAGCTGTATTCCTCCGATCGTATTGGAAAAAAGTATTAGTGTTTCAATATTTTATATGCTAAAATTGTATCATCCCGCTTGTTTATGTGTCCAGATTGATTTATCAGCTGATTAATCGGTAAGGAGAGATAGCATTGAAGAACAAAAAGATGATTTATGCCGTACTGCTGCTGATGGTGATATCTCTTGCTGCCACCGGTGGGTACTACTGGTATGAAAATGCCAATTATGTAAAAACGGAGGATGCGCACATTGATGCGGACATCGTCAAAGTGTCGCCGCAGGTAGCGGGGCAGATTGCCGAGCTGGCTTTTGAAGAAGGCGATGAGTTTGCAGCAGGTGATATTTTGGGCAGACTGTCGGATGTGGCGCTGCCGCCGGGGGGGAATTATGATTTAATCAACCTGCGTGCGCCGATTGACGGCATGATTATTAAAAAGACGGGGCATGTCGGCGAGATTGCATCACCCGGTCAAGCGGTGGCGATGATGGCCGATCTTGATGCACTGTATGTTACCGCCAACATCGAAGAAACGGATTTGGCGAAAATCAAAGTGGGACAGGCGGTTGATTTTAGCGTTGATGCCGTTCCCGGAAGTAAATTTCACGGCCGGGTGCTGTCATTGGGTGAGGCCACCGCGTCTACCTTTTCACTGCTGCCGACTTCCAACAGCAGCGGCAATTTTACCAAAGTGGTGCAGCGCATTCCGATAAAAATATCCATCGATGATGCCTCAGACAAGCGGCTGCTGCCGGGTATGAACGTTGTTGTAAAAATTCATCTGCGGTAAACGCAAATAACGGCAGACCGACGTGTCTGCCGTTAATGTTTATGTAAAAGACTGTTTACTTCTTCCGGGTTTAAAACTTTCATTACAAATAATTTTTCTTCGTCCAGCAGCGATACTTCCTGCGGGACGGCCAGCCGCCGCCCTTTTTCATCGAAAAGCAGCCTTACCCGTGGAAACCGCGAATACCCTTTAGGTGTATCCAGCACCGCACCTATCCAGCCGTTGTTCAGCTTTACCGGTGAACCGGCGGGGTAGGCGGCAATGTTGTACAAAAACGCTTTGGCAATGTCGGCGCGCACCAGGTAATTGCCGGCGGCGGCGCACATTTCGTAAGCCTCGTGCGGGGGGTAAGCGCGGCGGTAAATTCTGTCGGCGGTGAGTGCGTCAAAGCGGTCGGCAATGGCGGTAATCTGCGACAGCTTGTGAATGGCATCTCCGCGTTTGCCTTCGGGGTAGCCCGAACCGTCATAATTTTCGTGGTGTTCCAGCGCAATCAGTGCTGCGGTGCCGTCAAAGCGCTGCGCCTGCCGGATGATTTCATATCCGTACCGCGGATGATTTTTCATAATGTTATACTCATCTTCGGTCAGCGGGCCGGGTTTGTTCAGAATTTCCGGCGCTATTTTTATTTTCCCCAAGTCGTGCAGCAGCGCACCGGCACCCAGCAGTACCAGCTCATCTTCAGTCAAGCCCATCGTTATTCCGGTGAGCAGGCTGAGTACGCACACATTGACGGAATGAGCGAAGGTGTAGTTATCCATCGTGCGCAGATCCACCAAATTAACCATTAAGTTTTTCCTGCCCAACAGCTCGTTGATAAAGCTTCTGGCAGTGCTGTACATATCTTCCGGTTCGATTACCAGCCGGCCGGACTCCCTGCTTTCCAAAAGCACCGATTTCAACTGCTGTACCGCGGCATTTCTTGTTTCTTCCGAAATAATGTCTTTTACCACTGCACAGTCAAGCGGCCCCCCGGTGATGTAAATATAAGAAATCCCTAAAGCAATTAATCTGTTGATGTATGCTTCGTTCAGAACCGCACCGGCAGCCAGCAGCACCTCGCCGCGGCTGTTGTAGACGGGGCGCCCGACCTTCATGCCGGGTTTTAAAGCAAAGACACTTGCCTTTCTCATATTACAACACCCTTGTACTTTTTTAATATTTTAGCACTTTTTTCAGCGCTGTTCTATGAGATTTTTGCAGTCGGCGGTTTGCAGCTTTGGCAGTGTTTTCTCTCATAATATTTAAGGAACTTTTTACCAATAATGCCAATATACTATAGCAGTAGCTGTTGTTAGATTGAACCAAAGGAGGGAGTACCCGTGTCAGACAGAAAAATGTTTTGGACGGCATTTGAAAAAAACGGTATCTTTGCTGATTTTGCTTGGGACAGCGATGTGGAAAGATTGAAAATTACAGCCGATTCTAAAAAGTGCACCCGGCTGGCGGAAGTAACGCTGTATGCGCTCAAGCCGGGAGATGAAATTTGGCTCAGCGGTTTTTTTCAAGCTGCCGATAACAGCAGCGGTGCCGCGCTGCTGTCGGTAAAAATATTAAAAAACAACATCATGATTTATCATCAGGTTACCGATGTCGGCAGCACTGCGAAGAATGTATCGGTGCAGACGGTGGATATGCAGCGCACTGCCGGTTCTGCCGCTTATACGCTGGCAGTTGCGGCGGAAAACGCCGATGCGGAGGTTTTCGGCCACCGCACGCTGACGGCGGTTGTAATCAGAAGGTAGTACTGCTGACTGCGTACTCTCTCCGGCCGGCGGGTAAAAATTCAATCCATTATAAACCGCTGCACCAAAAAGCGCACTATATCCCGGCGGCCCACTACACCAACCAGCTTGTCGCCGCGCACCACCGGCAGTTTTTTAAATTTGCGTTTGCTGAGCACCTGGGCAGCATAGGTGAGCTTAGTGTCTTCCGTTACGGTAACCACGTTTTTGGTCATCACTTTGGCCACCGGCCAATCCAGCATCTGCTTAATATCCGCCAGCAGGACGGATTCGCTGTTTACTGCCACAATGTAGGTCATTAAATCCAAAAACGTGGGCGGTTCGTGAATCTGCCCCAGCACATCGGCATCGGTGACAATGCCCACCAGTTTGTTATCCTCCGCCACCACCGGCACACCGCTTATCTGCTTTTCAACAAACAGCTGCAGCAGATCGCGTATCTTGCTGTCGGCGGAAATCGAGTAAACATCCGTGTTCATTACTTTATTCACCGTTTCCATTTTCTGTTAACCCCCTTGCAACTATCATAACACTAAATGCCGTCAAGCACAAAATTACAGGGCGGTTAACACCAAGCCGACAGCCATCAGCAGGCCGAACAGCGTGTTGGTCTGCGCGGTGGCTTTCATCGCCGGCATCATCTGCACAGCTTCGGTTTTGCCTAAAAAGCCGCGGTACGCTTGGTAGGCTTTGGGCATGCTGAGAAGCGCCAGCAGCAGCGGCGGCGCAAACACTTTCAGCACCACCATGCAGACCAGCCAGCTGTAGGCAAAAATAAACATGCCCGCCAAAAAGTTAACCGCTTTGGGGCGGCCCAGCAGAATGGCCAGCGTGCGCCGGCCGTTGGCTTTATCGCCGTCGTGGTCGCGAATGTTGTTGGCCATTAAAATTGCGCCGATCAGCACCCAAACCGGCACGGAAATCAGCACGCTGTTTAACGTAACGGTGCCGGTTTGAATAAAAAAGGAGATGACGATAATCAACAGCCCCATAAAAAACCCGGATACCAGCTCGCCGTAAGGGGTGGCGGCAATGGGGCAGGGGCCGCCGGTGTAAAGGTAGCCTGCCGCCATGCAGATTAAGCCCACCGCCGCCAGCCACCAGCTGCTGTGAGCACAGATGTAAACGCCTAAAATAAGCGCTGCGGCGTAAAAAGACAGCGCAATAAAAAGCACCGTTTTGGGGCTCACCCCGTCGCGCACAATAGTGCCGCCGATGCCCACCGATTCTGCGGTATCCAAGCCGCGCACATAATCGTAGTATTCGTTAAACATATTGGTGGCGGACTGAATGAGCAGCGATGCCAGCAGCATCGCCAAAAACAGCGGCCAATTAATTGCGGTGCTGTGCGCTGCCAGTGCGGTGCCGACCGCAACGGGTACAAACGCCGCCGTTAACGTGTGCGGCCGCAGCAGCCGCCACCATACATCCCAGTTGTTGTTAGCTTGTGCCATAGTGAATCTCCCTCGTCTGTTTTAGATTTACCAGCTTATTATACCGCAAACGCCTCCGCCGTTCCATATATACCGAGCGATGCCGGCGCTGCATAAATTCACCCGCTGTGCCGGTGCAAAGGCGCCCTCGCCTTCCGCCAACGAAACGCTGCCTTTGTATGAACGGGCCGGCATTGAACCCACAAAAACCATACACATATCACCAAACCGTAGGGAACGGCCTTGGCCGTTCCGCCAAAACAAACTGAACGGGTTACAAAAACCCGCTTCAATAAAAAATGCGCATCTACATGCAGCACAGGTAGGGAACGGCGCCCTCGCCGTTCCGTTAAACGCAGCTCTTACCTTTTTGGTCACACCCTTTCCCTTTGATGCAGCCCTTTCTGTTTAACGAAACACGGCACTGCAAAGTTAAATAGGGCAGGCACAAAAACCTGCCCCTTACAAAAAACTGCACCCCGGCAGCAAAACAGCGCCGGGGTTACAGTATTTTTCAATCTTTTATAAGTAGGCTGCAAACCGTTGTATTCCTGATGATTTTACACTAGAAGATGATGTGTTCCAATCCCTCATAGGTAGGCTACAAACGAAAAAAACATCTACCTTGTTCTGTTGCTTTGCAAAAGTTTCAATCCCTCACAGGTAGGCTACAAACTGTATGAATGGTTTTTACATCTGAAACATCTTGAAGTTTCAATCCCTCATAGGTAGGCTACAAACTAGTGCGTATGTGGATAGAACCGGTCAACGAAAAGCCCGTTTCAATCCCTCATAGGTAGGCTACAAACGATGAAAAGGTTTTGATTGATTTGCTTCGGAAAATGGTTTCAATCCCTCATAGGTAGGCTACAAACCCTCATCAAGTGATGTTCAAATGACTGTTCAAGTTGGGTTTCAATCCCTCATAGGTAGGCTACAAACGGTCAAGGGTCTGCCACAGGCAAAAAATTTTTTTTGGTTTCAATCCCTCATAGGTAGGCTACAAACCAGCTTAGAACTTATTAATGTAAAGCCCTAAGAAACTGTTTCAATCCCTCATAGGTAGGCTACAAACCCATTTTACGGCGTTTTTTTGGCGGCTGCAAGCGGGTTTTTGGGGGTAAAAGCTGCTTTTTGGCAGGTTTTTGGCGTTATCTGCCTGTGTTTTTGCGTATTTTTGGCAAATTTAGGCAGCAAAAGGGGTGAATTTTTCCGTCGATCCCCGGGGGTTTTTGCGCTATTGGGGGTCGACGGAAATTTTTATCCTTACAAACCGGCGGCAAATCGGTACTAACCGGTAAGCCACCGCAAACAGCAGCGCTCAGCAAAACGGAACAGTCAACACTGTTCCCTACATTAAAAATGCTGCCCACCGCTTAAAAACATCGCCGCTGTAGGGAACGGCGCCCTCGCCGTTCCGTTTAACGAAACACTGCATGTGTATAAACTGGTAGGCATTGAACCCACAAAAACCATACACATATCACCAAATCGTAGGGAACGGCCTTGGCCGTTCCGCCAAACGCAGCCTCATTATTCCACTCTTCTGCTGCTCTAAACAGTAACGGTTAGTAAAACGGAGCAGTCAAGACTGCTCCCTACAAAAAACCGCCGCCATAGTAATTTAAGCGGCAGTTACCTCCATTATGCTAAGCTTTTCAATCCCTCATAGGTAGGCTACAAACTTGTATAATTACGCAACCACCAACTCAGAAATGGCACTTCTGTTTCAATCCCTCATAGGTAGGCTACAAACCAGCTTAGAACTTATTAATGTAAAGCCCTAAGAAACTGTTTCAATCCCTCATAGGTAGGCTACAAACCCATTTTACGGCGTTTTTTTGGCGGCTGCAAGCGGGTTTTTGGGGGTAAAAGCTGCTTTTTGGCAGGTTTTTGGCGTTATCTGCCTGTGTTTTTGCGTATTTTTGGCAAATTTAGGCAGCAAAAGGGGTGAATTTTTCCGTCGATCCCCGGGGGTTTTTGCGCTATTGGGGGTCGACGGAAATTTTTATCCTTATAAACCGGCGGCAAATCGCTCGCAATCAACCTGCTGCCGCTGCCGCCCTGACAAAATACCGGGTGCTTCTGGAGCCCGCCAAGGCATTACTGTACAACCCTTCCGTTTAACGCAGCACCTTCCACCATTGCGTAGGGAACGATGCCCCCGTCGTTCCGTTTAACGCAGCACCTTCCACCATTGCGTAGGGAACGGCGCCCCCGTCGTTCCGTTAAACAAAACGCTGCCTTTGTGTGAACGGGCAGGCATTGAACCCACAAAAACCATACACCTACCACCAAACCGTAGGGAACGGTCTTGACCGTTCCGCCAAAACAAACTGAACGGTTTATGAAAACCCGCTTCAATAAAAAACGCGCATGTACATGCAGCACAGGTAGGGAACGACGTCCCCGTCGTTCCGCTTAACGCAGCTCTTACCTTTTTGGTCACACCCTTTCCCTTTGATGCAGCCCTTTCTGTTTAACGAAACACGGCACTGCAAAGTTAAATAGGGCAGGCACAAAAACCTGCCCCTTACAAAAAACTGCACCCCGGCAGCAAAACAGCGCCGGGGCTGCAGTATTTTTCAAGCTTTTATAGGTAGGCTACAAACTGCTTCTTCCATTGTATGAACTAATTTTAAACAACATTGTTTCAATTCCTCATAGGTAGGCTACAAACGAATTTTTTCGGGCGTGAAGGTGCAGCCCTTCTCGGTTTCAATTCCTCATAGGTAGGCTACAAACCCATTTTACGGCGTTTTTTTGGGAGCTGCAAGCGGGTTTTTGGGGGTAAAAGGCGCTTTTTGGCAGGTTTTTGGCGTTATCTGCCTGTGTTTTTGCGTATTTTTGGCAA